>NZ_JAWPOL010000001.1:0-618096 GCF_033391095.1 Vibrio sp. Vb0667 | reverse complement strand
CTTTAAAATACAAAACGCCCGATGAAGTACATCGAGCGTTTTAGTTAAAAAGTGTCAACCCATATCAGGACGGGTCAGTGATACTTCACTTAGCTTTTCCTACTTATTTGGGTTCTCTTTTAGTTTCTCCATCACTTGATCGAGCGAGAAGCTTGCTGCTTTTTGCCTTGGTGGGAACTCTTTAAACGTTTCAAGGAATCTGCCTACGTAAGCTTGCGCAGGAACAAGCATGTAAGCACGGTCTAGCATCCAATCGTAGTAAGTGTTAGAAGTGATATCAGCCACTTCGTAAGGATCCATACGCAAGTTGAAGATCTTAGGAACACGAAGTGTGGTGAATGGTTCAGCCCAAATACGCAACGTGCCTTTTGCTCGTTGCTCCATAAAGACCAGCTTCCATTTGTTATAGCGAAGTGCAGTTAAGTCTCCATCATCTGAGAAGTAAAAAATTTCTTCTCGTGGGGCCTTATCCTCTTTACCAGTCAAATATGGTAGGAAGTTATAGCCGTCTAGGTGAACTTTGAATTTCTTACCATTCGTACTATAACCTTTGAGCAATTTCTCTTTGATATTGTCATCACCCGCGGCAGCAACAAACGTTGGCATCCAGTCCATGTGATGCATGATATCATTCGAAACAGAGCCAGCTTTAATTTTACCTGGCCAACGTACCATCGCAGGAACTCGGTACGCACCTTCCCAGTTGGTATTTTTCTCTCCACGGAATGGCGTTGTACCTGCATCTGGCCACGAGTTCATGTGTGGGCCATTATCGGTGGAGTAAAAGACGATTGTATTGTCTTTAATACCCAAATCATCCACTTTTTTCAGTAGCTGACCTACATGGTTATCATGCTCGACCATACCATCTGCATACTCGCTGATACCTGTTTTTCCAGAGTTCTCTTCTTTCACATGAGTACGGAAGTGCATACGAGTTGCGTTCCACCAGACAAAGAAAGGTTTTTCAGCCTTGACTGCACGATCCATAAAGTCGAGTGCCGCATCTAACGTCTCTTCATCCACGGTTTCCATGCGCTTGCGAGTTAGAGGTCCTGTATCTTCAATTTTGCCATCAGCGTACGAACGGATAACGCCGCGCGGACCGAACTTTTTACGAAACTCAGGATCTTTAGGATAATCGACGTTTTCTGGCTCCTCCTCGGCGTTCAAGTGATAAAGGTTGCCAAAAAATTCATCGAAGCCGTGATTAGTAGGAAGGTGCTCATCTTTATCACCTAAGTGGTTTTTACCAAATTGCCCTGTCATATAGCCCATCGGCTTCAGCATTTCGGCAATGGTTGCGTCCTCTTCCTTCAAGCCAAGATCAGCACCTGGAAGCCCCACTTTACTCAAACCTGTTCTAAGAACGGTTTGGCCCGTAATGAAAGTAGAACGGCCCGCTGTACAAGATTGCTCACCGTAATAGTCAGTGAACATCATGCCTTCTTTGGCGATACTGTCTATATTTGGTGTTTTGTACCCCATCAAGCCAAACGTGTAAGCACTGAGATTGGACTGGCCAATATCATCACCCCAAATGACGAGAATATTTGGTTTCTCTGCTGCGATACTGCTACTTGTCGCACCGATTAAAGCGGCGGCAAGAATCGCTAATCGGCGTTTAACGCCATATTTCGCTGTCATATAAACCTCTGTGTGTATTAGAAAAGTGCTTCCTGCAACAGAATGTATAGTTCACAAATAGCGGATAAGCGAATTTACTAAATGAGAATTCTTTCTATCTTCGCCTAACATTACACCGTTATTTGTAGCTAATACGCACTCCAATAGCACTTTAGTTCAGAGCGCCATCGCACCATTCATCACTACTGTTAATCTCAAATATTAAGATTGTCTACGCATATCACAGTGCCCATAAAGTACCTGATTGCTTTTATATAAATATTAATGATAATACGTTTTACTACCATTAATAATTAAGGTGCCCGCGTGCTTGACTCCAAGGTTTCAAATGGAAAAACTTACCAATGCCAACACAACGGCGTTCACCATAATGATGAGGAGCTATTACTAGATAAGCGCACTCACTCTGTGGTACTCAATTACTTGCCAAACAAGAAATCTGTTCAGTTAACAAGCATTCAATTTAAGCTGCTGCAAACTCTCACTCACCATCAAGATCAAGTACTTAGTAAGCATTTTCTTTACGAAACAGTACTAAAACGTGAATTTACTGAACATGATCGAGCACTCGATATGCACATGAGCAGAATGAGAAAGCGTCTAGTTCACGAAGGCGTTCCAACAGACAGAATTCAGACAGTCCACCGCCAGGGTTACATTTTCAAGCGCTCAGACAATCAACAGAAAAATTAACGCTAATTGGCCCAACTTTTGGTAATTGACCGCTTATTTTGCTTTAATTAATGCAAATTCGAATCACGTAAAATAACTCAATGAATTTGCGCTTAATTTTTACACTTTGCATTGCTACTTTGTTTGCCGGCTGTGCAACCTATGCTGGTCTTAACTATGACCAACTGTTTGGTCCACAGCTCGTGCGTGAACGCACAGTTGACGTGGAAACCCCTCAAGCAAACTTCTTCCAAAGCGAAGTTAAACCCATTATGGATAACCGCTGTGTCGTCTGCCACGCGTGCTACGATGCACCATGTCAACTTAAGCTCTCTTCTGTTGAGGGCATTGACCGTGGTGCGAGTAAAGCACTGGTATATGAAGGAACAAGACTCACAGCCGCAGCACCAACACGCTTATTCGAAGATGCAGAAACAACCCAAGAGTGGCGCGATGCGGGTTTTCATCCGGTTCTCAACGAACGTGATCAAAGCATGGCAGCCAACATTGATGCAGGCCTTATCGCACGTTTGCTACAACAAAAAGAGCGCCACCCATTGCCTGACCAAGTCCAGTTAGAAGGCTTTGACTTTTCGATAGACCGAGAGCAAACCTGTCCGACGATTGAAGAATACGAGCAATACGAAAAGGATAACCCGACCTGGGGAATGCCTTTTGGTATGCCAAATCTATCAAACAGTGAATACCACACACTCATGACTTGGTTGGAAAACGGCGCAATAATGAACGTTCACCAACCTGTTAGTGAGAATGAGCAAGCGCAAATAGATAAGTACGAAACATTACTTAACCACTCTGATTTGAAAAATCAGCTGATGGCTAGGTATATATATGAGCATTTGTTTTTATCTCATCTCTACTTTTCGGAACTCGATGAAGATCCCCGATTCTTCACGCTCGTCCGTTCTGCGACACCACCAGGACAGCCCGTCAAACGTATTTCAACGCGTCGCCCGTACGATGATCCAGGGGTTGAACGTGTGTTTTATCGAATTATTCCAGAGCAAGGGACCATAGTAGATAAAACTCACATGCCATTCGCGTTAAACAAGCAACGCATAGAGAACTGGAAAACTTGGTTTATTGATGCTGATTACATGGTTAGTCAGCTACCGAGTTATGCACCAGAAGTTGCTGCAAACCCGATGACATCATTCATCGGCCTTCCAGTGAAGTCGCGCTTTAAGTTCATGCTAGATAATGCACAAAATACAATAATGGCATACATCAAAGGCCCAGTTTGTCGTGGCCAACTGGCATTGAATGTTATCAATGATCGCTTTTGGGTGTTTTTCCTTGATCCAGATAAAGCAGACATCCCAGAAGTAAATGAGTTTTACCGATCTCAGGCTGATAATCTAAAACTACCGGCAGAGCAAGAAAGTAACACGCTACCTGTTACCAACTGGGTCAAGTACGCGCGTCAACAAGCTCGCTACCTAGAGGCTAAATCTGAGTTCACTAATAACTGGTTTAAAGAAGGTGAAAACCTATCCACCGATGTAATTTGGGATGGTAATGGCACCAACCATAATGCGGCATTAACGATATTCCGCCATTTTGATAGTGCTTCTGTTGTTCAAGGGTTAGTTGGTGAGCAGCCTAAAACAGTGTGGATTCTTGACTACGCGTTACTAGAGCGTATCCACTATTTGCTTGTTGCTGGGTTTGACGTTTACGGTAACTTCGGCCATCAGCTCATGACACGAATGTTTATGGACTTCTTGCGTCTAGAAGGCGAAAGTAACTTTATCTCATTGTTACCCGCCGATATGCGCCATGAACTGCAATCTAGCTGGTATAAAGATCAAAGCCCGCAGTTGAGTGACTTTTTACAACGAAATGTGAAGCCGTTTAACCAACCAACCAGCGTTCAGTATAAGAGTGACGATCCAAAAACGGAGTTGGTGGAGTTGTTGAGCGAACATGTTTCAGATGTGCTTCTGCCTCGCTACGAAATTCAAGACACGGCTCTTTCTGCGAGTAGTGAAAAGCAACTAAAACGTATTGACCACGTTCGTGGTGAAGGCCTAAAAACCGTTCCGCAAATCACTATGCTTATGGTGAGAAGTCAATCAGGGGAAGATGAACTGTTCACCTTACTTCACAACAATGCACACACAAACATCTCTAGCTTGTTTGATGAAGAAAGTAACCGTGACTTTGCTAACGATGACATGACCATTGTACGCGGCGTTGTGGGAAGCTACCCTGCGGCATTTTTCTCGATCAACGAAAACCAAGTAAAAGATTTTGTCGATCAATTTAGTGCCATCCAAAACGAGTCCGATTACGTTAAGTTATTGGATAATTTTGCGATTCGTAGAAGCTCAGAAAAATTCTGGTCATTTAGCGATCGTTTACACAATTGGTACCGTACAAAACAACCGATCGAATTTGGATTACTTGACTATAATCGTTTTGAGAATCGATGATGATTTAAGGGGGATCTCATGGGTATCCGAGATAACATTGCCGCTCTTGAACAACAGATTTACGTTGCTTGTTCTGAGGGAGACTACGAAACGGTCAATATGCTTGAGCATCAACTCGAATACTTGCGTGGCAAAGTGGAACATCCTTTTGATGATGACCCTTATGCCCTAGACACTCGATTCGAGTGGGAAGATGACATGACCGAATAGAAAAAACCTCCGGAAAGCCGGAGGTTTTTTTATTTTCAATGCTCGATGGATTACTTCGCCATTAACTCATCCAGAGCTTGAATTGATGCAGACACTTGAGAAACTAAATCATCTTTAGTCGCATTATAGGTATCTAAAGGTTGAGCCGCGGCTTCAATTGCTTGGCAAGCGTTCATTAATGCAGTTAGTCCTAAACTTCCTGCACTGCCCTTTAATTTATGGGCAAGATTCTTTACTTCTTTACTATCATTGTCCTCAGCAGACGCTTGCAGCTTGCTTAATACATCGGTGCTGGTGGCTCTAAACAGATTAATAATGTGCAACATCTTATCTCTGCCCAAGATTTTCATATCGGACTCAATCACGCTCGGATTAATGATAACCACATCGGGTTCCTTTTTTTGGGGTGCTTGAACGACCTTTGATTGTAGCTCTTGCTCTTGAGGCGAAATTTGATCAAACGGGGTACAGTCGGCATTTTGTGGCAACAACAACGGCTTTCCGTCTAGCGCATCCTGAATCAATGCCGCGAGTGCCTCTTTTGCCAATGGCTTAGGCAAGTATCCGTCAAAACCAGCGGCTAGAT
This sequence comes from Vibrio sp. Vb0667, assembly GCF_033391095.1. Classification (NCBI taxonomy): domain Bacteria; kingdom Pseudomonadati; phylum Pseudomonadota; class Gammaproteobacteria; order Vibrionales; family Vibrionaceae; genus Vibrio; species Vibrio sp. Vb0667. The sequence goes on along the minus strand of NZ_JAWPOL010000001.1, from coordinate 612,525 downwards.
AGCGCTCAACTTCTTCCGCAAAAACGTGCGCAGACACTGCAATCATTGGCGTGACGGCAAGCGCTTTATTGGCCGGCTTATCACACTCAATCCGCTTTAAGCGTTGGATCAACTCAGTTCCATCACAATCAGGGAGGTTGATGTCGACCAAAGCGATATCAAAATCTTGTGTGCTGATCAGTTGCTCTGCTTGTGAGCCGTTTTCTGCCATCACGACTTGGTGCCCCATGCTTTCTAGAAAACCTTCCGCGACCACTCGGTTGACTTCATTATCTTCTACTAGCAAGACCTTTGCTTTCACTTTGCAACGTGCGGTTGCCACGGTTCCTGTTTCAACAGGTTCGCTTTCCTCTAACGGAATAGAGAACCAGAATCGGCTACCATTTCCCTCTTCGGAATCGACTTCTAAAACACCGCCCATCGCTTCAATGATTCGCTTACTGATGGCAAGTCCAAGCCCCGTGCCTCCAGTTTGGCTCATCCCACCTTCAGCTTGCGTGAAGGCATCAAACAACGTTCTCTGGTATTTTTTGGCAATTCCTATTCCAGTGTCTGATACTTCAAACAGGACTTGCGACTCGTCCTCAGGGTTCAGGCTAACGTAGATATCAATTTCTCCTTCGTCAGTGAACTTAATCGCGTTACCAACGAGATTGTTCAGCACCTGACTGATTCTGGTGACATCCCCTTTCCAGTAGCGACTAACATCACTTTCAATATGGTAGGAGAACAGCAGCTTCTTCTCTTGTGCTCGACTGTTCATTAACTGGAAAGTGTCCTCCACCATTTGGTGTAAATCAAAGCCCATGTGACGAATTTCTAAATGCCCCGCTTCAATCTTGGAGTAATCCAGTACATCATTAAGGATCGCGAGCAACGTTTTACCACTACGATTAATGATTTCCGCATAACGCTTTTGAATTGGGTTGAGGCCTGAGTCAATCAACAAGCGTGCTGTCCCCAACACTCCGTTCATTGGCGTTCTTATCTCATGGCTCATCGTCGCCAAGAATGCCGATTTTGCTCGGCTCGCTTGCTCTGCTTGCTTGCGAGCTTTAGCGTGATTCAAAACCTCTTCATTCAAACGGCGGTTTGCTTGTTTTAACTGCGAAGTGCGCTGCTCAACGAGCTCTTCTAAATGCTCTTTATGCTCCTCAAGCTCTCGCTTGGCTTGAGCTTCACCCTCTGCTACCACTTTTAGTGCTTGCGCGGTATTACGAGCCGTGATGATGGCCTGCCCCATATGCGCCAACTCATCTTTGCCTTTCACTTCCAACTCAACCGCTAAGTTACCCTGCGCCACAGACAGCAACGCAGCGGAATATTCAGCTAACCGCTTCACAACAGAAAGGTACACCACACGCCATAAAATCAGCACCAATACAATCAAACCAACAATTGAAATAACGGTTAAAGACCACTGAGCGAATTTCAGTGTGCTGGTCAATTGGTCTACAGCGACGGTAGTGGTTTTGTTTGAATCATCAACCAATTTGTTGACCGTGCCATTAAGCTCTGAGAACAACTCTAATGTCTTTTGCATCAGTTGTTGTGACTGTTCGTTATTCTCGTATTGCTGCATCAGTATAGAAAATACGACCTGACGCTTACCAAGCTCTATGAGCAGTTGGCTCATTTGCTTAGAGCGCGTAGGATCTTCCACAGCGAGTACACGGCGTTGCATGATTTTGAGGTTGCTATCGAAATCACTTTGAACCTGTTGAATTCGCTCAATATTCGTTAATGTCCGAGCCTCTTCAATCTGATTCAACATTTTAAAGGCCAACAAGTGCAGTTCATGCAATCGCTCAGTCAAATCAAGATCGACCTCCACCAGTGCATCTAGCGCCTGATAAACTTGCGATTTTTTATTCGATTCTAATAAGTCATAAATATGCGTGACGTTAGCAACAGCAATGGTGCTTGTATTCTGAACTTGCGTACGAGTTAGTTGTTCTAGCTCTTCACTGAGCAGACGCATTTCTTCAACACGAGTATCTATCTCTTTTGCAAGCCACAGCTTTTTTTCAACCGAAACACCGAGCTCTGCCAAATTGTCGATAACGTTCTGGACGTTATTCTCTAAAGCTTCTAACAATTGAGAATCGAACGACTCACTCCCGAGCTCCTTGATGTGAGTGAGTAAAGACTCGAGCTGTTCGAACAGCACTCGCCCTGACTCCTTTCTTTCCTGCTCGTTTCTTGCGTTCGACAACATTTGTACAGACGAAATAATACGAGTACTCAACTCAGAGACTTGTCTCGCCTCAATCATGGCGGGAATCGCAGAATCCACGACATTTCTTTCGGTTTTGGCAACCAAAGAAAATCCAGACACACCAATAAGTGCCGATAACATGACCAGTATTGCCATCGCAATGAAAGACAACAAAAGTTTACGACCGATGCTTGCAGTTGCTAGCAGCATATTTTCATGACCTTAATGTTCGTGTTCAGCGACATATTACGTTATATTTTGCAGTGTTTACTTAATCTATGCCAACGAACTTCATTTCATGGTTAAAAATCAACACGCATTTCGCACATTTTTCAAACATTCTGCAGCCACTTTAACCCTAGTTGCTTCTTTGCCAGCGGTTGCCGCAGAGAAAATATGTGCAATATACCCTCACCTAAAGGATTCATACTGGTTGTCAGTAAACTATGGAATGGTGTCCGAAGCGAAAAGAAAAGGTGTCGAGCTACGAGTCCTTGAAGCGGGCGGCTACCCAAACAAAACCCGTCAAGAACAACAACTCGCACTGTGTAACCAATGGGGAGCAGATGCAGTTATCCTTGGGACCGTGGACCCACAGGCTTACGAGCATTCACTTAAAAATTGGGTGGGGAATACTCCCGTTTTTGCTACTGTGAACCAACTCGACTTGGATGAAGAACAAAGTGAGTTGCTAAAAGGGACTGTTGGTGTTGACTGGCATTGGATGGGATACGAAGCGGGTCAATATTTGGCAGCTCGCCATCCAAAGGGGTCAGGAAAAACCAACATTGCCTTACTTTTGGGGCCGCGAACTCGTGGTGGTACGAAACCCGTTACTGCCGGATTTTATGAAGCGATACAAGGAAGTGATATCAACATTGTTGACTCATTTTGGGCAGACAACGACAAGGAGTTACAACGTAACCTAGTTCAACGTGTGATCGATATGGGAAATATAGATTACATTGTTGGCAGTGCAGTGGCGATTGAAGCGGCCATCAGTGAGCTGCGCAGTGCCGGCAAAGCTGAGGAGATCGGTTTAGTTTCTGTGTACTTAAGTCATGGTGTATATCGAGGCCTGTTACGTAACAAAGTACTCTTCGCACCAACAGATAAAATGGTGCAGCAAGGTCGGCTTTCCGTGATGCAAGCAACGCATTACTTAAGAGGTGAAGCTTATGACAAACATGCCTCACCAACCATCAAACCACTGACTCCGAAGACGCTTCATGACGACACGATCGAAGAATCGTTATCTCCGTCAGAATATAGGCCGACATTCCGTGTTAAGGCTGTTGATTGAAAGACCAAAAACGTGTTCTATTGAGTCACAACAATTTTAAAATCATACAAACGGAAACATCTTGATGCAAAAAACCATTCGTACCATGCCAACCCATAAACATGTGGCTTTGGTTGCTCACGACAACTGCAAACCTGAGCTACTTCGCTGGGTAAAAGAAAACAAAGAAAAGCTACAGAGTCACTTCCTTTACGCAACTGGCACGACAGGACACATGCTGAGTAAAGAAACTGGACTTGCGATCAAGAGCATGATCAGTGGTCCGATGGGCGGTGATCAACAACTAGGCGCTCTCATTTCAGAAGGCAAAATCGACGTTCTCGTTTTCTTTTGGGATCCACTGAATGCCGTACCTCACGACCCAGATGTTAAAGCGCTTCTTCGTATTGCTAGTGTTTGGAATATTCCTGTAGCAACGAACCGAGCCACCGCTAAGTTCCTGTTTAACTCCCCTCTTCTTGAGCAAGAAGTAGACATCGAAGTACCAGATTACGAAGCCTATCTTGCTGAGCGCATGTAAGCTTTGATGCCAACCAAATAAAGCAAGGGCGATACCAAGTATCGCCCTTGCTGTTTTTAACATTCTAAACGTTGCATTTAACGGGAAGTCACGATGGGATAGTCACCATTAACGAGCTCTTGAACGAATGCAGATCCCGCGCCAGTATGCGTGATCCAAACCTTCTCTTTCGCACGTGTAATCGCCACGTAAAATAGCCTGCGCTCTTCTGCGTAAGGGAATTTGTCTTTGGACTCCGTCAACGCACCATCAATGTGAATTTGCTTCTTCTTAGCGGGGAATTGCCCCTCATCCACAGAAAGAATAATCACAAAGTCAGCTTCGCGTCCTTTACTCGCATGGCAAGTCATAAAGCGAATATCGAGATTAGGGAAACGTCGCAACCAATCGTCGAACAAATCGGGCTTATGATAATGGTTACGTCCTAGCAATAAAACTGACTTGGTTTGCTTGGCTTGTTGATTCAAGTGATCCAAGATCTTTTCCACTTGATTGCTCGGCGCGGTATGTACGCTCTTCTGCTTGCGTTGTTTGTGGCTGTTTAGTGTTTTCGGCAACTGCGATGGGTTTTGCTGCACGAATGTATTCGCTACATCACCAATCTGATTGTTGAAACGATAAGTTGTATCTAAGTGATGAACGGTAGAGTGAGCAAAGCGTTCTTTAAAGCCAGTGATAAGATCGACATCCGCTCCTGCAAACTGATAGATCGCTTGCCAATCGTCGCCAACAGCAAATAACGTGGCACCTGCTTGTTTCTGAGTGGATTCACACAGTGCTTCAATCAATGCCAGACGATCTGGAGAGATATCTTGATACTCATCGACCATAATAAAGCGCCATGGCGAGACAAACTTCCCTTTATTCACATAATCTGTCGCACGACTGATCATGGTTGGGAAATCCACTTGGTTGCTTTCTTTAAGCATTTTCTGCCACGCTGTAAAACATGGCCAGCATAAGGCGAGTTCACTATTTAAACGCGTATAGTCTTGGTGGTTTACGAGCTTTTCTTGTACTTGCTTTTTGGTCAACCCTACCGACGCTAAATGAGACAGCTGCGAATCTAGCCAAGCGATCAGTTTTGGATTTTCTGAATGGCTTCCTAACTCATCATCCCCTTTTAGGTACGCAATCGGCCATTTGTCTAAATGTTTTTGCCAACGTTTAAAGTTGGTGGGTGTCATCCAATGTTTTTTCAACCAGTCTACACACCATGCTGTTCGTTGATTTTCGTCCAACGCTAAAGGACTAATTTCGACAGGTTGCTCTTCGACTTGTTTAAGAATATACAAACCCAACTGATGGAATGTGTTTACGCGCACACCGTCTGCCGCCATGCCCACTTTATCTACTAAGCGTTCTTTCATTTCAGTCGCCGCATCACGACCGAACGCTAACATGAGAAGCTCTTCTGCTTGAGCTTGATGGCTTTGCAACAAATAGGCAACTCGTGCGGTTAAAACGCTGGTTTTGCCCGAGCCGGCACCAGCAAGAACTAAGTTGTGGTCGTCGTTGAGTAATACCGCATATTGCTGGGATAAATTCAAAGGAGAGGATTCAATTTGATTAAACAGCACTTCCCAATTTGGACGTTCTGCTTCTAGCCAATCGCGATTACGCTCACCAAGCGCCTCAGAGGTATCAATGAGCCAAGGCTCTATTTGCGACATACGATTCGGCATTCGCATTTTGGCTTCTTCTAGGGTGGTTTTCATCTCGCTTAACTCTTGGTTAAGACTTTCAACCCAGGAGACCACTTGAGAATGCGATAAGTAAGCAGGCAAGTGCTTTAGTTTGTAAAGCTCTTCTTCCCACTTAGGTAGATACTCAGCCAGTTTTCGGCACTGAGTGTTGTGCCACTCTTGATATTGACGAACGGCCTCAAGCGCGAACTTTCGGCATTGTGGCCACGGTAAACCTTGGACTAGCCAGCTTTGTTGTTTGCCTTCGTGTTCATGAGCAAAAAACTGTAAAGAGCTCCATAATAACCCACGCTTTACGCTAACTTTGCCATTCCAGATCGTAAAAGGAATATGTTCTTCACTGCCTATCGAGCTTAATAAAACACTGTTCTCTTTTATTTCGACGTGATGGTACTCATTTTGAATAAAAAACTGTGCTTTGTTAGTGGCAGTAAGCTGCATGAAACGTGCGCCTTTTAGTTTAGAAGTTGTCGATTTATATCATTTTAAGGCGCTAAATTGTAGCAACGGCGAGCACCTAAGTAAGCTTCTTCTTCTATTCTTTAATAAAATTCACATTACTGTCGATTTAATAACCTAAAGCTGAGGTTATTTGAAGCTGGCTTTACAATCCTCAATACATGACCTGGCAGTTTTAATATAAGTCAATGACATCCCTGCTGATTTTATCAGCAACCACGAATTTTTCTTAAAGTAAATCATAAACGCGCTATAGTGGGTCTGGTAGTATTCCCCCTGTTCTTCATCGGAAACATAAGGCGCATTGTGCAAGCAACTTCTAAATTTCGGCTATATTGGGCAAACAAGACCATAAATTACAGCGTTCTTATCCTTATTACCTTACTGGGTGTGGTTATCCCAACTTGGTACTTCGAGCAAAACACGCTGATAACGCCATTAATATTAGGCGTTATTGCTGCTGCTTTGGCTGAAAGTGATGACAGTTTCACTGGACGCATCAAGGCTCTGATTCTCACCTTTCTCTGTTTTGCGCTTGCTGCTTTTTCAATTGAAATCTTGTTCGATACCCCTTGGGCTTTTGCGTTGGGATTATTTGTCTCAACCTTCGGCTTCATCATTCTTGGGGCGATAGGTCCTAAGTACGCGAGTATTGCTTTTGGTTCGTTGCTAATCGCTATTTATACTATGCTTGGCGCACATGAAAGCACCAACATTTGGTTTCAGCCACTACTGCTGTTAACCGGTGCCGCCTGGTATTACTTCATGTCCATGATTTGGCAGATATTTTGGCCCCTTCAACCGGTGCAACAAAGCCTAGCCAATGTGTTCTTCCAAATGGCGAATTATCTTGATGCGAAAGCCAAGCTTTTTCATCCTGTGACCAACTTGACGCCACAACCGCTACGGATTGAAGCTGCAAAATGCAATGCTGCCACGGTTACGGCACTAAACGCTTGTAAAACCACATTACTTAACCGATCGAAACGGGGTCACATTGATGGGCCTAGTGACCGATTTTTAAATATTTATTTCATCGCTCAAGACATTCACGAACGAGTCAGTTCTAGCCATTATCGCTATCAGGATTTAGCGACCGAATTTGAACGTTCTGATGTGCTGTTTCGTTTTAAATATCTTTTGGAGTCTCAAGCCCAAGCGTGTCGTGATATTGCACTAGCCATTCAGCTAGGAAATGAATACTCCCATACCGATCAATCGATTCTGGCATTAGCTGAAGTACAGAACTCTCTTGCTTATCTAGAAGAACAAAAGCAAGGGCACTGGAAACGTCTGCTGATGCAGTTAACATATTTATTCAACAACTTAGCGACGGTAGAAAAACAACTTAATAACATTAACAACCCAGATGTTGAAGGCCTCGAAGAAGATACCCTCGCCGATACCAACCCACACACGCTAAAGGCGATGTGGCAGCGTATATCAGCAAATTTACACAAAGATTCGATGCTGTTTCGGCATGCATTACGTATGTCAATTGCCTTAACGATTGGCTATGGAATCATTCAAATATTCAACATCGACCGAGGTTACTGGATACTCTTAACCACTTTATTCGTATGCCAACCGAACTACAGTGCCACTCGCCAAAAATTGACGGCAAGAGTAATAGGTACATTAGCTGGTTTGTTGATTGGTGTACCATTGCTGACTTTTTTCCCTTCTCAAGAAAGCCAGTTAGTATTTATCGTTATCTCTGGTGTGATGTTTTTCGCCTTCCGGATGAACAACTATGGGTACGCGACTGGTTTTATTACACTGCTCGTCCTCTTCTTATTTAATCAACTAGGTGAAGGTTACGCAGTTGTCCTTCCTCGACTAGCAGATACCCTCATCGGGTGTGTGCTTGCAGTAGGAGCAGTATTAGTTATTTTGCCCGACTGGCAGTCGAGAAGGCTTCACAAAGTTATGTCGGATGCGATAGAGGCGAACAAGCAGTATCTCGATCAGATCATTGGTCAGTATAGAATCGGCAAGAAAGACAATTTGAGTTACCGTATCGCTCGCCGCCAGGCCCACAATAATGATGCCTCACTATCTTCTGCGATTAGTACGATGCTGGCGGAGCCTGGCAAATATCGCGCAGCTGTTGATGAAAGTTTTCGCTTCCTAACGTTAAATCACGCAATGTTGAACTATATTTCTGCATTAGGCGCGCACAGAACTCGCATCGAAGATGAGTCAATTCATAAACTCGTTTTAGATGCTCACCGTTGTATTCATCAGCATCTGGATGTACTTCATAAACAGCTTCACCAGCATTGTGAGGAGTGTGACCTATCTAATATTGATGATGCTGGACTCGAGCAACGCTTAAACGAATGGCGCGATGAAGACGACAGCTCTGCCCGCATGGTATTGCAGCAACTTCATCTTATCTATCGCATGCTCCCAGAGCTTCATTCACTTGCTAGTAAGTTTACCGTCAGGGTAAGTTAGTAACATTCAAACCATATGTAAGAGGGAAGCGCTATATCGCTTCCCTTTTTCTTTTTACGTTTCCATCTACCCCAAAGTGGGTAATTATGTACCTTCTTAGGAAAAATCTGACGTATCACTTAACACACCTTGACAATATTCGGACAAAAAGCAATCGATCAAATTCTAATCTATTTTGGTTGAATAAATATGTTGTATCCAAAGGATGAAGAATTTCGGGCAACGACGGATAAACCGAATCATGACGAAGGTATTGAGATGAACGCACAACAATTTAATGAACTTAAGCAAAAGCTCAGTGATTTAACGGCAAGTCAGTTAAAGTCATTACAAGGTGAGATCAGCGTGAAACTAAATAAAGCGCAAAAACCGGTTCTATCTGGTGAAGAAAGAGAAATGCTTGCCAAACTGTTTGCCTAATCAAGTCATTGATATAAAACACTTGAACGTTTTATAAACTCCACCTATGCTCTCACTATCATAATGTTGGGAGTAGTGATATGCCTGTATCGGGAATTCAATCTGGACACCACATCGTTCAGATGTCACAACAAATGGCCGAGAAAGCTGCACATGGCATTAGCAATAATGTAAGTAAGGTAAAAGAAGAGCTTTCTGATCACAACATCGATTTAGCTGCGGTTGCGGATATCGCAATAACAGCCTCAACACCTAGCCTTCCCTCTCAAAAAGTTGAATCTCTCATCAACCTCGCACAAGCCGCTGGTTATAACCGAGTTGGCGCGTCTGTCATAGAGAAAAACAATGAAATCATTGGCAGCTTGCTAGACATCCACGTTTAGGCGATTTAACGTCAAATTATCGCTATTTTAATTTCCAACTATCACTATAACGTCGTAACAAGATAACCCCTTTGCTTCGCTCTTTATTTCTATTTCGATTCAAATATCTCCTGTTTAAAATCAAGCTTTCCCGAAAAAATGGGCGGCTTATCAGAGCCGCCCATTTTTGTGTTGTATACAGGTTTATCCGTTATCAATAACACCGTTGTTCAGCAATGACTCTACAATCTCGTTGGAGCTGAGACCGTTGAAGTCGATTGAAGTACCTAAGTTTTCCACGACAATAGTCTGCTGAACATTTGCATCCGTAGTAATGTTCAGAGAAACACTTTCCGTCGATGCATCGTAGTCTGCTGAAATGTGACCAAGCAGATCATCCATGTCGATCATTGAGTTATTGAGATCAGAGATAACTTCACGTAAATCGATACTGTCTTCGTTAACAGTGAAGTCAGTAATGGTATCCACTGCCCCTTCATCAACGGAATCTACCGTCCACTTGAAGATATCGCTGCCGTCTCCACCCGTTAAGATATCTGAGCCTAAGCCACCGATAAGCACGTCATCACCATCACCACCCAGAATAACGTCGTCACCGTCTCCACCAATCAAGTTGGTACCTGTGTCTCCGCCGACTAAATAGCTGTCGTCCACTGCGGTTGACTGGTCAATATCGTCGCTATCACTACTCACATCCAAACTAATTTGGACAGGTGAAGACTGCGCTTCATCGCCATTAGATTCCGTTGATATCGCCGTAAGCGAAATATCGTAAGAACCGACATCAATACCACTGTTAGTATCTGTTGCGACAATTTCTAGCGTATCAATTTCATCGCTTGGTACTGTCCAAGTGGTACCATCGAAGCTAATGCCTGATGGAGAAACGCCACTTGTTACCTCAGCACTAGCTGGTACGCCCGTTAGCTCCAAAGACAGCACCTCGTCAATATCAGTAAGCGCCGCCATGATTCCGACAATCGCTAAACCTTGACTGCTCGCGGTTTGGCTAGCCGTAATTTGACGAATGTAATTAAACTGAGGATTGATATTCAATGTAGGTGCATCAGCTACAGGTGTCACATTGATAGTGAAGTCTTGATTCGCCTCCAATGCGGAACCCGATGCATTTTCGAAGTACACACCGTTGTCTTCGACTTTCACCGATAAAGTGATTGAAGCTGCGTTGACATCTCCTGCATCCACAAATACACCCTCAGAAGCGTCTGTTGCTCCAAGAACGGAGTTAATATTATCTGGTGTGCCCATTAGGGTTATTTCACCAGCCATCCCCGCCCCAACAGTCACACCACTACCTGCTGGCGGCTCGACACGAAGGTCGCCCTCGGTAACTGTAAGAGTCACCGTCATGATTTCATTCGCCTGCGCACCAGTGAAGTCGATGTCACTTACACTAATACCCGTTATTTTCTGGCCATCGGCTTCGTTGATCGTATCCGTTACCGACGTTGCAGTGATTTCAGGTGCGTCATTGGTCGCTTCAACATTCAACACTGCTGTGCCCGCGATTGTAATTGGGTCTGGAGCGCCGTTAGTTGTTCCGTCATCTGTGATTTCATAAGTGAAATTAACGTCACCAAAGAAATCTGCTGCGGGTTCAAACGTCCACTCTGTCGCACTCACTTGAGTCAACGTGCCGGAAGTTGGGTCCACTAACGCAACATTATCGACGGTCAAGTTGTCTGACTCAGGATCACTTGCGTTGCTCAGCAACTCAGTAGCCGTAATAGTTACCGAACCACCATCTTCTTCGGTACTACTCAACGTTACCTCTGATGTTACCGGTGCATCGTTCACCTCAGTGACTTCGAAGGTCGCCGTTCCTGACACCGTTTGAGGATCTGAAACACCGTTCGTTGTACCGTTGTCGGTAATGTCGTAGGTCAGATCGACCTTGCCGTTGTAGCCAGGCGCAGGAGTAAATGACCATGTACCTGTTACGTTGTCGAAATCCAATGTGCCGCTGCTTGGGTCAACCAACTGGACATTGCTCACCATCAAGGTGTCGTTTTCAATATCAGACGCATTCGCCAACAAATCAGCTTGGGTAATATCAACCGCCGTACTGTCTTCTGCGATATCAGAAAGTGTCACTTCAGACGTCGTTGGAGCATCATTGACTTCCGTTACGTTGAACGATGCGCTGCCGTTAACCGATTTAGGATCGGATGCACCATTTGTCGTGCCATCATCTGTAATGGTGTACGTGATTTCAACTGGACCGTTGTAATCTGGTGCAGGGGTAAATTCCCACTCTCCCGTGCCACTGTTGAAAATAATGCTGCCCGAATTCGGATCCGTTAACTGAACATTGCTAACCGTGAGATTATCGTTCTCTACGTCTGTCGCATTCGCAATAAGATCCGCTTCAGAGATGGAGAACACACCACTATCTTCTTCAATATCCGGTAGCGTCACTGGCGTAGTTTCTGGGGTATCATTCACCGCTGTCACTTCAATTTTGAAGCTGCTGCTGTTGGTATTTAGGGTGTCATCTACCCCACCAATTACGATACCTTCATTACCTTGGTCATCGACTGTCACGTCCACCTGAACGTCACCAAAGAAGTTCAGGTCTGGATTAAACTCAATCAGACCGTCTGCAATGGCATTGTTTAGATCGGCCACTGTACCTTTCAGTTCAACGGAGTCCGTACCATCACCGCTCACGGTTAGGTTGTAAGTAGCGATGAGCGTTGGATTAAGCTCCAAGATACCGCTGTCGACGTTCACATTGAGTACATATTCAGCATTCGGATCATCGAGTACGGCATCAATATCGGTAATGCTGAAACCATCAAGCAGCATTGGCGTATCTTCTGGTGTTTCCACATCCACGGTATTGACGAACTCTGGACGATCGTTCACTGCTTCAACATCAACAGTGACATCAAACTCCTCTGCGGAGCCCAAGCTTTGACTGCCATCGAGCCCAGTATCAACGGCTTGCACTTTGAAATGCAGCGAACCATCCCATGAGTTATCGTTGCGATCCCCAGAATTAAACACCACTTGATCCAAGTCTTGAGCATTGATTTCTAAGACAAAAATGCCGCCGCCTTGGTCAGTAAACACTGTCCCATCAGGTAATGAAACACTCGCCCCATCAGGGACATTGGAGACCTCAACTCTCAGCGTCTCTGGATCATTTTCCTGGTAGTTTGCACCATCTCCGATGGACTCTTTGTTATCAACCACTAACGCATTTACATTAATAACAATGTCTTCGCCCTCATTACCTGCAGCCGAAGTGTCGGGGTTCACATCAACATCATCACCAATAGGATTGACAATAAGCGTAAAGTTGTTGTTTCGTTCCGTTGGAACTTGTAGCAACTCCTCTTGAATGAAGACCGTAATACCTATCTCAGCCTCGCCACTAAAGTGTTTTGGCGGTTTAATTTGGATGTCACTCAGGTCAATGGACGTCTGAGTGAGATCTTTTAGTTGAATACTCCATTCGCCCCCACCGTTGTTCTTAACAACATAATCAGAGGAATTGGATTTAACGATAAAGTCATCAGGAAGCCCCGTTAACTTGAGTGAAACGAAACTCTCAGAACCGTCATTATCGTTCAGGCTGATCGAAACACCAGAGCCCGATTGATTCAGCGAAATTAAAGTATCTTCGTCACCAATCACCGTGATTGGCTGCGTCGGATCGGCACCTGTAATGGTAATGTCATCAACGACTGGCGTAACTTCAAATGTGACATCGTCAGTGAAGGTTCTCACATCTATATTATCGCCAGAGTTATTCAAGATAGACTGATCAAACACAGCTTCATCAGTAATTTCTCCCTCGATATTAATCTTGACGGTATTTTGGCCACCACCTACGGGGTAATTTTCTTTTGGCTTAAACAGAACATTGTCAAGCGCACCAGCTAAAATCTCAGCTTCATTAAACTCAATACTGGTTCCTAAGCTGTTACCATTGGCATCAACAAACTCACCTAATGTTGTGTCATCAAGCTCTAACTTGATGTTCGTTAGTGTTTCTCGACCACCTTGAGTGTTGTTAAATTGATCGGCAAAATCAACACTCAAGTTAAGTTGGATTAAGCCATCTTCGTAACCAACACCATCCGCCGTGGGAACGTCGTTATTTAGATCAGTCACAGGTTGTTTGTTTGCATCCAAGCCGAAAGTACCGACGATATCTACTTTTACATTCGGTGTGACATCGCTATCCAACGGCTGATCCCCGGCTGAACTCGGAACGTCTGCAACCGGTAAAACCTGAACTGGAAACTGGACATTATTTTCTTTTTCATCACCGGACTCAGTGTCTTTAGTGACAAACCGAATTGGTAATTCGAAATCACCTGCGTAATCTTCTGCCAAGTGCATCGTCAAGCCATCAAGGCCAGTAATATTTCCACTCGCATCGATATGGGCTTGGAACACGTATTTACCATTGACAAAATCAACATCCGTCCCCGTGATCACCAAACCAGGAGGAATGCCAGGAGCTGTCGGGTCGACGATAATAGTCAAGACATCCTCCACACCATCTGCATTAATCGCATCGACTTTCGACGTCAACTGAGCACCAAGGTTAATAGAATTGTCTTCCAACGCTTGAATTTGAACATCATCAGCCACCTGAATCTCTGCCGCTACACTCATTTTCGGTGTGAGGACGGTTGGAAACTCTAGTGTCACATCCGTTTGACGCACGACCGTCGCATCTTTTTCGTTGCCCAAATCTTCGCCCAAATCATTCACTTCTGCGTAAATGGTTAAGCCAATTTGAGAGAGACCACCGTTATCGCCATCGTCGCTGTCATCGTTTGGTGTTAAATCAAGTCCAGACGGCGCTTTAATTGAGAAGTTGTCTTCATTAGTTACTGTCCAACGACCTCCACCTTCATTTAGTGCACCGACGATAACCAATTGGTTGAGGATCTCAGGGTCCACATTGTGAAATTGAACAACAAGTTGAGTCACCACTTCATCTGAAGACGCATCAAACTCTTGGTATTTAATGATATGAGCGCCAGATTCGCCCCCCATAGAAGTGTTGATCGTAAAGTCAATGTTACCTTGATCATCTGACTTCACGATATCGGTAGCACCACCACCACTTTCAGTGACAAGCAGACGGGTTTGGTCATCTATTGCCCCCGTATTATCCTCTGGCTCAACGATTGGATTAACTTGGACATTCACCGTACCATTGATGGTTTTCTCAGCGATACCTTCACCGGGATTCGAAGCGTCAACATATTCATGGTCAATCTCTTTCACAGTGACGGTCGTGGTCAAGTCAAAGTCAGTACTTGAATCCTGCTCCAACTGGACTTGAACATAGCCACTTTGAGAGATTTTAGCGGAAAAATCTTGCTCTGATTCACCGGCTTGCGGTGAAAGCGTTAGTGTTCCAGAAACAAGCGCTTGTGCCACACCATCTACATAGACCGTGCTGCCTGGAGGAAATCCAGAGATGGTTACATCACTAAAGAATTCATCGGTATCAGGGCTTTGTACGAGCGTCGGTTTCCAATCGATGTCAAAGCGCGTATCTTCATCTCCCTCCGATCGAACAACGTAGTTATCTTGAGCATCAATAACGGGTTCGACCTTGATCCTTACCTCTCTTTCAATCACACGACTATGACCATCATTCTCGGTAACAATGATCGTCCCTGTAATCGCAATGTTTCCGGTTGAAGAGGCTTCTGGAATAATTTGAATACCGGAATTAAAATTCAGCCCAGTGATGTTTGCTTCGTAAATCGGTTGACCGTTACCATCATAGCCAACAAAGGTGAGGTCAACGCTTGAACCGTCTGAATCTACGACACGAACACCGTCGGGGATGTTGGACAGGATAACAGTAATGGCTTCTGAATCATCCTGTGGTCTATCGGCAACTTCACCAGATACAACCGAGAAGTTGAGGTTTACAACACCATTCTCTTCAATAGTCGTCTCTATTCCGGCCACATCTCCGTCTACGAATCGGTTCCAAACGTTCCCCGCGTCAATTAATACCGTGTCTGGTATGTCAGCAACACCTTTTACACCAACGATGACGGTCTTACTGCCCAGTGACAACACATCTTCTGTCGTACCGGTAGACAATGATGCTGTGTCTTTCACAATGCCTTCGACATTGAAAGTAAAGTCATCATTGCTGTGCAACGGAGGAAGAACTTCGACGTTCGCTAATTCAGACTCTGGCACTTCGTAATAAAGTACATTGCCGCCTGAATCGGTCACTTCTACTATCTGACTTGGGTTTGCTGAGTCCAGCCACACCAAAGTAACCCCATCAATTGAGAAGTTAGAAATGCGCACAAATAACGCTTCAGAACCATCTAAGTCCGCTGATGGTTTCATGGTGATCACTTCACTTAATTGGAGTGGATCGTGATCAGTGACAGGGTCTACCGTATTTTGAGTTCGAGCATTATCCTCAAACACATTAATTCGGTTTACAGTAAAACTACCTTTATCCGCAACTGGGTTTACATCAATAATGATGGTTTCGGTTTCTGAGCGAGCGGTATCTTTCCCAAGCAGTGGATTGTTGTTTTCCGTCGTAATAGCGGTGACATCAATTCTGATTTCGCCCGAGAAGTTATCTATCGGATCAACTTGAACTTCATCAATTCGGCTTGCATCCACCAGATAAACACCACCGGATTTTGGTATCGCACTACCATCTGAATAGACTAACTCTGCGTTACCTTCTCCTTGTGTAAAGACAAGCTCGTACACAATGCCTTCTGGGTTACTAGTGTCTTGGGTTTCAGCCGTGATGTTAAGTGCGACATTGTTTCCATCTTCATCAACCGAGTAGTTAAATTCGCTGCTTGCCGTCCACGTTGCAATATCTGCTACGGCAGCAACTTCAATGTATAAACGACCATTAATCGTATGATCTGGCGTACCATTGTTAAGAATTTCCACGCGGATACGAGGATCGATACCAGAAGCATCGGTTGATGTATGACGATCTGGTACGAAGTACAAGTTATCTAACGAGACAAGCTCACCATTGAATGACTGCTCAACATTTGATGCGTCGAGAACAACCGTATTGCCCACAGATGTTAATTCAATGTAGTTGCCACTGCCGTCTCTGTAGTAGAACGTACCGTTGTGAGTATCAGCATCTCGAATAGTGATGTCACCTAAGCTCTCGTTACGGTCGATATCGTGTAAATTGATAACCAAGTCGACTTTCGCAGGGCTAACATCCAGCGTCGACAAGTTGTCCTGAGTATTTGCAGAGTCAACGCCCACAACGACACCATCACGCCCTTGGTCTTCGAACGCAGTAACGGTAGACGTGTCAATTTGCGCATTGCGGTCTCTTATCGAGATATCCACATCGGCATCTGCGATATCGCCATCACCATCGGTTGCAACAACGTTGATGGTGAAATCAATCGAGTCGGTTTCGGTATGGTCAAGGTCGTCATTCGGACGGAATGACACACTGCCATCGGTTCGAACAACCAAACGACCGATTTCAGTATCCACTCCGTCAAGAACCTTGTGAACAAATACGACTTGGTCGCTGCCGTTCAAATCGACAGAATCAGAATCAACACCATTTTGCTTAAAGTAAATGCCTGAATCATCAGCCGAGAATGAAGTCACTTGTGCGCCGTCAGCACCAAGGTCATCATCCCCCTCTACAGGGTCTCGGAATAAACGAACCGTGCGGCTGCCTTGCCCCTCAACACGCGAAATAGATGCATCGTGCAAGGTTGGAACATCATCGGTAATCGTCACTGGTAAGTTAATACCTGCCGTATCACCATCGACATCGGTCGCAAAGACTGGGAGATCAAGTATGAGTGTATCTTCGCCTTGAGTTGAGTGATCTAGCGCACCCTCAAGCGTAAACTTGTAAGAGCCGTCAGCGTTCAAAACTAGTGTGAACACTGAGTTACCATCAGGTGTTTGACCTTGATAAGTAAAGTTGTTGTTGCTTACCGCGGTTTGAACTAACGTCACCGCAAAACCACCTGAAGTTACTCCTGGTATCGGGTTAGAAGTAAGATCCAGCTGATAAGAGACAACGGTATCTGCCCCTTCCACCGTATCGAAATTGCCCGTTGCTTCTAGGCTGTCTTTGTTGGTTGCCTGAGAGCCGTTGGCAAGGTCATCCTCATCAACAGCCAAAGCATCTGCTGATTTAATTTCGGGAATGTCATCAACTACGGTAATTGGAAGATTCAGTGATGATGACGTGTCACCATCAAAGTCTGTTACTGTAATTGGAATATCAATGACAAGGTTGTTTTCACCTTGAACAGCGTCATGGTCGATTGGTCCCAACAGCTCAAATTGGTAGCTGTCATTATTCGCATCAAGAGACAGCGTGAAGATCTTAGTTGATGTGCCAGTAATAACCGCTTCGTAACTGGTTACTCCACCATTCGTGCTTACTAGATTCAACTCGATGCTGCTGCCGTTCGACGTTAAACCAGACACGACTGCATCGAGGTCTGAAACTTGGTAGCTGACAATCTTGTCTGCACCAGCAACGACCTCAAATCCGCCGTTCAATACCGTTGAATCACTACTTGTCGTGTCAGAGCCACCGGAAAGATCATCTTCATCAACGGTTTGTTGGCTAGAGTCTGTCACTTTCACAATAGCTGGGACATCGTCCACCACGGTGATCGGCAAGGTGATGTTATTGGACACATCGCCATCAAAATCAGTCGCGTTGACTGGGAAGTTAATGACCAACGAGTTTTCATCGTTACCCGCAGGATGATCAAGTGCACCCAACAGTTCAAATTCATAACTGTCTGCTGAACCATTTAGCGTCAGTTTAAAGACGGTGTCCGTCGTACCTTGTACATAAGCTCGGTACTCAATCACACCGTTTGAATTTGAAAACTCAACCAACTCAAGCGGTTGACCACCTGAGGTAAGGCCAGAAACAGGCGATGTTAAACTATCCAACTGGAAGCTAACGATAGAGTCGGCACCATCAGTAACGTCAAAGTTGCCACCAATGATATTGGATTCTGGCGTGTCGTCCGAACCTTGGCTTGGAATATCATCCTCATCCACAGACAAGGTACTACCAGAGCTAATAGCATCAATGGTTGGTTTGTCATCTACGATCGTCACTGGCAAGGTCGCAGTGATGGTATCGTTGTCGCCATCCGTGATCTTCACAGGTAGATTCAACAAAATCTCATCAGAGTTAACCGCGTGATCTAACTGACCAGATAACTCAAAGTCGTATTTACCATCTTGATGAAGTGTCAACGTGAAGACCGTCACTCCACCCGGTGTTTGTCCCACGTAAACAAGCGCGTCAGCAGTTGAAGCGCCAACGTCTTGAGAAAGTGTTACCTCTTCTCCACCCGATTTCAGATTCGGGATAGGATTTGAGCTTAGATCCAATTCGAAAGCATCAATACCATCTGCGCTAGTGACTTCGAACTCACCTGATACCGTTAATGGCTCTTTCGTTCCATCAGAACCAAGAGGTAAGTCATCTTCGTCGACACGTAGACTTTCAATATTGGTAACAACTGGAACATCGTCCACAACGGTAATTGGCAATGTGAAGGCTGGTGAAGTATCACCATCATTATCTGTCGCCGTCACAGGGAGGTTAATAACAATCTCGTTTTGCTGATTACCATCGGGATGATCAAGCGGCTTCTGTAAATCGAACTCGTAGGTGTTGTTCGTTGCATCCAACGTCAGTTCGAACACCACTTCAGCAGGATTGCCTGCGACACCTTGGTATACGTTCACGCCGTTTGCGCTAGAAGACAGAACTAAGGTGATAGCTTCACCATCTGAAGTCAGTGACGCAACAGGCGTGGTCAGGTCACTCAGCTGAATAGAAGCAACTTGGTCAGCACCTTCGGTGATATCAAAAGTACCTGAAATAACAGTATCTTCTGCACTTGCAGCATCCGTACCTGCTGGTAGGTCATCTTCATCAACGGTTTGTTCGCTGCCTGCTAGTAAACCGTCAATGGTCGGAACATCATCCACAACCGTAATTGGTAAGGTGATGTTGTTCGACACGTCTCCATCAAAGTCAGTCGCGTTTATCGGTAAATTGATGACCAGTTCATTTTGGCCATCAGCATTTGGATGATCGAGAGGAGCAAGCAAATCGAAAGTGTAGCTATCATCAGAAGCATCGAGAGTCACACGGAATACTGGTGTCGTCGTGCCATCAATACGAGCTTCGTAAACTGAAACGCCACCTGCGTTTGATACTTCAACCATAACCAGAGATTGACCACCAGAGGTCAGGCCTTGTACTGGCGTGGTTAGGTCAGAAACGCTGTACTCCACAATGCCATCAGAGCCATCAGTCGCGATGAAGTTACCTGCAATGCTGTTCGACTGCGTACCATCAGATCCGACTGTTGGGATATCGTCCTCGTCAACCGTTTGCACACTTGTTGCTTCGATGCCACCAAGTGTCGGTTTGTCATCAACGATCTTGACAGGAATTGTCTCAGCAGACGTGTCGCCATCAAAGTCGGTTGCGATGATTGGGAAGTTCAGTGTCAGCTCGTCACTATCTACCGCGTGGTCGATTGGACCTTCTAGCGTGAAGTTATAAGAGCCATCGGTATTCACTGTCAGCGTAAAGACCGCTTCAGTCCCCGCTGCCGCTTGGTAAGTAAAGCTACCATCGCCGTTTGCGGTTTCCGTCAGTGTGACTGCCACGCCTTGTGATGTGAGTCCAGCTACAGGTGTTGCAGAAGCATCGAGCTGATAGCTCACCACTCGGTCCGAGCCTTGTGTGGTGGTAAAGTTACCATCGATTGAAATCGGGTCAGTTTGGTCTGAGCCAATCGTACTTAAGTCATCTTCATCAACGGTAATCGCATCGACATCAGTAATGGTCGGTTTATCATCCACGATGGTGACTGGGATCGTTTCTGTGGTGGTATCACCATCAAAATCCGTTGCGATGATTGGGAAGTTCAGCGTCAGCTCATCACTGTCTACCGCATGGTCGATTGGCCCTTGCAGCGTGAAGTTGTATGAGCCATCCGTGTTTACTGTTAGCGTAAATACGGCTTCAGTTCCTGCTGTCGCTTCATAAGTGTAGCTACCGTCGCCGTTTGCGGTTTCAGTCAGCGTGACGGCCACACCTTGTGATGTTAGACCGTCAACAGGCGTTGCAGCAGCATCCAATTGGTAGCTTACTACCCCATCAGAGCCTTGCGTTGTAGTGAAGTTGCCATCGATTGAAATTGGATCTGAGCCGTCGGAGCCAATCGTCGCTAAGTCATCTTCATCCACGCGGATTGCGTCTACGTCAGTGATGGTTGGTTTATCATCAACGATGGTGACAGGTAACGTCTTCGATGAGGTGTCGCCATCAAAGTCTGTTGCGATAATCGGGAAGTCGATTTGCAGACTGTCGCTATTCACCGCATGGTCTAGTGGGCCCTGCAGAGTAAAGGTGTAGCTGCCATCTGGCTTCACCACCAGTTCAAATACGGCATTGCCATCTGCTGTGGCAGTGTAAGTAAAGCTGCCATCACCATTTGTTGTCTCAGCAAGTACGACAGGCTCACCATGAGAGGTTAACCCTGCTACTGGATCTGCTGTTGCATCAAGCTGGTATTTAACAACGCTGTCCGAGCCTTCAGTTGTGCTGAAAGACCCCGACATAAACGCATCATCGTTTTGGTCTGAGCCAATTGAAGCGAGATCATCTTCGTCCACCGTGAGTGGAACAACGTTGTCAATGGTTGGAACGTCATCAGTAATCGTAACTGGAATGGTCGCGGTCGTCGTATCGCCATCAAAGTCTGTTGCAATGATTGGGAAGTTCAGTACTAGCTCATCGTTGTTTAACGCGTGATCGATTGGCCCTTCTAGACGGAAGTTGTATGTGCCGTCTGCATTCACATTCATGGTGAAAACCGGATTGCCATCCGCGGTAGCCACGTAAGTGAAGCTGCCATCGGCATTCGCAGTCTCTACCAAAGTAACAGGCTCACCTTGAGAAGTTAAACCTGAAACAGGATCAGCCGTTGAATCAAGTTGGTAGCTCACCACACGGTCTGAACCTTGAGTGGTCGTGAACGCGCCTTCAACATAAACAGCGTCAGTTTGGTCTGAGCCAATACCTGATAAATCATCTTCGTCTACTGCAAGAGGCACAACATTATCTATGATTGGTGCATCATCCGTGATCGTGACTGGAATGGTTGCCGAAGTCGTATCACCATCAAAATCGGTGGCAATAATTGGGAAATCAATCGTCAGGCTGTCACTGTTAGCTGCATGGTCAATCGGGCCTTGCAGCGTAAAATCGTAAGTGCCATCTGTTGCTACGTTTAACGTGAATACCGGATTGCCGTCTGCGGTCGCCACATAAGTAAAGCTGCCATCACCGTTGGCGGTTTCCACCAAGGTAATCGCCTCACCTTGAGACGTTAGCCCCGCAACAGGATCAGCCGTTGAATCCAGTTGATAGCTCACCACTCGGTCAGAGCCTTGAGTGGTCGTAAACGCGCCTTCAACGAACAGATCGCCGCCAGGGTCGGAACCCACACCGCTAAGGTCGTCTTCATCGACACTTAACGCATCCACCGCTGTGATGGTCGGTACATCATCAACAATCGTGACTGGAATGGTTTCAGTGACAGTGTCGCCATCAAAGTCGGTTGCGATAATTGGGAAGTTTAGTGTCAACTCGTCACTATCAACCGCGTGATCAATCGGCCCTTCTAGCGTGAAGTTATAAGAGCCATCAGTATTCACAGTCAGCGTAAAGACCGCTTCAGAGCCCGCTGTTGCTTCGTAGGTAAAACTGCCATCACCATTTGCAGTTTCTGTTAGCGTGACAGCCACACCTTGCGAGGTTAAACCGTCAACTGGTGTTGATGTGCCATCGAGTTGGTAGCTCACCACTCGGTCTGAACCTTGCGTGGTGGTGAAGTTACCATCAATAGAAATCGGGTTGCTTTGGTCTGAGCCAATTGACGCTAGATCATCTTCATCAACCGTAATGGAATCCACGTCAGTAATAACTGGCTTATCGTCTACGATCGTCACTGGGATAGTGGCATTTGTGGTGTCGCCATCAAAGTCGGTCGCGATGATTGGGAAGTTCAGTATCAACTCATCACTATCTACTGCGTGGTCGATTGGACCTTCAAGCGTGAAGTTATAGCTACCATCAGTATTCACTGTCAGCGTAAAGACCGCTTCAGTACCCGCTGTCGCCTCGTAAGTAAAGCTGCCATCACCGTTTGCGGTTTCAGTCAGCGTGACGGCCACGCCTTGTGATGTAAGGCCGTCAACTGGTGTTGCAGAAGCATCAAGCTGATAGCTCACCACTCGGTCCGAGCCTTGTGTGGTGGTGAAGTTGCCATCGATTGAAATCGGGTCAGTTTGATCTGAGCCAATCGTGCCTAAATCATCTTCATCAACGGTAATCGCATCGACATCGGTAATGGTCGGCTTATCATCCACGATGGTGACTGGGATCGTTTCTGTGGTGGTATCACCATCAAAATCCGTCGCGATGATTGGGAAGTTCAGTGTCAGCTCATCACTGTCTGTCGCATGGTCAATTGGCCCCTGAAGCGTGAAGTTGTATGAACCATCCGTATTCACGGTCAGCGTAAATACGGCTTCAGTTCCTGCTGTCGCTTCATAAGTGTAGCTACCGTCGCCGTTTGCAGTTTCCGTCAGCGTCACTGCCACACCTTGCGATGTTAGGCCATCAACTGGCGTTGCAGCAGTATCTAATTGGTAGCTTACTACCCCATCAGAACCTTGCGTTGTAGTGAAGTTGCCATCGATTGAAATTGGATCTGAGCCGTCAGAGCCAATCGTCGCTAGGTCATCTTCATCCACACGGATTGCGTCTACGTCAGTGATGGTTGGTTTATCATCAACGATAGTGACAGGTAACGTCTCCGATGAGGTGTCGCCATCAAAGTCTGTTGCGATAATCGGGAAGTCGATTTGCAGACTGTCGCTATTCACCGCATGGTCTAGTGGACCTTGCAGTGTAAAGTTGTAGCTGCCATCTGGCTTCACAATCAATTCAAATACGGCATTGCCATCTGCCGTGGCTGTGTAAGTAAAACTACCGTCGCCGTTAGCAGTTTCAGCAAGCACGACAGGCTCACCATGAGAGGTCAACCCAGATACTGGATCTGCTGTTGCATCAAGCTGGTATTTAACAACGCTGTCTGAGCCTTCAGTTGTGGTGAAAGAACCCGACATAAACGCATCATCGTTTTGGTCTGAGCCAATTGAGGCGAGATCATCTTCGTCCACCGTGAGTGGAACAACGTTGTCGATAGTTGGAACGTCATCAGTAATCGTGACGGGAATGGTCGCGGTCGTCGTATCGCCGTCAAAGTCTGTTGCAATGATTGGGAAGTTCAGTACTAATTCATCGCTGTTTAACGCGTGATCGACCGGCCCTTCCAGACGGAAATTGTATGTGCCATCAGCATTCACGTTCATGGTGAAAACCGGATTGCCATCCGCGGTAGCCACGTAAGTAAAGCTGCCATCAGCATTCGCAGTCTCTACCAGAGTAACTGGCTCACCTTGGGAGGTTAGCCCCGAAACAGGATCAGAAGTTGAATCAAGTTGGTAGCTCACCACACGGTCTGAACCTTGGGTAGTGGTGAACGCGCCTTCAACAAACACAGCGTCAGTTTGGTCTGAGCCAATACCTGATAAATCATCTTCGTCTACAGCCAGAGGCAAAACATTATCGATGATTGGTGCATCATCCGTAATCGTGACTGGAATGGTTGCCGAAGTCGTATCACCATCAAAATCGGTGGCAATAATTGGGAAATCAATCGTCAGGCTGTCACTGTTAGCTGCATGGTCAATCGGGCCTTGCAGCGTAAAATCGTAAGTGCCATCTGTTGCTACGTTTAACGTGAATACCGGATTGCCGTCTGCGGTCGCCACATAAGTAAAGCTGCCATCACCGTTGGCGGTTTCCACCAAGGTAATCGCCTCACCTTGAGACGTTAGCCCCGCAACAGGATCAGCCGTTGAATCCAGTTGATAGCTCACCACTCGGTCAGAGCCTTGAATAGTGGTAAACGCGCCTTCAACGAACACAGCGTCAGTTTGGTCTGAGCCCACGCCGCTAAGGTCATCTTCATCGACACTCAACGCATCCACCGCTGTGATGGTCGGTACATCATCAACAATCGTGACTGGAATGGTTTCAGTAACGGTGTCGCCATCGAAGTCGGTTGCGATAATTGGGAAGTTGAGTGTCAGCTCATCACTATCCACCGCGTGATCAATTGGCCCTTCTAGCGTGAAGTTGTAAGAGCCATCAGTATCTACTGTCAGAGTAAATACTGGGTTGCCACCCGCAGTCGCTTCATAAGTGAAACTACCATCACCATTTGCGGTTTCTATCAGTGTGACAGCCACGCCTTGCGATGTTAAACCGTCCACTGGTGTTGCTGAAGCATCGAGTTGGTAGCTCACCACTCGGTCAGAGCCTTGTGTGGTAGTAAAGTTGCCATCAATAGAAATTGGATTGCTTTGGTCTGAGCCAATTGACGCTAGATCATCTTCATCAACCGTAATGGTGTCGACGTCGGTAATCACAGGCTTATCGTCCACGATTGTCACTGGGATAATGGCATTTGTGGTGTCGCCATCAAAGTCTGTTGCGATGATTGGGAAGTTGAGTGTCAGCTCATCGCTATCTACCGCGTGGTCGATTGGACCTTCAAGCGTGAAGTTATAGCTACCATCAGTATTCACCGTCAGCGTAAAGACCGCTTCACTACCCGCTGTCGCCTCGTAAGTAAAGCTGCCATCAGCGTTTGCGGTTTCAGTCAGCGTAACTGCCACGCCTTGTGATGTAAGGCCGTCAACTGGTGTTGCAGAAGCATCAAGCTGATAACTTACCACTCGGTCAGAGCCTTGTGTGGTGGTGAAGCTACCATCAATAGAAATCGGGTCAGTCTGGTCCGAACCAATCGTGCCTAAATCATCTTCATCAACAGTAATCGCATCAACATCGGTAATAGTTGGCTTATCATCCACGATGGTAACAGGCAATACGATTTGGCTTGTGTCACCATCGAAGTCTGTAGCAATAACGCTAAAATCAAGGGTTAAGCTGTCGCTATTTGCCGCATGGTCAATTGGACCTTGCAGCTCAAAACTGTACGAGCCGTCGGTATTCAAAATTAATGTGAAAACTGCACTGCCATTTGCCGTTGCGCTGTAGGTATAGCTGCCGTCTGCATTTTGCGTTTCGGCAATGGAGACGGTTTGACCTTGAGATTGCAGGCCATTTAAAGGATCAGCGTTTACATCCAACTGATACTGTACGACGCCATCAGAACCCTGAGTCGTCGTGAACTGACCTTCAACCAGCGTTGGCTGTGATTGGTCAGAGCCTACCGAACTTAAGTCATCTTCATCGACGGTAAGAGCAACAACGTCGTTAATGGTTGGCACATCATCAGTAATGGTAACCGGTAGAACAAGTGAACTGGTGTCACCGTCAAAGTCCGTTGCGACAATAGTGAAGTCTAGAGTTAAGCTATCGCTACCCGCAGCATGATCGATTGGACCTTCAAGGGTAAATGAATAAGAACCGTCAGGGTTCACTTGTAAGGTGAAGATAGCGTCCCCTTCTGCCGTTGCAGAATAGGTAAAGCTGCCATCTGAATTGGTTGTTTCCGTCAGAGAGATAGATCGCCCCTGTGATTCCAACCCATTGAGTGGATCAGTGCCGATCTCTAATTGATAACTTACGACACGGTCTGAGCCCTGAGTCGTCGTGAAGTTACCTTGCGCGAGCACAGAGTCGCTTTGATCGGAGCCGATGCTTGATAAATCATCTTCATCGACGGCGAGTGCATCAACGCCATCAATCGTAGGAACGTCATCTTGAACTTGAATGACAATTTGCGCCGCTTCTGGTATGTTCGAACCGTCGGTAATCGAGGAGCGATCACCATCCGCATCTACTGCGTAAACTGGCAGTGAGAAAGTAAGCGAGTCATCGTTAGCACCCGTATGGTCAAGTTGTTCATACAAGTTGAATTGGTATTCGCCCAATGTAGGCGCATCAATCGCCACATCAAATACGGTAATACGTACGCCATCCAGCTCGATGAAGCCTTCGTAAGTACGCACGCCGTTACTCTCGGACGCAAGTTCCAGTTGAACAACCTGCCCTTGAGATTGTAGTTCTCCACCAACATTAAATTCTGTAGGTTCCAACTCATAGTGATCAATGATGTCACTTCCGACCGCTGTCGTGATCGACCCAGAGCCACTTGTTACTGCCGCGCCTTCCTGTGAACCTTGGTCAACCCCCGCCTCGTCCAAAGATAATCCCGTCACGTTCTCAATCACTGGATTATCGCCATCGAGGATGGTCATCGTAAAGGTGTTGCTTGCCGTATCTTGGTCGAAATCGACGATTGTGGTTGGCAAAGAGAGCTCAATCGTATCTTCACCGTTTGTTTGTTCTAACGGCTTAAATTGCTCAAATTGGTAGGTACCATCAGTATTCAAACTGATGGTTAAGACGGTTTCATTCGAGCCCGCAATGGACAGGGTTATAGTACTGCCGTCTTCAGAGAGCACCGCTTCTGTTGCCTGATTATCACTCAGTAGGCCATCGAACTGACTAAGTCCTTCTTGATTAAACGTGACCGTTGCCAATTGATCACTACCAATATCAACAAAGGTGCCAGTAATTGGTGTAGAAGAAGACTCAACGTTTTCAAAAGTAACGTTTTGCGGCGCAGGATCATCGCCATCAATAACGGTTGTCGTAAAGTCAATAGGCGCTTGAATGCTGTTACCACCAATATCTGCGCCTGTAATATCAAAAGCAATATTGATTTGATCACCGACGATCGATACTTGGCCATCAGCAACAGACGCAACATGGTCAATACCCTGGCTAATCGTGGTAACGACCTCTAACTCTAAATCACGGCCTAAAGATGTCGCTTCGATCTCGATACGAAGCACTTCGTTACCTTCTTGAGTACCGATAATGGCATTTTGCGCTTCGTCATAAACGAACGCCACTGGCTGACCACCAGAGGTAATATCACTGTTAAGCTCACTTAACAAAGACTCTAAAGAAGACGTTTCGGGTACAAATGAAGCGGTATCAAGTGCGAGATCCCCTGCTTCAACCAGCACACTAGACGAAATGGTTTGCGGGTAGCTTGATAGAGAAATTGAGCCTTCTGTTACTTGAGAAGAGAAAGACTGACCACCGTCAGCAAAAATGGTGACATTCAAACCGTCATCTTCGTCGCGATCATCTTCTCCGCTGCGAGTCGCAGACGTTTCAAAAAAAGTAGAAGCGAGTACTTCCGGGTTATTATATTCAACCGTCACGTAGCCAGCATTAGCCGAGCCTTCAGCACCTGCGCCAGCAGCTGTTGCTTCTAAGATAGCGGTAGGGTCAGCTCCGTCTAAAATAGCTTGCTGGATAGCGGCAATATCGTTGGCGTCGAAGTCAGCACTTCCAATAGCCGTTGGGTCAAAAGTCACTAAGCCATTAACTGGAGATTGTACCAATACTGGTTCTAACGGTTCAGAAGAAGGCACAGGAAGACAAGCAACACAATTTGCATCGACCAGATAAAGCTCATTATTTATCTGTACGTCGAGAGAAGCATTATTTTCTGTGATAATAATCTCGCCAGGTCTTAACTCATCCCCCGCTTTTATGACCTTAACGTTTCCATCCAGGCCCAAAACCAAAACTTCACCTTTGACAGCATTTACAATCGCGCTCTGCGGTACCGTGTGCGTACTCATCTGACCTCCGCTAATGGCTTACGTTTCCCATTAACCTTTTTAGATAATTTCTTATTAATTTAGTGCGGCATACTGCACACCTTTATACGATTAAACTAAGTATTGAATCATTAAACAATCGATAAATACCCTACTACCAAGCAACATAAGTAAAACTTACTCGTAGTCACAGAAATGTGACACATGTGCTGACGCGTAGATATCGAATAATTATATGAAATTGATACCTTATTCTGATTAAGTGTAGTTGTTTTAAGAAAAGAAGAGAGATGAAATCATTCAGCTAAACGCCAGACTGCCGGTTGCGATCAATAATGGAAGAAAAGCAATGAGAATGTTGTATACACCGGAGCGTGATGACAGCTTAATCAATATCGGTGACGAAAAAAACGTAACGATTAAATATTGAACAACATAAATTGCAGGACAAAATGCAACGATAAAAAAGTGGCTTACGATATGAATCCCCGCACACCACGAGTTCGGTTTTGTTCTGATATACAGCAAAAAAAACACGAGCAAGCTAATAATAAAATACATAAACACAGCACTTGAAAATAATTATCATTTTCAATGATATGTAAATATTCCCTTACTTTCAATGGTGTTTGAGCTATTAATGTCATCGTTATTATCAATCAACACAATAAGTAAAATTATCAGTAATTCCAGTCCTAAACGTTTGCGTAATCGCTAACCTTCTCTTAACCTTGATTTGAGGCTTTTATCACGGTTTTTCCATTGATATAGTGCGTCCATACAACAAAAAAAGACCATTCGAGGCATGGAGCTTCCTCATTAATCTCAAGATGAGAAGAATTGGTACCGACAAAATTCGGCAGATTTTAAGAGGGTCAAAAAATGGACATGAATATGGTTGAGATTTTAGGTTATGCAGCTTCAATCATGGTCGCTATTTCGCTAACTATGAAAGATATTGTTAAGCTTCGTATCCTTAACTTTATTGGTTGTGCGCTATTTACCGCTTACGGACTAATGATTGATTCTTGGCCTGTAGTATTAACTAACGGTTTTATTGCTTGCGTTAACATCTACTTCCTAGCAAAAATGCAGCAGGAAAAAAAAAGCCTAGAGCCTGAGAAAGCGCAATAGCATTCAAACAATAAAAGCCCGCAAATCATAAGATTGCGGGCTTTTGCTTTTAATATTCCACTTCTATCACAGCATCCCTAAACGAGCGCTAACGAACCCAGCTAAGTGCTAATGTTTCTCGACGAGAAAACATGTCCACATGCGATGAAATGATCGCCTTAACCGTATTCAGTTTCTCTTCTGAATCCGCCTCACAGGTTATAGTTAGGCTAGATGCACAAAGGTTAAACTCCGCTTTTCCCGTCGGAAATGTCACCAAACCGCTATTTTCATTCCAAGTAGCAGGAACCTTTCGTCCAAAATGCCGACAAAGCGTCACTAAGTATTTGTCAGCGTGTTTACTATCTATTCGGGTGCTTTCTTTAATCATGAACTTACTCGTTACTTTGAAACGTCCTATGAAGAACCTTGTTAGAATTGATAAGCTGCAGAGAGCTTGAAGTTGCGACCCGGCTCGTAGTCATCAAGCGTGAAGCCACGTGCAGTACCCGAACGAGACGCATGAGAGCTGTACAACTCGTCAAATACATTATCAATACCAAAGGTCACCGACAGTCCATCAATATCAGACGGCACCCATTGAGCGTATAGATTATGCACATCATAACTTGCTTTCTTTGGCTGACCATCAAAGACGTTGTCTTCCTCTAGAACAAACATTGAGTTCCACCCGAAGATCGTTTCTAAAGCGTCTGACTGGTAATCCAAAGTTAGAGCAATGCTATCACCCATATCAATGCTACGCCCATTGCCCCCAGCAACAGGACCACCAGTATTCTTGTTTTTGGTGTCCGACTTAGAGTAAGAAAGTTTGCTGTTAAACTTGTCGTAACCATAAGAAGCACTTGCCTCAAAGCCTTTAATCTCAACATCACCTAAGTTGTAAATCAGGTAAGTTTGAGTCGCGTTTTGGTACTGGTCTGCAATGTAATCATCAATTTCCGTTTGGAATATCGTAATATTCGCCCCAAAGAAATGCTTATCAAAGGTTTTATCAAAACGAACACCACCCTGCGTGTTCAATCCCGTTTCTGGCTTTAACCCATCCTCTAAAAATGCAACGTCTTGGTAAGCAATAAAGGTTTCCATTAGCTCTGGACCTTTAAATAGAGAGCGTGCACTCGCAAACAACGTCCAATCTTGCGTCACCGCCCATTCTGCTGCTAGAGCCCAAGTCACATCATCATAATTACTGTTTCCTGTCTCAGCTTTGCGTTTGTAATCATCAAAGCGCATACCTGCAGTAATAAAGAAGGCATCAGAGAAGAAGAACTGATCTTCTACAAACAGTGCGGTTGAAATCGCCGATTCGTCCATAAACTTACGACTACCGTAGTAACTCGAAGACGTTTTATCCATGTAGTCGAAGCCATAAGTGACTCGATTATCAAACTCACCTAACATAACATCTGACTGGAATTTGCCATTCAAACCAAAGTTTTGGTTTTTGGCGGTGTTCTTTGATAAACGGTTCGAGGGCCAACGAGGGGCCATCACCGTTTCGTCACGTTTAATTTCTGTCTCGGTATTATAAAGAGTGACGTTTCCTTGGTGTTGTTCGCCTCGCAACTCGTAACTCAAGGTAACGGTATCGCGGTCATAATCCGTAGGGATAAGTAACTTGCTCGACAGGCTATTATTTGCACTACCAGACATATCAGGACGCGGACTGTAATCTCCACTGTCTCGGTACATGTCATAAGAGAGCTCAAAACGATGGATGTCATTTAGTTCATACCCCAGCTTAGCCAGAATGTTGTAAACATCACCTGCAGCACCATAGGTTTTATTGCCATCACCATCTTCAAAATCATCACGCGTAACGTAATGGCCATAGACCATCGCATCAATGTTTTCGGACAAAAGTCCGTACAGTGTCAACGAACCTTGTTGGTTGTCGTTGGATGCATAGCCGCCATAAACACGCGCACCAAACTTTTCATCGTAACGAAGTAAGTCACGAGCGTCTTTCGTTTCAAAGTAGACCGAACCGCCTAACCCGTTTTGAGTCACAGAGTTATTACCTACCTGAATGTCCGCAGATTTGAGAATGTCAGGGTTCAACGTCAAGTTACCAATATGATGGAACATGCTCGCATGCTGAGAAGCACCGTCAAGACGAATGTCCAAATCGGTTTCGCTCAAACCACGAATCGTAATACGTTGATTCACAGAGTGTGTTCCACCAACATCCACACCGGGAATATCGCGCAGTAAATCAGACATATGATCCGCTTGCTTCAGTGACATGTCGTCCGCAAACATCGACTCAGTGTTGCTGGAAACTTTCGTTCCCCATACAACGACCTCTTCAAAATGTGACTCAGTATCTTGAGCTAAAACAGGGGTTGATAGCGCCATTCCCACTGCAAGGCAAAGGCTTGAAAGCTTGATAGGTGAACAAGCAGGGCTTTCCATAACTTCATTCCTAAATATTAATGATAATGATTCTCAGGTATAATAAGCATGAGTTTTATAAATACAAAGGCGATTTGGTTATGCGAAATCGCACAAGTGTTATGAGGAAGTGTCAAATGCAGGAAGTCACAACAAAACGAACTAAAATTGCCAAGATAGCTTTAACCCAAAGACTAGAGGCGACAGAGAAACAATGGATTGTCACGCAAGGCCAACCTTGTCAAACTCAACTGGCCGAAGGTAAGTTCCTATCATATCAGTATAATGATCAAATTTTTGTTCATGGCGGGCGTTGTCTAGAACTTATTGATTCGAATATTGTTTCTACTGCACACGCCTCACTGCTGGTCACTATTCTTTTAGAAGGTAGACTCTCGTTTGGCTACGACGATTTGCAATTTGATTTAGACGCGAGCGACGGCCCTAAGGGTGTAGTGGTGAACTTACTCAAACCTGCAAATTTTCGTCGTTCACTGCTCAAAGATAACCTCATTAATAAGATCAACATATTGGTTAAGCCCCAATGGCTAGAGGCCCGCCTTGAGCAAAATTGTAGCCATCGAGCCTTTTTTAACTCTCATCAGGCGTTTCAACAGTTGGAGCTTAACCAGACGCTATGCGAGCTGGCTGACACGTTAACAAATAGAGAAACACCGCAAGAGTTCCAAGAGAAGCTAGAGGTCGAAAGCTTGATCTATCAAATTTTACATCAAGCCACCAAGCAAATTCCTAAGAATTTCAGTGCTAAAAACAGCAGTATTGAACGACACATTGACGGTCGGATTGAGGATATTGTCAGCTATATTGAAACTCACCTTGATCAAGAACTACGCTTGGAAAAGTTGGCGAGCCAATTCTCAATGAGTGTTTCAAACCTGCAGCGCCGATTTAAACAATCACTTAATATGACCATAAATGGCTACATTCGTTTTCGACGTCTTGAGATTGCTAGGCAACATTTGGAACGTGGCCTAGTGACGATAACAGAAGCCGCCTATGAAGCCGGATACCACCACCCTTCTAACTTCACTTATGCCTTCAAAAAGGCATTTGGTGTGCCACCACATGAAGTGATTAAAGAGTAAGGGGACTCTAGGTAACTGACTGTTATTTAGGAGTGTCTTATCCACAACATCGGTATATACTCGCCTTAAACGTTATGGAGGTTAAACATGAATATTGGTGCTGTCGCGAAGCTCACAGGGCTTTCATCTAAGTCGATTCGATTATATGAAGACAAAGGGATCATATCTCCACCAGCGCGCAGCGACTCTGGCTATCGCGAATATTCAGATAATCATATTCAAGAGCTTAACTTGGTATCACGCGCAAAAAGCGCAGGCTTTTCGTTGCAAGAATGCAAAGAGTTCGTACAACTTGCTCATAACCCCAACCGCAAAAGTAGCGAAGTAAAAGCAAGAACCATGGACAAACTGAGAGAGGTTGAAGAAAAAATTGCACACCTCATGGAGATCAAAACGCAACTTGAAGGTTGGGTTTCTTCTTGTCCTGGAGATGCAGAGAGCCGATGCCCAATCATAGACGAGCTCACCAAGTAAGCCCGCCTATCTATTGATCTCGTTAAAAACGAACTAGCTCGCTTAATGATAAGTACACATACGCTTACCGTTTAACTCTATGATGTTAAATGGCGTTTCGTAGATGTCCTCTAGCGTAGACGCTTGAATAACCTCTTCAACCGCACCACTCGCCACAACTTTACCTTTCTTAAGCGCCAATATGACATCTGAGTAACACGCCGCGAAATTAATATCATGAATCACGACCACCATAGCTTTATTCATGTCATGGGCTAACTGCTGCACAACTTTCATGATCTGAAGAGAGTGTTTGATATCTAAGTTATTAAGAGGTTCATCAAGAAAGACATAATCTGTATCTTGTGCAATCACCATAGCAATAAATGCAAGCTGTCGCTGACCACCACTTAATTCATCCAAGTATTTGTCTTGAATATCTTGCAAATCTAAGTAGTCGATCGCTTTTTCTATGACCTCATGATCTTCTTTAGTCAGATTTCCTTTAGAGTATGGGAAACGACCAAAAGAGACTAACTCTTTTACGGTAAACCGCATTGTAATCGAGTTAGCTTGGCGAAGTACTGCCAGTTTTTTCGCTAGCTCTTTTGTGTCCCATTCCGCGATTTCCTTGCAATCAATGATAACACTACCGCCATCTCGCTCCGTTAAGCGCGAGGCCATAGATAACAGCGTGCTCTTTCCCGCGCCATTTGGACCGATAATCGATGTTACCTTGCCCTTTTCAAACTGAGTATTGGCCTCGTCTACGACTTTGTTTGAACCGAAAGCCTTCGTTAATTTATCTATTACTATCATATTTATACAACTTTGTTTTTCAGCAGCAGGTATAAGAAATACGCACCGCCGATAAAGTTAATTACGACACTCAACGTCGTCTCAAAACTGAACACGTTTTCGATTATCCATTGCCCAGCAAGTAGTGAACTGATGGATAGAAACGAACATCCGACCAATAGCGTTTTATGTTGGTAACTTCGGAACATTTCTCGGCTTAAGTTGGTCACTAGTAAACCAAAGAACATGATTGGCCCTACCAAAGCCGTAGAAATAGCAATCAAAACCGCCGAGATAATAAACACATTTCTCGTCACTTTAGGTACATCAACACCCAAACTTTTCGCATTGTCTTGGTCGAGCCAAAACACATCTAAAGTGCGATGCATCCTAAACAACAACCAACATGCAAACATCAAAGCCGGAGCACTAAAGTAAACCAAGTTCACTTTGACATTATTGAAACTGGCGTACAGTT
The DNA here is from genome assembly GCF_033391095.1 of Vibrio sp. Vb0667. Lineage (NCBI taxonomy): Bacteria > Pseudomonadati > Pseudomonadota > Gammaproteobacteria > Vibrionales > Vibrionaceae > Vibrio > Vibrio sp. Vb0667. The sequence goes on along the minus strand of NZ_JAWPOL010000001.1, from coordinate 577,907 downwards.
TCGACTGAACAATTGCATATGTGTTTGGGTCCATCAGCAAAGAAAAGAATGACGCCGCATTGGAAAATAGCTGACCAAAGATCAAGCCGACCAATAGCAACGTAATCAAGTTCTTGCTGCCTTTTGAAAAGTAAAACCCAAACAGCAGTAGCGAAAACGACACCATTACAATTACTGCAATCGCGAAATTGACGTACAAGTTAAGAACTAAGGTACTCAACCCACCAAAAATCAACACGATCAAAATTTGGGTTAACACATACAGCGCATCAAAACCCATGATACTTGGCGTTAAAATTCGGTTGTGCGTAATGGTTTGAAATACAAGTGAAGACTGAGCAATGGCCACACCCGCTAGCACTATCGCCAATACTTTAGGAACTCTACGAGACAAAAAATATTGGTAGTTGTCAGCCGTTAGCCCAATACCAATAAACAGACACGCGAAAAGAATCGCAATGCCACCTAGCAGCAGGATTTTCGTTGAATCACGCATGTTGCTTACCTCGCAACAACATTGCGATGAATACCACGCCACCCAATATGCTAATCACGATAGAGATTGGCATTTCATGAGGGAAAATAATTAAACGACTCACCAAATCGCAACACAACACTAAAATGGCCCCATACATGGCCGTAAGCGGAATGTTCTTTTTGAGGTTATCGCCATAAAAGTGACTCACGAGATTCGGTACAATCAGCCCTAAGAATGGCAACTGGCCAACAATCATCACGACACTTGCTGACATGATGGACACCAATAGCACGCCAATCGTCACAACCTGCTGATAATTCAAACCCAAGTTAATCGCGAAATCTTTTCCGATACCTACGGCAGAGATCCTTGCGGCAAAAAGATAGCTGAGGATAACCATTGGTACCGCGATGTACAGCAGTTCAAAATCACCACGCAAGATGTTGGCGAAGTTTGCGACTGTCCAAGCATTCAGACTTTGAAGTGCATCATATTTGTAAGCGATAAACGTAGTCATGGATTGGATGACATTGCCGAAAATAATCCCGACAAGTGGCACAAAAACCACGCTCTTAAATTGAATGCGCTGAATAAAGAAAACAAACGCCAGCGTCCCAAATACCGAGATGCCGAACACGAGCCAAAGGTGATTATCATTACCAAAGAAAACCACGCTCAGTACATAGCCCAGCATGGCACATTCGATCGTACCAGTTGTAGAAGGTGCCGCAAATCGGTTCTGGCTGATTTGCTGCATGACAAGACCCGCAATACTCAAGCCAGCACCAGCAAGCAATATGGCAAATAAACGTGGTATACGGCTGGTAAAGAAAAGTTCTAATGCTTTCTCATCACCTGAAAAGAGTTGTTGGGGCGTCATGTTTGCCACCCCAACAAATAACGAAACCGTGCTTAAAACCACAAGGGTTAGCAATAACTTCTTCAAAGTTAACCTCTGCTATCTTGGATTACAGTTCAACGGTTTGCTTTATCTCACTGACCATTTTTTCTGTTGCTGTCACACCAGACATCGACAAGTACCACGCGTCCACATCTAAATAAGTGATTTTATGATTTTTATATGCCGCAGTCGCTTTGACTAAGTCGTTATCCATGGATTTACGAATATCGTTATCCGGCGTACCTGTCAGAGAATTTCGGTCAACCACGAGAATATTTTTCGGGTTAGCTTCACGAATAAACTCATAAGAAATGACATCTCCGTGAGTGCCCGTTTTCACGTGCTCAACCGTTTCCAAGAAGCCAAAGTCGTTATAAATGACGCCAAATCGCGACTGGGCACCAAACGCGCTGATGTTGTCACCCATGCTCAAAATCGTTAATGCATCATTTTTGTTCGATTGGTTGTAGTCACGGATTGCTTTGAATTGAGCATCTAGCGCTTCAATTTTCTGCTCTACTTTTTCTTCGATATTAAAGATCTTACCAATATTGCGCCATTGCGCTTGCGTGCCTTCCCAATAGCCTTGGTTCTCTTTCGCCGCAAAAACAACTGTAGGGGCAATTTCACTCAGCTCTTCATATTTCGCAGACGCTCGCGGACCAACCAAAATCAAATCCGGTTTTTGCATGTAGATGGTTTCAAAATCAGGTTCAAACAAACTACCCGCAGAGGTGTAGTTATCTTTGCTGTATTTTGAAAGGTAACTAGGAAGATTAGAAGAGTTAGATACTGCAACAGGATCGATACCAAAGTTGTCCAACGCATCTAGCGGGCCAAAGCCAATCACAACCACACGCTCTGGGGATTGTTCTAGCTCTGTTTGACCCATGTAGTGGTCAATCACAACTTTAGCAGCGAAAGAAGGAGAAACAGTAAATAACGACAGCATAGCCGCACCAACGAATTTTTTCATTTTGTTAAGCCTTAATGAGATCTATTATCATACGCGTTCGCAATATAACGCTACTCTTTAATGCATTCAACAAAATTTAAGGTACTTTACATTAGTTACGTTTACTCAAGACTTAGATATATCAAAGACTTATAAAACCCATCAGTTCCAATACCTGGGCGTATCATTCATGCGCTTCAATAAACGCTTTGAGTGCCAGCTCATCAATAATCTCCAAACCGTTGTCCGTTTTTGTAATCAATCCCTTTTCAATCAAGTCCTTAACTGCACGTCGATAGACTCGGCCTGAGGTACCAAACCGCTCAGCCTCTTGGTTCACTTTATCAAAACCACCAAGCAACTTATCCGTCTGATTACGGACGAGAAGATCATAGGCAATGTTGTAAGTAATGGGATGCAACAAACGATTAGTGTAGATATCCATGGAGTCTTGATAATCCTCAGCCAATGCTGAAGCGAAGAACACCATCATTTGGGGATAATTTTGCAGTGCTTCGGTTAGTTTTTGGATACAGATAACATCAACCTGCATATGTTCATCTGCTATCACATTCCATTGACAAGGAGTCTGAGTGAAGAACTCCATTTCACCATAAATATGATAGTCGCAGTTAGCTTCCCCTAATTGAAAACGTCGTCCATTTGCGGCCAATATGTTCATCGAGACTCGACCTACTGGCACAACATACAAGTACTGAAGTTGCTCACCTTGGCGGAGAATTGCTTCCCCAGCATCAAAGTAACGCGAATTTATTTGGCATTGATAAATCAAATCGCGAAAGGTGGCACTCTTTTCTTCAAGGTATGTTTTGAAGCGACCAGTCGGATAAGGGCTGATTTTCATTTTCTGCTCTCTCAGAAAAAGTTACGGACAACTATTTAAGGTGGATTGTACCCCGTAACTCCAAATAAAAAAGCGACAGTGACCTGTCGCTTTACATCTATTCTGTTTATGTGACTTACTGAGATAGAGACTGGCTAACGCTGAGCAACCAAGGCTTCTAATGCCGTAATCGCGGCACTCTTCTCACCTTGCATCATTACTTTGGCCTCATCAACGTACTGACCAACCCCTTCTTTCACATCTTGTTGATACAGCACCACGTTGTTTAATATCGAAGCCACATGAAGGCCTCGTAGTCGACCGACCGTAAACAGCGCAGAGGTTTCCATATCTGCACCTAAGATGCCTTTCTTGTTCCAATGTTGGCATATTGCATCCTCGTCATCGGTATAGAAACTGTCGTGAGAACGCACCACACCAAAATGATAATGCACTTTTTGCATCGACAAGTAACGCTCAACTTCCTTTAACAGTGAAAAGCTTGCGTAGGCTGGATAAGACGAATCGACATACGCTTTAGAGCCGCCCTCATCTCTTACCGCGCCTTCGGCAATGATCAACTCGCCAAGATGAATGCCTGATTGCATTGCCCCCGCAGATCCAACGCGTACCACATGAGTCACACCGCACTGTTTTAGCTCTTCCACTGCGATGATCATCGATGGCGCACCTATACCTGTACTACATACTGAAACAGGCTTGCCTTTGTAGTTGCCGGTAAACACACGGTACTCGCGGTTTTCCGACACCATTTCTGCATCATCAAATAATGCCGCGATACGATTCGCTCGATCTGGCTCGCCGCATACAATAACGAGGGGAGCGATTTGTGTTTCATCCACTCCGATATGAGGTTGTTTGGCCATTTTTCGTTCCTTACGCAGCAGCGTGCGCTAAGGTTTTATCGCCATTGCGCTTAGCGCTACGAGCCCACTCACGCGTGCCATTGGCAGCGATGAACATAAGAATCGCGTACTGAACAGACATTGCGTAAACACCTTGCGTCGCGTAGATACCCACACTGATAATATTAATCACAACCCATAGAATCCAGTTTTCGACGTATTTACGTGTCATCAGAATTTGTGCAACAACAGAAAGTACTGTCATGGTTGCATCCCAGAACGGGAACGCGTCAGGTTCAAGCACCGGTTCAGCCAAGTCAGCACCAAAGAGATTCAAGCTATCAACAGCAATGTTTGCTAGCGCAAAGAAAAATGGGTCGATATAGATCGTTAATAATGCGATACATGCAACGCTAATAGAGGCAGTAGTAATAAGTTTCTGTTTATTTAACCAGCGAACCTCCAGCGTTTCACCTTGTGCGTTTGGACGAGTCCACGCATACCAGCCGTAAATGTTCGCACAGAAGAAAAACAATTGAAGAAGCAATAATCCGTATAACTGAATTTGAAAAAAGATAACGGCAAAAAGCGTGACATTCAGCAAACCGAATAAGTAGTTGATGGTTTTTTCTTGGCTGGCAAACCAAATGCAAAGCAGTCCAAAAACGGTACCGAAAGCTTCGATCCAGCTCATTGCGTAGCCGTCGCCAATCGGAATGTTAACGAGAGTATTATTAATATCGAGTAAGGCAAAGAGGTCCATAACATGTCCTTTATTATTTTGTTTGGAATACGCTTATATTAGAGCGTGATCCCCAACAAAAAGGAGGACATTTGTCCTCCTCTTGATGCACTCGATCATAATTCAGTTCAATGTTTACTTGAAAGCAATAAATGATGCTATTGAACGGTGTTGGAAATAGACGTGCCTATGAGTCCAAGCCTAGATAGCGTTTTTTGAATGCAGAAGCTGATGCAAATAAAGCTGACGCCAAAAGTGTAATAATAAAGCCAATTGCGTACTCAAATGCTTCATTAACCAGTAGCTGATAGCAGCTCACAAAAAAAATCAATACAACTGTAATAACATTAACTCGGTGAAACCAAGGGTGTTTTACAGATAACTTAGCGTAACCTTTTGATAACATTTAACTAATCCGCCAGACAACAATTAATAGTTTTATTTATAATCAACGACGATAGTAAGGCTTTATCGTATAAAGAGAAACGACTTTTTTAATTTTTTAGCTCAACATCACACGTCATTCAGTGAGGTTTGACTTTAACCTCTTGACGCTTTTTCGTTCCACTAGAGTCGGCTCTAATTGTACGACCTGTGCCTCTGTTGATTTTTCATCCAACTTTCGGACAAGAGTCTCAACGGCAGCCTGCCCCAAACGGTACTTAGGCTGATGAATGGTAGTTAGCGATGGCGACATAAATTTCGCGATATGGATGTCATCGTAACCAATAATGGATAGGTCGTCCGGCACTTTAATACCGAGCTCATTTGCGGCGTTAATCACACCCATCGCCATCATATCGTTAGAGACGAAAATCGAGCTGGGTAATGCGCCACGCTGAGCCATTTTTTTGAACGCTTGATACCCACCCTCACATTCGAAGTCAGACTCAATGATCCAATTGGCATTAAATTCCAAGCCAGCTTCGTTCATTGCTCGCTTATAACCTTCGTATCGCATTTGCGCTTGGTGTTTAATCAAAGGGCCAGTGATGCACCCAATTTCGGTATGGCCGCAATCAATTAAGTATTTCGCCGCTAAGTAACCGCCACGAAGTGAGTTGTCTTGGATTTTATCGCTTGTAAATAGCATCGGCCCCCAGTCCATTACCACAACTGGGATATCTGGGTAACGCTCAAATACATCGATACGCTCTCCTTCTAGCGACGAGCACATCAAGATCAAACCATCGACACGCTTTTGCAATAGCGTATTAATGGATTGACGCATACGTTCGTTATCACCCTCGGTGTTACATAAAATGAGGCTGTAGCCTTTTTGGTAGCAGCTGCGCTCTACGCCTTTTACGACTTCGCCAAAGAATGGGTTGGTTGAGGTTGTCACGAGCATACCAATGGTTTTGGTACGATTGACTTTGAGGCTACGCGCCAACGCAGAGGGCGCGTAGTAGTTAAGCTCTTTTGCGGCATTGTTAACGCGTTCAGAGATCTCTTCGCTCACAAAACGCGTCTTGTTAATAACATGGCTCACTGTTGAAGTGGAAACCCCTGCCAGTTTTGCGATGTCTTTCATCGTCGCCATGTTACTACTCCTATTTTAATGAGGCGTTGTGCGCCTTATTGTTCAGCGAGAAACGCGTCCACCTCTTCGCGGGTTGGAATCGACGTTTGCGCGCCAAAGCGGGTCACAGAAATTGCAGCCGCCGCATGTGCAAACTTAATCGCTGATTCTAAAGGTAAATCTTCTAGGAGACCAGTGACGAATGCCCCATTAAATGTATCGCCCGCTGCGGTAGTATCCGTCGCTTCAACGCGGAAACCCGAGATGATTTCGCCTCGACCGTTTTGGCTTAACCAAACGCCTTTTGCACCGAGTGTGATCATGACGATTTCTATACCTTTACCATGTAGCACATTCGCCGCTTCTTGCGCGCTTTCGTTGTCTGTTACAGTAATACCTGTCAGAACTTCAGCTTCCGTTTCATTTGGTGTAATCACGTCAATGCAAGACAGTAATTCATCTGACAGTTCGCGAGCTGGCGCTGGGTTCAGAATGACATTGGTTTTGGCATCTTTCGCTACACGCGCAGCTTTCTCAATGCCGCACATCGGCGTTTCCAATTGCATTAGCAAGTAATCTGCTTGGCGAATACGCTCTAAATCTGGCTCAATCGCTTCTGCTGTCAGTTTGGCGTTTGCTTCAGCTGAAATGCAAATGCTGTTCTCACCACTGTCCGACACTTGAATCATCGCGATACCTGTCGGGCAATTTGGCTGCATCTTCACACCAGTGATATCGATGCCGTCCATTTTGAAGTTTTCGCGAATGTTAATGCCGAATGAGTCGTCGCCCACACAAGCGATAAAACCTATGTCTGCATTTAATCGCGCCGCCGCGACGGCTTGGTTGGCACCTTTGCCACCTGGGATAACTTGATAGTTGCGACCATGCAGCGTCTCGCCTGGGCGAGGGAAAGAAGGCACTTGAAGAACATGGTCAGCGTTTACACTACCTAACACCACTAACTTATTCATACGGTTATCCTCGGTTCTGAATGAACCCTTTTTAAAAACTGTTTAGGAAAATACATTAGATGACTTTAACTTCTCTTCCTGACGAAGGAGTCTCGATAAAAAGCCAAAGGCATCTATACCCCACACTTTGCAGTATTTTGGGTAAATTTGCCCTCACCTCCTAAACGACAGATATAAACGGAGGAGAGAGCAAAAATTAGGATGATTTATTGGAACTTGAAACTTACTTAGTGACTACTTTTAGTGGTACTGGGATGTACTCTTCTACTTCTTCACCTTTCAAAACTTTGTCAGCCGTTTCAACACCTAAAGCACCGATAAGGTCTGGTTGCTGAGCAATAGTTGCCGCTAGTTTGCCACGGTTAACTGCTGCAATGCCGTCTTCCGTACCATCAAAACCAACGATAACGACATCTTTGCCAGAAGCTTGAACTGCGCGAAGTGCACCTAGCGCCATTTCATCATTCTGTGCAAATACCGCTTGTACATCCGGGTTAGCCGCTAGCAGGTTTTCCATTACGTTTAGACCTTTTGTGCGGTCAAAGTCAGCTGGTTGGCTAGCAAGAAGATCCATATCGCTGCCCTTCACGGCATTCATAAAGCCTTCACCGCGCTCACGCGCTGCCGATGTGCCCGCAATACCTTCAAGTTGAATGACTTTTGCTTTTTCGCCGACTTTTTCCATGATGTAGTGGCCTGCCATTTCACCACCAATTACGTTGTCCGACGCGATGTGACTCACAACTTCACCACGGCTTGCACCACGGTCTAATGTCAACACAGGGATCTTAGAACGGTTCGCCATACGAATTGCATTAGACACTGCATCAGAATCCGTTGGGTTGATAAGAATTGCTTTTACGCCGCGAATACTTAAATCCTCGATGTTCGACAGTTCTTTACTCGGGTCATTTTGCGAGTCCAGTACAATTAAGTCGTACCCCAATTCTTTCGCTTTTGCTTCCGCACCGTCTTTCATCGTTACGAAGAACGGGTTGTTTAGCGTCGAAACCACAATCGCCATGGTATCTTGAGCTTGCGCCGCTACCGATACGGTTGAAGAAAGAAGTGCAGCAGAGATAAGAGTTGCAAGTTTTTTCATCGTTCTAGTCCTTTGTGTAGGGTGAGCCAGTACACGTCCCCTGACTCGGTTTGTATTCACTGTTATATATACAGATTGTTATGAATTACTTGTTTTTGTTGTCTACCAATACCGCAAGCAAGATAACCACTGCTTTTGCAATCATTTGGTAGTAAGAAGAAACATCAAGTAGGTTAAGTGCATTGTTCAAGAAACCGATGATCAGCGCACCAATCAAGGTACCCATGATACGGCCTTTACCGCCCATCAAGCTGGTACCGCCAAGAACAACCGCTGCGATAGCGTCTAGCTCGTAGCCCATACCCGCTGTTGGCTGCGCCGAAGAAAGACGAGACGTTACAATAATGCCTGCAAGCGCTGCTAACATACCGCAGATGGCGTAGACACCAATCTTCACTCGGTCTACATTGATACCTGATAGGCGAGTCGCAGACTCATTGCCGCCTAGTGCGTAAACATAGCGACCAAAGCGCGTGTGGTTTAGTAAATACCAAGCCGCAGCGAACACAACCACCATTAACCAAACAGGAACTGGAATGCCTAGCGCGTAGCCAGTACCAAACCATGCGAACGCATCCGCGGTGTCAGTAAAGCCTGTCGAGATTGGACGACCTTCGGTGTACACCATGGTCACACCGCGTAGTAACGTCATGGTAACCAGCGTAGCGATAAATGCCTGCACCTTACCCTTCGCAATAATGATACCGCTGATCGCACCTAACGCTGCACCTGCGACTAAAGCAGTTGGAACCGCCACTAGCACCGGAACCTCAAGCGCAATCATGCTTGCCGCAAAGGCACCACACAATGCCAATACCGAACCAACACTTAAGTCGATGCCTGCTGTTAAAATAACTAATGTCATACCCACTGCGATAATGGCATTCACGGAGGTTTGACGAAGAATGTTGAGAATGTTGTCGACCGTAAAGAAGTTCGGGTTCAAAAATGACACAACAACGATCAGAAAGATCAGAGCTATCAGTGACTTTTGTTCAATCAGCCACTCTTTTGTGAACAACTTCTTGTTGCTCGTTTCGGTTGGTTTGCTCATGGTATTCGTACTCATGCTGCTTCCTCATTGATCTCTTTGCCTACGGCACAGGCGAGTAATTTTTCTTGATCGGCGTCTTTCGCATCAAATTCGCCAGTGATACGACCTTCATGCATCACTAAAATACGGTCGCTCATGCCGAGCACTTCAGGCATCTCGGAAGAAACCAAGATGATGCTCATGCCTTCGGCCTTAAACTTGTTGATGAGCTGATAAATCTCTTTTTTTGCTCCGACATCAACACCACGTGTCGGCTCATCCAGAATCAGAACTTTAGGTTTCGTCATTAACCCTTTCGCTATCGCAACTTTTTGCTGGTTACCACCAGATAAGTTGCCGATGATTTGATCTCGCGTTGGGGTTTTAATGTTGAATAACTTAATAAAATCTTCCACAGCAATCACTTCGTCGCTGTGTTGAATCTGGAAGCCTTTGGTCAGCTGGTTTAGCGAACAAAGTGACATGTTCTCCTTAACCGAAAGACCTAAAACCAAACCATCGCCTTTGCGATCTTCAGAGATGTAAGCGATACCATTTGCCAAGCCATCTTGCGGGCTAACCGGGTTAATAGTTTTGTTATCAAGATTGATAACACCATGCTCACTAGGTAATGCGCCGTAAATGACTTTCATGAGTTCAGTGCGGCCTGCGCCCATCAAGCCAGAAATTCCAAGAATCTCACCACGCTTGAGAGTAAAGCTCACATCCTGAACGCCAGACCCAGTCAAACCAATGACTTCAAGACAAGTTTCGCCATGTTGGACATCAATACGTGGATATTGCTCTTCTAATTTTCGGCCAACCATCATTTCAATTAGGCCATCTTCATCAGTGTCGGACACCTTGCACTCACCGATAAACTTACCATCACGAAGTACGGTAATGTCGTCACAGATTTCAAAGATTTCTTTAAGACGATGCGAAATGTATACGATGCCGCATCCTTGCTCGCGAAGCTCATTAATCACTTTAAACAGTGATTCCGTTTCGGTATCGGTCAATGCGTCCGTTGGCTCATCCATAATGATGACTTTCGACTCAAACGAAAGTGCCTTTGCAATTTCCACCATTTGTTGTTCACCAAGGCTTAAATCGCCAAGCAATGTTTTTGATGAGTGCTTGACATTGAGACGTTTTAAAAGCTTGTCAGCTTCGTCATACATTTTGCCCCACTGGATACGCCCTAAGGATCCAGTGAACTCTCGTCCCAAGTAAATATTTTCGGCAATCGTCAGTTCAGGAATCAGGTTCAGCTCTTGGTGAATAATACTAATACCAGCTTCCTGTGAATCGCGTGGCCCTTTAAAGGCCGCCGGCTGACCTTGATATTGAATGCTCCCCGCATCCATGTGGTAAATGCCTGTCAACACCTTCATTAACGTTGACTTGCCTGCTCCATTTTCACCCATCAGCGCCATAACACGGCCTGGATAAACATTCAGGCTTGCTTTGTCGAGTGCTTTTACGCCCGGAAACGCCTTCTCAATTTCGCTTAGTTGTAGAATGGCTTGAGTCATAATCTGTCCTCAATATCTCTGGCTTAAAAAACCACGCCCGCTTGGAAAATAACGTTCGCATATGGCGAGCATTCGCCGGTTCTTACGATAGCGCGACTTTGGGCCGTGCGTGCTTTAAACGCTTCATGTGACACGTAGCTCACTTCAATAGATTTGCCCGTTTCTTCACTCTCTTTGCTCAGTTCGTTGAGCAACGCTTCATGCAAAACTGGGCTTGCATCAGAGAACTCTTCCGCAATGATGACCCCTTCGATTTGGGACTCAGATAGAATTACGCGAACAGTATCAAGAAAACTTGGTACCCCATGCGTTAGCGCCAAATCGATTCGCTGAACATGCTCTGGGATTGGTAGACCAGCATCACATATCGTGATCTCGTCAGTGTGGCCTAGCGTCGCCACCAAGTAAGAAATATCTGAGTTAATTAGGGTACTTTTTTTCATCTCATCGACCTTTCGGTTACACGTTCATACAACCATGAGCGCCTGTTTTAAAGTGTTTTCGTTATTAACAGAAAACTCATCGAAACGTTTCGATGAAATAATAATTCGTCATCGCAATTTGACCAGTGTGAGATCGATAAGGTGTGAGAATGATCTGTAATTCAATTGTCATTGAATAGGAAAAGTGCACTTGAGTCACACTTTATCATCGAAACGTTTCGATGATGGTATTTCCCTGTCATTACAGTTAGGTTTTATACAGGGAGGGAGGAAAAGAGACGTCCAACTACTGAGAAAACCTCTAGTTAATAAGCTCGAAACCTTTCACGTCATCACAATTCTTAGATAGCTGCCTGATTTTGGAGAACGCTCACCTTACAATCTGGTTACAATTTGCCAAAATACATCATCCGTTCAGTACCTTACCTGGTACGCGACGTTTGTAGGGACACAAACGGAAACTAAGAACCATAATGAAGTTAAGCAATAGAGTCATTTTGCTTGTCGCGCCAGTGATCTTATTAAGCGCGTTAGTATCTAGCTATATTATTTATAGCATTCAAAAAGTGACGCTCATCAAGCGGGAAGACAGCTATATTCAGTTGCAAATGGAAAAGCTCGCCGGGCAGTTTCGACAAGCGAATATTTTTCTTAATAGTTATGCCTATACACTCAGTAAAAGTGATGTATTACAAGACTATTTGGTAAATCATAACAACCCCTATCGTGAACGAGTCTTGTTTAACCGATTAGACGAGACCGCTGAAGTATTAAGCCATGGTTACAAAGGCGATGCGAGCATGGCGATCCTCGACGGAAAACAAAACCTTCTCTACTACACAGAAAACAAGTATTACGAATCATCGGGCGTGGTCGACCCAAAGGTGTTAGAGTACATATCACGAAGTTTCAATGAGAGAGAGGCTTTCAGTCACACTGGCTTTATTTATAACTCCAGTGGACAAAGCATTCTTCTTCAATATGAGGTCGTCGACAAAAGAACGGGGACTCACCCTTTGAGCTTTGACTCGAAAAATGTGTTTTTTGTGGTAGTTTCCGTATCACTTGAAGCCTTTAACGAGATTAAGCATGACATCGAGTTTGACACGCACAGCGTGATTACTTTCGCCGATAAACCCATTTATCTTGATATTCCTCTCGCTCAAACCATTGAGCTGCTGCCGCACTTTTATGCCGTGCTTTCTCCTGCCGAATATTTAATGTGGAATAAAGTCGATAAAGTGTGGCTAGAACTTGCTTTCTCCTTTGGCGTAGCGGCGTTTTTCACTATCACATTAATCATTTTGGTGTTGTACCGCTATGTGTTGCGCCCTGTTTCTCGCCTTGATAAGCAGCTGAACGAACTTGAATCTAATCAACGTGACAATATTGAAAAGCTAGAAACAAACGATGAAATAGGACGCCTCTCTGCACGCTTTTTTGATATGTATGAGGAACTTAATGTCATCTATAAAAAGACAAAACGCCTAGCTGAAACGGATCACCTGACGCAACTCGCCAATCGCCATCGTTTTCATGAGCTTGCCACTCGTGAAATTATCTCCCCTTCGCAGTTTCTGTGGGTTGTTTACGTCGATCTTGATAACTTTAAATACGTGAATGATAAATACGGGCATGAATTGGGAGATAACTTATTAAAAGTGTTCTCATCACACATCAAGAATGCTTGTCAAAAGTTCTCGCACGATTACAACAGCCCCTGCTTTGCCGCCAGGTTATCTGGTGACGAATTTGCAATTTTGCTGAGCTCAAATCAAGAGGTAAAACGCTTGCCTGATTTGCTTGCATCAGAGTTACTAAAACCGATTAGTAATCTCAGTTCATCTTGGAGTAATTCATTTCCCGTTACGGCAAGCGTAGGTATTGCACAATATCCTCAAGACGGTACTGACATCGCGAAGTTACTCTCCAGTGCCGATGCGGCTATGTATCAAGCAAAACGGGCAGGGAAAAATCAATACGCCTATTATTCAGCCGCTCTCAATATTGAGTCTCAAAGACGAAGTCAACTTGAACGTGCGCTCCGAAAAAGCAATGTAGAGGAAGAATTTCACCTTGTTTTTCAACCCTATATGAACAATCGAAGCAACGAAATTGAGGGGTTAGAAGTCTTGTTGCGCTGGGAAGCCGAAGGTATCGGCCCTATCCCTCCAAAGGAGTTTATTCCAATTGCAGAGCAAGCCGGATTATTTGATAAAATTGACCGCTGGGTTTTCGCCAATGCAACGGCGGAATACCATCAATTAAGGAATATTTTCGGTAAGGATATTGTTCTTTCGGTCAATCTTTCGTCAGCAGAGCTAAACTCGATAGAAATGGCAAACTACATCCATGAACAAGCGACACTGCACAGTGTTAAACCAGAATGTATTGAGATAGAAATAACCGAAACCTTTGCCGCAGAACAACAAGGCACGGCTCTACTTGATGAGCTATCAAAACGTGGCTACCGTCTTGCAATTGATGACTTTGGTTCTGGTTACACATCGTTAACTCAGCTCGTTCAGTATCCGGTTCAAAAAATCAAATTTGATCGAGAGTTCCTCGTTACATTGATGAAGACCAACAACGGCCATGTGATCAAACCTATTATTGAGCTATGCCATGCCCAAAATAAAACGGTTACAGCAGAAGGTATTGAACACAATATGATGCATGAATGGCTATCGGCATACCGCTGCGACTATATGCAAGGCTATTTATTTGGCAAACCAATGACTAAAGAACAATTGAGCTTGTGGTGGCAATCGGCAAATGACGACAGTCGATTTGATGCGTCCATGGTCAGCTCAATTAGGGTTTCAAGAACATAAGTTAAGGGGAGACGTACAGCAGTCACAACTGTGGCGGCTGTATTTAGCTGTATATGAGCTTCATTGATAGATGCTCAGCTTTTGTTCCCCCATACCTATATCTATGACTTTAGTTGAGTAAATCACTATTTATTCGTTTTTAAACCAGCACTTCCTTGAAATCCAAACCGGTCAAATTCAGCGCTTTGACGCTATCGTACAAGCCACCTTTTTTGTCCGTGCAAAACGTTCTGAGCCCAGCACCTTTTACTCTGAACAAGTCAGATTCATTAACGGCTTCTCTATTCAAAACGAGTTTCTTAAACGGTCTAGCACGACTTAGCTTACCATGACGAAGATTATACTCGGTAGCAGAGGTATCAATGGCATCAATTTGAGTGACAATGTTTAATGCTCGCCAAGGCTTTCCTTGTAGATTTAATGGTAAAAATTCGACATTCTCGCTCAACACATCGAGCTTATCCGCAATAGAAGCGGATACAGCAAGAGTAAAAGATCCCCATGCTGCAATATCAGGCCTGGGTAATGGCTTTTCACCCTTAACGTCTAACCATTCAATATCAATACTTTTCCAACTGGCTTTAACAGGCTCTCCATAGAGTTGGATAGGTTTGCTTGCCGTTACTTGAAGAGACATTTCCAATGACGACTCTCGCAACATTGCAAAATCATTAACATTGGGAGTGACAATAAACACTTTATTAAATGCTGTCATAACCGTCCTTAAATCAATTTGAGCGCTTTCAAACCAAACCAAACCAAACCAAACATAATAGATAGAGTTTACTTTCATGTTCAAAAATTTAATGAATTCAGATCTGGCGTTCTTATATTTTAATTTCTAAGTTTTATTATTTATATATTTTAATCCACACGATAGAATTATTTTTTCAATTTTTACTATGTACCCTTCCTTATGTAATCGAATAAATTAGAGAATAAACAATAGCACGCATCACTTCACTTTTGTCGAGCTCATCACTCTCACTTAAACGATACATTCACAAGTTCAATTTTTGTACGACTTAGACTTGGCTTTGTCAATCGTGAATTAAAAACAACCGATTCACCGCTGTTTTACTGCCTTTTCTTACCACCCTGTTGTTTATTCATACATTATAAATGCACTTATACACATAACGATTCGGCGTTACGATTTGTTACGAGTTAAATCACAAACTTTTGAGGTATTGGATAAAGCGTAGAAAAAGAAAACACATTGAAATAAAAAGAGTTTCTAAAGTACGAAAAATAAAACGCCGTTTTTATAAATTAGCAACTTCACAAATATCCTTAAACACAGTTTTATTAATTACATATATCAGATATTATTTACGCCGAAGTTTATAGAAACCATCGTTAAACTTCATATTTTATATAAGTTTCAATTAGTTAGTTTTTAACTCGAAAACTTATCGTCAACCCAATATCAAGCACCTAAGCGTGCAATAAGAAACATTGGGAATAGAATTATATTGATGTGCATGTTGTTTTAACGAATGCATGAAGCAATCGGTAAATTTGTAACACCATAGAGTTTTATTTAGCCAAGATGAAAAAGTTAATTTTATTATTTACATGTGCGCTGTTGTCTGTCTCACCTTTTGCTTTTGCAAAACAATCAGATAACGAACCCAGGGATCATTTACGACCAAAGCAAGTTGAACATGTG
This sequence comes from Vibrio sp. Vb0667, assembly GCF_033391095.1. Lineage (NCBI taxonomy): Bacteria > Pseudomonadati > Pseudomonadota > Gammaproteobacteria > Vibrionales > Vibrionaceae > Vibrio > Vibrio sp. Vb0667. The sequence goes on along the minus strand of NZ_JAWPOL010000001.1, from coordinate 562,003 downwards.
TTTAAACAAGCCAAGCTAGATGGCATAGTAGACTTTAAGTTGTTCAGTGACGCTTACATCGCTTATCAGAAGACACCCGATAGAAAGAAGTCGGTACTAACGATCATCGACTATAGTAAACCATCAACTGAAAAGCGTTTTTATGTGGTTGATTTAGATAAAAAGAAGCTAATCTACAATACGTATGTTTCTCACGGCGTGAACAGCGGAAAGAAAACAGCGACACAGTTTTCAAATGTCGTGAACTCGCGAAAAACATCATTGGGCACTTTTTTGACTGATACCACTTACTACGGCTCAAATGGCTATTCACTTCGATTAGATGGGCTAAGCTCTGGATTAAACGACAAAGCTCGCGAGCGTTACATTGTCGTGCACGGTGCCGATTACGCAAACCCTTCCTTTATCAAGAAGAATGGATACCTCGGACGCAGCTGGGGTTGCCCTGCTTTACCAGAGAAGTTGTCTCGCGAGATCATTGACACTATAAAAGGCGGCAGCGTTATTTACGCAAGCGCGTAATACCTATGTGACACATATGGGGAAGAAAAAAGAAGATTCTATTTCTTCCCCAGTAATAATCCTGTTAGCTTAATCGTCCTGTGCAACGACTCTCTTTCCATTTTCGCTTACTCGAAAGCGAAAATTATTGTGTTATTCGCTCATATACCTAAGTGCGATCAGAAAACTCTGTTCATCCCCCTTCCATCTCGTTAGTATACGCTGAGTTCATCAGACACTGGCTTTCATCGTTATCATAGTTCCACTAAGATTCCTTAATCATGGTGGGTAACTGTGGCTTTATATGTTTAGGGTTACTTCTTGCGTTATCTACACCGTATATTATTGATGCTTTCTTTGTCCCTGCTCTCAGGGCTCATCACAGCTTCATATGCGCATGAGTGGCACCACACCAAACATTACACTTCCGAGCGTTTACTTAAACTCTCACAACAAGACGATTTTGAGCTAGCACACACTGATTTTCATGCCTCAGCTTCTCTGAGTTCTTGGGGATCAGAAAGTTACTACCTACATATAAAGCGCGAGTTGTTCGGGCTTGTCTCCTGTCGCCGAACATCAGCTACTGATGGCGTTTTATCATCAGATTTTACTCCTGATTATTTTTTACTTATTGCTTTCTCTTCTCCACCACTACTGGAGTTGGCAAAACAAGCATCTCGCTTACCTCTAGACAGTTATGGCGGACTCATGAGTCAACGCTCTCTTTATCGCCTCTCAGGAAGAAAGGAAGCGAACTTAATGTACGTCTTTACTCATGGTCGCAACGCCTTCTCTGTTGTTTAACTTTTTATGACATACAGAGAACACGAAAATGTAACGATAAGAGCCAATATGCTCATTGTTACTAGAACCAATTTGAGGTCCATATAATGACAAGAATCGCTACAACAATCGCACTAGCATTACTATTTTCAGCGGGCTCAACCTTTGCAAACACAGAAACTAAGCCAGAAGAAATGAGTAACGACACTCTGTTAGAGTGTGCCAACGTTTCTAACGCACGTATTGCAGTTCCGGAACACAGAGCGATGTTCAGACACTACTTAATGTCTGAGAGAGACTACAGCTTTGACCAGCTATCGTCTGCCGAACTTGAATTTAAAGCAGCAGATAAGAATGAGTCTGAAGTAGAGAACATCTACAAGTCTCAGTGCAAAGAAGTTGGCGAATACTTATATAGCATTGGCTATTAAATTCGAAACCCTAACGACACTCAAAAAGAAAGGCGCAATGTATGCGCCTTTCTTTTTACTGATAAAAACCTGTCGATTAGATGTCTAATCTGCATACAAGCTTAAAAGTGCAAATCAAGTAAACTTACTGAGAAAACTCAGACACATCCTTGGGTTTACAGAACGCTCGACGTGCTTTAACAAACAAGAAACTAAGCACTCCAATCACAAGAGTAATTATTGGTGCCGCCATTAATAGCATTGTGATTGCTTTGCTCATATTTTCCGGTAGCAAAGGAAGTAATGAACCAAAACCGCATAATATCAGCGTCCATAAAATCGCACTCAGCCACGCAAAGTAATGGAATTTACTAATACGTTTCACTCGCAACCCCATCATTAATGGCAATAGGGAACGAACAACCGGAATAAACCGCGCGCACAAAAGCGCAACCAATCCATGTTTACTGAGTAATACGTCGACTTGTTCCAGGCGCTTTTGAGGAACCGCACTCACCCAGCCTTGGACCTTAGGTAAGCGATTTAGCCACTTGCCTTGTAAATAAGCCGCCCAACTTCCCAACCCCGCACTAACAGCTATTACCAACATGATCATAATTGGGTCAAGGACGCCAACCGCCGCCAGCGTACCGGATAATACGACGACACTGTCGCATGGGAAAGGTGCAGCAGGAATAAAACCACTTTCCAAAAAGATAATCACAGCCACAACAAAATAAACCAAACCTGCACTGCCTGGCGCCATTAACGCCGTGAAATCTTGATGCCAAAAGGCACTCAAGACCTGAATTATCGAATCAAACATAAACCGCTCCTAAGCATAATTAACCAAAAGTTGCAAAAACATGGAGTGTGTTAGCGAGCATGTATAAAGCGGTATATGAAATTCGATTCTTTTCTCACTCCGATTCTGTATTTAAAGTGAGTAAAAATACTTTCAATACAGCAACCTAAAGCCTCATTGCCGATGCGTTTTAGCCGCTTCATCGAGTAAATTGCCGAACGATGCGCCCACCATGCTACATCAAGCATTTCAAACCATTCGGGTTCTACATCGTCGTTCGAGCTCACTTCCTTAGCATGGCTAACCCTCAATACATTCCGGCTGTTTAAACTCGGATAGTCTTGTTGTATTGGAGAGATAGGATGTTCTGAAAAGTGCTTCGACTTAGCGTCAACAGCAATATTCTGGTTATGAAAGGAAAGAAAATTTGGGTGTGAGTGCGCCAGGCTCATGCTCGGAGCCAACAAGCAGAAAAGTAGTCCGAGTAAAGCAATCAGGGTCGTACGCACAAAGGTAACCAAAACCAAAATAATAAGTTCTTTTAACCCTGTGCGTAACTATTGGCAATTAGTATTCTTAATCGTTAAGAATACTAATTATTTTTCACCGTAAGGGTAGCTTTCAAACATCTTCGCGATTTCTTCTTGGATGAGAGATTCTCTTTTCTCAGAGCTCATTGACTCAGACAGTTTACGACTTGAAACGCCTTTCCAAACGACTTGATTAGCCTTTGCATCAACCAGTTCAACCACCAACTTCCCATACTTACGTTCTTTATATCTTTCTGGGCTTGAAGTGATCACACCAAAGCTATTCCAGCCATAGCCAAAGCTCACCGACGATCCTGAAGAAACAAGCTCGGATTCTTCTACGATATCATGATGTACGTAAAGGTCACCGCCACTATTTACCTTAATTAAACCCTTACTCTCAAGCTGTTCAGCAAGCCCCTGCTCAATACGTCTACCATCAATACTAGTAGGAGCTTCCGCCTGAGCACCGAAGTCAAACGTTCTGTAAGCTGAAAAGTCGGCTTGTTTATCTACATCGGTTGTAACGGTAGTACAAGCAGATACCAGCATCACCACCAGCCCTAATATCAAACCTCTCATCATGTTAAATCTCCTTTGGTTAAGCTGACTGTTTCAGCAGAATTACCCTGTGTTATACATACGCATCAACAGTAAAAAGTAATCATTTCAATATCTAGTCTTGACCATGAAACGTGACTGTTCAATAAACGAGATTAACCTTTACACAGAAAATCTTGAATATCATCAACATCTAAACACCTAAGAATTCGGTGTTTACGACCTAATTGGAAGCCCCTAGGCTTAGTAGCGGAATCGCGAGTGCCACAAAAAACCAGAGACAATGAACACTTTAACATCAGTCCGCTACTTTTTTAGGCAACTGACAAACATTTGATGAGAAAAGACTTTTCTTTTTCGTCCAGTGTGGCATATTAACTGAGTCCTATCGATGCGCGGGCATCGTATAATGGCTATTACCTCAGCCTTCCAAGCTGATGATGCGGGTTCGATTCCCGCTGCCCGCTCCAATCTCTTTATCTCAATTTACTCATAAAAATCCGATGGCGGAGCGAACAAACGGCGGCAGCGTTGTTTCCATGATAAGTTTGGTCGAGTTACGTCATAAAACATGTCTTTCCATTCTGCAAACGTCACGCGGATGGGATTAAAGCTGTTTACAGGTTTAGAAACCCCATACCGAACCGTTTCCACCTCTGGTTCAAACGTTCCGAACATTCGATCCCAAATAATTAATACACCCGCATAATTTTTGTCGATGTACTGACGGTTCACACCATGATGAACGCGATGATGAGACGGCGTGTTAAATACCCACTCTAGTGGCCCGAGCGAACGAATTGATTGGGTGTGAACAAAAAACTGTAAGCCCAGATTAAACAACACAACGAAGACAACCCATTTTGGCTCAAAACCAATAATCACCAAGGGCAACCAAAAAATCCACATCCCCGCTAGCGGATACATTAAACTTTGACGAAAGGCGGTACTGAAGTTCATTCTTTCCGAACTGTGATGAACAACGTGCGCGGCCCACATCCAACGAATACGATGGCTAGCCCGATGAAACCAGTAATAGAAAAAATCTTGCAGGACAACAAGTAAAAGAAAAGCTGAGACGCTCATTTCGATATCAAACAAACGCCAATCAAACCACCACAAATACAACTGAGCAATCAGTAAACCCGTGAGTATGTCTGTCGCTTGGTGTAAGCCCGCAAGAACAAAATTACACGCTACTTCAGGGAAGTAATACGTCGCGCTTTCAGGCAAGCGTCCCCTTCTTTGTCCGAACCAATATTCGGCAAGCATGCAGAAAAAGAAAACTGGAGCCAGAATCATCAGAAGTAATTCTGGGCGGTCCATCAACTGCGTCCAATCCATTGTGTTTCTACCATTTTGCATAGTGATCTTCAGTAAGACCCATAACTTCTTCTAACTGATGTTTGATGCCATTTCCATCGATAATATAGCCAGAGAAATAACCGATGTACTGACGAAAGTTACTTTTGAGAAGCCAAAAATTTTTCTTCTCTGAGCGTCGATTCAAAGGCGTGAACTGTAAGTTAACTCGTTTATCTTCCGACGTAATATGCCACTTTTGCCCTTCATCACTTCGTGAAAACTGAAACTGCACAGGTTGCAAAAAGTGACGCTGACCATTAATCCACAATGCATTTTCGCAATAGCCAGTTTCATTAACGCCAGCTGCCAAGTTCAACCCCAGACGCCTGTCATCCTCAAAGCAATTGATACTCGCCCAGCGCCAACTTGTTTCTCGCCGCATGTACCCAGCGGAAAAATCGTAACCAGCAGCCACCTCTGAAAGATCTTGCTCTTTTCCTAATATGAACAAGTTACCGTCTACTGCTAACGCATTGTGCTTCTGAGTATATGTCCAACCCGCATAACCTGTTGGCGTACACAACATTAATGGCAAACTCATATTTTCTGGACGTAAATAGAGATCCGCATTGACTGACTCTGTCACAAAGTGGACGTGCCAAATACCATCCTTAATAGAAAACTGAACTCTTTTGTTAGCAAGATGGGCAAGACTGCACCAACTGGAAGGCTGAGTTTGATAACCTATATTAAAAGGTTTCAACCATTGTTGCTCAATCAACTTATTCTTTTTAATATCAAACAGGTAGCAAAAGCCGGATGCTAAATACCGTATATCAGCAATCGCTACTCCAATGACGTAATTAGGTGTGACCAAATTGACGAACTGAAACTGCTTATAATCGCGATAACGGCGCCACTTAGACACCGGCTTATCCATCTCATCGAGGTAGGTAAATTTATCTAGCTGTAACGATGTTGGAATTCCATCAAGGTGGCCAAACGCTGGTAGGCCATTCTGCTGAATAAACGAGTTCAGAACCTTAAGCTCATCCATATAGTTGTCTTTTCACAAGTTATCACACACAAAAACTTTAACATGACGTTAACATAAACAATTTGCGTAACTGCACAACAACATCGACTAAAGTGATTTCTGCTTGTTATATGTGAAACTGATCACTCAACCACCCGCTTACTTAGCTAGCCCTACCTATTTCAACCAACACAGCCTGGGTTAGAAGCTGCACATTCTCATCCGCAGGAAAGACCACTACAACCATTGAATCTTGGTCAAAATCACTATTTAATGGAAATACATTCATATAAACTGATTGCTTATTCACATCAAGGAAGAAATCTATGTCATACATACACGATACTATTGTTGCGTTGCAACACAGTAGCCCTGCGCAAAAAGAATTTTACCAAGCGGTAGAAGAAGTATTAACTTCTCTCGCGCCGGTAATAGAAGGCAATAATAAATATAAGGAACAAGCGATTATCCAGAGGATCGTCGAGCCAGAACGTCAAATCATGTTTCGAGTTCCTTGGGTTGATGATGCTGGAAATGTACAAGTAAACAAAGGTTATCGAGTTGAATTCAACTCTGCTTTGGGGCCGTACAAAGGAGGATTGAGATTCCATCACTCAGTCAATGCGAGCATCATAAAATTTCTCGGCTTTGAGCAAATTTTTAAAAACGCACTGACTGGCCTTCCTATCGGTGGCGGCAAAGGCGGTTCAAACTTCGATCCTAAAGGAAAATCCGACGGCGAGATCATGCGATTTTGCCAATCATTTATGAACGAGTTGTACCGTCACATCGGTCCTACCACCGATGTGCCCGCAGGCGATATCGGTGTCGGGGCGCGCGAAATTGGCTATATGTTTGGTCAATACAAACGATTGACGGGCCGCTACGAAGGTGTGCTTACAGGCAAGAGTCTGCTTTGGGGTGGCTCACTCGCCAGAAAAGAAGCGACAGGATATGGCGCCGTCTATTTTGCAGAATGCATGCTCAACGACCGCAACGATTCATTGAAAGGGAAAACTTGTCTCGTTTCTGGTGCTGGCAACGTGGCTATCTACGCCATTGAAAAACTGTACCATATGGGAGCAACGCCAGTTACATGCAGCGACTCTCGAGGTACGATCTATCATGAGCACGGTATTGATCTTAAGCTCCTAAAACAACTGAAAGAAGTGAAAAGAGCAAGCTTAGAAGAATATTTAGAAACTTACCCTGAAGCAGAATACACACCAGAGGGCGACTATCCTAATGAAGGACATGCTGTTTGGCGATATCAGGCTGATGCTGCCTTCCCTTGTGCGACTCAAAATGAATTAACGTCAGACGACGCACTGGCTCTTATCGAAAACGGATGTATTTTGATTAGTGAAGGGGCGAACATGCCAACCACCCGTGATGCTGCCAATATTATCGTGGACTCGGACATAGCTTATGGGCCTGCAAAAGCAGCCAATGCAGGCGGCGTTGCAACCAGTCAACTTGAAATGGCGCAAAACGCCAGCATGCAAAACTGGACGTTTGAACAAGTGGATAGTCAGTTGCAAACCATCATGAAAAATATTTTCATCAATGCAAACGAAACCAGTAAAGAGTTTGGCCAACCTGGAAATTTAGTTTTAGGCGCCAACATTGCAGGCTTTAGAAAAGTCGCTGATGCAATGATTGAGCAAGGTGTCGTCTAGATGAACGAGCCAGCAGGATGACTGCTGGCTTAATATAACTCCGCAATAGGCCGCGCTTTTTGATAAAGAGCTCCACTTAATTCGCAATAAGCGTTGTCACTTCTGTTTTAACGGAGTTGGCGATAAAGCAATTCTCATGGGCCATGTGGTGCAGTTTTTCTAATTGAGATGGTGTCGGTTGTTTTTCACCTGAAAATGTTATCTTAGGGTTTAACGTTACCTTTGATACCCACTCTTTTCCGTTTTCGCCTTTTTCAAGCTCCCCTACCGCTTCATCGAAGTAACTGTCCACAACATAACGTCGCTTTGCTGCAATAGACAGGAAAACGAGCATATGACAACTAGAAAGTGCCGCGACAAACGCTTCTTCTGGATCAACGTTTTCTTCTACGGATAGTGGTAATGGTACTACGTGGGGAGATGGAGATGCTGGGACTTGCAACCCTCCATCAAATTGCCAAATGTGTGCCCTACTATACTTATTATCCTTAAACTCTTCGCCAGCTTTACGATGCCATTTGATTAAAGCGGAATGCTTACTCATTCTAACTCCCTGATTTTCCGACGACGAATCAACACTATCCGTCCTTGCCACAGTAAACCACAACAAAATGAGTTAAGGAAAGCATCGCACTCACAGGGACTATAAAATCTGTTGAGGATCGGCATTGTTCTTCTGGATATCATCCAAAAGTCTATGAGACTGATGGATGTTGACCTGTAACCGATTGATCAGCATCTGCAACTGCTCAATCTCGGGACTTTGGTTGGCTTTAAGTTGAGTTTCCAGGGCCTCCGTTTGGCTCGCCAAAATAGGTAAACTTAGGTTCAGTGCCATCCCTTTCGTTTTGTGCAACGTCAGCTCTAATGAAGCAAAGTCTTCAGCCATAAAGTATTCAATAAGCTCATCAACAGATGTCTCAAAATCGACAATAATGCTTTTTAGCAGCTCGTCGAGCGCTTCTGGCTCATCTCGTAAAGAAGTAAACATGCCTGAGCGGGAGAGTTCTTCCTCTGTTAACCTTAAGTTCTCGATTGGCTTACGTTGCAACTGAAGCACATTGCTGTCACTCGTTAGTGGCGGATTCTGTTTCGGTTCGAGTCTGGCTGCAAACTGTTTGAGAGCGTCTGAAAAGCTCTCATGCTGTAGCGGTTTTGTAAGCACATGGTCTGCTCCTGCTTCAATAAAGCTATCATGGGCTTCACGAAATACGTCTGCCGTGTACGCAAAGAGTAACGTCTTGATACCTAACTCTTGTCGAATAACGCGTGTCGCCTCAACACCATTCATCTCGGGCATGTGGTTGTCCATCAAGATCAGGTCATACTCGTTCTCTTTCGCCTTTTTAACCGCGATTAACCCATTTTCTGCAACATCCACTTCATGCCCGAGCTTTTCGCAAAACCCTTTTGCAACAATTGCATTCACACGGTTATCATCAGCAAGTAGTATCTTTAAATGGTGTGATTTTGCGCGAGGTTTCGGTGCTTCTTGCTGCTTTTTCGGAGCAGATTCTACCCAAGGAATCGGCAACTCAACGATAAATTGACTTCCAACGCCTTCTATACTCTTGAGAGTAATATGGCCACCCATCAAATCGGTTAGTTTTTTGACGATGGCTAACCCAAGACCTGTTCCGCCGAACCTTCGAGTCGTTGATGAGTCTGCTTGCTCAAACGAGTTAAAAATATGCTCGTGCTTGTCTGGCGCAATACCAATACCGGTGTCGCTCACGCGCATGACCAACAACTGATTCGATTCATCTAACTCAGTTCTAACCAGCACATGCCCTTCATTGGTAAACTTCACCGCGTTACCGGCGAGATTAAACAAGATCTGTCGTAAACGCGCACAATCTCCAGTAAATTCAGTATATTCAGAAACCTCGTTTTCCAAGATTAACTCGATATTTTTTTCATCAACAAGTGGTTTTATTGCGCTACACACCGGAGAAAGCACTTGATCGAGCTTAAACTTAACTTGCTCAAATTCCAGTTTGTTTTCTTCAACTTTAGAAAAATCCAAAATATCGTTGAGGATAGTCATCAGATGCTGGCCAGAATCAAGAATAACCCTAATGTGCTCTTTCGTCGTCGGCTCTTTGGTCTCTTCTGCAATCATTTGAGAAAGCCCTAGTACACCATTCATCGGCGTTCTCAGTTCGTGACTCATTGCAGCGAGAAAATTTGATTTCGCTTTTGCCGCTCGCTCGGCTTTGTTTCTCGCCTCTTCAATTTCAAGATTCAACTGTTTTAAGTTATGCATTCGGTGATGTGACTGATAAACAAACGCGCTAACTAGAAACATCACCGCGATAAATACAAACAACCACGTAAAACGCGCCTCACTTTGAGCAATATTAAGTAACCGATGCTCTGAGCTTTCGACAAACTCAATATAAGTGTGATCAAGCAGTTCATTCGTCAGCAATTCAATTCTTTTATCACTCGTTTGAAGCCTTTTAAGGAAGTTCGCTTCCTTTTCACTCTCAACTTCCGTTTGTGTTAGAAGCAACTGGTTGAGAAATTCAAAATAACGACTGCCACCCAATGATTGACCGCTCTCGGTAGAAACATCTTGCTGATATAAATTGAACAACATGAGTAATGCATACCGATTTTCTACCTGAACACCAATTAACATATCAAGCTTCAACGTTGTTTGAAGCACTCGCTGCTTAAACTGTTCAATCGTATCCCTAACTTTTATACGATTGGGTGTCACGGGAAACCAAACTGATGCCTTTGATGATTCCAACAGTGCCTGTGCTGCGATTTCTATCTCTACTAAAGACGTTGTTAACTCATAGTTTTTCCTATCTTCAACGGCATATCGGTTCACGATAACATCACGCTCTTCAATCAATTCATGTCCGATATTCATTAGCTCTGCATGAAATTCTTGAGCGTTTTTTGAATTCATATACGACATATACGCCAGTGTGCAGCACGTCAGTATCCCAATAAAAAAGCAAAAGTTGATCAGTTTGAATTTATTCATTTTCCAACACCTCTAAAATTATGGGTCTAGGTGCTGTCAACGACTGCAAGAATGCTTCAATGTCCGCGACATTCTCATCGTTCATCGTTATACCGAGCTGGGTTTTAGCCATGATTTGTATCGCGTCGGATAACTTATCGACTTGCCCATTATGAAAATAAGGACTCGTTAGCGCGACATTGCGTAAACTGGCTACTCTAAAATAGAATCGCTCTTCATCTTCTATCGTAACGAGTTGCCTGCCCGAGTCCTCTACTACTGGCTTATCCTTGAAATAGGCGAACCTTTGGATCATCGCTCCGCCGATATTTTTACCCTGATGACACTGCACACAACCTGAAGTCTGAAATGTTTTCCAACCTCTGATTTGCTGTTCACTCAGTACATGCGTGTAACCCAATAAGTAAGCATCGAATGGTGCGCCAGGCGTCTGCAGCCCTTCAACAAACTCCACAATAGCGGACTTGATATTATGAACGTTAATCGGCAATTCATCGTCACGACTAAATAGCGCTTGATAATGTTCACTCTCTTTTACATATTGCTCTATCGTTTGCCAGTTTGAGTCCATTTCCATTGGATTATGGATTGGACCATCAATCTGAGCCATCAAGGTGTTTTCCGTACCATCCCATAAAAAACGATAATTTAACGCTGCATTAAACACTGTTATAGAATTTCTAATTCCATCACCTTTCACCCCCGTAGAGACTGGTGTGTTTTCAGCGCCATTGGTTTGCAGATTGTGGCATGTCGCGCAGCTGACATTACCATTTGACGATAATTGAGGATCGCGGAAGAGATGCCAGCCAATTCTCGCTAGCTTAATATCCAAATTAGGATCGCCCTGTATGGGCTGAACTAGGGAGATATCACCTAACATCTTCGCGTTTCTTGCGGTTGTTGTTTGGCTCAAAATGAGTGTTACAACAGCTAGTGCGATTGCGCTGAATTGCCTCATCAACTACATACCTTAAACTTGTCATTGATATGAATTTAGTTGCACTTTGGCGTTTTTTCCACCGACAGGAAGTTGAAAAAACGAGTTAAGTATTGCTTTGTTTAAGGCTTTGGTTGAAGAGGGAGTAATAAGGCGAATAGGAAGAAACCTATCGCCTTATGAGTAGCTAACGTATTGAAATCTGAGTTTAGTGTAGAAAAGCCAAAAACCGTTGAAACCAAGTCACCTCTCCATACGAGATCAGATCGAAAATAGTAAAGAATACGGCACAGATAACGGCCAACTTAATCAAACGCTGAACAATAAACATAAACGTCACAATTACCAATAATTTGCTTTAGTTTACTATCTCACACAGCGTTTATATATAAAAAAGTAGTCTCCTAATTAGCCTCGGCAACTTATTCATTAGAACCTATACTCAAGCATCTCTAAGTTATTTGGATATACTTGAATTAGGATTTCAAAAAGTCCCTGTGACCACACAAGGAGGACTGCATGAAACGACTATGGATATGGTTCTTACCTTTACTCTTGATGGCCAGTCAAGCACTGGCGAATACCGTTTGGATTGTTCCTGTCAAAGGCGCTATAGGGCCTGCTACTAGCGACTATTTATCTCGTGAAATAGAAGAAGCTCAACTAAACGGTGTCAGTTTAGTGATCTTAGAGATGGACACACCAGGCGGCTTAGATAGCGCAATGCGAGATATTATTCACGCGATTACCACCTCCTCGACTCCCATTGCGACTTGGGTCGGCCCATCTGGTTCTAGAGCCGCCAGTGCCGGAACATACATCTTGCTCGCTAGTCACGTAGCCGCCATGGCTGAAGCGACAAACCTCGGAGCTGCAACGCCCGTCGCGTTAGGTGGTGCGCCTCAACCTCCTTCATCGGATGATGGCAAAGAGCAAAACGCGGAAGAAACGCCAGAAGGAACCAACGAAAGCTCAGAGAAAGTTCCCGCTAAAACTGCAATGGAGAAAAAGGTAATTAACGACGCCAAAGCCTACATTAAGGGCTTAGCAAAACTTCATGGACGAAATGCAGAATGGGCAGAGAAAGCAGTAAGCGAGGCGGCGAGCTTGGATGCAACAGAAGCATTAGAATTAAACGTGATCGATTACATCGCCAATTCGCCAGAGGACTTAGTCAAAGCCATAGATGGGCAAACTGTTAAAGTAAACAATCGCACTGTGACATTGTCACTTGAAAATCCAACATGGGTTGAAAGAACGCCAGATTGGCGAGCAGAAATGTTAGCCGTTATCACCAATCCAAACGTTGCCTACATTCTAATGCTCATCGGCATCTACGGTTTACTTCTTGAATTTTACAACCCAGGAATTGGCTTACCCGGTGTGCTAGGTGGGATTTGTCTGCTTCTTGCCATGTACGCATTACAAATGATGCCCGTCAACTACGCAGGTCTTGGTCTGCTGTTACTCGGTATTGCACTAATGATAGCGGAAGCATTCAGTCCGAGCTTTGGTATTTTGGGTTTAGGCGGCGTTGTCGCCTTTGTACTCGGTTCGATATTTCTCATGGACAGTGAGTTACCAGGGTTCCAGATCGCCCTTCCTTTGATTTTTGGTATTGCCATATTTTCCGTAGCTCTAATCGTGCTGACCGTCGGCCTGCTGCTCAAAATTCGCCGCCGGCGTGTAACGACGGGTTTAGAGACATACCCTGGGAAGGTCGCCGTGGTAAGCGATGACTTTATCGATGGCGAAGGACGCGTTCAACTCAACGGTGCGTTATGGCGAGCTAAAGCCAAAGACCATCAACAATTCAAACAAGGTGATCACGTCACCATTGTTAATGTTAAAGGGCTGACCTTAACTGTGATGCCTGATGACCGCCAAAATAAATAGGAGGCGCTTTATGATGCTCTATACCGTTGCGGTGATCGTGGTGCTGCTGTTCGCACTAGCGACCCAAATGTTCAAGGTTTTGAGAGAATACGAACGTGGGGTTGTGTTCTTTCTTGGTCGATTTCAAGAAGTCAAAGGACCTGGTTTGATCATCCTTATCCCATTTATTCAGCAAATGGTGAGGGTTGATTTACGTACTGTCGTTTTGGATGTGCCGACACAAGATTTAATTACCAAAGATAACGTTTCTGTGCGCGTCAACGCGGTCGTTTATTTTCGCGTAGTCGATCCTCAAATGGCGATTAACAATATTGAAAGCTACAGCGATGCTACCAGCCAGCTAGCACAAACCACGCTGCGCTCGGTATTGGGTCAGCATGAACTCGATGAATTGCTATCAGAGCGAGAACGCCTCAATAAGGATTTACAATCCATTCTCGATCAACAGACTGATGACTGGGGAATCAAGATTGCTACGGTTGAAGTCAAACATGTTGATTTAAATGACAGCATGGTCAGAGCCCTAGCCCGTCAGGCAGAAGCAGAACGTAACCGTAGGGCGAAGATCATTCACGCTACTGGTGAGTTAGAGGCTTCAAATAAATTAAAAGAAGCAGCGCAAATGCTCAACGAAGCACCGAATGCACTGCAATTACGTTACATGCAGACACTCACTGAAATCACTACAGACAAAACATCCACTATTATTTTTCCAATGCCGATCAATCTTGTCGAAGCTGTCAGTGATATCGCCGAAGCGGTGAAAAAGAATAAAGAGACACAAGATAAGTAAGGTTCTGACCCTAGGAAGTAACGACCACTCACGTTACTTCCTTATTTGGTACTCGCTTTAAGGAAGTGCCCATCTTCTTTATCACATTCTTGTTTCATTACTTCTAAGCCCGTTTTAAAGCATGTTCGCCAAGCGGTTTCAACATCGGCATCGTACCCGGAATCACACTGTCGAACCGTTTCTAACAAACTCTCAAGCCAGACATCAAAATCCTGCGGCTCTATACCAATATCTGCACTTGCATGCTTTTTCCCATACTTTTCCACCATTTTGTGCGCTTCGGTCGAGGTATCTGCCATCATAAAAAATACGATAGACCCTCTAAGCATTCTCACTTGTTGGTGCATGTCTATACCATCAAACTTCTGTCTAAAGTTGGCGCTTTTCGACCATAAATTTTTGTAGAACAAGTCGAAAAACTCCTGATCTGAAGTACAACGTTCATAGCTATCATTAAAAACTTCAATCACGTTCATGTTGCTTTCCCCTACGCCTCAATATGAGTTTAATTTAATATCAAATAAAAGCTTCCAAATAAGGACTTTTAAGTTTCAAATCGATCAACTCACATCGATTTTCAACAAAAAGTAAAAAGTGATTTAAATAAACACCCTCTTATCAATGAAAAAATATCCATTATCATGAACCCATATTCGAGGTACGCATGGTTGTCGATGCTAGTGCATCCTCATCTGTCATCACATAAAGAGGATATAAACGTGTCCCATCAAATCATTACCGATCTAAATAGCCGTTACACTGCAAAAAAATATGATGAAACCAAGCGCGTTTCTCAAGAAGACATGGCGATAATCAAAGAAGCACTGCGTTTGTCGGCGTCTTCTATCAATTCACAACCATGGAAATTCATCGTTATTGAAAGTGATGAAGCGAAGCAACGTTTCCACAATACGTTTGCAAATATGCATCAGTTTAACCAACCACACGCGAAAGCCGCATCACATACGATTCTGTTTGCTTACGATCCTAAATTTACTAAAGAGAAATTTGCGAAGCGTGTGGATGCAGAAGTAACATCTGGCCACTTGCCAGCGGAGATGTACAACAACTTTATGGGTGCTTACGCTTTTGCCGATGCAAATACGGACGAAAATGGCTTCAACGGAAACTGGACAAAAGCACAAGTCTATTTGGCACTAGGCAACCTACTACACACATTGGCACGACTAGGCATTGATTCAACACCGATGGAAGGTGTCGATCCGGCTCTGATTGGAGAAGAGTTTAAAGAAGAGCTCGAGGGCCATATTTGTGAAGTTGCGCTGGCGATTGGCTACCATAAAGATGGGGAAGATTACAATCATGGTCTTCCAAAAGCACGCCTTGCAATGGATGAGGTAATTACGACTCTATAGTCGACCATTGTCTTAGCTTAGCGACTTAACTCATTGTTTAAACTAAAAAGAGCCGCATTAATGTGCGGCTCTTTTTTACTTGGTTCTGCGTCAACGTTACGCAACTTGCTCTGACTTAAAATTACCAAGCAATGCATCGTAAAGCTCATTGTCGCTTAACACACCAACCAGATTATTATCTTCAACCATAAGCAGAGGCTGATTGCTGCGCTGTTTAAGTTCAATCGCTTCTCGCATACTGATTTCTGGGCTAACCTGAACCAGAGAGTTTTCATTAACTTCATCAAGGTTCGAAGAATCGCTCTTCCATTGAATCAACGATTTACCTTTATCCGCTAAACTTAACCCCTTGCTCTCTTGTATCACCCAAATATCTTTATCAGGGCAAATCAGAACACGCGTATCTTCGCGAACCAAATCGTCACGCATTAAGGAACGTCCCTTCAGCACATTTAATGGATTAGTGTGAGCAACAAAGTCCGCCACATAATCGTTTTCTGGAGCAAGAATGATCTGTTCTGGCTTGCCATGTTGAATCAGCTTTCCTGATTCCATAATGGCGATGTTGTTGCCGATTTTAAGCGCCTCATCCAAGTCGTGACTCACAAAAAGAATGGTTTTGTTTAGCTTTTCTTGCAGCAGAATCAATTCATCTTGAAGCTGAGCACGAATCAATGGGTCAAGCGCTGAAAACGGCTCATCCATTAACAAGATATCTGTGTCCATCGCGAACGCTCGCGCTAGGCCAACACGCTGCTGCATACCACCAGAGAGCTCGTGCGGGAATTTCGTTTCCCACTCAGACAAACCGACCATTTCGAGCTGTTCACGCGCTTTTTTACGGCGCTCAGCTTTACCAATGCCTTGCATCTCTAGACCAAACGCTACATTGTCTAACACCGTTAACCATGGCATCAATGCAAACTTCTGAAACACCATGGACACGCGGTGCGTACGAAGGTGGCGCAGTTTCTGTTCGTCACAGTTAGAGAGCTCAACCATATCGTCGCCATCTTTAATTTTCAGAGAGCCACGAGAAATATCGTTCAATCCGTTAACCGTTCGCAGCAAACTTGATTTACCCGAGCCTGAAAGCCCCATCAAGACACAGATCTCACCCTGTTTCACGTTCAGCGAAACATTATCAACCCCAACCACTTGGCCAGTTTCATCAATGATTTCTTGTCGAGATTTCCCTTGATCGAGTAGTGCTAGCGCCTGTGCTTGTTGCTGACCAAAAACGACATCAAGATTTCTAATAGTAATAGCGTCCATGATTATGCCTCCTTCTGGTTTGGTGCTTTACACAAGCGGTCAAGAATGATGGCAACGAGTACAATCGCTAAACCAGCTTCAAAACCTTGTGAAATGTTTACCGTATTCAGTGCACGTACGACTGGCTTACCAAGCCCATCAGCACCAACAAGCGCCGCAATGACCACCATAGAAAGAGACAACATAATGCACTGCGTAACGCCAGCCATAATACTTGGCAATGCCGCAGGTAACTCCACCTTAAACAGTAGCTTCATGCGGCTGGCACCAAATGCTTTACCCGCTTCAAGTAGCTCCTCCGGCACTTTAATAATGCCGAGGTACGTCAATCGAATTGGCGCAGCGATAGCGAAAATGATGGTCGAGATTAGACCAGGGACAATACCCAATCCAAACAGAACCAAGGTTGGAATTAGGTAAACGAATGTCGGGACGGTCTGCATTAAATCGAGTATTGGCCGCAACAAGGTGTATAACCAAGGACGGTGCGCCGCCATAATGCCCAACGGCACGCCAATTAATACGGAAATCGTTGTCGCTGCAAACACAAGGACAAAGGTTTCCAGCATTTCTTGCCAGTAACCAAGGTTGAGAATTGCGAGTAAGGCCAACACGATAAATACGACAAGAGGAATGCTGCGATGTAAGAACCAAGCAATTGCCGCCGTCATAATGATTGGCGCTGCAGGTGGCATCCATTTAAAAATGTCCACCACGAAAAGAATGATCGTTTCAAGTGTAATAGAGATTGCATCGAAAAAACCCGATGCATTGATGGTTAACCAATCGACGCCAGTTTCCATCCATTGGCCCAACGGTAGTTTGTTGTCCGTAATAAAATTCAAAATAAAACCTTTGTGTTAATGAAGCGGGCAAAACTGCCCACTTTCTTTTAAAAAAACGAGCTCAAATACTGCTTATTAAGCGTTTGTTTTTAAGTAGTTTGTAATAGCTGTTAGCGCATCTTGGCCATCCACCGTTTTCACGCCCTCTAGCCACGCTTCAATTTGCTCTTGGTTTGCATTCAACCATGCTTGCGCTGCTTTTGATGGCTTCTGTTTCTGGTTAAGAATCGCTTCCATCAGTTGGTTTTCCATTTCTAGGTTAAACTCTAGATTTTTCACTAGCTGACCTACATTTGGACACTCAGCGAGGTAATTTTTACGTACGTTTGTGTAGACGTTCGCGCCGCCGTAGTTAGGACCGAAGAAGTCATCACCACCCGCTAGATATTCCATTTCAACGTTACTATTCATTGGGTGCGGCGCCCAACCTAGGTACACAATCCATTGATTGCGGCGTGCGGCACGTGATACTTGAGACACCATGCCAGCTTCACTGGACTCAACTAGGCTGAAATCTTTTAGGCCGAATGCGTTGCTATCAATCATTGACTGAATTAAGCGGTTGCCATCGTTTCCTGGTTCAATGCCGTAAATGCGGTCTTTAAATTTGTCGGCATGTTTTACTAGGTCAGCGAAATTGGTTACGCCTGCGTCATAAACGTATTTTGGAACCGCTAGCGTGTACTTTGCGCCAACGAGGTTCGCGCGTACGGTTTCAACAGTACCTGCATCACGGTATTTCGCGATATCACCTTCCATCGTTGGCATCCAGTTACCTAGGAAAATGTCGATATCGCCATTAGCCATAGAGGAGTAAGTTACAGGCACAGACAGAAGATCGGTCTTCGTTTTGTACCCCAACCCTTTAAGTAACTCTGATGTAACGGCAGTGGTCGCTGTGATGTCAGTCCAACCTACATCTGCGAAACGAACCGTTTCACATTGGTTGGCGTAAGCGCCTGTTGCTAAAGTACTTAGTGCAATTGTTGAGAAGATTTTTGTCATCTTAGACATGTTGAATTCCTTGTAATGATTACTGACTTTTTCATTTTATGAGATCGAATCGAGATCTCTTTTTGGCGGATGCATTCGTTGCATCTCTTGCCAGTCCGGTGCAATCCAAACTGGTACGTTGTTCGACGTTTCTAGGGCGTTATCCAAAATCATATCCGCGGCGCGTTCTGCCACCATAATCGTTGGCGCATTTAAATTACCGTTCGGAATGGTTGGGAAAATAGAAGAGTCCACCACACGCAAGCCTTGAATACCGCGTACTTGGCATCGCTCATTTAAGACGGCTAATGGGTCATTATCTGCGCCCATTTTGCAGGTACAAGATGGATGGTAAGCACTCTCGACGTTTTGCTTCACCCATTCATCAATCTGTTCATCCGTTGTGATGTTCAGACCGGGTTGGATCTCATCCCCACGAAACTCATCCATGGCTGGCTGATTGAGGATCTCGCGAGTAAGGCGAATACAATCACGCCAATCCTGCTTATCTTGTTCAGTGGAAATGTAGTTAAACTCAATCTTCGGCTTATCATTCGGATTCGCAGAGACAACTTCGACCGACCCGCGACTTTCTGGCTTGTTAGGTCCAACGTGCACTTGGAAACCATGACCATCAAAAGCAGCTTGCCCGTCATAGCGCATTGCCGCTGGCAAGAAGTGATATTGAATATTTGGCCACTTTAGTCCTTCACGAGAGCGGATAAACGCACACGATTCAAAGTGGTTAGTAGCCCCTAGGCCTTTGCGAGTTAATATCCACTCAGTGCCAATCAAGCCCTTGCTCACCAAGCCTAATTTGCTGTTGAGCGTGATAGGTTGTTTACAGTGATATTGGAAGTACACTTCTAAGTGATCTTGCAGGTTTTTACCTACTCCCTCCAACGAGTGTTTCACCTCAATGCCCGCTTTTTCTAATACTGCCTTAGGGCCAATGCCTGAAAGCTGCAACAGCTGAACGGAGCCAACCGAACCCGCACTCGAAATCACTTCATTATTCGCAAAACATTGCTGAATTGAACCTGACTTTTCAAATTCAACGCCTACCGCTTTCTTGCCTTCTGAATCAGTTTCTTCTAATAAAACTCGATGAACCGTCACCCTCTTCATTAGGGTGAAGTTTTTGCGTTTTTTAGCACGGCTTAAGTATGCATTAGAGGTTGAAGCGCGTACGCCTTTGTCGACGGTCATATGCATTGGGCCAAAGCCCTCTTGTTGATAACCGTTGTAATCTTTTGTTTCTGGGTAGCCCGCTTCTTTGCCTGCATCAATAAAAGCTTGGTACAGCGGGTTGAGCTTCATATCGTTGCCGTTACATGTGCCGACTGGACCGTGATCGCCCCGATATTCATCAGCACCACCAATCCAAGACTCTGCTTTACGGAAATAAGGCAAACACGACTGATAGTTCCAGCCTTTCGCGCCTTCCTCTTCCCACTGGTCAAAGTCACAAGCGTGTCCGCGAACGTAAACCATGCCGTTGATAGATGAGCTACCGCCCAGAACTTTTCCGCGAGGACAATGAAGTTGGCGACCATCCAACCCTTGCTCTTCAACCGTCTCAAACTGCCACGCGTATTTTTCAGTGTTCATCGGGTAAGAAAGCGCTGTTGGCATTTGGATAAAAATACTTTTATCCGACCCACCCGCTTCGAGTAATAGGACCGAATTTTGACCACTTTCACTTAAGCGATCCGCTAACACACAGCCGGCCGAACCCGCACCGACGATGATGTAATCGTAGTGTTGTTGCATTTTTATTCTCCTAGGAGTTAATACTCATCACCGTAGATAAGTGAGCGAAATTAGCGTAGGAAAAATGCTTGAGAACAAGGCGGAAATTTTGATAAGTAGTTAACCTACAATCAAAATTGACAACGTAGTTATCGAGCATTTTAACAAGCTAAAGTGGTCAGTTATCTACTATGAGTAGTATCATTTGTAAGGGCTTTCGAAGTCGCTTAGCTGAACCAGAACACTCTTCGTTTGTGTGTAATGTTTAAGGGTTTCGACTCCGTTTTCACGGCCAACACCTGATTGCTTGTAGCCGCCAACTGGCATTTCCGCAGGTGAGTCACCCCATGTGTTCACCCAACAAATACCCGCTTGAATTTGATGGATCACACGGTGCGCACGAGATAGGTTTTGAGTAAAGACACCTGCCGCTAAGCCATAATCGGTGCCATTTGCGCGCGCAATCACTTCCGACTCATCGCGGAATTTCAGAACTGACATTACCGGGCCAAAGATTTCTTGTTGAACGTGGCTCATGTCATCATCGCAATCAACAAATACGGTTGGAGCAACAAAGTTACCATTAGCTAGGCCATTGTCTGTTACTTTGTAGCCGCCAGTCAGTAACGTCGCGCCACTCGCTTTCGCGGCTTCAATCGCTCCTAAAACTTTCGATTCATGATCTTTAGAGATTAGCGCGCCAATCTGCGTGTTCTCATCAAGCGGATCGCCGACGACTAACAGCTCGGTTCGGGCTTTAAGTTGTGTGATAAAGTCGTCATAAATACCTTCATGGACAAATACGCGTGTACCGTGCGTACAAACTTCACCTTGGGTGTAGAAGTTCGCCACCATGGCCGCAGAAACGGCATCGTTTAACTTCGCATCATCAAAAATAATCAGTGGAGACTTACCACCAAGCTCCATCGTTACTTGTTTTAGTGTCTTAGCGCTGTCACTCATTACGACTTTACCGGTGCCTGACTCACCCGTGAATGACACTTTTGCGATATCAGGATGCGCCGTTAGCATCTGTCCTACTCGGTAATCCCCTTGCACGACATTAAATACGCCATCTGGCATGCCCGCTTCTGAATAAATTTCGGCGAGCTTAAGCGCCGTTAATGGTGTTTCTTCTGATGGCTTGAAGATCATTGCGTTGCCCGCAGCCAGTGCTGGCGCCGATTTCCACATCGCAATTTGAATTGGATAATTCCAAGCGCCAATACCCGCGCAAATGCCCAATGGCTCACGACGTGTATAGAAAAACTGATCGTCGCTGAGTGGCTGCTGTTCACCTTGTAGACTTGGAGCAAGGCCAGCGTAGTACTCAAGAACATCGGCACCTGTTGTGACATCAACCGCGATAGCTTCTTGAATGGGCTTACCAGTATCTGCCACTTCCAATGCAGCCAGCTCGTCATTACGCTCACGTAAAATGGCAACGGCTTTGTGTAAAATACGGCTGCGCTCAATCGCAGTCATCGCCGACCATGCAGAAAAACCTTTTTTTGCCGATTCAATCGCTGCTTGAAGATCGTCTTGGTTCGCTTGTTTAATGTTGGCCAATGGCTCACCATTCGCCGGATTGTAAGTGGTGAAGTGTTCATCTGAACACCCGTCGTACATCGCACCATTGATATAGTGTGCTTTCATTTCCATTTTGAAGACCTGTAACTTTTATATTTTTTCAGAATAAAACGTAAGTTGTTTTTCGAGATAATCGTTGATGATGATTCTCGCTCTTTCTGCATCAATGCCTTGCGGGTTGAGCGTTCCGCGCAGCCAAATTCCATCAATAAGTGATGCAATACCATGAGCAACCAATTCAGCCTGCTCTGCATTTAATAATGCTTTGAGTTCTTTTCTTAGGTGGGACAATAGACGTCGTTCGTTGACACGCTGTAAACGCTTGAGCTGCTCGTCATGCATTGAGTACGACCAAAACGCCAGCCAAGTCTTAGCAACTTGGTTTTCTGCCTGATAGCCGACAAAGTTACCATCAATGATGGCGTTAATTCTTTGGTGATGAGCATCACTTGGCAGCTCACGTAACTTCTGTGTGATAGTGGACGAAAGCTGACGCAAGATTTCGCGCATCGTTTCCTCCAGCAATCCGTGCTTACCACCGAAATAGTGGTTGATAATCCCCGTTGATACACCGGCTTCTTTGCTGATTAACGAAATACTCGCCGCGTGTAAACCGACTCTATCAATCACTGACATTGTCGCTTTCACAAGCTGCGGTTTTCTGATTTCAGGCATCCCCACCTTTGGCATTTTGCGTCCCTATTATTTTTAATTGAACGGTTAGTTAAATATAAAATGCCTGAAAATTAATTCGAACTCAAATTATTTTTAAAGAAAAATGTTAGTAAAAAAGGATGAAAAGTTGAGGGTGTACGAAAAATCGCTCGGCAAGAACTTGTCGGGATAACTAGATTTCAGTTTAAGAACAAACAAATAAGACAAACAAAATCAAATAGTTAACCATTAATCTATTTTTAAAACGATGATGAACGAGTTGATTTTTGAACAACAAAAATCTGTGCCACAAAAAATTTATATCGACCACTAATCATTTCACCTGTACACGGTTTATTTGTACAAAGAATAGACACACTAGTTTGTTATAGTTTTGTAGACACAAGTGGCATTCGCACTTTGAAGGTGAAGGAGGCAAAAAGAGAGGTTATATTGAACGCCATGAATATGCGATTCGATATCCTTAAGCAATTTTTAAGTAATATCGCCAAGTGACTTTAAGATGTTAGATTCAGCGTTTTATATTCGAAGCAAGGATCTCAAAGTCACTTGGCTATCAAAGTAAATGGGAGGGATAAGTTCAGATTCATCGTGCGATGAGCCTGAACTTTTGATTTCTGTTACGCTAGCGAGCGACCTTTCACGCAGTTGCGTCCGTTCGCTTTCGCTTGATAAAGCAATTTATCGGCCTGATCGCAAAGTGATTTAAAACTCATCTCATTATCTTCAGTGGTAACGACTCCAAAACTACAGGTCACTCTCACTTCTTCTTTCTGTTCCGTAACAAAGCCATGTAGGGATAAAGCGCTACGTAAACGTTCTGCAGTAATAAGGGCGTTTTTATGGTCTGTATTGGGCATAACAACAACAAACTCTTCACCACCAAAGCGAGCAACAATGTCGTTTTCACGTACAGTTTCCTCCAACACTTTGGCAACGCCCGTTAGTACGGTATCTCCAAACACATGCCCATAGGTATCATTTACCTGCTTGAAATAATCCACATCGATTAACGCTAAAGTTACTGGTCCCGATTGTGGTTTATTTGGCACCATTTTCTGTTTATCGAGTTTGCTATCTACCCATTTATTTAAAGCTAGATAACCGTACTTAACTTGCTCGACTTGCTCAAAAACAAAGTGTTGTATTTTTTCTTGCTTAGATTGAGGTACCGGTTTCTCTTTTCGCTCACGCCTCACTTCTACTGGCATAGTGAACCAGTCCTCTAAAAAACGGCGATTGAACAACCCTGTCAATGTGTCTGTCTTTGCGAGGCGACGCATTCTCAAACGCGAGCGATTGACGACGAGAAATACTACCGCCATCAAAAATAGAACACCGATGAGCGCAAGTAGCGCTTCACCCAATAAGTAAAAAGTACGACGGTTATTTTCTAGCTCCATACGCTGCAACACATTGTTCCAATTGAGATCTTCGTTCTCATATTCAAGTCGTTCCAACTCAAATAACGTCTGCTGGCGCTCAAGATTTTCAACTTCTCTTTGATTGCTAAATTGGATAAATTTATCGTGATAGTTACCGTAAGTTTCGAATGCTAGTTTAAAGTCATTGCTTCCCGCATAGGCCATAGCGGCGACTTTTAGTAGCTCCATTTGCTGTTGCTTGACGTATCGACTCTCTATAATCTCCGGCAGCATTGGTGCGATCATCGCTAAAAGTATTTCAAATTGCTGCTGCTCTAACATATATTCGGCTTGTAACAACTTAAATGTTGCCAAATACGCGCTAGACGTTTCTCTGTACTGTAAATTCTCCGCCAGCTTCAAGTGGTGAACCATCTTCTTTTCTTGTTTCGTCTCGCGATATAAAGCTGCAAGTTCAAGGTTAACTCGAAATCTAAAGCGTCCATCACCGATAATTTGAGCCAGCTTTAACGCTCGCTGATATGACGCTATCGCCTCTTCGTATTGGAACTGTGCTTTATGAAGTTTCGCTATCGTCAAAACGCTCAACAACTCATTGAACGACATACGCCTATCCCTAAAATAGCGATATGCTTGTTCCAAAAGCGCCTCAGATCGGTCGTAACCCTGAATTTTGACAAGTACGTCACCTAGCTCTAGTGCTGCACGTTCGACCAGCCCGTGAACACCTGAAGATTCAGCTGCATCCATGGACGACATAAGTGCAGCATAGGATTTTTTAAACTCACCTTGCTCATCGTAATAGCGTCCTTTTAGCAACAGGATTTCTGATTCAAGTTGCTTATCACCATTCTCACGCGATGTTTCCAACAAGCTATCCAACGCAGAAAGCGCGGTATCGATATCGCTCTTTCCAACCATAGTTCGCATCTGAATCAACTTAAACAGGAGATACTCATGGCTCTGTGGACGTACAAGCTCCAATCCTTTTTGAACGACACTCTGACTCTCTTCTACGCGCCCTAGCAGCTCTAAAACCGTGGCCTTGGCAAGCCAGTAACGCACCAACAGCGCTGTTGGTTGGTTTTGTAGTAAAGACTCTTCTTCTAACGCTTCAATCAAAGCTAAAGAACTCTGAGGTAATGCGTAAATTTGATTTTCGATGCCTTCTAACGACTGTAAAAACTTACCTTCCTGTTCCACCTTTTCTGTGGAGGCCTGAACAGAAAAACACAGACACCCCAATAATAGCGGCATCGTCCTAAGCGAATGAAATAGTGACATTATTGCTCTTCCCTAATGGGTAGTTACTTCAGTGTAATTGAGAATTCTGATTATTTATTATTAAGACAACTGAAGGTTATTCAGTCAGCCTCATGTTCCCATGTATTTTGCGCTGAATAATAAATCACCATCTTTAGATGCCGAAATAGTTTTCGGTTATAATATGACCAATAAGAATGTTTTTTACACACCAAGAATGACGTTCTCGTTAGTGAGACAAAAGATCGTCTTAGTTGTGAGTTGATACATTTACATGACAAGCAATATAGAACTAACCATTCACATTAGAAATAGAATCAATTTTTATACCGTTCGATGAGATAGCAGTCGACCATGCATCCAATACATTTTTCAGATAGAAGCAATAAAAGAAAGGAGAAAATGGAAGGAAGCGGACAATCAAACTCGCTCCCCTTTTTTATGTTGCAGAAGGGGTTACATTCGCATTCCGCCATCGACTTCGAACACTCTTCCGGTCACGAATTCGTTGGTTAACACGTATTTTATGGTCGATGAAATTTCATCCGCCAAACCTAAACGTCCAACCGGAATCATTCCGATTAAACGTTCCATCGCTTCAGGTTTTATTTGGTCTGTCATGGCAGTTTTGATGACACCCGGAGCAATCGCCACTGAGCGAATTCCGAAACGCCCTAACTCTTTCGCCCACACCGTTGCCATGGTGGCTACCGCCGCTTTAGATGCTGAATAGTTGGTTTGACCAATATTCCCGGCACGCGCAACGCTGGATATGTTGATCAGAACCCCTTTGCTATCGGTGTTCAGCATTACCTTGCTCGCTTCACGGCCACACAGGAAAGTGCCTGTTACATTCACATCTAGAACAGACTGAAATTGTTCCAGCGACATCGTGTTAACCTGACCATCTTTGACTTTAATGAACATACCATCACGCATAATACCTGCGTTATTGATAACGCCATTGAGCTGCTTGAAATCTGCCTCAATTTGCTCAAAAGCAGTGCACACCTGCTGTTCGTCAGTCACGTTCGTCACATAAAAACGAGCGGTAACGCCGAGAGATTCACATTCCGCTTTCGTTTCAGCCAGTTGATCTGAATTGAGGTCGATAAGCGCAAGATGAACGCCATTTTCCGCCAGTGACAGTGCCATTTGTTTACCCAGCCCCTGCCCTGCCCCCGTGATCGCAATGACCTTATTTGCTAACTCCATAAGCGCTCCTTAGGCCTGATTTTGCTTTTGATAGAACTCAAACAAGCTTGAAAAATCTTTTTGCCCGTTGCCCTGACCGTTGTGAAAATTAAACAGATTACGAGCCAAGCTGCCCATTGGCGTTGATGTTTGACTGGCAACCGCCGCTTCCATCGCAAGACCCAGATCTTTAGCCATTAACTGGCTCATAAAGCCGCCTTGATAACCATTGCTTGCAGGCGTATTTTCCATCACACCTGGACAAGGGTTATAAAGCTCTAGCGCCCAGTTACGCCCTGAACTTTGCAACATGATGTCGGAAAGCACTTTGGGATCGAGTCCGTTTTCCATCCCTAAATTGAGTGCTTCACAGGTGCCGCTCATCAAAATGCCCAACATCATGTTATTGCAGATCTTCGCCACCTGACCAGCTCCAGCATCGCCCGCATGGAAGATGTTTTTACCCATGTGGCTAAGCACCGCTTTGGCTTGAACAAAGTTCTCTTGTGAGCCGCCAACAATGAAAGTTAACGTACCTGCTGCTGCGCCCGCAACGCCACCAGATACTGGTGCATCAACAAAACTGATACCAAGTTGCGATGCTTTTTCGCCAACCAAACGAGCAGTCGCCGGATCGATGGTGGATGAATCAATCAGCAAGGTGCCTGATTCGACGCTATCTAAGATGCCATCTTGACCAAGATAAACGCTTTGAACGTGTTGGCTCGCTGGCAGCATAGTGACAACCACCTCCACACCTTGTACTGCCTGCTGAACGGAATCGGCACTTGAAGCGCCCAATGCGGTCAACTCCTCAACTGCGCTTGGGTTCAAATCAAATACTTCGACATTCAAGCCCGCTTTGAGTAGATTCTTAGCCATAGGCGCACCCATGTTACCAAGGCCAATAAATGCAATTTTGTCCATATCGTATTTCTTCCTTGTACTAAAGTGCCGCTATAGCTACCGACGATGCGGTCAGTGGGTATTCTGCTGAGTCAATTGGCGAGAAGAAGCGCTCCAAAACTTGTGGCGTTACGTCAGAAACCGTGCGATGTTGCCAAGTCGGTTGATTGGTTTTATCAATAATCAGCGCACGAACCCCTTCTCTAAAATCACCTTCTAAGCCACAACGTAGTGTTAGGTTAAATTCCATATCAAAACACGCTTTCAAAGAGAGGCTTTGATACTGCGTTAACTGCTGATAAGTGATACTGAGCGACAACGGACTGCCATAGTTCAGTGACTTCTGCGCATTGACGAACCACTTGTTATCAACGCTAGCACGGCTGATTGCATCAACAATTGACGCTAAGTCACCCGAACATAACTGCTCAATCAATTCCGCATAGGGCATCAACATCCCTTCGGTTGGCTCGTCCACGTGTACCGAACGCAGCGTAGTGGCGATTTTTTCGTTGATGTTCGCTTCACCTTTCCAACTTACCGATGCAAGCAGATCCAGCAGCACTTGCTTGTTTTCTGGCTGTGCAATCCATTGGCTTAACCCCAACGCTTTCATATCTGTTGCGTTAATTTGACAAGCAGTCAAACTTAAGAACAGTGCCAAATGTTTTGGCAACTGGTTTAGGAAGTACGTCGCACCTACATCTGGGTAAAGGCCAATTTTAATCTCTGGCATTGCAAAGCGTGTGGTCGTTTCTGCAACGCGATGGCTGGCACCCATAAATAAGCCCACACCGCCGCCCATCAAATAACCATGTCCCCACGCGATGATCGGTTTTGGATAAGTATGAATAAGATGATCACAGCGATATTCGAGGTCAAAGAAGGTTTCCATCGCTGAAAACGCAGAATCAAAATCTTGCTCTTTGTTTTCAAGTGCACGATAGATCGCTTGAATATCTCCGCCAGCACAAAACGCTTTTTCACCTTGAGCATGCAAGAATACCGCGACGACGCTGTCGTCCGTTTGCCATTCACTAAGCTGTTTGTACAACTTCTCAATCATCACGTAACTCAACGCGTTGAGAGCAGCTGGATTATCAAGCTCTAGCACACCAATAATAGAGCCATCAGCGCACTTAAGTTTTGAAACATTTACTGTACCTGTCATTTGGCCTCCGCTAGCTGTTTGTCCATTGTGGCTTGCGCTTTTGCAAGAACGCATTCACACCCTCAGTCTGATCGTGTGTATTGAACAGCTGTAAAAACAGTTCACGCTCTAAAACCAATCCAGCTGCGTGAGTTTGGCTGCGTCGACCTTGAATTAGCGTTTTGCACGCAGACACAGATTTCGGTGATTGACCTGCAACACGCTGTGCTAGCTCCATAGCCGCTTCGAGTGCTTGACCTTTCGCCACCACCTCTTCGACTAACCCAATTTTTTCCGCTCGCTCGGCCGTCACACGCTCGCCACACAGGATCATACGCTTCGCCCAACCTTCACCTACCAACGCGGTCAGGTTTTGCGTCCCGCCCGCACACGGCAACAAGCCTACCGATGCTTCAGGAAGTGCCATTTGTACTTGTTCTTCTGCGATGCGAATGTCACACGCCATCGCCACTTCCAGACCGCCGCCCATCGCGTAACCATTAATCGCTGCGATAGAAACCCCATCGAATGCAGAAAGCGCTTCAAACGCTTCACCAAATGCGAACGCCATGTTTGCTGCTTGTGATTTATCACCCGATGCAAAGTTATTAAGATCTGCTCCAGCAGAAAAGAATTTCTCGCCTTCGCCTGTTAAAACCAACGCATAAATAGAGCGATCATTACTAAGTTCAATTGCCAACTCTTTTAGCTGATTCAAAGATTCAAGCGTCCAGGTGTTTGCTGGCGGGTTACTAATCGTGAGCTTGGCAATATGCGCTTCGCGCTCTAATTTGATTTGTGCCGTCATAATCTTTCAGTCCTTTTTAATTTCTTTAGGTAAGGCTGTGTCTCGCTGACTAAAGCAGCTCAACGCCTTCCGTTAGTAATCGTCTTGCGACGATCAGACGCATGATTTCGTTGGTACCTTCAAGAATTTGGTGAACACGAACGTCTCGGAAATGGCGCTCGACTGGATATTCTTTTATGTAGCCATAGCCACCGTGAATTTGCAGCGCCTGATCGCAGACTTTAAAGCCCACATCAGTAGCAAAGCGTTTTGCCATGGCACAGTACGCACTTTTTTCTGCGTGCTGGGCATCGAGTTTAGCGGCAGCGAGTCGCACCATTTGACGCGCAGCGACCAGCTCAGTCGCCATATCAGCAAGCTTGAACTGCAACGCTTGAAATTGCGCCAGTGAACGGCCGAACTGTTTGCGTTCGTTCATGTATTGCTTGGCTTCGTTCAGTGCTTGTTGCGCAGTACCGACGGAACACGTGGCGATATTGATTCGACCGCCATCCAGACCAAGCATGGCGAACTTAAAGCCTTCTCCCTCTTCACCCAACAGATAGTCAGCCGGAATGCGGACATTTTCGAAGGTAATCATGCGAGTTGGCTGGCAGTTCCAACCCATTTTGGCTTCTTTTTTACCGTAGCTAATGCCTTCGCAATCAGCAGGAACAACGAATGCAGAAACGCCACTCGCTCCTTCACCACAGGAACGCGCCATCACGACGAGAACATCTGTATCACCCGCACCCGAGATAAACACTTTTGCGCCATTGAGGACAAACTCATCACCATCACGCACTGCGCTAGTCGTTAGAGAAGCGGCGTCAGAGCCGGCATTAGGTTCGGTTAAACAGTAGGAAGCGAGCTTTTCACCCGAAATTAGATCCGCGCTAAATTGCTGCGCCACTTCGGCTTTGGCAAAGCTGGTGATCATCCACGTCGCCATGTTGTGAATGGTCATAAACGCAGTAGTCGCGGTACAACCCATAGCCAACTGCTCGAAAATGATCGCCGCATCCAAACGAGATAACCCCAAGCCACCGTGCTCTGGTGGCGTGTAGATACTCAAAAAGCCCAGCTCACCCGCCTGACGCAGTACATCTTTAGGGAAGTGATGGTTTTCATCCCACTCGGCCGCGTGCGGCGCTAACATTTGGTCTGCAAACTGCTTTGCTACTTCGGCAAACGCGAGTTGATCTTCGTTTAATTCAAAATCCATCTTGAAGTCCTAAGGTCTAATTCGTTGCATTTGTATCCGAGCCAAGCCCTCTAAAAGGATGAAGGGCTTGGCTAGAGGTGTCGCTAATCCAGTAATTAGCTAAGTTGAATAGTCATGTTTGGACCGCTTGGAATGTCATCTTCAAACCAACGCGCGGTGACAGTTTTCGTCTCGGTGTAGAAGCGAACCGCTTGTTTACCGTAAGCATGCAGGTCGCCGTAGAAGCTGCCTTTCCACCCAGTAAACGAAAAGAACGGCAATGGCACCGGAATCGGTACGTTGATTCCTACGTTACCTACTTCGATATTGTGTTGATACTTTCTCGCGGCAGCGCCGTTCGCCGTGAAAATAGACGTACCATTACCAAAGCGGTTTGCATTGATCAGTTCAATCGCTTCATCTAGGTCATCCACTTCCATAGTTAACAGTACAGGCCCGAAAATTTCTTCCTGATAAATCGACATGTCTGTGGTCACGTTGGTAAACAGTGTTGGCCCCACCCAGTTACCGTTCGGGAAGCCAGGTACTTGGCAGTCTGTCCCGTCCAGAACACAATTCGCGCCTGACGCTTTGCCTTCATTAATCAGATTCACCACTCGCTGCTTCGCTTGAGGGCTAATCAGTGGACCATAACCGGCGGTTTCATCATCCCACGCGCCAGGCTGAACCTGAGCTAACGCCTCTTTAAGCTCTGGAATCCACTCTTTGGTTTCGCCGACAAATACGGCAACCGAAATCGCCATACAGCGTTGGCCTGCAGCACCAACTGACGCGCCAACTAGGTTATTGATGACTTGCTGTTTGTTTGCATCCGGCATGATGACCATGTGGTTCTTAGCACCTGCAAATGACTGCACGCGTTTCAGGTTGTCTGTACCTGTTTTGTAGATGTACTCACCAACGGGCACAGAGCCAACAAAAGAGATCGCACGAACAACTGGATCAGTCAGAATGCGGTCGACTTGCTCTTTGGTCCCGTGAACAACTTGCAATACGCCTTTTGGTGCACCAGCTTGTTCAAATAGCTCTGCCAATTTCATTGCAGTCAGCGGAACTTGTTCCGAAGGTTTTAGAATAAAGGTGTTGCCACAAGCGATCGCCATCGGGAACATCCACAATGGGATCATCGCAGGGAAGTTAAAGGGTGTGATGCCAGCACAAACACCGAGCGGTTGAATGTAAGAGTAACCATCAATATTGGTCGCGACGTTTTCCACCGTTTCGCCCATCATTGAGCTACAAATGTTCGCCGCTTGTTCTACGACTTCAATCCCACGCCAAATGTCACCCTTTGCATCCGCGAGGGTTTTGCCTGTCTCACTTGAAAGCAGTATCGCCAACTCATCGTGTTGCTCTTTGAGCAGATGTTGGTAACGCAACATCAATCTAGCACGCTCCGGCGCTGCAACTTCTTTCCAGCGTTTGAACGTTTCTGTTGCGCTGGCAATCGCCGCATTCATTTCCGATTCCGTGGCACAAGGTACTTGTGCAATCACTTCGTTGGTTGCCGGGTTGGTTACATCTAGCCATTGTTTTGAATCGGAGATGGCAAATTCACCACCGATA
Organism: Vibrio sp. Vb0667; assembly: GCF_033391095.1. NCBI lineage: Bacteria > Pseudomonadati > Pseudomonadota > Gammaproteobacteria > Vibrionales > Vibrionaceae > Vibrio > Vibrio sp. Vb0667. The sequence goes on along the minus strand of NZ_JAWPOL010000001.1, from coordinate 529,778 downwards.
TACTGCTTTACTTGTTCTGTCATGATGACATCCTTGTATTTTTCAGCTTGTTACTGACTACTGTTATGTAAGTGAAACTTTGTTGAGAGTGATTTAGCAGATTTCAATCGCGATAGCGGTAGCTTCGCCGCCGCCAATACAAAGCGATGCAACGCCACGCTTACCACCAGTTTGTTTTAGCGCATGAATCAAAGTGACAAGGATTCGATTGCCACTTGCGCCTATTGGATGCCCCAGCGCACAAGCCCCTCCGCGAGGGTTCACTTTGCTCTCGTCCAGTTCGAGAGCTTTCACCGCGTATTGAGTCACGACAGCAAAAGCTTCATTGATTTCCCAAAGGTCCACGTCTGATTTGTCCCAGCCCGTTTTTTCCAGCAGCGATTCAATCGCGAAGACTGGTGCGATGGTGAACTCATCAGGCTGTCTTGCATGCGTGCTGTACGCGACAATTTTGGCTAGAGGCTGAAGGTTTTCCTGACGACCAAACTCACTATCGACTAAGATCATTGCCGACGCACCATCCGAAATGGAACTAGAGTTTGCTGCGGTTACCCCGCCATCTTTGGCAAACGCAGGGCGTAAGGTAGGAATTTTAGTGACGTCGAGTTTGCTCGGTTGCTCATCATCTACAACCAAGGTTTCGCCGCGTCGACTTTTTACGTTAACGGGCACGATCTCTTCTTTGAACAAACCTTGTTCGATTGCTTGCTGCGCACGAGTCACCGACTGCTGCGCCCAGGCATCCATACTTTCACGGCTGAACTGATACTTTTGCGCCGTCTGTTCTGCAAAGACACCCATCAGCTCGCCTTGGTAGGCATCCTGCAAACCGTCATAAAACATATGATCAAGCACTTGCTCGTGACCTAAACGGAAACCATCACGCGCTTTCTTTAATAGATAAGGAGAAGACGACATGTTTTCCATGCCACCAGCGATGACAGCATGCGCATTACCAGATTGAATAAGGTTATATGCCAGCATCACGGTTTTCATACCCGATCCACAAACTTTGTTCAGTGTCGTACAACCAATCGATTGTGGCATTTCAGCTTTAAGGCTTGCTTGTCTTGCAGGCGCTTGCCCCACACCAGCGGGTAAAACGCACCCCATCAACACTTCGTCTATTTTGTGCACATCGAGTTGGCTTTCGGCTAGCGCCCCTTGAATGGCTTTCGCACCGAGTTCCGTGACATCTGTTGAAGCTAATGCACCTTGAAAAGAGCCGATAGGCGTTCGCTTAGCGGCAACAATCCATGTTTCATTTTTCATTCCATTAACCTTTTGTTGACGTTTACGTCATAACTATACTAACATTTACGTTAACGTCAAGTTTGAGGTTATTGTTTGTTCGAGTGATTCTTTGATTTCGAGTAAATGCGAGTGATATCAAGGCTCAAGAGTGGATGTTGTTTGTTTACTTTAACGTTAACGAATTGTATATTCATGTAAATGTTATACGAAAGTCGTAAGGTTAAGGAATGAACACATTTAAGATCAGCGAGCTCGCGAAAGAGTTCGACATTACTACTCGAAGCATTCGCTTCTACGAAGATTTAGGTCTCCTAACTCCAGAACGTAAAGGCAACACTCGAATCTACAATGGTCGTGATCGAATTCGACTAAAACTGATTTTGCGAGGTAAGCGATTGGGCTTTTCTCTTGCAGATATCAAAGAGTTATTTGAACTCTACGATACCGATCAAAGTACTGAGCAGTTGAACTATATGATTCGGTTGATCGAAGAGAAGAAGGCAGCATTGCAACAGCAAGCAAACGACATTCAAGCGGTAATGATGGAGTTAAATGCTGCGCAGTTGCGATGCCAAAACACACTGAGATCCATGAAAGGCGAAAAAGTCACCTAACACCTCAACTCTGGGATGTAGGTGACGTAAAGGCAAGGACACGCAATGAAATCTACCTACTCTTCCCTGAACTTTGTTTATGACGAAAATACCGATTTGCTTCGCGAGCAAATCAATAGTTTTGCTGCAAGAGAAATTGCGCCGCTAGCGCAATCTATCGACCAAACTAACGACTTTCCAAACCATCTTTGGTCCAAATTAGGTGACATGGGTCTTTTAGGTGTGACCACCAGCGAAGAGTTTGGTGGTGCAGGCATGGGCTATCTCGCCCACGTTATCGCTATGGAAGAAATCAGCCGAGCATCCGCTTCGGTTGCGTTAAGTTACGGCGCTCACTCCAACCTTTGCGTCAACCAAATCCACCGTAACGGTACACAAGCGCAAAAAGAGAAATACCTACCTAAGCTCATCTCCGGTGAACATATCGGCGCCCTTGCTATGAGTGAACCCGGCGCCGGCTCTGATGTGGTCTCTATGCAGCTTAAAGCCGAACGTAAAGGCGATATTTTCCTATTAAATGGCAACAAAATGTGGATCACCAACGGCCCTGATGCACACACCTATGTTGTCTACGCAAAAACCGACCCAAGCCAGCACTCCAAAGGCATCACGGCATTTATTGTGGAACGCGGATTCCCTGGATTTACTCAAGCCCAAAAACTCGACAAGTTGGGCATGCGCGGCTCGAATACGTGTGAGCTGGTCTTCCAAAACTGCGAAGTCCCTGCGGAAAATATTCTCGGCGAAGAAAACCAAGGCGTGAAAGTATTGATGAGCGGCCTCGACTACGAACGTGTGGTGCTTGCAGGCGGCCCACTTGGCATCATGCAGGCGTGTATGGATATCGTTGTGCCTTACATTCACGACCGTAAACAGTTCGGTAAATCCATCGGTGAATTCCAGCTAGTTCAAGCAAAAATCGCGGATATGTACACACAAATGAATGCCGCTAAAGCGTATGTTTACGCCGTCGCTGCCGCTTGTGATCGCGGTGAAACCACACGTAAAGATTCTGCTGGCGCGATCCTCTACAGCGCAGAGCTGGCAACCAAGATGGCACTGGATGCGATTCAACTACTTGGCGGTAACGGCTACATCAACGAGTTTGATACGGGCCGTTTGTTGCGAGATGCCAAGCTGTATGAAATCGGTGCGGGCACTTCAGAAATTCGCCGCATGCTTATTGGTCGCGAATTGTTTAACGAAAGCGCCTAATCAACATACCTAGGCGTTCTGAATCTAAATAAATTCCTTATTCAACCTAAATCTTATTCAACATAGATAAAGGCGGGTGGTGTCACCCGTCTACCGAATGGAGATCGGCTATTTATGGCTTGTTTGACGACCAATATTAATACCCATTCAGAGCAGTATCAGGAAAACTACCGCTCTATGGCGTCACTTGTAGATCAACTTTATACCGTGACTGCCCAAATAGAAGATGGTGGCGGTGAGAAAGCCCGCGAGCATCAGCAGAAGAAAGGCAAACTTCCGGTACGTGAGCGCATTCTTGCCCTACTCGACCCTGGTTCGTCCTTTCTAGAAATTGGTCAATTTGCTGGCTGGGATGTGTATCCAGATTACGTTCCATGTGCTGGAGTGGTTGCAGGTGTGGGTGTGATTGACGGCACTGAGTGCATGATCGTCGCGAACGACGTGACGGTAAAAGGCGGCAGTTACTACCCACTCACCGTGAAAAAGCACTTAAGAGCACAAGAAATTGCAGAAAAATGCCAACTGCCGTGTGTTTACTTAGTCGACTCTGGCGGCGCTAACCTACCCCGCCAAGATGAGGTATTCCCAGATAAAGACCATTTTGGCCGTATTTTCTACAACCAAGCCCGTATGTCGGCCAAAGGCATTCCACAAATTGCGGTGGTCATGGGGCTATGTACCGCTGGCGGCGCTTATGTTCCTGCCATGTGTGACGTATCCATCATAGTCAAAGAACAAGGCACGATTTTCTTGGCAGGTCCACCTCTTGTAAAAGCAGCGACTGGTGAAGAAGTCAGCGCGGAAGATCTTGGTGGCGCAGACGTTCACTGTCGCACTTCTGGCGTGGCCGATTATTATGCAGAAAACGATCACCACGCATTAGAACTGGCAAGACAAGCCGTATCTCAAATCAACCACTTAAAACCCGTTCAACTCAAGCAAAAAACGCCACAGGATCCACGTTTTCCTGCCCAAGAGCTGTACGGTATCGTCGGTACTGATCTTAAAAAGCCGTTTGATGTTAAAGAGGTCATTGCCCGAATTGTTGATGATTCCCAGTTCGATGAATTTAAAGCCTTGTTCGGCGAAACCTTGGTCTGTGGCTTTGCCCATATTCACGGTATGCCGATTGGCATTGTCGCTAACAACGGCATTCTATTTTCGGAATCAGCACAAAAAGGCGCGCATTTTATTGAGCTGTGCGCACAACGCAAAATTCCTCTGCTTTTCTTGCAGAATATAACGGGCTTTATGGTCGGTCAGAAGTACGAAGCCGAAGGCATCGCCAAACATGGTGCGAAAATGGTAACTGCTGTTGCGTGTGCAGACGTGCCGAAGTTTACCGTAGTGATTGGTGGATCGTATGGCGCAGGGAACTACGGCATGTGTGGCCGCGCTTATGATCCAACCATGATGTGGATGTGGCCAAACGCGCGCATCTCCGTCATGGGTGGAGAGCAAGCGGCTGGCGTGATGGCGCAAGTGACCCGCGATATCAAAACTCGCAAAGGTGAAAGCTGGAGCGTAGAGGAAGAAGAAGCGTTCAAACGTCCAATTGCGGAGCAATATCAGACTCAAAGCCATGCATACTACGCCAGTGCTCGTTTGTGGGACGACGGCATTATTGACCCTGCGAAAACCCGTGATGTTGTCGGCATTGGTCTGTCTGCTGCGCTTAATGCGTCGATACCAGACAGCAAATTTGGCATCTTCCGTATGTAGTCGGATGCAAGGCAAATCTTAACTCCTCGCAAATACCGATGTTCGTAAAGTATATGGTTAGCGAGTATTGGAATATCAGACAAAGGAAGTCACATGACCGGACTACTGCTTGAAAAAGACAGCAATGGCGTTGCCTGGTTGAGCCTGAATCGGCCAGAAAAACACAACGCGTTTAATGATGAATTAATTGCTTCACTTATCGAAACCTTGGAAAAACTTGAGAGAGACGACTCTCTACGTGCATTGGTACTAACGGCGCAAGGGAAACACTTTTCTGCGGGAGCAGATCTGGGCTGGATGCAGTCAATGGCAACCAAAACCGAGGGTGAAAACCTGCAAGATGCACAGCAACTAGCAAAACTTTTGCATACGCTGGATACCTTTAGCAAACCGACTATTGCTATGGTGCATGGCGCTGCATTTGGCGGCGCACTTGGGCTTATCTGCTGCTGCGATATCGCTATTGGTACACCTGAAAGCCGCTTCTGTTTGAGTGAAGTGAAGCTCGGTTTGTTACCCGCCACCATCGGACCTTACGTAATCCGAGCGATTGGACAACGACAAAGCCGACGCTACTTTTTAACCGCGGAACTGATTGATGCCGAAACCGCGCTATCGATGAGTATTCTTCATCAGATAGACGCTCAACCACGTGAAGCCGTCAATCGCACCATTGATCACCTGCTCAACAACGGTCCACAAGCCATGCAGGCTGCAAAAGCACTTTGTTTACGCTGTGATAACCAACCTATCGATCATTCATTAATTGAATACACCAGCCAAGCTATTGCAACCGCTCGCGTGTCCAGTGAAGGACAAGAAGGACTAGCTGCATTTTTTGAAAAGCGCGCCGCCAATTGGAGGAATCATGTTTAAAAGAATACTGATCGCAAACCGCGGTGAAATTGCCTGCCGAATCATTAAAACCGCAAAAAGCATGGCTATAGAGACGGTAGCCGTCTATTCCGAAGCGGATCGCAGCAGCTTACATGTTAAACAAGCGGATTTCGCTGAATTCATTGGCCCCGCTCCGGCGAGTGAATCGTATCTCGATATCGATGCGATTATCGGCGCTGCGAAAAAATGGCAAGCCGATGCTATCCACCCTGGGTATGGTTTTCTTTCCGAGAACCCGAAACTGGCGAAAGCGTGCAGCGAAAATGGCATTGTTTTTATTGGCCCTTCCACCAGCGCAATTGAAGCAATGGGTTCGAAGTCGCAAGCCAAAGCCATCATGTCTGAGGCGAACGTGCCCTTGGTTCCGGGCTATCACGGCACAGACAACAACGTAGAGCACTTATTAGCGGAAGCTGAAAAAATCGGTTACCCAGTGATGCTTAAAGCAACCCAAGGGGGTGGCGGTAAAGGCATGCGAGTGGTCAATAGCGCAGCCGAAATTCCTCTGGCCATCGACGGTGCGCAGCGTGAAGCACTTTCAAGCTTTGGCGATAAGCAGCTTCTAATCGAAAAATGCATATTGCAGCCTCGCCACGTTGAAGTTCAGGTATTTGCTGACCAATATGGCAACTGTGTCTATCTTTCTGATCGCGATTGCTCCATTCAACGCCGTCACCAAAAAGTAGTCGAAGAAGCACCAGCTCCCGGTCTTAGTGATGCACTGCGTAAACAAATGGGTGAAGCTGCGGTTCAGGCCGCTCAAGCGATCGACTATGTTGGCGCTGGCACGGTGGAGTTCTTACTCGATAGCCGAGGTCAATTCTACTTCATGGAGATGAATACCCGTCTGCAAGTTGAACACCCTGTCACTGAATTGATCACCGGCGTTGATTTGGTGGAGTGGCAATTCAAAGTCGCAGCTGGCGAGCATTTACCTATTTCGCAATCTGAAATCACCCACAACGGTCATTCAATTGAGCTGCGAATTTACGCAGAAGATACAGACAATGACTTTATGCCGTCGACTGGCCGCATTGACTACTTAAAAGAACCCGTATCAGACAGTAATGTGCGCCTAGCGTGCGTACGCGTTGATAGTGGTGTTACCCAAGGCGATAGCATCAGCGAATATTACGATCCAATGATCAGCAAACTGATCGTCTGGGGGCAAACTCGTGATATCGCGCTAAAGCAGCTTAAGCAGGCGTTAACTCAATATCACGTACGTGGAGTAACGACAAACATTGGTTATCTGCACAGCATTATTTCGCAGCCAACCTTTGCCGAGATTGAGCTCGATACAGGTTTCCTCGTAACACATCAACAAGGCATAAATGAGCAGCAAGACGTGTCGGATTCAATCTGGCTTACATTGGCGGCGGTTGCTCGTTGGAATGATCTCATTTCAAAATCAGACAGCTCAACGTTACCCGCGCCAACCAAACGAGGTTTTAGACTGTCAGTTGACAACGTTTACCGATTTAACTTCACGGATGCCAAAGCCAACCATCAGGCACGTTTGCAACAATCATCGCAAGATACAGGATCTCACTTCACTGTCCGATGTGGTGAGGAGCTGCATCAAGTCATCCTGCTTGAAAGTGGCAACCAGTTTATCGTCGATATTGATAATGTGCGTTACACCTTTAATGCACTTAGCGATGAGCAACAGACAACACTGTTTTATCTTGGCCAGCAACGCACGTTTGCTCATCAACCTAACTTTGACTCTGCAAAAGATATTGACGATGAACTAAGTCCAACCGCACCACTCAACGGCATAATTTCAGCAGTTATGGTGGCTAAAGGTGACGAAGTGGCGGCGGGCGATCCGCTTTTGGTACTCGAAGCAATGAAAATGGAATACACCATCACGGCTCCGGTAGCAGCAAAAGTCGACGAATTGTTTTATCAGCACGGGGACCAAGTACAGCACGGTTCCATCCTGCTGAATTTGGCTTTGATATCGGATAACGTCAGTGAAGATAAGGAGCGCGAATATGCTACCAGCGAAGGTTAATATCGTCGAAGTCGGCGCTCGTGATGGTCTGCAAAATGAAACGTCAGTGACGCTGGTTGATAAAATCCGTTTGATTAACCAACTAAGCAGCAGTGGCTTAAAGCATATTGAGGCGGGATCTTTCGTCTCTCCAAGGTGGGTGCCTCAAATGGCCGATTCCGATCAGGTGTTTGCTGGTATCTCAAAAAAGCCTGACGTGGTTTATAGCGCTCTCACACCAAATCTCGCAGGGTTAGAACGTGCGCTGGAAAGCGGTGTAAAGCAAATTGCGGTATTTGGCTCCGCTTCAGAAACGTTCAGCCAGAAGAACATCAACTGCAGCATTACCGAAAGTCTCGCTCGATTTGAGCCCGTTATCGAATTGGCGAACCAGCACAACATTCCTGTACGCGGGTACTTGTCTTGTACCATGGTGTGTCCATATGAGGGAGTAATCAAGCCAGAGCAAACTACCAAGGTCGCCAATACGTTGTTTGATATGGGATGTTATGAGATTTCGCTCGGTGATACTGTCGGTAAGGCAACACCTAATCGCGTTATCGCCATGCTGGATTCGTTGTTAACGCTACTGCCAAAAGACGCGCTCGCAGTACATTTTCATGACACTTATGGACAAGCATTAGCCAATATCTATCAAGCCTTGTTAATGGGCATCAACACCATTGATAGCGCAGTAGCGGGGCTCGGCGGCTGCCCTTACGCGAAAGGAGCCAGTGGCAATGTTGCAACGGAAGATGTACTTTATCTGTGTGAGCAACTTGGGATTGAAACAGGCGTTGACCTTGGCGTCATCAATGAAGCGGGTTGGCAAATTTGCCGTGCGTTAGGAAAGTCTCCTGCTTCTAGGGTCGCATTGGCTCTAGGCGATCCGTATAGCTTGTAAATCATCAACTATCATAATCAAATAATGTATTTAAACGGGCATGCAGACGTACGTGCCCGTTTTTTATTGTTACTCATAAAAACCTTAACGCTCAACGGTCTTCATCACATTAATTAGTGCCTGATTTCAGCTACAATTTAGTTTCAAAGCGAACGTATAAAACAGGATCAGGTAAATGCTCATAACATTTCGTTGTCGAAGCCACTCAAACGTCACAATGTTTGGTGATATTGCATTAGATATGCTCAAAATGATGGGTCACAGCGGCACTGTGCCGGGATCAATTTCCGCTCAAGATGTTCCTAACGCGCTATCAAGGTTAACTTCTGCTCTATCTGCGAAAAATGCAGCTGAAGAAAACCTCCCTACTGATGTAGACGAAGAGGAAGAACAAGCAGAGCCCGCGGTAAGCCTAGGACGCAGAGCTTTTCCACTGATTGAGTTGCTAAAATCAGCAATCAAAGAAGAATGCGAAGTCATGTGGGACAACCAATAACGCCTTCAAACTGGTTTCTAGCGAGGTGAATCCGTGTTGTGACCGCCTCGCTATGGTTACTCGACACCAAGATAAGAACACCAATACCGCTTATCGCCCTATCCGTTTCTCTCCCTAGACAACTTGATTTGCCCATCAATGTGCACATCTCGTTGTGGAAACGCGATTTCAATGCCGTGCTTTTCGAAAGCTTCGTAGATTTCAAAACGCATGGCACTTGCGACCGAGCGAATACCGCCCTCAACCGTTGAGTTAATCCAAAAATAAGATTCGAAGATCAAAGCATTGTCACCAAAGTCTTGAAAAAACACATCTGGCGCTGGCGAACTCAGAACTTGCGCTTGCTGCGAAGTCACTTCCGCCATTAAGGCAGCAACCTGTTTGACATCGCTCCCATACGCGACACCGACGACGACAGAGCCACGAACTAATCTGTCGCATAACGTCCAGTTGATCACCACGTTCTCAATCAACTGACTGTTGGGTATGAGCATATGAACACCATCGGTTCGTCTGATTCTCGTTGAGCGTGTATTTATTTGCTCGACAGTGCCTTTGGCGCCCTCAACCTCTAAAAAGTCCCCAATTCGGATTGGCTTTTCACCAATCAAAATCCAGCCACTTATGAAGTTGTTAATGATGTTTTGCGCACCAAAACCGAAGCCGATAGCGATGGCACCAGACAGAAAGGCAAACGCGGTAATTGGCACATTTATCATCGAAAGTGTGGTCATAAAAATAATGGCGAGAGCGATGACAAATAATATCCGTTTAACCAAATGAATCACGTTTGGGTCTTTCCCCGATGAAGACATTCTTGACGTAACGGTTTTGATCAAAATTTTGGATAACCATAAAGCGACAATGACCCATGTCGGCACCATCAATATCGCCCACAACGTGATAGGTTGTTCGTTAAAGGTAAACAGTGTTGTTTCTAAAAATGAAATGACCCGTTCGAACATAAAGTGCTCACTCTTGATTCATCGTTATCAGCAAGCCAGAGCGCATAAGTCTTATATTTTTAGCCCAATCGATAGCGCAGCGGCTCAATTAAGTTCTTCCTATTAACTATATTGTAATCTACGTAAAACGCTTCGAGTGGTTTCCCACTTTTTCAACCGATTAAGCCATTTAGGGAATACGTCTTTGTGAACTAAACGAGCCAATCAACCAACTGGATACGCAAGGTAAATCAGTGATAACTTTCTGATTTTTAAGCATCAAATTTTCACTTCGAATCACTCTCACCTATTATGCACCTTATTGCAAATAACATTGATGGAATGATTGTTATGTCAGAACTGACTCGGATGCGCTCTGGAGAAGCCTATAATTGTCTGGATGAAGAACTAAAGCTAATGCGCGCCAAAACTGCGCAGCTTGTCTTCCAATTTAACCACGAGCCAAACCCAGATATCCGTAGACAACTATTGGCGGAAATGGGCGTCCAATTAAAAAACAGCGCCTGTATAGAGCCACCGCTACAACTTACCTACGGTTGTCACTTGTCCATCGGAGAAAACACCTACATCAACTGGGATGCCATTATTCTGGACAATGGGCAGGTTGAGGTTGGCGCGAACGTCATGATTGGGCCTAGAGTGCAAATTTACACAGCCGCTCATTCACTCGATACACAAAGACGCTTAGCCGGAGATGAGATCGCCAAACCGGTAACAATTGGCAATAACGTTTGGATTGGTGGGGGCGCAATCATACTGCCGGGCGTGACCATTGGCGATGAGGCCGTCGTTGGCGCTGGCTCTGTCGTAACCAAAGACGTTGCGCCGGGCGATCGAGTCGTTGGAAATCCGGCGCGCTCCATTAAACCAAAAAACTGAAATAAAGTCGCTATTTCGCCAAATGATCGCGAATAATATTAGCAAGCAGATTGAGAGCATGAACATATTTGCCATTGAGCTCAAAAGAAGCGTTAAGACGAATACAGTGATCGTATTGTTCTGTCAGGCTGAACATCTTTCCCGGTGCGATGCTGATATTATCTTTTAGCGCTTCTCGATATATCTGCAAGGCGTCAATATGCTTGGGGAGCTCTAACCAAATAAAGTACCCGCCGCTTTGGCTTAACACGTTGACTGTTTCAGGTAACAGCTCACTGAGCAGACCCGTCATCTTACTTTTACGTTCAAACAGCTTTTTCCGTAACTGCTTCAAATGCGATTCATAATTGCGGCTTGTTAAATAGTGCACCAATGTCATTTGCACTGGTGCACTCGTCGCTAATGTACTCATTAACTGTAACTTTTGTACCTCTAGCGCCCGCTTTCCCGCCGCAACCCAACCAATACGTAGCCCTGCGATTAATGATTTTGAAAACGAGGAGCACAACATGGTATTACCCGTGTCATCAAACATTCTTAGTGGGTAAACCGAGTCATTCTCGGCATGCAGTTCGCTGTACACATCATCTTCAATTACTGGCACGTTATATCGCTGTGTCAGTTCAATCAGCTTTTGTTTTTTCTCGTTGGAGAGCGTAAAACCCAGAGGATTCTGGAAGTTCGACATCAGCCAGCACGCTTTCACATCATGCGTTTGCAGCGCTCGTTCCAATGAGTCTAGGTCAATGCCCGTGACTGGGTCTGTTCTTACTGAGAGCGCTTTCAAACCTAACCGCTCTAAGGATTGCAAAGCGCCATAGAATGCAGGCGACTCCACAACCACCCAATCTCCCGGTCTTGTACAAGCTTGCAAACTGAGCGTTAACGCCTCCAGCGCGCCTGCCGTAATGACAATTTCATCGGGTGAAATTTCAATGCCTTTCGCAGCATAACGCTTCGCGATGATGGTGCGTAATTGTTCATTTCCCGGCGGTAAGTTATCAAAGGTGGTGGAAATCGGCATATTGCGAGCGGCTGCGCTCATCGCCCGATTCACGTGATAGCGTGGGTACAAGCTTGGGTCTGGATAGGCAAAGCCAAAATTGATCATGGATGGATTTTTACTCGCCTGCAGAACATCAAAGATAAACTCATTGATGTCTACCTGCTCTGTCCACGAAACCGCGGCTGGCGCTTGGGGTTCATTTGAGCTCTTAATATTGGGCGCGACTCGATAACCAGATCGCGGCTGTGACGTTACCCAGCCTTGAGATTCCAGAATTTGATAGGCATGCAACACCGTCATCAAGCTTAAACCCGAGTGTTCAGATTGGCGACGCAGCGAAGGCAGCTTGTCACCCGGATGCCATATCCCCGATTTTATCTGCCTTTTAAGCTGTTCCACTAACTCTTGATACTTCGCCAAACGCAAATCCCCTTCCCTAAAGCCGAATTCAAAATAATAACACTTCAATATTTAATCTGTTATAGGTTTATAGTCACTGTCTGTACCTACTTCCCTCATTCCGCTCCTCTTAAAATAGCTCTCTCATAAAACTTAAAAGATCAAAGGAAGTTTAATGTTTGGCCTCGACGCATTTATGCTTGCACGGATACAGTTCGCCTTTACGGTATCCTTTCATATTATTTTCCCCGCTATCACCATAGGTTTGGCCACCTATCTCGCCGTGCTGGAAGGCTTATGGCTAAAAACACGCAATCCCGATTACCAAAAGCTCTATCACTTCTGGTCGAAAATTTTTGCGGTTAACTTTGGAATGGGTGTTGTATCTGGTCTTGTCATGGCCTATCAATTCGGCACCAACTGGAGTGGTTTCTCCGACTTCGCTGGTTCTATCACTGGCCCATTACTGACTTATGAAGTGTTAACGGCTTTCTTTCTCGAAGCCGGATTTCTTGGCGTAATGCTGTTTGGGTGGCGTCGCGTCGGCGAAAAGCTGCACTTTTTTGCAACCTCGATGGTGGCGTTAGGCACGATCATTTCGACGTTCTGGATTCTCGCCTCCAACAGTTGGATGCAAACGCCACAAGGCTATGAAATTGTCGACGGACGTGTGGTGCCAACTGACTGGTTTGCTATCGTTTTCAATCCTTCATTTCCTTATCGTTTGGCGCACATGAGCGTCGCAGCTTTTGTCAGTTCAGCACTCTTTGTAGGCGCGTCAGCCGCTTGGCATTTATTGAGAGGCAATCAATCGACTTCGGTAAAAACCATGTTTTCGATGTCGCTCGGGATCTTAGTGTTCCTTGCGCCACTCCAAGCCGTGATTGGCGATGTGCACGGGCTAAACACCTTGGAATACCAGCCCGCCAAAATCGCCGCCATCGAAGGACATTGGGATAACAGCGATGGCAAACCAACCCCATTGATATTGTTCGGCATGCCAAACATGGAACAAGAACGCACAGACTATGCCTTAGAAATTCCTGTTTTAGGAAGTTTGATCCTACGCCACAGTTTAACTGAGCCAATCCCGGCGCTGAAAGACTTCCCGAAAGAGGAACGACCGAACTCACCTATCGTCTTTTGGTCATTTCGAATCATGGTCGGGCTAGGACTTCTGATGATTTTTCAGAGCTTCTACAGCATATGGTTACGAAAAAAGAACACGCTTTATACCTCGCGTTGGTTCCTCAAGTTTTCATTGTTTATGGGGCCATCTGGTCTTATCGCAATACTCGCTGGCTGGTTTACGACAGAGGTTGGTCGGCAACCTTGGGTCGTGTATGGCGTACAAAAAACGCGTGATGCGGTTTCTGCACACGGAGACCTACAAATGAGCATCAGCCTGCTGTGTTTCCTTGTTGTATACAGCTTGGTGTTTGGTTTTGGGTATTACTACATGATCCACCAAATCAAGAAAGGCCCCGATGCAATCGAACACGATGAGCACGACATGACGACCGTTTCAGGTCGCATTTAGAATTTGTCACAAAGTGAAGGTAGAAAATATGCATTTTGATTTATCCGTGATTTGGTTCGCGATCATCGTTTTTGCCACTTTGATGTACATCATCATGGATGGCTTCGATTTGGGTATTGGAATACTGATGCCCTTCATCAAGGATGAAAAACAAAAAGACGTCATGGTCAACAGTGTCGCGCCAGTTTGGGATGGCAACGAAACTTGGATTGTGCTTGGAGGCGCATCTCTATTTGGCGCTTTTCCGATGGCTTACGCGGTGATTATTGAAGCGCTAACCATCCCTTTAACGTTGATGTTGATTGCTTTGATCTTTCGTGGAGTCGCATTTGAGTTTCGCTTTAAAGCATTGGAAAACCACTTAAAGTTCTGGGATCGCTCTTTTATGGTCGGCTCGATTTTAACCACGTTTTTCCAAGGCATCGTTGTTGGCGCGGTAATTCAAGGCTTTGCGGTGGAAAACCGCGTCTTCGTAGGTAGCCAACTCGACTGGCTCAGCCCTTTTCCCATCTTCTGTGGTTTGGGTTTAGTCGCAACGTACGCGCTGCTTGGTAGCACATGGCTCATCATGAAGACGGAAGGTGAACTGCAAAACACGATGCACCGCTTCACTAACAAAACACTACTGGCGATGATCTCCGCATTAGTCATTGTGAGCGCTTGGACTCCACTTGCTTACCCTGCCATTGCGGAAAGATGGTTTTCTCTGCCTAATTTGTTCTACTTACTGCCCGTACCTGTCATTACTGGGCTCGTATGTTTGAAGATTGCCGACTCCGTTAAAAAGCGTAAAGAGCGCAGCCCTTTCGTGATGGCGTTAGTGATCGTGATTCTCGGGTTCGCTGGGCTTGGCATCAGTATCTGGCCAAATATCATTCCTCCTAGCATATCAATATGGGAAGCAGCGGCTCCTGCAAGCAGTCAGCGCTTTATGCTCGTTGGAGCAGTGATCATCATCCCGATCATTCTGGCTTACACCTTTTGGAGTTACTACGTCTTCTCCGGAAAAGTAAAAGAAGGCGAAGCGTACCATTAACGAGTTGATAAGGAGTGAGTATGAAAATCAAAAATTGGTGCCGCCAATGGGCTTGGATGATTGGAATATGGGTCGTTAGCGTCGCTGCATTAGGGTTAGTGTCTATGTTATTTCGCGTCATGATGACCGCTGCAGGGTTAAAATCTTAGCTCGGCACTTTTAAGTCAATAAAAAATGGATGCCTCTAGATCTTGTGTAAGAGCTAGAGGCGTTGAACCTAATACTCAATCTTAATGAAAAAGCCAAGCGTTAAGAATCTACTCAAAACATTCTTTCATAAGTCTACATTGCCTGAAGTCGTTCATGCATGCTTACGAGATCAAAAGGTTCAAGCTTTTTCGCAATGCTCAGTAATGCTTCCTTTTTATCTTGCGGTAAACTTTGAAACTTCGACTCTAAACGTAAATCCACTTTGCTAAAAAGTAGCTTTCTAATTTGACTAGCTTTTGCCTTTGATAATTGCAATCCATCATTATCGGAGGTTTCAATTATCATGATAATTCTTGCTAAATCACTGAATTCATCATCAGAGCATAAATAAAGTGATTGTTTGTATAAATAGCCAACCGAAATTTCAAAATCAATATTAAGCGCTTGAATCTGACCGACAATGTTTTCACTCATATCATTTTGAGAAGCAGAGTTGATACAATCATCAAATCGCCTTTCAAATGTAACAAATCGATTATTGAGCTCGTCCAACATAGTCGTATCTTTTGCGAATGATTCTATAGGTAAAACCAATAAGAACATTGGCAGTAGGTATTTTTTCAGCGACCGACTATTCACAATCAAGTCCTTCTTCTAAAAAACTTTCATGCGGTGTTGGTGCAATTGTTTCTTTCAAATTCAAGTCCATTAAACTCGCCAAATGGCTTTCATTAAACTCTGATAGCTTTTGCAGCTTTAGACTGGCTTCATTAAACTCTTGGTAGAACTTATCAGGTTGAGGTATCACGACTGTTTTTATGTTTGCTCGTGTTGCCGCAAGCATACCCGAATAAGAGTCTTCAAAGGCAATACAGTTACTTGAATTTACACCTAGTTTATTGATTGTTAAAAGGTAGACATCTGGCTCTGGCTTACCCTGCTCTACATCGTCTGACGATGATATCGCGTCAAAGTAACTGGCAATACCGAGTTTGTTCAAAATGATGGGAATGAGTTGATAAGGTGAATTAGTAGACAACCCTATCTTAAACCCTTTTTCCTTAAGCAATTTGAGTGTTTCTGTAACACCCTCTAATTCGCATCCTTTTTCAATTATTAATGCCTCCACTTTATCCACAACAGCATTCTCTACTTCCTCTAGGCTCTTTTCTTGCCAAGGATTACGTTCATACCAAAACCTTGTTACTTCACCTGTCGTCATAGTTGCAGTCTGCTTTGACAGCACTTCGGTCACTTGGACACCAACTGATGAAAACACCTGCTTTTCCGCTTCCTTCCACAAAGGTTCTGAATCAATCAGCAACCCGTCCATATCAAAGACCGCAGCGTATATCATTGGTACATCCTCAGTAAGTTCTATTCGTTGAGTAAGATTTGTCTATTCAACCAAAGCATAGCTTTGCATATAACGAGTGAGAGTATCACATTTGCCTGTGGCTATCAGAGCCAGTTCGATGACTCATCTTTAAGCCTCAACATGACCGATGTGCATGGCTACTTTTAGCGCTTGTTTATTGAGATTAGATGCCTCCCAAGCAACAACAACACGACTAGTGAGAGGGATATCCTCAATCTCGGCGACTGTCGCGGAATCATCGAGATGTTCAGCCAGTGAGCGCGGAACGAGAGCAATACCTAACCCGGCCTGCGCCATGGCAATCGTCGTACGAAGTTGCGGTGCTGCGAACTGTGGTTCGAGCCTTACTCCTGCGTCGGCAAAAAGTGTACTCATGCCATCAAACAATGCGGGTCCAGTCTCTCGTGGAAACAGTAAAATTTTATGGCCTCTCAACTGTTTCATCTGGATACAGGGATACTTTGCCAGTTCGTGGCCCGCCGGAATCACCGCGACAAACGGGTCGTTAAACAACACCTTGTGCTCAAAAGGCTCACTGGCGTAACAGGGTAGCCGCATGATTGCGAGATCAAGTTGTTTGCTTTTTAACTGAGTGGCAAGCTCTGGCATTGACAGTTCCGCCGTCTGTAAATGAACCCCATTCTCTTGAATACGCCCAATCCTCTCCAATACCTTAATGCAGGTTGATGTTGACGTCGCGAACCCAATTTTAACCTGCGTATTTTCACCACGGGCAATCTGTCGGGCTTTTGCTTTAGCGCGTTCCACATCAGCAAGAATATTTACCGCATCCGTATAAAAGACTTGCCCTGCATGGGTCAGTTCTACTCCTCTAGACAAGCGCTTAAATAAGTCCACGCCAAGCTCGTGCTCTAGCTTTTTGATTTGTTGACTCAAAGGAGGTTGCGCAATCCCTAACCGTTCAGCTGCTCGGGTAAAGTGACGAGTCTCGGCGACCGCGACAAAATACTTCAGGTAGCGAAATTCCATATATTTTCCATATCAAAATAAATCTTTTTTATATTGGATTTAGCACCGTGTAGAAGTCAATCTAAATATACTCTTCATTGCATAACTGGTCTTACTCATGCGTGGATTTTATAACCCTCTATGCGCTTGTTCGCTTGAAGTAGCGAAAGAATTTTCTGAATACCATCACGTTACCGGAGATGGTGAGATTTATCAGACTTCGTTAATGAGTGCTTTGATCGCTGGTGTTTACGAAGGCTCGACAACCATAGAAGAACTGCTGAAACATGGGGATTTTGGTTTAGGTACGTTCAATGAATTGGATGGTGAGTTGATTGCTTTTGATAAGGAAGTTTTTCAACTCAAGTCGGATGGCTCCGCAAACCCGGCAGACCTAGAGCAAAAAACGCCCTTTGCTGTCATGACTTTTTTTAAGCCTGATATCGAGCTGCCATTGACATCGCGCATGTCACGTCATGAAGTCCATAGCCTCATAGACGACCTGGTTCCAAGCGATAACCTATTTTGCGCAGTGCGCATTGATGGTGTTTTCGATTCAGTTCGTACTCGTACCGTACCTAAACAAACACGCCCTTATCGACCAATGCTTGAAGTGGTCAAAGAACAACCAACATTCCGCTTCACGCATAAGCAAGGCGTGGTCGCCGGCTTTCGCAGTCCTAAATATACGACTGGCATCAATGTACCCGGCTATCACGAACATTTTATTACCGATGACCGCCAAGGAGGTGGTCATATCCAGGATTACAGCATTTCGTCAGGATTTCTCCAGATTGGCAAAGTCTCACGGCTAGTGATTGATACCCCAGTATCGACAGACTTCCTCAACGCCAATTTGGCTCCGGAAGATATAAATACCGCCATAGAAAAGGCGGAAAAGTAACAAAGTCAGGCAAATAATAAGGACAACAAATGCAATCCAAACCTTCAAATAAAAATGGAGCTCAGTTGATCGCTCAACAGCTAGAGTCTCTCGGCATTAAGTACATTTTCGGTATTCCCGGTGCAAAAATCGATCGACTGTTCGATGCGATTGAAGACACTAACATCCAAATGATTCCGGTACGCCACGAGGCTAACGGCGCATTTATGGCGGGCGTTATGGGAAGACTAACCGGCAAAGCAGGCGTCACAATGGTTACGTCAGGCCCTGGCTGTGGAAATCTAGTTACGGGGGTGGCAACAGCAAACTCCGAAGGCGATCCGCTGATTGCTATCGGTGGTGCGGTGAAACGAACTGACCAGCAAAAACAAACACACCAGAGCATGGATACCGTCAGTATTTTTCGCTCTATAACTAAGTTCAGTGCTGAAGTGCAGCATGTGGACGCCGCAAGCGAGATCATGGCGAACGCATTTCGTATCGCAGAGTCAGGTCGTCCTGGGGCTTGCTTTTTGAGTCTCCCCCAAGATGTTTTATCCGAGCAAACCCAAACGGACATTATTGTCCCCTCGCCTTACACACAGCCTGGTTGCGCAGACATCGTAGCAATCGAAGAAGCGGTCAGTCGAATCAGTAAAGCAAAGCGCTGTGTGGTTTTACTTGGCCTTCACGCGAGCCGCAGTCAAAACGCTGCTGCTATCGCCCGATTTCTTCAAAATACGCAGCTACCCGTTGTCGGCACTTACCAGGCCGCCGGCACGGTAGACATCAATTACTATCATCACTTTGCTGGGCGTGTCGGTTTGTTTAATAACCAACCTGGCGATGTTTTACTGCGGGACGCCGATTTAATTCTCACCATCGGCTTTAGCCCAATAGAGTATGACCCTGAGCTTTGGAACAGCCACCGCAACCCAGTGATTCACCTCGATATTGAACCAGCAGAATACCAACTTAATTATCAACCTTGTGTTGAAATCGTCGGAAACATTGCGCAGTCATTAGATAAAATGGGCAGCTATATCTCTGAATATGCTCGCCTTTCCCCAACGGCACTTTCAATACTGGAAGAGGTAGCACTGCAACGGCAAGTGATCAAGGCTTATCCCAAAGTCTATAACAAGCAAGGGTTTCATCCACTGGCGCTAATTAAAGCCATGCAATCTATCATCACACCAGATACCACGCTATGCCTTGATATGGGGAGCTTCCACATCTGGATCGCTCGTTACTTAAGCTGTTTTCGAGCTCGCCAAATGCTGGTGTCTAACGGCCAACAAACGATGGGCGTTGCACTGCCATGGGCCATTGGTGCCAGCCTACTAAAACCTGGTAGCAAAGTGGTATCGATATCAGGAGACGGCGGTTTTATGCAATCGAGCATGGAGTTAGAAACCGCGGTTAGACTGAACTGCAATATCGTCCATATTGTGTGGGTTGATAACGCCTACAACATGGTAGAAATGCAAGAGATCAACAAATATCAGCGCTGCTCTGGTGTGAAATTTGGACCAATTGATTTCAAGGCCTACGCCGAGTCATTTGGCGCGAAAGGCTTCGCAGTGACTAGTCAACACGAATTGCTACCGACATTGAATAAAGCCATGGACGCTGAAGGACCAGCAGTGGTGGCTATCCCCGTAGATTACAGCGACAACGACAAACTGATGTTGCCGCGCACAGAGAAAAATCAAGATCCCGTTTTTGTAAGTTTCGAAGGAGAAATCGCATGAGAGGATTAAAAAATAAAGTCGCACTCGTCACTGGTTCTGCCAATGGCATTGGTTTGGCCATCGCAAAACGTTTGTATGAAGAAGGCGCAAACGTCGCTCTTGCCGATTGGAATGAAGAGCAGTTGGCAAACGCCGTTGAGGGCTTTGATAAACAGCGTGTGTCTGCGCATTCTATTGATGTTTCTGACCCAGAAAAAGTCGCAGCACTGATTTCTGATGTTGTTACCCGTTTCGGTAAACTGGATATTTTAGTAAACAATGCTGGCGTACATGTCCCTGGTTCCGTGATTGAAGGTAGTGTGGAAGACTGGAAGAAGATCTCTGGTGTAAACATTGACGGCGTCGTTTATTGCGCGAAGTTTGCTTTGCCTGAACTCTTAAAAACGAAAGGTTGTATGGTAAATACCGCGTCCGTTTCCGGTTTGGGTGGTGACTGGGGTGCCGCATTCTATTGCGCGAGTAAAGGTGCAGTGGTGAACCTTACCCGAGCGATGGCATTGGACCATGGTGCGGATGGGGTAAGAATTAACGCCGTATGCCCAAGTTTAGTAAAAACCAACATGACAAACGGCTGGCCGCAGGACATCCGCGATAAATTCAATGAGCGCATTGCGCTTGGCCGAGCAGCCGAACCTGAAGAAATTGCGTCTGTCGTGACTTTCTTGGCAAGTGATGACGCATCTTTCATTAATGGCGTAAACCTACCTGTAGACGGCGGTGCCACCGCATCAGATGGTCAACCTAAAATAGTATAAGCATGAAATAGACAGATCAGTAAGAGACGTTCTACTACCTTTCGGATCGATGCTGATCTGTCGCTTTACGCTCTGAGCACACAACCCATGCCAGCAATAAACTCAACCACTCAACCGCTGTTAGAGATATCTCAACAACTTAAACCAGCAACGAGAAATTAATGTTTCACACAAACCGACAAACTATGTGAGCATTCCATCAGGTATAGAGTGAAGACTTATGTATCAGCGATTCACAAAGAACCAGACAGTTTCCGCGAATACTTTCTAAAGAAGTCTCAGTGACGACTAACGTTTCTGCCACACCATCCATTGCTCTCTGCCTTTAAAAACCTCAACACTGTTTACCACCACTGAGGATTCCACAAGTTCAAACGTGGGCTCTAGAAAAGATGCCAGTTCCCCACTTCTCAAACAAAATGGAGGGAAGCGTGATAGGTAATTATCATCAATGACGAAAAAACCAATTAGAAAACCTCCGCTTGGCAATAATTTATCCACCATAGCAAAGTATTCTGACCACATGTCTCTTGGTAGTGCTGCGAGAAAGGCCCGCTCGTAAATGACATCAAACGAGTGAGAAAAATCGGCATTAAATACATCACCCAATACGACTTTATCTTTGTAGTTACCTAACGCTGATTGCGCCATTTTTACCGCTTCTTGGCTGTAATCCATCGCGATCACGTCATGCCCATATTGAATAAAAGTGCTCAGTTCATAAGCGGCACCACACCCAGGAATAAACACTGACTGGCCTACATGAAGTGAATTGTCGAGATAGTCCTTGAGTTCTTGAGGTGTCGATTGGGCATCCCAAGGCATAGTGCCTCGGATAAACAAATCATCCCAGAATTGTGTGTTAATCATTGGTGCCTGTTTCATTTACCCGCTCCCTGATTGCGGTAGTAAAAAATAAAGGGATACGCAGCGCAATGTGGTATCCCTTTTCTAGCCTTTTGTCTGACGTTGTTAGTTTTTTATGACAACCACTTTCTACTGCACTTATGCCACCAATGAGTTAACTGCGAAGATCATTGATTAACGGCTGCTCCACTTGGTTCGGTACAAACTGGACATTGCCTTTCAGTTTAGTGACTGACTGTAGTGTTGCTTGAATGTCCTCTGCTGATACATGCACATCATGACAACAAAAAGTAATGGCATCGTTGAAGCCATCGCGCTCAATTTTCAAGGAGCCTTTAATATCGTGGCGACGACAGACTTCTTGGATTTGATGCGGATAAACAAACAGCCCTTTTACTTTCACCGCGGAGTCTGCTCGTCCCATCCAGCCCTTAATTCGTGCATTCGTGCGTGAAGAATCAGAACTTGTCTCTAGATATGCCGATAAATCTCCCGTTGCGTAGCGAATCAGCGGGAACTTCTCATCGAACGACGTTACAACGACTTCACCGACTTCTCCCGGTTGTACAGGAACACCATCAGGATCAACGATTTCAACAATAATATCTTCGGCAATCACTAATCCTTGTTCACCAGACACTTGATAAGCAATCAAACCAAGCTCTGCACTTGCGTAGGCTTGAAAGACTGCAATGCCTTTTTCCTCAAACATCTGTTGCATGCCTGCTGTAACCGCTTCACCAGAGACCAGAGCTTTCTCAAAGCTAGGCAGCTCATTGTATTTCTCTTGGTACTTTTGTAGCAACGTCAGCAAATAAGAAGGTGTGCCAGTGTAACCATTAGGTTGAAGCTGTTTAATTGCCTCTATTTGCGCTTCGGTATTGCCTACTCCAGCCGGAAATACCGCACAGCCACAAGCCCTTGCGCCACCATCCATAATAAATCCGCCAGGAGAGAAATGGTAAGAGAGCGTGTTATGCACTAAATCACCCGCACAGAACCCAGCAGCGTGAAACGCGCGCCCCATACGCCAGAAATCGGCCTCATCCGTTTGAGCCTCATATAAAGGCCCAGGAGACTGAAAAACACGCGCCATTTGACCAATGGCAACGCTATTTAAGCCACCAAACGGCGGTTTAAGTTGCTGCTGATTAGGTACATTGAACTTACGTGTAATCGGGAACTGAGCAAGCCCTTCACGATTGTTTGCCAATGTAGGCTCTAACCCAGAAAAATGCGCCGCGTAATGTTCGCTATTGACTTTCGAATTTTCAATCAACGTTGGCAGACGTTGAAACAACGACTCTTCTCGCGCCTGTAGAGACAACGATTCTTTCGCATCAAATAGTTCGTTCATCCTTGCTCCTTACAACCAACGCTTACGACGTTTGTAAGATTTCAGATTCTTAAAGCTCTTGCGATCTTCATCGCCGCCGCCAAGGTAGAATTCTTTTACGTCTTCATTGTTTAGCAATTCGTGCTTGCTGCCATCTAGTACGATTTTGCCTGATTCCATGATGTAACCGTAATCGGCCGCTTGAAGAGCGAAGTTGGCATTCTGTTCAACCAAAAGCATGGTAATACCTTGCTCTTTGTTGATCTTGTTAATAATGCTGAATACTTCTTTAACTAGCAGTGGAGAAAGCCCCATAGACGGTTCGTCCAACAAAATCATCTTCGGTCGAGCCATTAACGCTCGGCCAATCGCTAACATTTGTTGCTCACCGCCAGACAAATAGCCCGCCAGGCCAGTGCGCTCTTTGAGTCGCGGGAAATAGTCAAACACCATTTCGATGTCTTGTTCAACTTCGTTGTCAGTGCGTGTATAAGCGCCTAAGCGAAGATTTTCTATTACCGTCATATCTTCAACAATTCGGCGCCCTTCCATAACTTGGAAGATGCCCGAACGGACGATCTCTTCCGGGCTTTTGTTGTCTATACGCTCGCCCATGAAGTTGATTTCGCCGCGCGTCACTTCACCATCTTCGGTTTTCAATAAACCAGAAATGGCTTTCAACGTTGTGGATTTACCCGCACCGTTGGCCCCCAGTAAGGTCACAATCTGCCCTTTTGGAACTTCTAAACTCACACCGCGAAGTACTAGTATTACTTCGTCGTAGACGACTTCAATGTTGTTCACTGAAAGCAGTATTTCTGCCGGTTCGATATTCGTTGCTAATTCAGCCATCAAGCTACTCCTTGCTAGGGTGAGAGTGTTCTCTCACCCATCCTTATTTTCAGTAAGCTTTGTTATTAATAAGTCGTAGATTAGTAACCTAGCCAATCGTCACGACGTGACAATGTCACCTGTGATACTTTCTTGATATCAACTGCGCCGCCATCGTTGTTGCCCATAAAGACGTTCACGGTTGTTGTGCCTCGGTGATCTTCCGGTTTCCAGTTCGCAGGGACACAAACACCTTCTAAGCCTTGTGGTACCCAGTTGTCATGGACATACATGCCCTTCTTGATGTTTTCACCTGTGATACCACCGTTGTCTTTCGCCCACTCCATTGCTTCTTTCATATAGAACGCAGAACAAATACCGCGAATGTAATGGTGAGTTCTGAATTCGCCCGGCTCTGATTCAGACTGCTTAGAAATCTCACGGACCAGTTTCATGCCTTCATTATCATCTCCCCAAAACGCTGTCATACCTGGGAAAACGTAATCTTTAAGGCCATCGCCTGCTGCTTCAAGCACTGGCTTATCGCCGCCCCAAATGTTTGCCATGTACTGGAACTCTGTCCCAACCGTGTTACAAGACTTCACTAGTGAGATAACCGAGCTACCGATATTAGCAATGTAACCGTAGTTGGTGCCTGACTCTTTCAGCGACAAACATTGCGCTTTGAAGTCCCCTGGTTTTAGTGACACAACGACTGGGTTTTGCACATCAAAACCAAGTTCTTTGGCGTACTCTGCACACGCTTCTTTTGGCGCATTCGGGAATGGATGGTTATCGCCAATGTGCGTAAATTTCGGCGCACCTTGATTGCCCTTAGATTCCCAATCTTCTTTCGCCCACTTAACTAGCGCACGACACGCATCTGAGTACGACGCACCATAAAAGAAGTTATAAGGCGCTGGTTTCGCGGTTTTTGGGTTTTTGCCAGTTGGGTCAGTTAAGTGACCAGAGTAAGAAGCAGAGAACACCGGCACTTTGTCTTTGGTAACAAACGAAATAAGTGCTTCGGTATCCGCCGTACCCCAACCTTGCAGCGCAACCATGTCTTTACGCGCCACCCAACGTTTATAGTTAGAAATCGCCACTGGTACTTTGTACGCCATGTCTACTGTTTCAAATTCGAGCTCGGTACCGTTAATGCCACCGTTTTGGTTAATCCAACGCAATGCGTCTCGCACGCCAGAACCATAAGGCTTGCTCACATAAGCCGTTGGTCCAGAAAAGTCGACTAATTGCCCGACAAACACAGAATCTTTTGCCCAAGTTGCGGTAGTAAACAGTGCAGATGACAGCACCAACGTTGTCGCTAAATGTCCTTTGTTCATAACTCGTTGTCCTTGTTATTGAGGTATATTCCACTTAATTCCACGTTAATATGAGAACGGATAATGTTTCCAATATGCTCGAATCTGTTGCCAGCGATGCGATAATCCTTGAGGTTCGAAAATGAGGAACAGCATGATGACTAAACCAATCGCCATCTCTTTGAAGTAAGCCAGACCATCAGTGAAAGCGGTGGTATCACCAAACGCTGAAAGCCCCGTTACGCCAAACTCTAAAACTTCAGGCAGCAATACGATAAATATCGTCCCCATCAGCGTACCTTTGACTGAGCCTAAGCCACCAATGATGATCATTGCCAAGAACTGGATAGACATCATGATGGTGAAGCCTTCTGCTGATACAAACCCTAGATAATGTCCGTAGAGTGCACCCCCGATGCCCGCATAGAATGCACACACTCCAAATGAGAGCAGACGATACTTGGTTAGGTTGATGCCCATGATCTCTGCTGACAGATAGTGATCTCGTACTGAGACAAACGCGCGACCGTCACGAGAACGGATTAAGTTTGATGCCCACATATACATGAAGATCAGCGCAAACAGAGCGATGTAGAAGAAGCTTTCGTCAGTCGTAAACTCAAAACCAAACAAATTAATTGGGTTCGCGCTTGCACCGTATGAGCCGCCACTGAACCAATCTGC
This sequence comes from Vibrio sp. Vb0667, assembly GCF_033391095.1. Taxonomy (NCBI): domain Bacteria; kingdom Pseudomonadati; phylum Pseudomonadota; class Gammaproteobacteria; order Vibrionales; family Vibrionaceae; genus Vibrio; species Vibrio sp. Vb0667. The sequence goes on along the minus strand of NZ_JAWPOL010000001.1, from coordinate 503,920 downwards.
GCGAGCAAAGAAGTCCTCTAAAATAAACTGCGCCGCCAACGTTGCGATAGCTAGATATAAACCTTTAATTCGAGCCGCTGGCAGACCAAACAGCATCCCCACAATCATGGTTAAGTAACCCGCAAGCGGAATCGCAAACACGACTGGAATGTTAAACTGGTTATTTAACCAAGCCGATGCAAAGGCGCCAAAACCAAAGAACGCACCGTGACCTAGCGAAATTTGTCCGGTAAAACCAACCAGAATGTTTAAGCCCAATGCCGCGATACCGAGGTATGCAATCTGAATAAACAGGTTTAGGAAGTAAATATCCAAGACCAGCGGTGCTGCCAGCATGGCGATGACACCTGCAATCGCAAGGCTTCTGATGGTTTTGGTTTCAAAAATTGGCGTATCGCTTTTGTATGTGGTTCGAAAATCCCCACATGGGCGCATGCTAAGTTGAGCCATGTTATTTCTCCTTAAATACGCTCAATATCTTTGGTACCAAACAGGCCATATGGCTTGAAGGCAAGAATGATTAACAGCACATAGAATGGTGCGATGTTGTACAGGTTACCCACTTGCAGGTATTGGCTATCAAAAAACTCAGCCAAGTTTTCTAGCACCCCGATGGTAATACCACCGACAATTGCGCCGACCACCGAATCTAAGCCACCTAAAATAACGGCTGGGAAAACTTTGATACCAATAATGGATAGCGCGTCAGATACGCCGTTAACGATACCGATAACAATCCCTGCTGTTGCAGATACCATTGCCGAAATGGCCCAACTGATGGCGAACACTTTCTTGATGGAAATGCCAAGACTCTGGGCTACTTGCTGGTTGAATGCCGTTGCGCGCATTGCCAGACCCATTTTGCTGAATTTGAAGAACCAGTAGAACGCGCCCATGATGAGCATTGAGAAGATCAAGCTCAGAATGTAAGCAAACTCAACATTCAAACCTCCGATATTCACCACGTTGGTTTCGAACACTTGCGGGTACGACACAGCCGAGACACCGAATATCCACTTCATCAGCGCTTGGAAAAACATCGATAGACCAATGGTCACCATGATCACAGAGATAATCGGTTCACCAATCAACGGTCTGAGCACAATGGTTTGCACGGCGATACCAAAAATCATCATGAACGCGAGCGTGAGTAAAAAGCCAATAAAAAACGGTAACTGTAGGTGCACCAATGCCGCCCAACATACCCATGCGCCAATCAACAGGAACTCACCCTGAGCAAAGTTGACCACCTGGGTCGATTTGTAAATCAATACAAAGCACATGGCGACAACGCCATACAACATGCCAACGATCACGCCATTAATGACGAGTTGCAGTAATAAATCCGTATTCACTATGCGATCCTCCGTTGTTCGCTATCCACTAGTGTTGGCTCATGCTCAATAAGCGTTTCAATAACTAGCGACGTTTGAATGCGTGTTTTGGTGCCATCTTGATAAGTGATCACTGTATCGACATCGACTTTTGGATCGTCGCTGTAGATGGTTTCGATGATGTCTCCGTATTTCTCTGCAACCACACCACGGCGTACTTTACGTGTGCGAGTTAGCTCTCCATCGTCGGCATCCAGCTCTTTGTAAAGTAGAATGAATTTGCTGATCTTCTGTGCATCCGGTAGGGATTCGTTCACTTTTTGAACTTCTTCACGAATCGCTTGGTACACTTCTGGTTGAGCAGATAAGTTGGTGTAGTTGGTAAATGCCAAGCCGCGTTGCTCTGCCCACTTCGCGACGATCGCATAGCGAATACAGATGATGGCAGACAGCCAAGGTCGACCTTTACCTACCACCACGGCTTCTGCAATAAACGGCGAGAACTTGAGTTTGTTTTCGATAAACTGTGGCGAATAACGGTCGCCATGGCTGGTTTCCGACATATCTTTCAGACGATCAATCACCACCAAGTGACCGGAATCTTTAAAATAGCCCGCATCGCCTGTGTGCATCCAACCATCTTGAACATCTTCATCATATGCTGCTTGGTTGTTTAAGTAGCCAGTAAACATGCCTGTACTTTTCGCGATGATTTCACCAACGCCATTGCTGTCCGGGTTGATGACTTTCACTTCTGCATTATCAAACGCAACACCAACGGAATCGTAATCCACATCATCCGCTTGGTGCACGGTGTATGCGCCACACATTTCGGTCTGACCATAAAGCTGCTTAAGTGGCACACCAATAGCTTGTAGGTAACGGAAAGTATCCGGTCCCATCGCCGCACCGCCGGTTGCCGCAGATGTCAGGTTCGAAAACCCTAAACGGTCACGCAGAGCACGCAGAAGAATCCATTCAGCCAACTTAGAGCGTTTACCCTGCTCCAGCGCTTTGTTGGCTAAGCTCATGCCCAGTTTGTACATCTTTTGCTTAAACGGTGTCGAATCCATCATTCGTGCAGACACGTCTGCCACAATGTTTTCCCACACACGTGGCGCTAACAGCACAAAGTTTGGACCGATTTCACGCAAGTCGGACATCATGGTTTCTTGTTCTTCCACAAAGTTAACGATTTGACGAGAAATCAACGCCTGACCAACCACGTAAACCTGCTCCATAATCCAAGGCAAAGGCAGAACAGAAACGTAGTTGTCGCCTGGGGAACGAGGGTCTGCACGCAAGTAAGCCGCACAGTGATCCAAGAACGTGCCACTGTGTAGCTGAGCCAATTTTGGTTTAGAAGTCGTACCCGACGTAGTACAAAGAATTGAAAGATCGCTGCCTTTGGTTTCAACAACCATATTGAGATATTTGTCTGGGTCCGCTTTATCAATCAGCTGACCTTTTTTGTAGACCTGTTCAACATCAATTAATCTTGGATCATCGTATTTACGCATTCCACGAGGATCGCAGTAAATAATGTATTCAACGCTAGGAATTTCATCACCAAGCTCAAGCAGCTTGTCGCATTGCTCTTCATCTTCGGCAATCACGACTTTTGCTTTTGCATAGTTGATAAGGTACGCCACCTCTTCGTGCATAGAATCTTGATAGATGCCCAGCGAGAAACCTTTGATCGCATGTGCCGCTAACTCGCCCCATACCCATTCAGGGCGGTTATCACCTAGCAAACCAACGACATCTTGCTCACCAATACCCAAATCTCGTAGTGCCAGTGCCATCCACTTGACGCGGTTTTCATAATCCTTCCAAGTGAACTCTCGCCATATACCAAACTCCTTTTCACGCATTGCGACTTGTTCGGGCCAGTTCTTGGCATTGTGTTGCAACACTTTTGGAAAGGTATCTAAGCGGGTTATATCTGCCCAATCATTATGTTGCTGTGCCATTATGCACTCTCCTCTAATGTCGGTAACTCTTCGCCTAAGTACGCTTGTTTCACATGTGGGTTGGCCATCACTTCTTCAGGCTCACCCGTAGCAATGTGTTTACCGAAATCCAAAACCAAAACGCGATTAGAGATGTCCATGACCACGCCCATGTCGTGCTCAATCATGATGATCGTGATATCTAATTCTTCATTCAGATCCATGATGTAACGTGCCATGTCTTCCTTTTCTTCCAAGTTCATACCTGCCATTGGTTCATCAAGCAGCAATAACTTAGGTTTTAAGGCAATGGCACGAGCAAGCTCTACACGCTTACGTAAGCCGTAAGATAGCGTGCCTGCAGTCGCTTTTCGGATGTGCTGGATTTCTAGAAAATCGATCACGTCTTCCACATATTTGCGGTGCGCCATCTCTTCTTTCTGCGCATTGGAGAACCAATAGAGTGGCCCCGTGACGAAGTTATTTTTCAGTAGGTGGTGTCGGCCAACCATGATGTTGTCCAGTACCGACATATGAGAAAAGAGCGCTAAGTTTTGGAAGGTTCTTCCCAGCCCTAACTCAGCTCGTTGGCTTGGTGTACGTTTAGTTACGTCATCTCCAGCGAAGATTACAGAGCCTTTGTTTGGTGTGTATCGACCAGAGATGCAATTGAGCATTGAGGTTTTACCTGCACCGTTTGGACCAATGATTGAAAAAATTTCCTTTTCATTCACATGGAAGCTCACGTCAGTTAAAGCTTTCACCCCACCAAAAGCCAATGAAATATCGTTTACCTGCAACAGAGGCGATTCCGATACCATAGTTGATCTCCCTTTCGTTATTTTAAGTGCGTTCCATTGAGCACTATTTGATCAAACCTAACTTTGATACTGGTAACCGCTTTTACACCTATGCATCAACTTTGTATTCAGTTTACGTAAACGTCAATTTAAAATCAGAATAGTGCCTGAAAGATTAAGTTGCAATCGAGTTCATCGAGAAAGATTTGAACTAACGCAAACTTTAAGTAAATAAATTGTTAATAAAAATTATTCTCAAACGCTTACATATTTGGATAGTTCGGACCACCACCACCTTCTGGCGGAGTCCAGGTAATATTTTGACTTGGATCTTTGATGTCGCAGGTCTTACAGTGGATACAGTTGGCCGCATTTATTTGCAGCTCTGGCTGCTCCTCCCCCTGTACGATTTCATAAACGCCAGCCGGGCAATAGCGCTGTGCTGGCTCTGCATATAACTCAAGATTCTGCTCGATGGGAATGCGCTGGTTCGCCAAACGTAAGTGGCACGGCTGATCTTCCTCATGGAAGATATTGGATAGATAAACAGAAGAAAGGCGATCGAAACTTAACACACCGTCAGGCTTCGGATAGACAATTTCATTGCTGTTTTCCGCCAATAACAGAGACTGATGATCAGGCTTATCACAGCGGATATGCCACTTAGCTTTACCTTTTAACACGTTATGTTCCAGCAGCGCTAAACCACCGCCCAGCCACGATCCAAAGCGGTGGATTCCACTTGAGAAGTTACGTGCTTGATAAAGCTCTTCATACAGCCAAGACTGTTTGAAATGCTTTTGATAATCAGCAGTAACTGACTGACTCTCAAGGGCTTCACATACTGCTTCAGCGGCAAGCATTCCAGATTTTATTGCGGTGTGTGTGCCTTTGATTTTAGCGCCGTTAAGTGTTCCTGCATCACAGCCAATTAACAAGCCACCAGCAAACTGCTGCGTGGGAAGCGAATGAAAGCCGCCCTTGGTAATCGCTCTCGCGCCATAGCTAATACGCTTCCCATTTTTGAGGTATTGCTCAATCAACGGGTGGTGTTTAAAACGTTGAAACTCATCAAATGGACTCAAGTGCGGATTCTTATAATTCAAGTCAACAATCAACCCGACGGCAACTTGGTTTCCCTCTAAATGGTAGAGATAACTGCCACCTGTAGCTTCATTTGATAACGGCCAACCTAATCCGTGCACTACTAAACCTTGCTGATGCTGCTCTGATGGGATTTCCCACAGCTCTTTAAAACCGATAGCGTAGTGTTGAGGCGTTTTCTCTTCAGCAAGATTAAATCGGTTAATCAACTGCTTACCAATATGCCCCCGTGCGCCTTCAGCAAATAAAGTAAACTTCGCTCGCAGTTCAATACCAGGTTCGAAATTTCCTTTTTGTTCACCATTTTTATCTAATCCCATATCGCCCGTGATCACGCCACAAACACGACTATCTTCATCGATGATCGCTTGACTGGCGGTAAAACCTGGGTAGACCTCCACCCCCAAGTTCTCAGCCTGCAACGCCATCCATCGGCATAGACTGCCCAAACTTATGATGTAATTACCTTTGTTATGTAACGTATTAGGCACCGCCCAAGACGGCAGTTCATGACCATTGATGTCATTGCCTAGATAGTAGGTTTTATCTTGGTTTACTTTGGTATTGAGCGGAGCGCCTTTCTCTTCCCAGTCGGGAAAAAGCTCATCCAAACTCCGCGTTTCAAACACCGCACCCGATAAAATATGCGCTCCAACTTCAGAACCTTTTTCTACCACGCAAACAGAGAGGTCTTGTTTTTTTTCTGCTGCTAATTGTTTGATTCGGCATGCCGCAGACAAACCTGCGGGACCAGCGCCTACAATCAGAACATCAAATTCCATGCAGTCTCTTTCCATGATTGCATTCCTTTTTCTTTGCATGTTGCCAATTTGTTAATCAACAATATATTTAAAGTTGACGCAAACGTAAAGGTAAATTAACATCATTTTAAAGACGTCATCACATCGTCTTCACTGTAAACACATAGTCTTCACTGTAAAAGGAATCTAACGTGAAAATACTAGTGCCAATCAAAAGGGTCATTGATCCCTACGTTAAAGTTCGCGTGAAAGCGGACCATAGCGATGTTGAAACCAATAACGTCAAGATGACGATTAATCCATTTTGCGAAATAGCCGTTGAAGAAGCCGTACGACTAAAGGAGCAAGGTATTGCAGATGAAGTCATCGTTGTCAGTGCTGGCGGTAGCCAGTGTCAGGAGCAACTACGTACCGCGCTTGCATTAGGCGCCGATCGCGCTATTCATGTCGATACTGAAGACAAAATAGAGCCATTAGTTGTTGCTAAGCTGCTCAAAGCTCTAGTTGAGCAAGAACAAGCACAGCTTGTGATTACGGGTAAACAATCCATTGATACGGACAACAACCAAGTGGCTCAGATGCTGGCCGCCCTACTTGACTGGCCTCAAGCAACTTTCGCTTCCGACGTGAAGATTGAAGATCAAAAAGTTCAGGTCGTGAGAGAAGTGGACGGCGGCTTGATGACGGTCGCGATGAACTTACCTGCGGTGATCAGTACTGACTTACGCCTGAATGAACCGCGTTTTGCCTCTTTGCCTAATATCATGAAAGCTAAGCGCAAGCCGTTAGATACCATCACACCTGACAGTCTGGGTGTTGAAGTGGTATTTAGCCAAACCATTCAAGAAATCACACCGCCAGCGCAAAGAAAAGGTGGCATCAAGGTTGAATCTGTCTCAGAGCTTCTCGATAAGCTGCGTAACGAAGCGAAGGTGATTTCATGAAGAACCTAATCATAGCAGAGCATGACAATAACCAATTGCATGCGGACACACTCAAAGTGGTTAATGCAGCAAAACAAGTCAGCCAAGACAATGTTTTGATCGTAGTGGGCCACCAGTGTGAAGAAGTCGCTCAACAAGCTTGTCGCGTTGATGGTATATCAAACGTAATTTGTGTCGATGATGAGCAACTTAAGCATCAATTTGCCGAGAGTATCGCACCTATTGTAGTGAGTGTTGCTGAAGGTTTTGACGCAATCTGGGCTAGCTCATCATCAAAAGGGAAAGATCTTGCACCGCGAGTAGCAGCGAAGTTCGGCGTTGGGCAAATTTCCGATATTGTCCAAGTTATCGATGAAAACACTTTTATCCGCCCTATTTACGCAGGAAACGCATTTGCCAAAGTGACCACCAGCGACAAGGTTCGCGTCATCACCGTGCGCGCGTCTGCGTTTGAGCCGGTTACTTGTCACAACCAAGCTGATATTAAGCATCAGCAGGTCACTATCTCAGCTCCAATGGTTGAATTGGTTTCTGTCGATAAAACCGTGTCAGAACGTCCTGAATTAAGCGCGGCAGAGGTGGTTGTGTCAGGTGGACGCGGGGTCGGTAGCAAAGAGAACTTCGCGTTGATCGAACAAGTTGCCGATAAACTAGGTGCTGCCATTGGCGCTTCTCGCGCGGCGGTTGATGCCGGGTTTGTTGCCAACGACTTACAAGTGGGTCAAACCGGTAAAATCGTTGCACCTAAGCTTTATATAGCGGTTGGGATTTCCGGTGCCATCCAGCATCTTGCAGGAATGAAGGAATCCAAAGTGATTGTCGCGATCAACAAAGATCCAGAATCTCCTATCTTTGAAGTTGCCGACTATGGATTGGTTGGTGATTTATTTGAGGTACTACCTCAGCTTGCCGAACAACTTTAAACGATCAGATAAGGGGCGAACACTGCTATGTTCGCCCCTTTATTTTGTTTTTTGGTCATATTCAAAAGAATTGAAATTAGAGGGACCTATGCCAAATTCTGCACCTATTTGGTCACCATCTGCTGAGCGCGTCAGCAATAGCAACTTATTACGGTTCATCGAAAAGGTTAATAAAGACAAAGCCGAAGGTACCGTAATCAACAATTACACGTCTCTACACCAGTGGTCCATTGAGCACAATGATGAATTTTGGCGACATACTTGGCAGTTTTGCAACGTAATCGGAGATATGGGTTCGCAAATCAAGAGCCTTGGCAGTCCCAAATGGACACAAACAGGTTCTAATCATCACCATGTAAATAGAGACACAGTATGGTTTGCTGACGCCACGCTGAACTACGCAGAGAACCTCCTATCTCAGGCTGAACAATCACCAGAGCGCGAGTTTATTGTTTTTAGCAATGAAAGCGGTGAACACCGACAACTCACCGGTAAACAGTTGCTTGAACAAGTTTCCGCCATTCAACAATGGCTACTCAATTGTGGTGTCGGTAAAGGCGATGTCGTTGCGGGTTATTTGCCCTACCTTCCTGAAACCGTTATTGCCATGCTGGCCACCACCAGTCTTGGTGCCATTTGGACTTCAACCTCTCCTGATTTTGGTATCGATAGCGTCGTAGAGCGTTTTGGTCAGGTCAAACCGAAAGTTCTTTTTTGCTGTGATGGCTACCAGTTCGGAGGCAAAGCTTTCGATATGACGGACAAGAACACCACTCTTAGTAGTAAGTTAAGCAGTGCCTCCGAAGAGACTACTATTAGCGTATGCCAAATCGAATATTTACAAAACGCTGAGAGTGCTAGCACTTCTGAGTTTGTTTCTTGGTCCGATATTACTCACCACTTTTCTCCACAATCAATTCAATATCAACCAACGCTGTTTAATGACCCGTTATTCATTTTGTATTCTTCTGGTACAACAGGTCAACCTAAGTGTATTGTCCATTCCGCAGGCGGTACCTTGCTCAATCACCTCAAAGAACATCAACTGCATTGCGACATCAAATCGCAAGACAAGGTTTTCTACTACACAACATGTGGTTGGATGATGTGGAACTGGCATGTTTCCGCTCTTGCGAGTGGAGCAACCTTAGTGATTTACGACGGTAGTCCGGTTTATCCTGATCACTCCGTCTTATGGCGATTAGCAGAAGAACATAACGTGTCGCTGTTTGGTACTTCAGCGAAATACTTAGAGGCACTGGAACATGCGAACTGCTCTCCAAAACTAGAACATAACTTGAAGTCACTCAAAACTCTGTGCTCAACTGGTTCGGTGCTTTACCCAGAACAATTTAATTATGTCTATCAGCACATCAAGCAGGACTTGCATCTCGCTTCTATTGCTGGCGGCACAGATATTTGCGGATGCTTTGTACTTGGAAACCCAATCTCACCAGTTTACAAAGGTGAATGCCAAGGCGCAGGGCTGGGAATCGACGCACGTGTTCTAGAGGATGATGGACATACTATTACGCAAAAACGTGGCGAACTGACTTGTAATAACTCACTACCTAACTTCCCTATTGGTTTCTGGAACGACAACGGCGAACGTTATCACAACGCTTATTGGAGCAAGTTTACCGATATCTGGCACCATGGCGACGATGTGATGCAAACCGAACATGACGGCTTTATTTTTTATGGCCGTAGTGACGCAACCTTAAATCCAGGCGGCGTACGAATCGGTACCGCTGAAATCTATCAACAAGTGAACGCGTTACCCGAGGTTGAAGACTCCATCGCTGTCGGCAAGTTAAACCAGCAGTCTGAAGAAATCTGGTTACTAGTAAAACTCGCTCACAACGTCGAGTTAACCCAACAACTCACCGATTCAATTCGCCAAACATTGAAAACAAAATGTTCACCGCGCCATGTCCCACGACAAATTTTTGCTATCAGTGATATTCCTAAAACGCGCTCAGGCAAATTGGTTGAGCTAGCAGTGAAACAATTGGTAAACGGACAAGCTGTAAAAAACATTGGTGCTATTGCTAACCCAGAAGTGCTGGAAGAAATTAAAACGCTGTTCAACATAGAAAGTGGTGCCACTGTCACTTAGAGACTCAACAAGTCTTCCAACAATACAGACGGGTATAACCTAACTATATTTTAGCTCGCTCGATAACTCCTCCCCACTTTCGTGGAAACTGAGCGAAATATGCTTCATGTACACAAAAAAGGTGAGATAATTCTATCTCACCTTTGAGCCATATGAGCGGGAGCATTAGTTGGGGGTTAAGCTTTTATCAGTTGGCTCATATCTTCGCGAACTTGTGGCACCGTTAAACCAACGATGATTTGAAGGCTCTCTTGATTTCTAACAATATTCACCGCTCCGTGCTGTGTGAAAAATGCGTTCTCCTTTACAAGAGAGACATCTTTAACTTTAACACGCAGACGCGTCGCGCAATTAGTTAACAATTCAATGTTTTCTTTTCCACCCAAACCTTCAATAAAGGCACTAGCTTGTGACGGACTTGCGCTACTGTTATGGACCTCTTTCGCTTCTTTGTAGTCAGCTTTTGAATACAACTTACTATCTGCACCTTCACGTCCCGGAGTAAGTATGTTGTATTTTAAAATAAGCGCGCGAAACGTAACAAAGTAAACACCAGTAAACATGAGACCAATAATAATCTGAATCACGTATGTTCCCGCATGGTTACCAGCCAAAGGCAACCAGTTTTGGAAAATGAAGTCTATCAAGCCAGTCTGAAAGTTACCGGAAACACCAAACATAAAGGCGATCGTTGCCATTGTCGCAGATAACAACGCATGCAAAGCAAACAGCGCAGGTGCGATAAATAAGAATGTAAACTCTATTGGTTCGGTGATCCCTGTAAGAATTGCTGTGATTGCGGCTCCGAGCACTAACCCCATCACCATCTTTTTATTTTCTTTTTTCGCAACTGAATAGAGTGCTAGTGCGATACCCGTACAACCAAACACTTTACCCATTCCCGTCAACATCAAACCACCCTGAGGAAATTGTGTCGTTAAACTTTCCGAGCTCTGGGCGAATGTCTGTATATTTTGAATCCAATAGGCAACCGTTCCGCCATCGACTGCAACTGGCCCATAAAAAACGGGACCATATACGAAATGATGCAACCCCGTTGGTATCATGATTCGCTCTAAAAACGTAAATAGCCATACCCCTAACGATCCAGCAGAAACCAAAAATGATTGCAGATTATTAATACCATGCTGAATACTTGGCCAAGTCAAACAAGTTAGAATTGCCATCACGACCATAATTGGGAAGCTAATGATCACAACCAATGGCGTTCCGCCAAATACAGCCGCCCAATCCGGTAGCTTTTTATCAAAGAATCGGTTGTGAACCCAAACAGAGAGACTTGCAATTAAAATCGCACCTAGCAAGTTGGTATCAAGCGTTAGAATGCCACCAACTTCAGTCAAACCTCGCTCACCTTCCGTATAGTTAACTCCCAGTTCTGGCCCCCAAAATTGAAGGATTCCACCAATAACGTAGTTATACGTAATGTAGGAAACAAGTGTTGCAAGTACAGCGCGACCAGATGCTTTTTTAGCTAAAGCGATAGGTAACCCAACGGCAAAAATAAGTGCCATATTTTTAAATACAGCGAGTGATGCCTGTAAAATGATCGTCGAGACTTTAACCCAAGCACTCCCCTCTAGTGCCCAAGGAAACACTTCTTGATTTAACAGCACAACAGAGAAACCCAATAACATGCCCGCTGCTGGAAATAATAGAACGGGTACAAACATCGCGGCTCCGAACCTTTGAATAATGTCTTTCATATAAACCTCTTGTTTCATTCACGGAGCCTACAAGTAGGCCCCGAACGTCCAGTTGTTATTGAAAAAATTGAGGAAGGTAGGCTTTATTTTCTTCTAGTAATTGTTTTGTTATTTCTTTAGCTTTTGGCACATTAACCACGGTACGGTTAAGTGTGAGTGCATTAATCAGCTTTTGCTGACTTCCTTCGTACCAAGCATCCACGACTAATTTCTCGTAACCAAGTTGGCTCTCAATCATGGCTTTTTGGAAGGTTGGGATTTTTCCTACAGTAAAAGCTTTCGGTCCATCACTAGTTAGCGCAGCTGGAACTTCTACCATGGCGTCATTTTGTAAATTTGTAATAGCACCATTATTCGGTACGATGACGAGATACACATCGCTCAAGTTGTAGGCTAGCGAAGCCGCGACTCTCACCATGTATCGACCATGGATATCGGCATGCAGTGTTTCGTGCTTCGTGGTGCCCGCTTCAATTATTCTTGCGTTCAATTCAAACACTCGTTTCTCACGGCCGTTAATTACCTGCCTTGCGCGAGTATTATTGATATCCTCTTTCGCTACCATTTTTTCAGGGTACAAATAGTATTGAAGATACGTATTCGGCAAAAACTCTGGATTATCAGCAAGCATTGTTCTCATGTTTTTGAATGTGGCTTGCCACGATGGGTCATCCGCTATTTCCGCATCAACCGCACTGATCCCTTCTTTTAGGATGATATTTTTAATTTTATCCGTTAAGTCTTCACCCTGTTTATTACGAATTTTGGTAAACCAGCCATAGTGATTAAGCCCAAAATATTCAGGAACAAAGTCCCAAATTTCACACCCTAACAATTGCGCATAGCTGACCATAATCGCTGCTGGCATATCACAAATATTTAGAATTCGCTTATCATGCGGAAATTCACGATTTAAAGCTTCAGCGACAATTGCCGCCGGGTTGGTGTAATTAAGAATCCACGCATCTGGACACGTTTGTCGGATCTCGTTCACTAGCTGGATCATATCGCCGATAGAGCGAAGTCCATATGCCATTCCTCCCGCGCCACATGTCTCTTGCCCAACACAAGAGTTGGATAGCGGGATTTGTTCATCGCGCTCGCGCATGGCCAACCCACCAGTGCGGATCTGGATAAAGAAAAAGTCCGAATCTGCGAATGCGACAGATTTATCCGTTGTATAAACAAACTCTTCAACTTCTGGATAGTGTTCTCGCAATAGAATTTCAGTAGCTAATGCATTCGATTCTTGGCGTTTCTCATCTATGTCGTAAAACACGACTTTTGCGAGTGGAAAGTTATCTTTTTCGGCAATAAGGCTGTTCATCATACCAAGTGTGTATGTACTGCCAGCACCAACAATCGTTAATTTTTGACGTTTCATTTCGCTACCTCAAATGTTTATCCTGCAAATGTATAAAATAAGTATTAATACTTTTATGATACATTTAAAGTGTAAGCACATAGATACGAGATAAAAATCACACAAAGATCCTAAGGAAAAGTATTAACTACATCTCAGATCACATTCTTGCTATCATGATCCAAGACTTAGCGAGGTATTATGAAACCCAAATACATAGACATTGCGGAACGATTAGAAAAAAAGATCAAAGATGGGGAACTACAACCTAAATCGATGCTTCCAAAAGAGAGTGATTTGCAAGAAGAGTTTTCCGTAAGCCGCGTAACCATCAGAAAAAGCTTACAAATTCTGGTCGACAATAATTTAATTAGTCGGACAAGAGGTAGTGGAACTTATGTAAACGATCTAAAAGCCCAACATGATGCCTTACATTTGCTGGGTTTTATCGAGGAAGTCAGTAAACAAGGGAAAACACCTAGCTCTCAAGTCATAAAGTTCGAACTTAAAAAGCCGAATGAGCAGGTTGCTAAGCAGTTAAATCTCTCGCCCAATGATGATACATATGAAATACATAGACTTAGGTGTATTAATGATGAGCCTGAAATTTACGAAGTCACTCATATGCCAGCAATGTTATTTCCAGACTTGAGCATAGCCATAATGAATGGTTCTAAATATGAGTACATTGAAAATAGCAAAAGATTGAAAATTGCGAAAAGCTGTCAGTCTGTCAAACCGTATTTGTTAGATGCAGAGACGGCCTCATACCTGAATGAAACAGAAGCTTCCCCTATTCTAAAAGTTGAGTCCACTGGTTACCTAGAAGATGGTCGTGCATTTGAATATACCGTCAATTACTTCCGACTTCATCAATACAGCTTCGAGTTTATTTCAACTAGGGCGTAGTACTATTCGACGCTAATGGTTAATCATTGCGCCAAATCTTATATCCGACCTCTCGCATTGCTCTGCCGAGCAGGTGGGAGGCGACTGGCGCAGTGAGAACGATAAACAACATCGTACCGATAACCCGAGAGATCACGGTAACTTCAGGGAGTGAGAAAGCGACCGCTAATAACAAGCAGCTCACTCCAACAGTTCCAGCTTTGGTCGCTGCATGCATTCGGGTATACAAATCAGGAAGCCTCAGGACACCTAGACTTGCAACCAAGGTCAACAATGTTCCTAAGCATAAAAATAGTCCAATCAACACGTCCATTATTCTTTCTCCTTTCTTTTAACGATCAAACGTGCAAATGCGATCGTGCCGAGAAATGCGACCAAACCTAATGTAATGGCGATGTCTAACAGAGCGTCCTCACCGCTGTCTAAGGTGTAGACCGTAATAAATCCGATAGTGATAAATGAAATCAGATCTAACGCCACAACTCGATCAGCTAGCGTTGGTCCTAGAATTAAACGAGCAAAAGCCATAACAAAGCTGAGTAGTAGTCCAGAATAGGCAAAAGTGACCGTTATTTGCAGCCAACTATCCACGCGTCACCTCCAAAATTCGATGCTCTAACCCATCTTTAATTCCGCGAATAACCTCTTCATGTTCAGGTGCAAACATGGCATGAACGATAAGATACTTTTTATCAGCCGTAACATCCAAACTAAGCGTACCCGGTGTTAAAGAAACCATGTTCGCCAGTAATGTGATTTCTAGGTCAGAATCGACCTCCAGAGGGACATAAACGATATCAGGCTGACTCAAATGAGTAGGTGTCACGACGTCCCACACCACTTTCGCAACCGATATAACCATTTCATAAGCGAAGTACACCAATAACTTCAATGCAGATGCAAAACGTTGAAAATAGCTCGTTTTCAATCCAAATGGTTGACTCAACCTTAAAGCAAAAAAGCCGACCGTAAATCCGACAACAAAATTCAGACTCGAATAGCTGCCATTAAGCATCATCCACGCTAACGCTAAGAAAAAATTGAGGAATAGATAGATCATGCATTTCCTCCTAACACCACTCTGATGTATTCAGTCGGATTTAACAGTTGTTCTGCAGCTTGAACGGAAAATTGATAAAAAGGCTCCGCCACTAAGCCAATGATTAGCGTCAACGTTGTCAATACAATAATTGGAACGCAGTACAACCAATGTACTTTGGCCTGCAGAGTCTGTTCTGGCTTCTCTCTAAATGGCTTTTTCCAAAATGCCTCACTCCAAATTTTCGTCATCGAGTAGACAGTAAGCAACCCCACCAATAACGCGGTACCTGCTAACCAGTAATACTCAGCCTGTATGCTCGACTTGATGACCAATA
Organism: Vibrio sp. Vb0667; assembly: GCF_033391095.1. Classification (NCBI taxonomy): domain Bacteria; kingdom Pseudomonadati; phylum Pseudomonadota; class Gammaproteobacteria; order Vibrionales; family Vibrionaceae; genus Vibrio; species Vibrio sp. Vb0667. The sequence continues at coordinate 488,608 of NZ_JAWPOL010000001.1, read as the reverse complement.
GCTTTCCCCAGAAACCCGATAGCGGTGGGAAACCGGCCAGAGAAAACGCAGGGACAAGAAACAAGAACGCTAACCAAGGCATAGCTTTGTATACCCCACCCAAATGTTCAAGTTGACTAGAGCCATATTTGCGCTCGATGAATCCACCTATTAAGAACAAATTCGCTTTTACAATGATGTGATGAACAATGTAGAAAATGGCACCGGCTAAAGCTAAGGGAGTGTAAATAGCCAACCCCATGATCATATAGCCTATTTGGCTAATAATATGAAAAGAAAGAATTTTCTTAATGTCGAATTGGCTAGCCGCTCCTAAAACGCCCGTTAACATGGTTAGCCCTGCGACCCAAATTAACGTCGGTTGCCAACCACTCTCGGCGAGCGGAAATACCAAGGTAAAGACTCTTATCAACGCGTATACACCGACTTTAGTAAGCAACGCGGCAAACAGTGCCACCACACCGCTTGGTAACGTGTGATAAGAAGCTGGCAACCAAGCAAATAAAGGAAAGAGTGCCGCTTTAATAGAAAAGGCAAACAAAAATAGCGCGGACAGCATCATGTTGATGCTCAATTCATTTTCCCCTACTTTGGTGTAGAGATCGGCCAAGTTCAAGGTGCCCGTTGCTCCATACAATAAACCGATAGCAAGCAAAAATACCAGCGTCGAAATCAGGTTCAACATCACGTACTTTACTGCACCATCAACTTGAGTTTTCGTTGCATCTAACACCATTAAACCAAATGATGAAATGAGCATGACCTCAAACCAAACATACAGATTAAAAATATCTCCAGTCAGGAAAGCACCATAAACGCCAGCAAGCAACACGTGCATTAACGCATGGTAATTGCTATAGGAGGGCTTTCGGTGAAGGTCCGCCATCGCGTAGAAAACACATATCGCACCAATCACCGCCGTGATCATCACCATAGCAACGCTGAGGTAATCTGCGACAAACACGATACCAAATGGCGCACTCCACTGACCAAAAGCAACGGCTTGAATACCATTACTTATGATGTTTTCTGTGAGAAAGCCCGCAACGAAAAGGTTCGAAATCGCACTTACACCGCTCAACCACTCAACACTTTTTGTTGAGCGACGGACGAAGAAGATAGTCAACGCCGTACTCAGCGAGAGAACAACCGGTAACGTAAGCAAAATCGAACTCATTGACCCTCCTCAGAACGTTGCATTTCATCGACGTTTGCAGTTCCAGTGTCTTTATAAGCTCGATAGAACAGCATTAAAGCAAAAATAAGTAGTCCAAAACCGATGACTATCGCAGTTAAGATAAGCGCTTGAGGTAAAGGATTTGCCGCGCTATCTGGTGGTAAAAGAGCATTATCGCCAATCAATGGCGGCTCTCCGGGCGTCAGCCTTCCAGCGGTAAAAATAGCAAGGTTAACCGCACTACTGAGTAACATGATGCCGAACAAAAGGCGCAAGATATGCTTTTCAAGCATTAAATAAACACCTGCTGCGACAAATACTCCAACGACAACACTCCAGACTATTTCCATCACTCTAGCTCCTCATTAATACGAAGCAGCATACCCATCACGCCACCTATAACGGCAAGGTAAACACCAACATCAAAAACCAATGGCGTCCCTAGTGGTATCACGTCTTTCCACCACAGTCCGGTCAAAAACGGTTTATCAAACGCAAAGCTCAAAGCACCAGAAACTAAGCTCAATGCGATGCCAGATAACGCAATGAGAAACGGTTTGAAATACAACCTAGAACGAACGTATTTCGGTGATTCCGCGAACATGAGAAGTGATAAACCAATAACGGCAATCAACGCACCAATAAAGCCACCACCCGGTTCGTTATGACCACGTAACAACAGATACACTGAAAATACGAGCATGAGTGCCGAAACAATGTGTGCCGTGGTTGCAAAAATTAATGATTGGATACGATTTTGCTTTTTCGCTCTTGTCTTAAGCAAACTCACTGCAGCAATCCCTGCAATAACAACGACAACAACTTCTCCCAATGTATCAAATGCGCGAAAGTCGACCAGAATAACGTTAACAATGTTTCGCCCATGTCCACCCGGGACACTGTTTTCTGCAAAGAAATCTGACACCGAAGAGTCCATCGGCTGAGACGTGATTCCTAACAAAAGTAAAGTAACCGAAACACCTATCACACCTGCTATGCAAATATTCGCTACTTTACGTTTTATTGAATGCTTAGGCACGGTGGTTAGACGTGGCATATGACGCATTAACAATGCAAGAAAGACCACCATTAATGTTTCCACTAACAGTAAAGTCTTCGCAACGTCCGGGGCGCTATAAATCATAAAAACAAGCGTGGTCATGAAGCCAATCATACCAAGCGCAGAAATCGCAAGAAGTCTTGCGTGGGACAACGTACATACGAGCGCAGCACCAATCAACAATAAGGCAATACCAATCTCATAGAAAGTGACACTTGAAAGTTCGCCAACAAAAGGCAGAGGAATAAGCGCTACCTGACTCAGTAACGCAACGGCAAGTACCGTGAAAAATAATAGGACATAGCGACTCAATTTCTTTTGCTGTAACCGCGCCGTTTGCCACTTCGCCACTGTCATCATGCCATCTAATAGTCGTTCAAAAATATTCTCCGCTTTGGGGACGAATAGATGTAGCCGCTGAAAAAATGCAGACACAGTAGGATAAACACGGTACACCACATACCCCAACGCTAGCGTAATAACGCTTAACACTAACGGTACATTCACGCCATGCCATAGTGATGTCTCTTTAAGAGTTGCTGTGGGCAGAATGTCAGTAGAGCCCGGAAAAATAATATTGCGATCTAACCAATTCAAACCGAATAACGGAACTAGGAGGCTGCCAACTGCCAAGAGCAAAGGCGAGATCCACATGGCTTTTTTTGTCTCAACTGGCTTAGTTTCAATCGGCACGAGATCACGGCGAGCAAAGAATGGTCTCGCAATAAGCATAATGGTTAGCGCGACCATCAGTATATTCACGATTAAAAGTACAAAGGCGATCCAGTTATTGAGCTCTACTGCGGACTTGTACATGTATTCTTTGCTCAAAAAGCCTAACAACGGCGGGAACCCCGCTTTAGACAATGCAGCCAAACTCCCCGCAACCATGCTGATGACGAGAACTGACTTCAGGCCGTACAATTGATCAATATCTCGTGTTCCTGTCGCTTTGTCGATATTACCCACCACCATAAACAGCGCAGCTTTATAGAAAGAGTGAGCGAGAATAAACATCAATACTGCACTAACGGCCAAATCTGTGCCCATACCTAGTAATAATGTTAATTTACCCAAAGCAACATTCGTGCTGTAGGCTAGCATCAGCTTCAAGTCAGTTTGTTTTAATGCGACAAATGTGCACCAAATGGCCGTGATACTCCCAGTGATGACTAAAGCATAAAACCAGATCTCGCTGTGGGCATAAACTGGCGATAAACGTGCTAATAGGTAAATGCCTGCCTTTACCATTGTTGCCGAGTGTAAATACGCACTGACCGGAGTGGGAGCTGCCATCGCGTTAGGTAGCCAAAAATGAAACGGGAATTGCGCAGATTTAGTAAATGCACCGAGTAGTATGAGTACTAGAGATGGGATAAACCATTCATGCTGCGCAATAGTGTCTGCCTGCTCGATAATGGTATTTAACTCATAACTCCCTGCCATTGCTCCCAGCAAGATAAGACCAGCTAGCAACGCTAGTCCACCAGCACCAGTAACAATCAGCGACTGCAAGGCGTTTTTCCGAGACGTTTTATTTTCGTGATTAAACCCGATCAGTAAATAAGAAGTGATGGTGGTGAGTTCCCAGAAAACAAATAACAACAGAATGTTATCGCTCATCACAATCCCTAGCATGGCAAGCATGAATAGGGTTAGATACAAATGAAAGGAAAACCGGCTATCACTTTCTCGTAAATAAGCCAAAGCGTAGATTTGAATCAGTGCGCCAATCCCACTGATCAGTCCCGCAAAAAGAAATGAAAGACCATCTAATCTAAAGCTAAGGTTGATATCGAGGCTTGGTATCCATTCCGCATTCCAGCTCACGCCTGCAGGAGTATAGATATAGAAGAGAAAAGAGAAGATTAAAACTGGCAGCGCAGGGAAAATCAGTAAGACCAACTGATTATCTAGGTTTTTCGGCAGGTTTTCTTTACCCGTTATGTTATTCAACATCGCAGCCCATTCGTTATTATAAGAAGGTACGCCCTATTCGGCGCAAATGACAAACTCCACTGTATTGTTTTAACCCAAGCGCTTCAAAAACGATCATGAAACCAAGGGAAAAGTAGCAAACAGTAATCACTGAGTGCTACTTAGAGGAACGCCTATACAAACCGCTATTTGCTGTCTGCTACGGCATAAGAACGTAGGTCACTACTTACGTGTTCTTGGCTGAATGTATATGGATTATCGTCATCAGCTAACTCGAATGCATCGTAGGTGCAGTCACCGATATCATTTCTCGGACAAACATAAACATTCGAACGTTCTATCATTTCTGTGTGGCATTTCGGGCATAGGTTTTTCATGTCACTCTCCTCTGATAACTTATTGATACATTGATAATTCCATGTTCTAGAGATCCATCTCCCTCCTTTACCTAAAACATCACTTAAACCCAACTTTGTTACACCCCAATTACTGAATCGGTGAGACAAAGCCATCGGGCTTAAGAGCGACCAAACTACAGTTAATCGATTGCAAAATATTTTCAGCCGTATTACCAATGACATAGCCAGATATACCAGTTCTCGCTAAGGTTCCCATTACCAGCACGTCTACCTCAATACTCTCTACGTAATCTGGAATCTTTTCGTCGGGTTTTCCATGCAGGTGGTGAATCACAATTTCACCTGTAATCCCAGACTCCTCCAACAGCTGTTGCAGAGCTTGTTTATGATCGGCTTTTGCTTTGTCGAGTTCATGTTTCAACTCAGCATCATCGACTTGAATCCAAGCGTTACCATTAAGGTAGTTTTCTAAGTAATACTCCCAGCAAGAAATCACGTGTAAACGACTATCGCAGGTGTCGGCTATCGAACGCGATAATTCGAGTAAACGCACGGCTAATGAGTGCTGTTCATCGCTTGCCGTTAATGGGTCGATAGCCACAGCAACACGGCGCTTATCTCTTGGCTTATCAATTGGTCGGTGCAACCAAAGCGGACAAGGGCATTTTCGTAACAGAGTCATATCAATAGCTTTGAAACCCTCAGCACCTTCACCGAGCGGTTCAGCTTCTTTGATGATGAGATCTTTGTTATCAGCTAATGCTTCTTGAATAATACAGACAGCGGGCTTTTCACTGCTTTTCACAGTAAGAGGAAATGCGAGATCCTCTTCAGAGAGTCCCAGCTTCTGTCTGTATTCGTGAATACTTTGTTTGAGGGAGTCTTGCAGCGATTGCTCATAACTTTGCTGATACTGGATCATGTCTGTTGGGAAATCAGGACACGCTATTAGCCCTGAGACAGGCACTTTGTTGCTAGATGCAATCCTCATCGCTTGTTCGAGGGCGTCACTATGGCCTGGCAATCCTTGTGTTGCAAAAAGTATGTTTGCGAATCGTTTCATACACACCTCCTTGTTTGGTTAAATATTAACCATCCACAAAGTATAATACCTAACGGATAATTGTAACGGCTTGTGACGTTGATGAAATAAATTCTCATTAAGAGACGGATATTGCTTCATTTTGTTTTACGTCACACTCTCCTTTCTTCACAACTATCGCCTTCGACCTAAATAAATTCCGCTACCTAAAATTGAGACCAAATAAAAACCCAAATTACTCAAAGTTTTTTCTCACCTTGAGTAACTTGGGTATAAGCAATAACACACTTAGTGTCCGGATTTAAATGGATGACCTAAATTTTCACGCAACTTAGTTTAAAGATGCCATCTCAATCACGAATCGATATGCAAAGTTTTACGGCTTTAGTGACCTAAAATCGCCGTAACTCAATGTTAAGGTTGTTGTTTTGTCGGTGCCAAAGCAATTTCACGAACACATACACCTTGCGGTTGCTGATAAGCAAACAGCACTGCTCGTGCAATGTCGTCTGCTGCCAACACGCCGCCCATATCCACCTTCCAGGCGTCATAACCATCTTTAATATCTTGAGACGTTGTATGTGAAAGTAATTCCGTTTCCACTGCACCAGGTGCAATCGTCGTAACGCGAACATTCGATGACGCAACTTCTTCACGTACGTTTTCAGAAATAGCATGAACCGCAAATTTGGTACCGCAATAAGCAGCATGATCAGGGAATGTTTTCTTGCCCGCGATAGAGCTGATGTTAATGATCGTACCACTGTTACGTGCTTTCATAGGTGCTAGGACGGACTGCATGCCATTGAGCAAACCAATTACGTTCACATCAAACATGCGCTTCCACTCCGATGCTTCCTGAGTATCTATCTGACCGAGAAGCATAACGCCTGCGTTATTTACAAGTGCATCTACCGGACCATACAACGCTTCAGCTTTCTCAATTGCAGCCTCAAAAGAAGCTTTGTCGGTCACATCTACCTTTTCACAAAGCGTATTTGGTAAGTTTAATGCTTCCAAACGTTCTACACGTCTTGCTAACAAAAGAAGAGCATGGCCCTGTTCACTGAAGTGACGTGCAATCGCTTCACCAATGCCTGAACTAGCGCCTGTAATAACAATTAACTTTTTCATTTTGAATCCTTAATCGAACGGTTTACATCAGTGGCGGTAAGTTTAAGAAAACTTTGTTTGTTGATATATACCGACCTAGTTGAAACACTGTTGTTATACTGCAACAATACTTTTTTGAATTATGAAGAAATCATCATGCAAACACACATCAACCTTGCGGATATTCGCTCTTTCGTCCTAATCGCTCAACTAGGAAACTTCACGAAAGCAGCAGAGCAACTTGGCGTTTCTCGCTCACACGTTTCACGTCAAATAACAAATCTGGAGCAACAGATTGGTGTCACTTTGCTACAAAGGACCACTCGAACACTGAACCTCACCGAAGCAGGCAAGGTTCTGTATAAACAGTGTGAAACTGCCCTTCACAATATTGATCAAGCTGTTATGGCAGTGGTTGATGATGTAGAAGACTTAAGAGGTGACATTCGTATCAACTGTGTGGGGGGCTATTTAGGAGAAGACGTTGTCGCAGATATCGTTGCTCAGTTTCTAATCCAACACCCACAAGTGAGCATTAACTTAGATTTTAGTAGCCATCGTGTCGATTTAATCGCGGATGAATTCGATATCGCTTTTCGAATGGGAAAGTTAGACGACTCCAACTTTATCGCTCGCAAACTGATCGATGTGGAAATGGGGACATACGCAAGCCCAAACTATTTAGAAACATATGGCTATCCTTCGCATCCAAAGGACTTAGAAAAACACGTTTGTTTGACAGGTAGTGTGACACGGTGGGCATTTGAGAACACGAATACAAAGCAGTCAACGGAACACCAGATACGTGGACAGTTACGATGTAAGAGTGGCAGAGTAATGATAAAAGCAGCCTTGGCGGGAAATGGCATCATCCGTGTGCCAGCACTTTATTGTCAACAAGAACTCCAGACAGGCAAGCTAAAAGAAGTGTTTACCAATTGGAGCATTCCGAGTGTGGAATTTTCACTCCTTTATCATCACGACCGACATCAACCAAAACGCATCCGAGCCTTTGTTGATTTTACCACGCAATACTTTCGCAAACTGCAGAGTAAAGACAAGTAACCTGCACGTTGGTACCTGTCTATGTATGCTTTATAGGCTGAGCCTGTGAACCTGGGGGTTGTTCTAGAAAGAGTGTGAGCATTTTGACTCTTAAGGCTTGGTTTTCATAAACGTCAGAGGTGTTTGTCCAGTTTGCTTTTTGAAAAATGCAATAAATGCACTGTCTGACGAAAACTCCAGCCAATCGGCAACTGCGCTGACTGGCATGCCCGTTGATAACAATTCAACTGCTTTTAAAAGCCTCCACTGTTGCCGCCAATCTTGATAATTCATACCCGTTTCCGACTTAAATAATCGTGTTACCGTCTTGGTGCTTGCCCCAACTTTGCTTGCAAGAGTAGTAAGCGAAGGAGCTAGAAATGAAGGTTCAACCAACTCTCGACGAAACGTTGTTAAGCGCCGATGCGATGGCAAAGGCAACTGAAACGAATAACGTTTCGCAGCATAAAACTCCTCCCAAAAAAGCGCCGTCGTATTTACCATCTCGCTGCTAGGCTTATCCCACTCCCAAAATGACATTTTATCAATAAGAGCTTGGAGTAAATTATTCACTTCTATCATCGCGATCTTACTCGGACAGGCAAACTCCTCACAATCAAAATACAAAGATCGATACGCCACCACATTCGTCATTAGTGCACGATGCGGCGTATTAGGTGGGATCCAAACCGCCTTTGTCGGTGGCAAAATACAAATCGAGTCTTCCAGAGCAAAACTCATACAACCTTGAGGTGCGTACAATAACTGCCCTTTCTTGTGCATATGCATACCTGAGTCGTGCTTGCCAATATCCGCAGCAATTCCCACTACATAATTAGTAATCTTGTCTGCATCAAATTGTGTTTTTTCGTTAATAAGCGCCATTTTGTCCGAATATTGATGTATTTGGTTTTTATGTTGTTATTAGATCAATCATAGCCTCATTTATACTGCCCGCCAACTTCATTAACGATGGGTAACAATATGAATACTAAGCCCTCTTTATGGCTCATGCTGGTTATGTTGATGTTTCCGCAAATTGTAGAAACCATCTATAGCCCAGCGTTGAGCTCAATCGCTCTATCATTTGATGTAAACCACGCACAAGCAGCCCAAACATTGTCGATTTACTTCCTAGCTTTTGCCATTGGCGTTGTAGTTTGGGGAGTTCTCGCAGATAAACTGGGAAGAAGGCCCACCATGCTTATTGGGCTCTTTATCTATGGTTGCGCATCTTTACTCGCAACTCAAACCGAAAGCTTTGCTGTTGTCATGGCCGCGCGAGCCCTAAGCGCATTTGGTATCGCGGTAGGATCCGTTGTCACACAGACCATGCTTCGTGACGCGTTTGACGGTCAAGAACTGAGTAAAGTCTTCAGCTTAATGGGGATGGGTATATCAATCAGCCCGGTAGTTGGCATGCTATTAGGCGGGCAGCTTACAGCGCTTGGTGGATACCGTTATGTATTTTTTGCCTTGTTTTTAATCGCGTTAGTATTGTTCGCTTATAACGTTATTAAGCTTCCTGAAACACAGAAGGAACAGACACCAGTACGGTTGCATCAACTTAGCTGGAAAATGGTAAGAGACGCGCGAATTTGGCGCTCAGGATTACTGCTTGCTTTGTATAACATTGCTCTATTTTCTTATTACCAGCTTGGCGCATTTACTTTCTCAGCACTTGGGTATAACTCCGAACAATTTGGATACAGTGGCATGGTACTGGGGTTAGGCACTCTGCTTGGGAGTTATTTAAACAAATCCCTAGTGTCCAAAAATGTTCAAAAAAGCCAGCTACTTTGGTTCTCAGCAATATTGATTAGCGTTGGATCAGTCGGTGTGTTGATTCTGAACCAATCAATCTGGTTTGTTGCTCCAATGGTGTTAGTCGTCATGTCTTACGGGATTGCGATACCCAACATACTCAGTGATGCACTCGTTAATTATAAACAACAGGTTGGCAGCGCAGGCGCTTTATTTGGGCTCATGTACTACATCATGATCGGGACGGGATTAGCGATGGCTGGAACAGTACAAAACTTAGGTGTCGTTCTATTATCATGTAGCTGTTTAGCGATTTTATTAGCGTTTTCTAAAAGGCAAGTTCATACCAACTTGTGACCAGATACTACGCATTGCTTGCCTAATCTTCCGAAGATTGGTCTACATCTTTTCTAACGGTTAACTAAAACGTAAATAAAAAGCGCCTGTCGGCGCTTTAATTATCCATAGATCTTATTGCCATGTTGGCTCACCGTACTCTTCACAACGTTGCTTGTCGTAATTTTCAATGCGCCCGCGTTTACCTACAAACTGAACCTGAACAACCATTCCAGCTTCAACATATTCACTGAAATAATCGCAAGAAACACGAAAACTAGTATCGCGTATAACAATTGGTACCCATTCATAGCCGCCACTGCGTGGTAAGTAAGACTTGAAGGTAATGACCCCGTCATCTGAAACGTTGATTTCTTCATCATATTCATTCAACTTATAAAAACGTTGTCCATCAAACTCTGCCTTTGCTTTTTCAATTATTTCCTTCGTTGCTGTCGATTGCATCGGCGTATTTGAGACCAGTTGACACCCAACAACAGATGTCAATACGGACAAAGCCAAAGCGAGTTTAGTTATTTTATTCATTTACCTAACCACTGTATAATTATTCAACACTTACCATTTTAAAAGGAGGGAGACCATACTTTATTTTAAAGAAAATAAAAAGCGCCTTTCGGCGCTTTTTATCTGAACATTTCTTATCCAAACGTCTCGAGTAGATTTTCTAGAAAAGCTAACTTTTTATTACAATGAATTTTATTTAGGCTCTCACCGGAATCTATTGCTATTTAACCCCAAGCTTCAAAGTCATTAGGCTTTACGTGTTTTATTTTTAATCTAACGTTGGGATCCAGAGCTGTTTCAGTTCCCAATTCACAGTAGTACTCAACAGCATTTTCATCTTCAATCATGTCAACGAAGCTAGCAACGACACTCAACCGTCCACCACCTCTAGTCAATGAAAAGTACGCATTCTTGTTTTCATTTACTTCAAATTTCAAAGGAATGAATTCAGGTTCTTCAAGAGAAATATCTATCCATTTATAGTTATCTAAACTCTTCCCCTTTCGTGGGGCATAAACTGTTTTCAACCCATTTTCGTCAACAACGAAGTACATCGAATTCTCAGCTTGATTAAAGCAAGCTTTCAAACTGCCACCTTTATTTTCTAAATCACACGTAAATATGACAGAATTTTGGTTGCAGCTTGCACTTACAAAATTTGAAAACGACACAATAAATGAAAACCCGACCATCACAATTGATTTATAAATTTCATTGAATTTAAGCATTTCAACTACATTAAAAATAAAAACAATATATTCACTTTATATTAAAATAGTCTTCATCAGGGAATTTTTCGTTGGTTTTGTTAGTACTATACTTTCCATTATATGGATTAATCGTCAGTTCTTCACCATTATTATCAAACTTAAACTGCCTTCCATCAAACTCTCCCTTTATCCTTAAACTTACTCTACCTTCAATAATCTCAACATATTCATATCTTGATGAAAAACTATTCCAGCAAACATCTCGCCTATGTTCGTCATAATTAGCAGAAAAAACTATTGTAGAAGAACAATAATTCTCTTCTCCATTTCTATTCCAATACAAAATCCTATCTTTAGGTATATTCATATTAAAATTATCTCTCTGGAAAATGTAAGACAACACGCCAGTATAATTATTATTAGCGTTTTTTATTATTTTACCATTATCTCTGTCCAATAATGTATGATCGATAATATCAAAACCATAATCGTAAATGTCATAACTAAGGTTCAAACTACCAATCTCTTTTGGAACTTCTTTTTTTTCTGTGTCAAAAATAAAGTATGCTTCGCTATTTATATTACCATTAGTCAAGTCAACCAAATAAAGCTCTTCATTCAATTTAATTAAATCGCTTGTGCCACATGAGTCAAAAAAGCTAAAATCATATGAAGTTCCATTTGCTTTTAGAGAATATTGACAAAAAGGCCCCTCAGCCTCTGTGAATTTTTGCTCTTGCGTAATACTGCTTTCCGCAAAAGAATATGTTGATAAAAAGATTAAACTAAATGTAATCATTTTATTCATTTATCATTAACTCCAGCTTGTGATGTACACTCTTACTTCTTTTATAGTAATTTTTATTGATCATTGAACTATCCTTAAGATAAAACTTACTAAAGTCATAGTTATCGGATATTGAATTACAATTAATCAACTTTGAAAGTTTTAATAAGTTATTTTTTCTCTCTAACAAATGATTGTAACCACCATTTACTGAGATCGTTACACGAAATAGATCATTCTTGGTAGCGAATGGACGAATATCTCCCCAAGCACTACCTTTTACCCAAAACCACCCTGAAGAATCTACTGCCGTGTGTAAATCTTTAGCAACGCTTTCTATCATTTCTTTTGTAAGATCTTTAGTATTCACACCAAAGTATTTAGCATAGTTTTCTATATGTGTTATCTGTAATAAACCACGTCCATGATAGAATGCACCACCTCTGTACTTATTCCATTTCTCTGGATATTTCCCGTTATAATAGTACTCTTCCGTCGTTTTGAAAAAATCACTTTCTTGAAATGCTTGAGACAGAAAGTGGATTTTATTCAAACAATCATCGATTTCATACGTCCTAAACATGTCATTCAAGCTATTTAATAACTCATCTAAAGAAACATTTCTCATACTGTCATAATGAGAGTTCTCAAAAATAGTTTCTTTTCCACCTAAGACTTCAAGTAAAAAACTCTTGGAAATATCACGATTACAGAAACATTTACTTTGGGTGTGATTTCCTACAAAAGGCCAATAATGCCAAAGGCTCTTATCATCGCTTAGTTGCAAATCACCTTGTAAATCTTGCATCCATGAGAACTTATCTGCTCTTTCCAGTTCGAATTGCGAGAAAAGATCAAAGCTATCCATCACTTGATCGCGCCATGGGGAGTTACGGTAGTCCTCTATAGTCACAAAACCAGCGGAGCACTTAATATCTAGAGCTTCCTTTGCGGTCTGATGGATTGATTCATAAAGACTTTGTGACGACTCTGTATGCCAATCTGTAGGATGTTTCACAATAAATCGCTCAAAGTGTTTACGCTTACCGTCTAAGTATACTTTGGCATCGCGAGCAGTGAACGAGGAGAAGTCCGTTACTTGATCTTCTGTCACAGATTCAAGTAATTGCTGAATAAACGAATTACTCATATCAACGGCACCGCTACTATCGGCCCCATCGAGAACAACAAGTGGATTTTCTTCCGCATTTTTGGGAGAAATCTGTTTTTTGAAAAATTCGGGCGGCTCCTCAAAAGAGAACATCTCGATATGCACACGATTATCTTCTTTCTTAGTTCCAATTGCATCGTTACTGTACTCATGCAGTCCCATGTAACCGATATCTTCCCCAGCTGAAACCTTTATCCCCTCTCTAAATAGGAGTGGGAGTAAAGAAACCACACTACCGTCCCTAATCATTGCCGCCTTGTCCGACATCCATTTAGGTTCTGAAACTGGTTCTGATAGGACAGCAGAGGAATCTTCTAAAATGTCAAAGTCACTATTGAGACCCGAAGCAAACCAAACAATCTTGTTTAACAGTGCTTTTTCGCTACCACTTGCCGATTTACCATTCTCTACCACACGGCACTTTATCATTTTGTAGGTATTTTTGTCGATCTGGTATGGATGGGTCTCCTTCTCTTCTGCATACAGGTATTCAAGTAATGTTCCTTTAGACATCGACTGTTTTTTTTCACCAGAATTAGTAGGCACATCACTATGTTTGAAAGTGCGTACATTTCTCGCTTCTTGTAAACGGTAACGCGTGGTTATAGATGAATTGGCGCCAATATCTGAAGGTGGCGCAAGGTGCATATAAAGTGTATAGAACTTAAATACATCTTCATTATCTTCGGGGTTTACAGCCTCATGCTCGATAAGCACAAAGTTATTACTATACTTAAACTCTTGCTCTTGGTACGTTGATGTTAGGTAATCAGGATTTATGCGAAATGCCACTATTTTTCCATCAAGCATCGCTTGAATAGGTCTGAGCCCTTTCCCCCACGGTAACATTTTTGATGTTAAGTGAATGCCACTATGCCAACCGTACCCTTGTCCTATTAAATAACGACCGCTCTTAGCTTGATCAAACAATTTCGTAAAATCACTGAGCGTGTAGTAAGCGTCACCTTCTCGTTGCGCTATCGGAAAAACTGCATCCATGATTTAAATGTCCTAGTCAGAAAAGTTATCGTCAAAAGTGACAAATGATGGGCGGTTCAAGTTGTTTGACTTCGTGTACACCACCGCATTAACCCTACCTAAATTAGTAGCAAAGCTAGATTGGCTCGCTATGTTAACGGTACTCCCAAGGGCCATTGCCGATATAGAAATTAGGGTGTCATTTTTGGTTTCGAAAATTTGGCTAATGACGTCAGGAAGTGCTTGTTTGAAGTGGTTAAGTGCTTTTTTATAACCGTTTATACCCTCTTCAACAGAACTCAACGATCTTGCAGAAGCTTGGCTTTGTATGAAATCTAAACGACCGATGATTTCACTGTTTAGCTCATCGATGTATGAACAGATTTGATTGTTTATCAACGTCCATAAAACAAACTGCAAATACTTCACAGTATTCCCAGTCCCTAAAAAGCGAAGCTTCGCTAATAATTCATAGGGAGGCTCAAACACATCAGCTTGATATAAGACTCTCAATATATCGCCATTTTCGTGCACTTGCTCCAAGAGCAGTTCAACTAAAGGTTCATATTTCTCTAGCGCAGTAGTATCAGTTTGGATGTGATAAAGTGCCGAAACATAAGCATCAGAAAAGTCTTTAGAGTGATTTTGACTAATCGCATAAGGAGACGATATACGGCTTTGCTCTAACACAATGTCTTTAAAGTCATCATCACTGAAGGATGGGGACATCAATATCCCCCAGTCATTAGCAACCCCAACACGATCTTCCCAAAATGGTGAGCGGCGACCTGCGACAAACGTACAAAAATCATTCGGATCAGGGTAAGTTTCCGTCACAATATTTTCAGCTAAAGATTGGTTCGGGGTGTAAGAGTCTTGAGTTTCACTGAGCACTAACTTGCATTCTTTTAGAGCGAGACCATTAACAGATGCTTTTCCGCTAGAATCCAGCACTCCACTCCCAATGACAGCACCTGAAGGTTCGACTAAAGAAAATTGTGCATTAGAGTAAGGGAGCCCATTTGGATATTTGCATTCTATATCCAGCGTATACGTCCCTTCCTGCTCTTCACTCACAGAAACCGATGGGTTTTGTGCGCCGCCAAGACACACAGTGTTGGCTTTATTCATGGTCATTTGATCGGACAGGCGACATACGCCCTTACCTTCAAACTTAACCGTTGGTGAAGCTGAAATGAATTTTGCTTCGGCTTCTATCGTGCCTGAGGCAACGCCTTTTCTGTCACCGCCCGCATCGCCGGTACTTTTTGAGAACGTACTGCCCTTGATAGCGACACTGTTACCGCCATCCATAGAGACTGTCGTAGTCCCACCTGCAAGGTCTGCTGATTTAGCATTGTTGCCATAAGGGATAGGAACGACTGGCTTGCCGACCTTAGTTAAACAAACATCTGGGAGCGTTGCATTCGCTTCACCACCTGAGCCTTTATGAACTATCGAAAGTCCATTCGCACCAACTGTTACGCCCATAACCAATCCATTTGAATTTTATTGATTGAATGATAAAAGAGATCGCAAACTGCAATCTCTCTAAATAACTAGTGAATTTCACTAAAAGACCAGTGATATTCACAATAAGCCCTAAAACTGACAGAAGATCTCATTTTAGATCTCTGGTTATCTATACATTTCAAGCAGTTGCTGAAATTTTAAGTCTATGACGATGTAGGTTGCCGCATACATAAGCGCAAACGTCATCGCACTAAGACTCAAGATCAGCTTGGGTGAAATTACCCTTTTTAACGGCTTCTTTAGGTATTTAGCTTTAAGGTTGATTAAAGAAACTTTTTCTTGTTCTGCTAGGCGGTCATCTCGCACTAATCGATAAATGGTGCTGCCAATTTCCGCTAACTTTTCGTTACCACGCTCTTCACGGCCGTACTTGCCTTGGAAACCAAGTTGAAGCAATAAATAGAGAAACTCTATAACGTGACGGTATTTGCGAGGGTCGGCTTTTAAGCGGTCGAGAATAACGAAAAACTTGTCACCACCAGATGTTTCGTTATGGAATTCAGACAGTAAGCTGTTCTGGCTCCAGTGACTATTTGCCCCCCACTCTTGCCGACAAACAGATTCATCAATCGCCGCACACAAGCAGTAACGAATAACAAGAACCGAAGCACGATCGAGCTCCATTTCATTAAGTTTTCGTTCACCTTTTCGAATCTCACGTGCCACTTGTTCACGAAATGGCATCGGGTCATCAAGCCAAGGGATCGAAGACATACAAGACAGACTAGCGATCAACCATGAGAAATGGTCCACTAGCGGGTTAATACCCATGTTATCGATAGATAGATCTTGTACTGCGATGTTTCTCGACAAGTCAGGCGCTGGCATTACCTCCATTGGTTTGCCAGGCTCTGGTTGGAATAAGACTACGGTGACGTCGGTTTCTGCGTAACTCATAGACGAACGGCCCAAAGTTGCAATGATAAGTTAGCGAAATCGCCCGCAACGTGAATCGCAATCGCAGCAGTGTTCTTCAATGCCATCCACTCTTCGCCCGTTTTATCGAGCTCGAAATAGGTGTAGCCAGCGTGATACGGCAGCGCGCGTGGCACAACTGGCATTGGTTTGATCTCAATCCCAGGCAGTTGAAGGTTAATCAAGTCACGTATGTTATCGATAGAACCGATCTTCGTTTGGCTGACAAACTGGGTATGCAGAACATCCAAGGTCACGTCGGCTTTAACTGCGAGGATAAAGGTTGTCGTATCAATGATCTTATTGTCAGGGATTGCTGCCGTTCTGATGCCATAGTTCTGATCTTTTAAGGTCAGTGGAATTGCTCTTTGCTCAGACATCACGCTCAATGTCATTTTTGCACTGTCTAGGACGCGAGAAAGACAGCTAGTAAGATCACCATGATTGTACTTCGTAAACTCAATAGGTCGGCGTGTCGTTGAGCACAGCGTCGAAAGCTCACCTTCTGCCTGAAGAAGAATTCGATACAAAGACTCAGGATGCACAGCTTCTGTGCTGGCGAAATGCCAAAACAAGGGTTCGTATCGGTTGAGCGCTTGCAATAGCATAAAGTCAGAAACCGATGATACGCCTTGTTGATCCACCACCCCTAATCGCTGAACTATCGATTCCGCGCGATGCTTCAACATAGAAGCAAACTCGGTCGCAAATTTACTCAGTACTGTCGACGCATGAATATCGATACAGGTAGGAATGAAACTATCATCTAAGATCACGCTGCCATCAGGCTTCACTTCTGAGATCTTTAAGATCGGAATAGACGTGTAAGCACTCTTATCTTCATGATCGTACATTAAGCAAAAGTTAAGCTTACCGACGACGATATTTGCCATGTCTTCCGAATCATAACAAGCGTCAACCGCTTCTTGAGATTCCATCGTATAGCGCGCACCGTCTTTTTTGGTACCAAATAACTCAGAACGTTCCGATGGTAACGGACAGCACAAATAAACGACTTTATCGGCAATCGAAGGATCTACATCTTTCACTTCAGGCAGCTCAGCAAGCAACGGAAGCTCAAATGGTGTCCGGTCTTGTAAAATACCTTCAGCACGAGTAATACCGATTTTACCCAGTGCTAGTAACTGAGAGTTGATTTCTAAACGTTTAATTCCCCAATGCAAAGGCGATGCATTGGCACTCAGTAGGCTCGATAGTTTACTTTGCGAACGATCGAGTTGTTGAAAATGCTGCGGCTTCATGAACATTCCATCTTGCCAAACAACTGGATTGTATAAAGACATGTTTCTATCCCTTAAAAGTAAACCTGTTCAATGCCGCGAGTGTTATCAGAAATTAACTCACTGCCCTCTAACTTGAGCTTGATGTAGTACTCGCTCTTCTCTTCAATAACTTCCACTTTTCGCCATGACGAACCATCAATATCACGAAAAGCCACTGAAAAACCGACGGCACGAGTGTCAGGGTCTAGCGTTAGCATTTCATGAACTTTTCCACCTGGCTGTATTTGATATTCGTAACGTTTGATGTACTCATCACCCAACGACGCTTTATCGCTCTCAAACAAGGCAAAGAAATCTAAGCTTCGGAACAATACTGGCGAACTTAATTCGTGAAGACGGAGAATAACTGGAGATGACTGGCCCCCATTTCTCACATTGAGTACAGGTGATGCCTCAATAACCAATTCAATCGACGAAGTTTCTGGTGTGATACCCGTGGACTCTTTAAATTGATCCCACATGGAACAACCGGACAACATGGCAAATCCGAGTAATACGGCGATACTACGCATGGTTTCCCTTAATCACTTTGTTATAGTTTTTCTTAATCAGCCCTTTTAAGGATGTTTCATTAAGCAGGCGACGATTATTAGTGTAGAAATCTAGGTATTCGGCCCACAGCTTTGACTTAGTTGAGAACAAAGACTGGCTAGCGACCCTGTTAGCAAATGCTACGGGATCGTTCGTTTCAGACTGTTCTAAAACGAGCTCATTCAGTGCTTTGTTAAACATAACTTGGTGATCGTTCAGCTCATCGAGCATTTGTTCAACCAGTTCATTTGGAGCCAGTAATTGCTGACTATTCAAAGTGAGCATTAGCTCTGCGATGTTCGAGTTAGCCTCACTCGCACTCTGCTCATCTTTTAACGATTCCACTTCGTGCAACTCTTTCTGTAGGTTATCAATACATAAACGCAAGCAAGTGCCCATTTGCTTGAATAACTGCGCCTCGTTTGTCATCAACTCTGGATTTCGAATACCCAAACCATCAAAAAACGCTTGCGCTATATCTTGAGAGCAAACGGCCGCATCAGTATCGACTTGTGCTTTCGTCATACTGTTTATCGCGTGCTCTGCCGTAGGTATTTGAAGTTGCTGATTAGTGTTAGGAGAAGGCGTAAAAGATTGGGTCATCTCTTCCCATTTTGACCCTGTGTTAGCCTGCTCTACGACCATCTCAGTAACATTAGGCGTACGATGTTGTCTTTGAATCGTGCTATCTGGGGCTACCGTGCCAGGTTGCATCACCTCAGCTGAGGCAATATCGGCTCTATGTGCCTTACCGCTTTCTGGCGCTAATGCATCATTGACTGATGCGTTACTCTTGGTTTCCGCAGCCATCCAGTCTTCAGGGATTAGGCTTGGCTGATCGAATTCGGAATATATACTGAAACTGTCATCGACCACCTGACGCGTGCTTTCCACGGTTCTAGGTTGTTCAGATTCTGTACGCTCATTATCACGAATTAAGTAATCGTCATCTCGCTGCATCGAAAAGTTAAGGTGAGCAACAGGATCATGACAATCAATGTCATCCTGTTTAGTCTCCATAAACAAATCTTCTAAGGCACCGACTTTTTCTTCCTCTTCGACAACCGCATCTCCTAGACTAACCAGAGGATCGCTAGATACTCGCTCAGGAGCAATATCAGCGGCGATGTCTAGTGTTGAGGTAACGTGCTCAAGAGAAACACCAATCTCATATTGCCCTAAAGAAATGATGTCGCCATCAACTATCGCAACGGGTTGATTTTTTAGTATTTTATTCCCATTTACCATTGTGCCATTAGTTGATACGTCACTTATATAGTAGGTATCTCCATACACGCTGAGCAAACAATGAGTGCCCGATATAAAGCGGTTGTGATCGGCTAAAGACACGCTACAGCTTGGGGAACGACCTATCGAACCACCACTTTCAGGCATTTCAATATGCTTTGCACCGGTGTATTCCTCTGGACACTTTGAGATAAATAAAACTAGCTGATTTGAGTACATTTACGAACCTCAAAAGAGCAAAGAAACTGATAGTTCAAGCCCACCAATTCCATCATTTACAACCGGAAGGATATAAGAGGCCTGCGGGATAATTTGTATATGGGCGTCAGGATTACTGCCTAACTTTATAGCAGTACCAAGGGTCATAACCGCACCTAACTCAAACTGGTCGATGTCTTCAACACTCTCATAACGATAGCCCTCTTGGTCTACTTGCCAGCGATTAGAATATTGCGAGTAACCGACAGACAAGCCCGCACCAACGTATGGCGTGAAAACACTCCAAGAAGTCAACGCATATTGAGGAACAACACGAAGTTCATAGTTCGTCGCTTCTTGATATAAGCCGTTTGCTGGCGCTTCAATATCTTCTGCTAGATAGTTTAGCCCTAACCACCAACGCCAACGGTTATTGTTTTCATCAATAGGACGAGTATGAACCAAGCCGAACCTAAGCGTATCCTGCTCACCACTTTTACCTTCATCGTATTTAATGCTATCGATAGTCAACATACTGGTAGAGAGTCCATATCGCTCCCCTTTTGCCATTGCAACAGAAGAAAATAGACACATGGCTGAAATCAGCCCAATTTGACTTGGTTTTAGCATTTCGTCCCTCTAGGAAAACCGATATTCTACTTAGAGGCGAAAGATATCAATTATATTCTCTTTTTCAATAAGCCTAAAAAAACACCTATAATTTAATACATTTCAACTATCAGGTTGGTTGTTTTACCTACAAACAAAAACTAAAGAACCGACTACAGATTAAGTGACGAGACAGTAAATCTTTCTATTTAAATAGAAGTAACAGAATTTGATTGCTAATTGAACAAAGCGTAATCTTCGATAACAATTTAGTTACTTTTTAATCAACGTTCTCATCTTCATATATAAGTTTCTTCTTATAAATAGACTTAACTATTGATATTAATATTATGAACAAAGATCACACTAAAAGTAATTTAATTTCTTTTAATGAATTTTTATTATCTAATCCGCTTATTTTGTCTATAGAATTGCGACAGATGTGCACTGCTTATAATTTAATATAACAGTAGTGAAATCCTATATAACTTAATACTTCTATATGATCAGTTGGAACTTTCCTTATGTTTTTTACCGACTTCGCTCGAAGACC
Source organism: Vibrio sp. Vb0667 (assembly GCF_033391095.1). NCBI lineage: Bacteria > Pseudomonadati > Pseudomonadota > Gammaproteobacteria > Vibrionales > Vibrionaceae > Vibrio > Vibrio sp. Vb0667. The sequence goes on along the minus strand of NZ_JAWPOL010000001.1, from coordinate 467,713 downwards.
AATCGATGAAAATAACCCAAGCGGCTCTAATCCTAATGGTTCTGAGGATTTTGACGAAATTAAACGTCAAATAAACAACCTGAATAAAGTCACAGGGAGAGTCTCGTGGAAAACGGTTCAAACACTCTCAAAAAAGATCTTGAGTACCCAAGCGAAAGACCTACGTTGTTGCTGTTACTTTACCGTTGCGTCAACCTATAACGACGGCTTAAGAGGCCTTGTTGAAGGGTTAAACTCAATACTTGATGTGTGTGTCGTATATTGGTTCAACGCGTATCCAGAGCATTCAAAGTCAAAGGCACGAATGAGCGCTATTGAATGGATGGTAGAGCATACTGAAAAACGAATTAATAAGCATCGGGCGTTACCAGAAGAGCTTCCATTGATAGAGGCAGCACATCAATTATGCTTGAGGATTGAGGAAGAGCTTCGTCTTCATTACGGTATTGAAGCGCCGTCATTAGGTCGCATTCGCCGTATTTTGAATCAATGGATTGAGCAGATAAAAGAACAACAAATTGCGGCTGAGTTACGCGAGAAAAAACAAGCCAACACTAGCGCTCCTGCAGCAACGCAGAAGGCACCTGAAATTAAAGTGAATGTGTCTCCCTCTCCGGCACCGGTGTCATCACCCAACCTAAATAGCCAAGAGAAAGCATCACCGGCAAAGTCTGGTCGATTTATGATCTACTTCGTTATTGGTTTGATTGTTACTGCGATATGTTCACATTTCATGTACGAGCAACAACGTTATCGAACATTGGAACAAAAAATTAATCAAGCTTCACTTAATGAACTTGTAAATTTGGTCGCCTCGTTAGATTACGAAAATAAAAAATATGCTCAGTCATTGAAAACGCAGGCGATTAATCGTGTCGATATTATGATGAATAACTGGTTTTTGGACTCGGCAAAAGTAAGTAACGTCAGCGAGCTCGATAGCTTGACCAATGAATTAATCGCGATCTATCCGGATTCGTCTTCTGCACAGCAGCTACGTCAAAACTTTTTGACACAGAGCGCCCATTTAGAAGACCAGTTTATGGATGTTTATAAGCGATTCTCAGACGCAAGAACGGTGTTTGCCAACGTAGCTAGACAGAATGTAGATAAGAACTCTGAAAAGGCGTACGAATACAGTAACTCGTTATTCCCGCTTTTAGGTCGTATTGAATACGCTGAAAAGTATTCACAGCAAAAGGAAATTGACCGCGCAACCCTTTTACTGAACATCTACCTATATAAATTGAGTCAGCTACAAGCTGAAAAAACTGACAATAAATAACAATACAATTAAAGAAGTTTTAGGCTTATGTTCAAACAAAAACTGTTTAGAAATCCAGTGGTGATTTCTACCATATTAATGTTTTTAGTGGCTGCAATTATCACCACTATTTATCTGCTTTTTCTTGACGAAATCGATCAACTTTATCTTTGGCTGACCCTTGGTGCTATCGCCATTGTTTACGTCATTTTTCAATTCACATTATGGTTGAAGAAAAAGAACAACGCTAAAGCTCAACATTTGGAAACCGAGGAAGAAGCACTTTCTATGGTTATCCAGCCTCTTCTTGCTAACTCAGGCAAGAAACCAATTTACCTGATGCTTGGTAATAAAGGGTCAGGGCGACGTCAATTTTTATTTAATTCTAGTGCAATCAAACCGATGGATCGCACTAGAACCGCTAAGAATGACTTTTTTGAATGGTACGAATCTGACAGCGCTGTATACATCAAACCAGACCAACGCTTAGTGTTCCAGGAAGTATCAAGCAGTGATGCTTCTTTATGGAATACGTTCATTGAAGAAGTTATTCATCATCGACCTAGAAAGCCATTTTCTGGGTGTCTATTCTTCACCGATTTCGAGTTCATGATCGTCTCTGAGCCAGAGCAAAAAGAGTACACCATTTCGTCGTTATTGGCGCGCTTGAGTACCATCAACTCTAAAACGTCTTCAGCATTGCCAATCTATTTGATTATGTCAAAGCTAGACAAGTTAGACGGCTTTAAAGAATACATGCACTTTAGCTCTCTCAAGACACGTGTTGAGTTCCTCTCTATCCCACTAAAAGAAGCCAAAGGTGTATTTGCAGAGTACTACCGCGATAGCTATCGAAATCTAGTGAGAGTGCTTGAAAGTAATGCGCTAGATGCATCCGCTAATTCAACGGACATTGATGAGAAACAAGCAATACTCGCTTTCCCTAAGCAGTTTGAGCTATGTCAGTCTGAAGTCAGCTATGTGCTTGAGCGTCTATGTGATGTTAACAACGGTGTCTATTCACTAGACATCCGTGAGATTTTCTTTAGTTCGAGTCTGCAAGGCGGTCGCAAGTACAATTTACTTGCAAAAAGTTGTAGTAATTACTTCAACTTACCTATTATCGCGTCAGAGCATACTCAGTTAACAGAAACGCCTTATTTCTCTCGCTTTCTGATTGATTCACAAATATTGCCGGAAAGCGACTTTGCGGGCGAAAACAAGACGTATCTTCGTCTAATTCAGAGACAAAGCCGTTTGGCAATACTCGGCTCTATTATCCTGCTTACTGGGGGCAGTTACTTCTTTTTCACGACATTAGACAGTAACTTACATGTGATGAATCAACTCTTGAGTATCGATGACAAATCACAAGTGGAGCAAGATGCAAGATTCGATGAGCTTTTAGCGAAGGCGACGAAAGCAATAGAGCCTTCTTATGGGGCGTGGCTTAAAGGTTCTAAGGCTTTGGATGAAGAGATATTACCACTCAACATTAGCCGTTTGGATCAAAGCACTCGCATCGCTTACGAAGCATTACTTAAGGACGTTGCTCAACAGTTGATACCTATCATTGAGAAAGGTTACCGTCTACAACTGACACAAAATCAAAACACTTTTACACGCGCTTTACCTCTATTGAAGGGGTATCTAATGCTAAACGATCCAACAAAGCGTGATATCCGTTTTTTGCGTCATCAAACTCTCCAAATGATGAACGACTTGAGCAACCAAAATGACGTCGTCAATCAGGCGATGCGCTATTTGGACGCTTACTTTCGCACACAGTTTGATCCAATTGATATCAATATGGATCTTGTTCGCGCAACACGTCGCTCATTGCTAGCAAATTCGAATGTTGATCTCGTTTATGCAGGCATTTTAAACGAAGCAAATTCGATTGATTTAGGAACCCTAGATCTGCAACGAGCTGTGGGTTTTGAGTTTAGCAATGTGTTCAACACACCAATCGATAGCGAACGCTTGATCGTAGATAAGATCTATACCTCCACTGGTTTTAGCACTTTTTATCGACCACGCGTGGACCTAATGTCACAACAAGTCATCAGTGACAACTGGGTTTTAGGTCTGTCACAACACGTTATTCCTACTAGTGAAGAACAAGAAGCCTTCAAAGAGGAAGTACGTAAAAAATATACTGACGACTACATCAGTAATTGGCGCAATGCGCTGAGTGAACTAAAAGTCCAGAACTATGACAATGTCGGCGATCTAACGAACGCGATAGACTTAATCTCGGGCCCTTCTTCACCAATGACAACCGTACTGAAGCAGGTCTATGCCAACACACAATTTTCACCCGTTGGTGAAAAAAATGCTCTGATTTCAAAGCTAGACCCGAAACTCGTGGCAGCGGCAGACTCCGCATCAGACGCAGTAGAGGAAGTAGTTAAGCCTGATTACTTGTTGATGAAACGTGTTGAACAAGCTTTTCACTTATTAAACCAACTTCAGGTCAGTGAAACACCAAACTCCCCTACTCCTTGGGATGAGACCGTAACTGCGCTAAGCCGTGTTCGCACGTATATGAAAGACATCGCTGATGCACCTGACCCGCAAATGGCGGCGCTAGCGGCAGCTCAGCATCGAATGAACAGCAGTGAAGCTGACCCATTAATCAAACTTAAACAGATTGCCCAAAAATCACCGGAACCCGTTCGTAGCTGGTTGTTAGATGTGGTTCAACAAAGCTGGTCAGTCATGATTAAAGAGTCCGCTAAAGGCATTCAAACCCAATGGTACAGCGAGATTTACACCAAGTTTAAAGAGATAGGGCTAGGACGATACCCATTTGATCTAACAGCGACCGAGGAAATCTCAATTGAAGATTTTGAATTGCTGTTTGCTTCCGGTGGTTTGTTAGACACATTTATTCAGAAAAATTTTGCACCGTTCTACGATACCAATTTGTGGACGCCAAAACAGGTGGATGGCGAGACGATGCCAATCTCTCCGGCTCTGTTAGTGCAACTGCGTAACTATAACGTTATTCGAGACACATTAATTAATAAAAGCACGAACCGCGTTCATATTCCGTTTAGTGCAAGAGTACTCGATCTTGATTCTAGTGCGATTAGAGCGAGCTTAAAAATTGCAGATACCAATATAAGTTACTACCACGGTCCAAGCCGCATTCGTGAAATGGCATGGCCACCGCAAAATGGTGACTTCAATATTAGTATCACACTCCAGGATGTAACCGATGAAGGCAGACAGCACGTTTTAAATAAGAGTGGTCAATGGGCGATATACAGATTGCTAGGTGACTCGACCTTGACAAACACTCATAACGGCAGCTTTGTCAGTGACATAAAAGTGTCAGGGAGGGACTTGAGCTTACGCATCACTCCGTTGACACAGAAAAACCCATTCACTCTTGCTGAGCTGTATAACTTTACGCTCCCAGAGTCGATTTAATAACAATATAAAAACAAAATAGGCAGAACACATGATTTCAAACATGACTTTACAAGGTTTAGATAAATTAGATCGAAAAATACTTTCAAGTCTATTGTCGAATGGGCGAGAGTCGATTGCGAATCTATCCCGAAACATTGGTTTGTCTCGAACAGCAGTAGCAGAAAGAATTAATCGTTTAGAAAAGACCGGTATTATCAAAGGCTATACCGCACAGATTCGTGTAGAAAATGAAGGGCGAAAAGCCGCTAGTTATCTACTGATCTCTTGTGAAAAGGGTAAGAAGAATGATGTAACGAATGCACTTAAAGAAATCCCTGAGGTTCGCTTAACGAGCGTTGTTGGTGGCAACTTTGATATTATTGCCCTAATTGAAGCGCCCGACCTGCAGTCTATTCATCATCTTTGTAATGAAATTGAATCATTTAACGGCATTCAAAGGCTTGATACTACCGTTGTACTGCACCAGCCGATCAGTCGTTAAGCTTTTCTGACCTCTTTGAGGAAAACATAAAGGGCCGCTCGTTGAGCGGCTTTCTTATATGCTTCCGATAAGTCGAATTTTGGCGTCTTTATCACCTGGGTTGCCAAGCCAGAACGTTTGACCTAGTTGGTTCCCTTCTCCATTACCCAGTTTGTTTTCTGGAATACTGCCTAGGTTAACTGTCAACTTTAGGTCCCACGACATTGGGTCACGCAGAATAAAGCGCATCAAGCCCACCAGCGTCTTATGTAACTCACCATCGTAGGAAAACTGCTTAAACGTTTCAAAATCAATGTTGTCGATACACAAGTTAAACTTGCCGTTCAAATCCGCAATGCTTTGTCCCAAGTGTAAGCTTTGCCCCAATACACAATTGGAACGATTGAGTTTGTTACGCTGGCTTTCAGCGATTTCTACGCGTCTATAAACCCATTCTTCGATTCGCACATTCGGCAGTGAAAAGTAGTGCGAAACAATACCGGAAATAAGCTTGGGTGAGCGTGTACGCGTAGATAACTGGTTCACGTAAGACAGAACTTTCGCTCGATCTAACTCCGCTACTTCACAATCTTGCATAACGCTAGAAAGACCAGCCAAATGCAGTATGCGCCCAGAAAAAGCATCGCTTGCCCCGCTTTTGTACTGCACGTGATATCGGTATTTCTTCCAAACACGATACAGTAAGCTTGTATAGCGGTTGTGGAAAAAGTCGAAGAAATCCTTCACTGGGTTATCATCGGGATCACGACCGACGAGTTTCTCAGTGTAAGACGCAGGCAGGGGCGAGCTTGAACCATGCAAGCCAAGAAAGTTCGTCTCAATACGTGAATATTGCTGTCCGTTTCTTTCCATATGAGTAATAAAGTCCATATCACTCTTTGGAAAGCACAGGTTTGGCGACACGCTGAACTCAATTCGCTCTTGGTGAAAGTATTTGTTCTCGCCCACGGCAACAAAATTTGAGTTTGGCTCCAGCTGGTAGTGTTTCTCTAACAGCAACACCGCTTGGTAGAAACTAAACTCATTCGACTTATCAGAAAGTGTGTTAATCATAGTATCGTCTGCTGCCCGATTAGGCTTGCCCAGTTGTAAACCTCGCCCGTCGCTTCATCGAACACCTCTAGTTCGGTAAAGGAGTTCACACTCGAATACAAACGGATAAATTCATTCAATACCGTGGCCATAAGGAACATATCGCCTTCATTTACGAAGAACTTAGAGTCCGTCACGAGCTTGAATTGGTTACCACGCACAGATACACCACGAAATACGCGATCGATTGGTTTCATCTCTGAAGAAATAATGCCATCAAGTCGATGAATCGACGCGCGGTGGGCTTGTCTATCGACTCGAGAGTGGAAATCATAAGTCGAGAGCAACACTTTCAACACATCGATATTGGCCAAAGACAAGTAGTTGAGCGACATGTTGGCAATCAACTGCCATTGAAGCTCACCATTAACCTGAGGACTTACTGACTGTGTTGGCTTAGTAATGTTTTTAAACGTCGCATACGTTGGCGATTTGTGCGTCGCGTACGTGATGTCTCCTACTGACAGGCGCTCCGCTAAGTCCGCGTTACTGCATTGCAGTTTCATCAATACTGTTTCAGTCCCTAAATCCGCGATGTCGCCATTGTGAGTATGGAATGAGATATAGCGCTCTAACCCTCTTCCGCTTACTCGCTCGCCCACTTTGGATTTGTAGAACTCTCGCTTATCACGCTGGTTGATTTGGTGCTCAAACGATTCAAATTCAATCAGTGGTTTTCGGCGACGCTCGTCTTTACTCCAGCTCTCCACTTGCTCAATGGAATAAACCTCGTAATGCTCCTGAGTGTTACTTTGTGGACGCACCTTGTACTCGTTTCGTCGATGCTCTAAACGGATTGGGTCGCCGTCTTTTTCAAACAAGTTAACGGCAGGTGTGCAGTGCAACCTTAAGTGTTTATCTTTAAGTACCACTTCTGAAGGCAAAGCACGCTTAAAGTGGAATTTGATTTTGACCGTGCTGCGTTGCGGAATGCCTTTTAGCCACTCTAAGCCTTTAATGTCGAAGAACATGAACTTATCTGGCAAAGAGAAGAATTCTTGCAGCAAACGGTAGCCTGCAAAGGAGTTTTTGCTGTAAGGCAGCAGCGCCTCGTCCTCTTCATGCCCGACTGGCTTAACGTATTCTGGCCCTAAACGATGTTTGTAGCCGCCACCAACATCCAACTCGACGTGATCTAGATAACGGAACAGCCATAAGAAGACAGTGCGAGTAATATGAATCTCACCATGCAGGTGCAAACGCAACGTATCTAAACCGATACGAGACAGTTCCAGGCCATGCTCCGTCGATAACGTCACATCAATCATCGAACTGGTGCGGCTGTTAGTTTGTTCGATGTTAGTAATCGTAACTGGGTATAGATTGACGTCATAACAAGTACGGAACAAACACTGCGTGCCTTCTACCTGTTCGCTGGCCATTTCCGCACCACGTTTCACCACGGTTTTCTCAGTAACACTTCCGGTATGCGGTTTTAGTTCGCTAATGCACAAAGACGGAATCGAACGCATGTAATGTGGCCACAGCAAAGTCATCAGAGATTGCGTTAGCTCAGGAAGTTCATCGTCAATCTTTTCGCGGATGCGTCCGGTCAAAAAAGCAAAACCTTCCAGCAGTCGTTCGACATCTGGATCAAAAGTTCCTTCAGAGAGAAAGTGAGTTAACTTCGGATGATATTTGGCAAACTCACTACCCGACTCGCGTAAATACGTGAGTTCATCTTGAAAGTATTTACTGTTACTCAAGTGGCACCTACTAAACGTTAAATTGGCCGTCGGTTCCCATGTAGACATCGATCGACATTGGGACTTTACCGCCGTTATGGGAAACTTCGCCGCGAATACCAAAGCCGAGTTGTAATGGATTATGGTGGTCTTCACGGTAATGAACCTCGACATTAAACAGTCGGGGCTCAAAGCGTTCTATGGTTGACGTGATGTTTTTTTGAATATGGCGAACGAGGTTCGTGTTGTTAGAAAGTACGTCGTTAAAATCTGGCAGACCATACTCATTGTCGATCATTGCGTTGCCGGAATGCGTATTCAACAAGTCAGCGAGATGCGAGTGAATGGATTCAATCAAATGCTTATGAGACACCACTTTCTCGTAGCAGTTTTTTGGTTCTCCTAGCTCGATCCGCTCTAAAAGACGGTAACCTTTTTCCATATGCGATCCTACGAAAAAAGCAGCCAGTCTTCACTGGCTGCTTGATGGTTTCAGTAATGGGTTATTGGTCTAGCTTACCAACTAGAGACAAGTCGAAGCTTGCGCCCATGTACTTGAAGTGAGGACGTACAGACATCGATACTTTGTACCAGCCTGGATCGCCTTCTACGTCTGATACTTCAACCTTCGCAGCGCGAAGTGGGCGGCGACCACGAACTTCCGCTGGCGGGTTCTCTTGGTCAGAAACGTATTGACGAATCCACTTGTTCAGTTCGATTTCTAGGTCAGAACGCTCTTTCCAAGAACCAATTTGCTCACGCTGTAGCACTTTTATGTAGTGCGCTAAACGGTTGATAATGAACATGTAAGGAAGCTGAGTACCTAGCTTGTAGTTCATCTCGGCTTGTTTGCCTTCCGGCGTGTTCGCAAACACTTTTGGTTTTTGAACAGAGTTTGCAGAGAAGAACGCCGCATTGTCAGAACCTTTACGCATGGTTAGCGCAATGAAACCTTCTTCTGCTAGCTCATACTCACGACGGTCAGAAACCAGGATCTCGGTTGGGATCTTAGTCTCGATTTGACCCATAGCTTCAAAGTTGTAAACCGGTAGATCTTGTACAGTACCACCGCTTTGAGGACCAATAATATTCGGACACCAACGGTACTTAGCAAATGATTCACTGATCTTAGACGCCATCGCGTACGCTGAGTTGCCCCATAGGTAGTTATCATGGCTGTCTGTTACTTGCTCATCGTAGTCAAACGCCTTGATTGGGTTATCTTCAACGGAGTAAGGTGTACGTAGCATAAAGCGAGACGTACATAGACCTAGGTAGCGCGCATCTTCGTGCTCACGCAGACCACGCCATTTCGCGTACTGTGGACCTTCGAATACAGACTTCAGATCTTTTAGGTTTGGCAGCTCTTCGTAGCTGTCTAGACCAAAGAATTTAGCCGATGCCGACGTGATGAATGGTGCGTGAGACATTGCACCTACGTTAGCCATGTATTCCATCAATTTGATGTCAGGCGACGAAGCTGACATAGCGTAATCACAAATGACGGCGCCAACAGGTTTACCACCGAACTGGCCGTATTCACGTGTGTAGATTTGCTTGTACAGGCCAGACTTCACCACCTCTGGAGCGTCTTCGAAGTCATCAAGAACTTCGTCTTTCTTCGCAGAGATCAGTTCAATTTGAATGTTCTCGCGGAAGTCAGTGTGATCAACCAGGTACTTAAGGCCACGCCACGTTGATTCAATCGCTTGAACTTCTTCGTTGTGAAGAATTGCATCAACTTGCTTAGACAATTTTTGGTCGATTTCAGAGATCATCAGATCAACCAGAGATTGGTCGACTTTCTCTGTGTTCGAACTGCTTAGTAGCTCACTGATGAATGCTTCTACGCCGCGTTTTGCAACGTCAAAACCTTCATCACTTGGCTTTAAACGTGTTTCGTTAAGAATGCTATCCAGAAGTGAGCCTGATTCAACTAAGGCTGCTTCTTGTTCTGGCGCTTGTGCTTCTGCAGACATGATATCCCTTACTCTTCTTTCGCGTCTTGGTCGTTGCCAATGCTTAGTTCATCCAACAGTTTCTTTCTCGCTTCTTCATCTTGAAGAACCGATGCGATCTTCTTACGGAACGCAGGCACGTTTCCTAGAGGACCTTTAAGTGCAACCAAGGCTTCGCGAAGCTCAAGTAGGCTGTTTAGTTCAGGTACACTTTTCGCGATCGCTTCAGGAGAGAAGTCCTTCATGTTTTGGAAGGTCAGATCAACACCAATCTGGCCGCCTTCTTCATCAGAAAGACGGTTTTCAACGTTGACTTTAACGTTTGGAGACATGCCCTCTAGCACTTCGTTAAAGTTGTCTTTGTCGATGTTAATTGGAGTACGTTCTTCAATTGGTGTCTCATCTGCACGCGCAGTAAAGTCGCCAACTACCATCATGCTTAGCGGCAGCTCTACGTCTTCTTGCGTATCGCCAGTTGCTGGAACATAACGGATATTAATTCGCTCTTTAGGAGCCACCGAGCCGTCACGTGACATAATTCGTTCCTTATCTAACTCTTTAATTAGTCGTAAATTGCTTTCCACTCTTCATACTTCTCAGGTAGAAGATCCTTGCTTCCAAATAACCGATGGAGTGTTTTTCGAATTAGGTCTTCTAACTGTGACGATAAGTGGGGTTCCCAGCTCGCGAGATTAAACGCTTTTTGTACTTCCCACCCCTTCTCAAGATACGGCAAACACAACGGGTATAATCCAACAGACTGGTAAGCTGCTATCAATTGTAAATACAGCATGAACTGCCCTCGTCCCGAGCTATCCAGCTCAAGTTTGTGGGCAAGCTCTGCGGCACATTCCCCTAGATTTTCTAGAGTGATATCCTCCATTGGCAGCGAGTCTTCCTGCGAAATCACAACCGTTTGAACAACGGGTTGAGAAGTCGAAGAAGTAGTATCTTGAGTCGATAACCAGCTCAAGGTCGCTTCATCTGCAAATGGTATAGAATTCTTAAATGAGAGGTGCTCGATGCCCTCTAGCGATTCAACAAAACGCGTCACTTCTTGTTTCACAGCAAGCGCTGCATCATCAAAGCCCAAGTTATTAAGCATCGAATACACGAAGTAATGGCCCGTCAGCCAAAACGGCGCATCCGTTAATGTGCGCTCCAAACGCTTAATCGTGTCGATGTCGCTTTCTTGGTCAGCTTTATCTCGGTATTCCGCTTGTTGATCGGACGACACTGCCAAGCTCAAAGGCGTTTGATTATTTTGGTGGTCGGGTAGACCATCAATGTCATCCCAAGTCAGATGACGATAAATCCGGTAAGCCAGCGGATCACTTGGGTTCGCATGAAGCATGACTTCCGCAACCTTCTTCAAGGTGCGCTTAGAAGCCGTCGGCGAAGAGAAGTCCGTATCGACATCGACTTCTTTTGCTACCGCTTTCTTAACTGGCGCAGCTTTAGGGGCCGGCGGAACCGCCTTCACCGGTGCGGTTTGCACTTCACTCTGCGCTGGCGTTTCTGCGGCAGCAGGCTGCGTAGCTGGTGCAGGCGCCGCTTGTTCGACGTTAACGACTGCATCATCGCTCTGCTCATCAGCCGCCGCTTGTTGAGATAAAACATTGAGTTGAGTGCGAATCTCAAAGAAATCCGCTTCTGAGTCTTGATAAACCTCGTCGTATTGACGCTGCACTTCTTCAATAGTCGAAATGCAGTTTGATACCAAATCCCATGACTGAGCGCTTTCCGCTAACTTGCTGCTGACCAGTTTAAACTGATGGTTCAACCATTCGACCGCGCCATCTCGACCCCGCTTTCGGGAAGGATACAATTCAACGCCAAAGCGACTTAACGCCTCACTAAGCAGCTTTAGACCTTGTTCAAAGCCTTGCAGACCAAACTCTTCTGTTAGCGCGCGAACGAGGTAACAAATGGCTTTTAAGTCTTTGCTGTGGTGCTCTAGAACTTCGGTCGCGTGCGTTTTTACCACGCTCCAATCTACTGTTTCGCCAAACAAGGAACCGAATTTCTTCACTTCGGACTCCATCATTTCATAGCAAAACTCGTAACGGGCATCGTTTCCCACTGGAGATTCATCAGAAATAGGATTAAGCAGACGGTCGATATCAATGTTGGACAAAATTCACGTCTCCTTCAGTCAAGTAATCTCTCAACGCTCGCGCTACCGCAATTGCGCCATTTGCTGGCTTAGATAATCGATGGCTCTGCTCTATCGCATCCGACGCCATGCTATCTAGAATTTTCGTGATTTCTGTAAATTTACTTGGTGCATTCCGTTCTAAATCGGCAAGGGATTCATGTAGCTTTTGTTTGTCGTAAACGGATTGCTCCATCACGGTGCTAAACAAAATAAATTCGCTTCTTGCGACGATTAAATCCTTTATTTTTTTGTCTAGTTCTGGCGTATTACCGAAGTAGGCTTTGGCTAATTCAGCTTCTTCAATTGCTTTGGTGTAAAAGTGCGCCTCTGCATGTTTATCGATGGAGTCATTAATATTTTCCATCACAGCCTTTGGTAAGATTTGGTTGTAGAAATAGGCTTGTGACTGGTTTAACAACCATGCCTCTTTCATTTCATTTTCTGCGAGCTTAGCTTCACCATCTAAAATTAAGCGAGTAATCTGCTTATCTCGACTGCCAGCTATGGCAGATACTTTCATGGAATCGATAGACGCGACATTTAATCCAGACATCACTTTAGTCAACGCCTCATCCGCATATGGAAACAGGGCACCGTCACGAACAAGGGTTTCTCGCAAGGTGACAAGCTCCTTACGTAATTCGACTAATGCCATTGGTAAGCCATCCGCTAACGATTGATACGACGTTAACTGAGCCTGTTTTTCTTCATATAAATTCGAGAGGCTTAACTGCTGAGCTTGATATGCTGTTCGATAAGCTTCTGTCATATCAATACTCTGAGTAGCTTGAGACAATTCTTCTTTGATTTTCCATGGAGGCTGAGCCAAAAAAGAAGCCGTTTCAGAGGGCGTAATAACGTGAGTTACAGTAGTGACACCTCGGGAAAAAATGGCATCCAATTGATCTTTATTCTGTTGATACAAATAACTTCCTGCTGTTGCCAGCACACTCAACACTAAGCTCGCCTCTAATATTTTAAAGCGACCATACGCCGTTTTATCATTTGGCTTACAGTGTGTAAGCAGCAAGTCCGCGTTACGCAAGCTACTGAAAATTGGTGCGTTAGAATTTGAGCTAATTGATTGCGTATCGATTCGCGCTAACTGTTGAGCAAAAGAAATAGCGGTATAGCCATGCCCTCTTGGTTTGTTGATGACTTCTTTCAGCAATTTCCAAATATGAGCCGGGATCAAAGCCGGACGCTTTCGGTCTTTTAACTGCCTATTCCAAGCATCACCAAATATTGAGCCTAAAAATAGATGTCCAGCGAGCAAAGCGAGAGAGTAAACATCATCTTGCGGTTCCGCGATGCCAGTTTCTATATAAAGAGGGGAAGCGTAGCTCAAGCTTGCTTCTGCGTAAGGTTCTGTCTCTCCAATGTAACGAGCAGCGCCGAAATCAATGAGCTTAACGTAATCGCCTTCACTCACTAATACGTTAGATGGTTTAATATCAAGATGGCAGATACCTCTTGTATGCATAAACTCTAGAGCGCCAGCGAGTTGATACACCAACCAAGCGATGTGGTCGTGGCGGAAGCCTTTAGAAGAATGACGCTCCATTTTTTCTGCCAGTGATTCACCTTGGATCCACTCGTACATCAAATATGGGCGTTCGAATTCGTTGCCGATTTTTACAAAGTTAGCCACGCTAGGGTGTTGAGAAAGCTCCAGCCTGCTCGCTTCGTTAATCAACATTTTGCTCGCAAATTCTGGCGAGTCATCATTGATAACTTTGCAACAGATTTGCTTCTCTGGCTGCCCTTTTTTTGCAAGATGGTAAACCGTTGTCTTACCATTTTTAGAAGGAAGCTTGTCTAATACATCAAACTGTGAAAAAAGCACGTACTCAAGCTTCGGCTTATTTTTTTCTGCTAGCCTTTGCTCATTCAGTTTCTTTTTCTCAATAGCTTTAACAACCAACTGATCGATATATCCTTTGGCTGTACTCTGATTATTAGACACTTAGTACTCTTTCATAGAATAAATATTATTAGAGTTGAATAATATTTTCTTGAACGTACTTGTATCAAGGTTGGTATTTAAAACAAACAGTAAGCCTATTATTTTAGTTATTATTACTAACTTATTAGACCTTTTTACTTACGCTTTCACTGCATGAGTTATACGCTTTTTCGTGTTACAAACTTCAACCTAATAATATGAGTATATTTTCATTGCCATTTGATCGATGAGTGCCCACTAACATTGCAGTAATTGGAGAACTCCTTTGTCACCATGAAAGTCGAACATTAACAACGTAGTTGGTTGCTTAAAGTGGTGCTCTCTGACCGCAAAGGCAATTAAAGCGAGAGAAGAACAACTGCCCATTGTGCCCCACAACTCATTGATAAGCTGCGGTTGTTCTGGGTTCGTGAATCGTTCTGCTTTCGCCCCCAGAGCAAAACCGTAATCTTCCGAATGCATGCGCAGGTTCGTCATATCGGAATACACTTCACCAAATAAATCGAGCTTTTTACTCGCACGTTGAACAAGTCGAAACATGCCTCTTCGGTCTGAAGTGTTTAATTCCGTATCAATGTAGCCAAGCTGCGCTTGAGGCTTAAGTTTCAATGTTTCTACGGTATTTCTTCGACAAAGAATTAAACCCGCCCCACCCTCACTCGGAATAACGCCCCATGGATTATTGGTACTCATTACCATCGCATCGTCGATGAGTGTTTGCATCGAACTCACCAAGGAATCGACACTGATACACATCATAGCATCATATTTATCCAATGATTTCATGGCCTGGAGAACGAAACTAGGCCCACTGGCATGAACAGCATTCACCACAGAGAGAAATTCAGCATAGTTACTTTCACCAAGCCATTCTTGCACCTTTACTAGTGAAACAGACGCAGGCACCGCTATAAGCAAAGGTATTGGTCTCAATGAACGTGGTAACTGTGCTAACAATGAATCAAGCAAGTGGGTGATTAACTCACACGTTTTCTCAAACTGCTCACTTTCTTTGGTGTATTCGATTTTGGCGTAAGTAAAACGCTCGATACCATCATCCCCTACACATTGGTCGAATCTTCCTAAGTCAGCATACGAAACTGCACTAGCAATATCTAAATTCATACCGGTTGGCGTCATCACTTCCATCCCTAGCACGTAACGGCCTGTTGAATTATGCATGCTCGCTTACCTCTTCCAACTTAGTGATGGATGTCGACACCAACAAATGCTCCTTGCCCTGACAAGGAAACGCAGCGGTGTAACTGATTGATATAGTTTTCTTTTCCGCATCAACGAATAAGGTGTACATCGCCATATCAGCTTGATAACTTTGATCTTTGAACGTCGCGATCGCACGGTATTTTTCTTTAGGAATTCGAAATGAAAGCGTGTCATCATGACAAAAGCCACTCATCATCAAACGCTCCCCCCCACGAAGGAAGCCTTTGCACTGTTGATCAATAGGCGCGCTTTGGAAGAACCGCTTATCAAAATCGAGTGGCAACATTGGCTTGCGATTCTCAATCCAATCGTCATCGAACGTGCCGGCCAGCTTCTGGCGCGACTCAAAGAACGGAGGCACTGGCCCGAACCCCGCAACGCGTAGTTTTTTCGCGGCGGCACTCCAGTCCTCTCGGGGATAAAAAATCGAGGGTACTTTCTGTTCAAGCAATTCTTTGTTGGAGTCGGCAACCCCACCACCTATTCGGTTACGTAAATCACCGCCTACCGCGCAAGTGTAATCAATGTCTTTTTCAATAAATGGGACTGGATTGCTCAGCGTGATACTGCCAGCATGCTCAACCCATACGCGTTCCCCGTGAATAGCGAGAGTCTTATCGATATGACCATCAATCAACACGCGACACTCTTGGTATGTCACTGGCTTTTTCGCGTAACTGCGCGCTTTACCGTAAACAAGTACATCTGTATTGTCTTTGGTATACGCGAATTCGTGGTCAACTTTCATCGCAGAGAAGCCTTCTTCGCCCAAATATTGGGGATCATCGAAGATTTCACTTTCACCTAATTCGTGCCAAACCACACCATCGAATTGCCATGTGCGTTTGGCGACCACAACCCACACTTCATCGCCGTTTTCGTCACGTTGAAAACGACCTTTAAGTGATAGCTCAGGGTGCGCCTCAATATCCCATAACTGCATTGCTATTCCTTAAGTTGAATCGTTCGCTCGCAGAAGGTGCGGCCTTTAAATTGTTAAAGTTCCAGTCTTGTTGATGAATCGGCATTGCCATATCCCAAGGCACGTAGGCTCTGGATTGAATACAGATTTGGCGCCATAGCCAGTCGCGGAACAGCACATCAACGTTAGAATCTTGCATCGCAGCTAACGTAGACTCGAAGCTCAATGCGTAACCCAAGCGGCTTGGTAGATTTTGGATATATTTTTCATCTTCCACCCACTCATTGAGCAGATCGACGATCTCTTCCCATTCATACTCGACACCAACATCTTGCGGAGTCAGAGGAAGAAGCTTTCCGTAGACGACATACAAGGCTTGAAGCCAAATTTCACCTTCAGCTTCCTCCAGACTTTCCAAGTGCTCGATGATTTGGGGCACCAGTTTCCAATCACCACTCAGCGCAAAATCAACAGGTGCTAATGAAGAAGAGATATCAAACGCCTCAAACTCTTTTAACTCAAGCAACTTGGCGTAAGTGAGCACTTGCGCTGATGGTAATCTATTTGGTTCGATGCCAAAGCACTGACGGAACCAAGTGCCTCTGTCACGTTTGGTAATCAAACGTTCAAATAGATATTGTTCGCTGCCTGCATTGTCATTAAGCCAATCAATCCCCTCTTTTACGTCTTGTAAAACGAGCAGTGGCAAAGCAACTTGAGAGCTAATGATGCTGGCTTTGTGCCAGCGCTTGATGAGAGAAACACTTAATGTTTGACGTACACGTAAGCATTCAAAGTAAAACGCACTGGATGTCGCATTGCCCTCAATAAGCTCCGAAAGCGTGCTATCCATAGATTCAACCGGAGATTGTACGGCAATGACCATTGCGGTTTTAGCGTCAATATCTTCGAGTAAACTCAATCCGCACAAAAGGTTATCCAACTCTGAGCCCAACTCGCCCTGTAGCATCAGCCAGCTGTAGATTTCTGGCTCCTGGCCTCTTAACTGATGAATCAACCCCGGTGCTAGCCGATAAAACGACAAGTACACCTGCTTCAGTTCTTCAATTTGGCGTTCGATCAGCTTGAGATACGCCAACTCACGACTTGGATAACCCCTTTTGTGAATTTGAACTCGCTGCCTGATTAAAAACCCGATACTTTCAGAAGCAATGGACAGCTTTTCATTACAGAAATCCAGCCATGTTACTGGCAACTGGGAAAGGTCATTCACAGCGCGATCAGCTTTTGCTAACGCGCCTTCGACTTCTTGATTGGTTATGGGTGCCTTTAGGTGCTCGACACCGATTCTTTGTCGCATCTAGTTATCCGTTATTAGCGTGCCATAACGCGATTGCAATTAGTTAATACAAAGTAATTAGCTAACTCGACGTAAATTAGCTAATGCTAGGTAATTAGTTAATTGCGATCGTTCCGCCTTGAATTTTTTGTGCTTTTTCTGCTTGAGAAGTGACGTACTTCGCTTTAGTGGTAATTCGTCCATCGCGCCCGCTATAGCGAGTTTCTGTCTCACCACTTTTGACTACCAACTCTTGTTCTGTCTCGATAACCATCTTCTTCGCTCGCAATACAAACTCGTCAGAGTCATCCAGAATGGAGAAGAAAATGTCCGTCACAAGAGGCAAGCTTAAGTCGTCGTTCAAAAATTCAACTCGACAACTTAATCGATTATCGATAGCCATTTGCAGCTCAGAACGACGAAAGCCACGTCCTAGTCTCGCAGTGAGTGGCTGCTTAAATGGGTTACCATCAAAATCAACTCGCACACTGCCCGTAGACTCATTGATACCCACTATTCTTCCAAAACGCGAAAAGCAAGCCGTTGATTCGGCTTGCTGCTCTGATATTACTTCTGTTGTAAGAGGTTGCTTTTCCATTGTTAGTTAACCACTACGTTGCCACCTTTCACGACGACTTTGTCACTGCCTTCGATCGTAATAGCCGAGCCTGATAACTTTATTGAACCATCACTGTTCATCACTAAAGAGGAACCACCCGTTTTCAATACAATCTTGTCGCCACTGAGAATTTGCGTTGCACCATCAGCTTTATAAGCGGTGTTACCTTTCACTGATACCGTTAAGTTGCCACCAACCGTCTGGTTATCATCCGCACCAATATCTGAACTCTTAGACGCACCGATAGTAAGGTTACTGTTTTCGCCAATATCTAAGTCATCATTTTTGCCGATCTTAGTCGTACGGTTATCACCAATTTCTAAGTCAGAATTGTTTTTCACATACTGGGCTTCGTTCGCGTTGTATGTGACGGTAACGTCTTGCTCGACTGTCTCGGTAAACGTACTGTTTACTTGTGTCGTTTTATGCCCATGAATGGTTTCTTTATGGTCACCATGAACTTCATTCGTTTGGTGACGTGCAACCTTCAAGAATTCATCTTGACCGATATCACGGTAACGGTTGTTGAGTACCTTGGTCGACATGTCTTTTTGAGCGTGAATATAGACTTCTTCTTGGTTCGCTTCGTCTTCAAAACTCAACTCGTTGTAACCTGTTCCTTTGTGCGTTTGCGTGCGGAACGTGGTACGAGTTTTGTTTTCTGGCAAAGAGTAAGGTGGGAAATGCAAACCGTTGTAAACTGCGCCCGTAACTAACGGACGATCTGGGTCCCCCTCAAGGAAAGTTACTACGACTTCGTGGCCAATACGCGGCAAATAAACTGCGCCCCATGTTGGCGCAGCCATGGATTGGCTTACACGAATCCAACAGCTTGAATGCTCGTTGTTATCACCGTAGCGATCCCAATGGAACTGTACTTTCACTCGACCAAGCTTGTCGGTGTAAATCTCTTCACCTTCTGGTCCTACAACGACCGCCGTTTGAGGGCCATCCACTACTGGTGCCGCTAGTTTAGGCGCTTTAAACACCACATCACGTGGAATACACGAGAACTGGTTGTAGTAAGTGGTTGGCATACCACTCGCTTCATCTTCATGCACTTGCGGATCTTGACCTGTGTGCATTACAGACAACATGAGGTAATCGCGGTTAATCTCAGAACGCGGGTGGTCACTGACGTTAAAGCTGTAACCAGATGCTAAGCGCATTACGTCACTCGTTGCTTCCACTTGTTGATTATCGACTATGTGTTCCGACATCCACTCCGTGGTTCTCACCTGCCCCATCAGCGGGTCGACGTATCGTCCAGGATAATCAAACTGCTTGAGATCTTGGTCTAGCTCGCCAGCCTGTGTCATCTCTTGTGGAATTTTAGGGTGTTCGTAGTTGTAATCTGTGTACGTAACCTGTCCCGTTCTAACGCGGTTAACTAACTCGAGATCAGAGATATGTTCGCGATCGGCAACACCGCCACCATCGGCATGATAAACAATCGGCCCAATGTAAGAAGCATTTAGTGGCGAGCTTATCAAAGGTGCAATCGCGTCATTACTGTCGACAATGACCATCGTATGATTTGAATCGCTATGGTCAAAGTAATACCACATACCGTGTTCAGCCATCATACGCTGCACGAAGTGCAAGTCAGACTCACGGTATTGCAGAACGTATTCTTTTGGAGGATAAGTACCCGACACTTCAAATCGGTAATCGGTGACTGCCCCATCATCGAGTACTTCTGTGATGATGTCTTGCGCTGACTTTTGCTGGAAAATACGACAATCTTGGCGCTGAGATAAGAACCAAGCTTGAGGAACCAAGACTAATTGATAACGAGAAAAACGACGCCCAGTCCCTAAGTAACGAACTTCATTCACCACGCCGTTGAACACACGCGCAGCCCCAACACCTTGTCCGTAAAGTGTCAATGTTCCTGCTTTACGTATTAACTCATCGAACGAGATATCTGGATCAAGTGAAAGTAATGAGAGATTGATGTGGAAAGGCTTAGATAACTCTTCATGAACATGAAAGCTCTCAACCCGAAATTCATGCCCACATCCAGGCACTTCAAATTTAAATTCTACGTCATTCACCATATCTTTTACCTGATACAAATAATCGAATTAGGGCCAACAATCGTTGGCCCTGAATCTTTACGCGACGAGCAATTAAGCTTCGCGTGGAGCACGCCAGTCGTCGTTACCCGCAGTACCACAGTTTTCGTGAGTTACTTCGATCGCACGGTAAGTGAACTTAAGCACTTCTTCTGTCACGCGGTCAGCTGTTGCTGCGTCTTGACAGTGGTTCATACGAGTTTGGATATCGACAAGTAGCGCATCAATCAATTTGATTGAGTAGTAGTGCTCTTGTTTACCTTGAACTGAAGTGCGGTAGAAGCGGATCACACACTCAGGAAGTTTTTCGCCAGATACTAGTGCGTTGAATAGTAGTGGAGATGAGCGATCTTGAACTTTAGTTACAACAAGTGGACGGTGTACACGTTGACCAGTTGGCTGACCACTTTGTGGATCACGTGGAACTGTTAGCACGTGATCAAGTTCTTGTACTAGGAACTCATCAACGTGAGCTTCTTGCCATGTGTTACCTACTGAATCTGCAGAGTAAGTATCTTTAGTAATATGGCCTTGAGTCTCACCTTGGATAGACATATATGCTGGAGTTGGCATCGCTATTTCCTTTTCTAAAATCTGTTTTGTTTAAATCACCAAATCGCTTATCACCGCGACTAGTTGGTATAATCAAAGTCCGTGCCAACTTTAAAAACCAAACAAAAACAACAACTTAAGCAATATCAGGCATTATTCACTAATATATTGAGTACAATTTATTGGATAAAAAACCAAAAAGTTGGATTAAGATAATAATAAATTGTTCTAACTTTAAAAAGTGAAAATAACCATATAAAACTGTGTAAATAAAGTCATTAAAACTAATAAATCCGACACTTTTACTATCAATTAATTTAGAATGACAACGCCATTAAAATAACCGCAAACATTAATGTCACAATAATCATTAAAAATAACCAACAAACGATAGTCAAAATATCTTGATAAAAAAAGAACGCAATCACTTTTAGTATAATAGCCGCTACCTCTTTTCCTCTAAAGAATAAAATGGCTATGATAAATATAAACCTTTCTTCATTAATTCAGCGTCTACACCCGATTGCAAAAGTAGCATTAGAAGACGCCGCTGCACTTGCAGTCTCTGAAAAAGCAAACGAAGTTCAAATTGAGCATTATTTACTGAGTCTATTAGAAAGGCCAAATAGTGATTTTGACGTCTTATTAAGTCATTTTGATTGTTCTGAGAACTTATTAAGACAATCGGTTCGATCCACACTCGACACCAACGCCAAAGGAAATGGCAGCAAACCTGTTTTTTCTGCTTTATTAATCGAATGGTTGCAAGAAAGCTGGCTGGTTTCTTCTTTAGATCTATCCGAAACACAAATCCGCTCTGGTGCCTTACTCCTTACTCTTGTTAGCAACCCTCTCCGTTACGGCCAACATGGTTACGCCTCTATCCTTGAAGCGGTAAACCCTGACAGCCTTAAGCGTAACTTTGCAGAGCTAACAAGCCACTCTATTGAGGCGCAAGTTGCTACTTCAGAGAAAACACAAGCTCGTGAGGATGGCTCAGCACTGAGCAAGTTCACGACAGACTTCACTGGTAAAGCACGCAAAGGCGAAATCGATCCTGTTTTCTGCCGTGACCAAGAAATCCGCCAAATCGTGGACATCCTTGCTCGTCGCCGTAAAAACAACCCTATTGCTGTTGGTGAACCGGGCGTTGGTAAAACCGCAGTAGTAGAAGGTTTGGCACTTAAGATTGTACAAGGTGACGTACCAGACAACCTCAAAGGTGTTGAGCTTTACGGCCTGGACATGGGTCTTCTGCAAGCTGGTGCAAGCGTAAAAGGCGAATTCGAAAAACGCCTAAACGCAGTATTGGATGAAGTGAAAAACTCGCCAACCCCTATCATTCTTTTCATCGATGAAGCGCACACCCTTGTTGGCGGCGGTAACCAAGCGGGCGGCAGCGACGCGGCAAACTTGCTAAAACCAACCCTAGCGCGTGGTGAAGTGAAAACCATCGCTGCGACAACATGGTCGGAATACAAGAAGTACTTCGAGAAAGATCCTGCTCTTGCGCGTCGTTTCCAATTGGTGAAACTCGACGAACCGTCTCCTGAGCAAGCAGCATTGATCATTCGTGGTCTGCGCCCAGCATACGAGAAGTCACATAACGTTTACGTGCGTGACGATGCTATCACTGCTGCGGCAGCACTTTCTGCTCGTTACATCTCTGGCCGTCAACTGCCAGACAAAGCGATCGATGTACTAGATACGGCGTGTGCACGAGTGAACATCAGCCTTAATGCCATTCCTGCTTCTGTTGAGACTCTGCAGCAAGAACTTGCAGCTCAACAGCGCGAGCTTGAAGCACTTGAGCGTGATGCTCTGCAGCAAACTGGCGACAAGCACAGCCTTGCTAACATTCCAGACCTAAAACTGGCAATGGAAACAACGAAAGAAGAGCTAGCAGAACAAGAAGCGCAATGGCACAAAGAAAAAGAGCAGATCCAAGAGATGATTGCTCTACGCTCTCGCTTACATGAACTGGTCTTTGGCGAAACAAACGAAGAAGAGCTTGTTGCAGACGAAGATTCAGAACAAGAGCAAGACGTTTCTCCATATGCAGAAATGGATGAAGAAGCCGTTCGCATTGCAATTTCGGGCTGCCAAGAACAGCTAGATGTAATCCGCAATGGCAACCCATTGGTTCACTTTGAAGTGGGCCCAGATGAAGTCAGCCATGTGATCTCGGACTGGACTGGTATTCCAATGGGTAAGATGCTTCAAGACGAAGCAGAAACCACGCTAAAACTGAAAGAAAGCCTAACACAAAGCATCAAAGGCCAAGAATACGCTATCGATGCACTGTCTGAAGGCATTCAAACCGCAAAAGCAGGCTTAGGCAACCCAGACGCACCAACAGGCGTATTCCTGCTGGTTGGCCCAAGTGGCGTGGGTAAAACCGAAACTGCTCGTGCAATTGCTGATCAAATGTTTGGTGGTGAGCGCTTTATGACGACCATTAACATGTCTGAGTTCCAAGAGAAGCACACGGTATCTCGCCTAATTGGTTCACCTCCGGGTTACGTAGGTTACGGCGAAGGCGGCATGCTGACAGAAGCGGTTCGTCAACGTCCATATTCTGTTGTTCTTCTTGATGAAGTGGAAAAAGCCGACCCTGAAGTGTTGAACCTGTTCTACCAAGTGTTCGACAAAGGCACGCTGAACGACGGCGAAGGCCGAACCATCGACTTCAAGAACACGCTGATCATCATGACCAGTAACCTTGCAACACACGAGATTGAATCTTTGGTTCATCAATCAAAAGACATCGATGCGAACATCATCGCAGAAGCTATTCGCGCTACTTTGAACCAACACTTCAAGCCAGCGCTGTTGGCACGTATGTCAGTACTACCATTTGTTCCGCTGTCTGATGAAGCAATGACAGAAATTATTCACCACAAGCTGAACAAAGTTTCTCAGCGTCTACAGAGCCATCACAAGTTGTCGCTAAGCTACGAAGACAGCTTGGTTGAGTTCGTACTAGGTAACTGTCGCCTTGCTGAAACGGGCGCGCGTAACATCGACGCGGTCATCAACCGTCAGTTGCTGCCGCAACTATCGACTCAGCTATTAGTGCATGACAAGGATGATTCACATACGCAAATCGAAGTGTCTGTCGATGAGCAAGGAACACTAACCTATGCGTTCAGCTAACCATAGCGAACTTAGTAACGCCCTACTTGCGATCAGTCAGTCTTTGGCTGATCGCAGCCAGCTTACCCAAACCTTGGATGCTGTGTTGACCGCTGCGAGACAAATGACCCTCGCAAAGCACGGCATCATTTATGTTTTGGACCAGACTGGCCAGGCGTTGATTCCAAGTACCGCTCACCATAACGATAAAACTATCGTTTCCCACCCTTGGGAAGCATTACAGTTAGACTCAGCCAGTGAGAACGATCCATTCAACTTTGCCATTCGTAATGGTGAAGTGGTGTTGATTAACGAGTTGTATAAGTACAACGGCTATGACTGCGAAAGCATCTATCAAACAGAACAGACACTGGGATTAAAAAGCGAGAACTTACTGGCTTGGCCTTTGATTGATAGCGAAAGCAAAACCATTGGACTGTTAGTCTTACTCGATTTGAACGTCATCGATAACGAGGCAGCCTTGACTGAGTTTTGTCGTATGGCTGCGAGTAATATTCGCCAAGCCGTTTGGTTAGAGCAATACGGGCAAGTAATAAAAAATCTCAATGCCGACAATCAAGCCCTAGTGCGCGAGAACACTCAGCTCAAAAAACGTACCCAGAAAGCCTATCAAGGTCCTATTGCAGAGAGCGAAGAAATGCTCAATGTATTGAATCGTCTTGATAAGGTGCTATCTCTTCCTGTCGACGTTCTGTTGCGTGGTGAAACGGGCGCTGGTAAAGAGGTGATCGCGAAATACATTCACGAAAACTCTAACCGAGCAGAACAGCCTTTGATCGTTCAGAACTGTGCGGCTATTCCAGAGCAGTTATTGGAATCTGAGCTTTTTGGGCATAAGAAAGGTTCATTTACGGGCGCAGACAAAGACAAAGTCGGTTTGTTTGAAGCAGCCAACGGCGGCACGCTTTTCCTAGATGAAATTGGCGATATGCCAATGCTACTACAAGCGAAGTTACTGCGTGTACTGCAAGAACGTAAAGTTCGCCCAATCGGCACTAGCAAAGAGATTGAGGTGGACGTTCGCGTTATCGCGGCAACACACTGTAACCTTATGCAGCAAATCAAAGATGGCGGATTCCGTGCCGACTTGTTCTATCGCTTGAATGTATTCCCGATTACATTGCCGCCCCTGAGAGCCCGTAAGTCGGACATTATTCCCCTTGCCGAACATTTCGTGCAACACACCACCAACACGCTAGGTTTGCCGCAAGCGCCAGGGTTAAGTGCCAACGTACGTAAACAGCTGCTTGCCTACCAATACCCAGGGAACGTGCGTGAGCTTAAGAACATCATTGAGCGCTCGGTGCTACTGTCCGATTTTGAAACCATTACTCACATTGAGTTTGGCGAACAAATCCCAGAAGATGTACCAAGTATCGACATGAAAGCAGCTTCACCTACCCCAGAGCAACCTGCTTACGAGCAGCAAGCACAAGCGGATTTAGAAGACGTTTCAAAGAGCCTTAAGGACGTTGTCAGCCAATACGAGCGTACAGTAATCATCGATTGCTTAAATGCCTGCAATTGGCACACCAAGAAGGCCGCCGAGCAATTGGCACTGCCAATGAGCACTCTCAACCATAAGATGAAGAAATACGACATTTCTGCAGCGGGTTGATGGGGCTTAAAAAGAAAATTCTAAATTCAGTATGAAGTCATAAGAAAAGAAAAACCGCCCGAAGGCGGTTTTTTTGCATCTAGGAAGGGTTATCAAGTGACTTTTCCAAGGGCTTGGGTGCTTGAGTTACCGCAGGTTGTTTCTCAATCCAATCTTTCAACCATTTCTTGCGTTGAGATTCGTTATACTGCTTCCAAGTTTCAGCCGCAGACTTGTCTACGCCTTCCTCTGTCGACTCTTTCTCAATTAACCAAGGCATATCACTAAAGAAATTACCAGCCAAAGCACTATCCGCATTTAAAGAAGGAATAGAAATTACAGCATCACGACCAATATCATAGTCATCAACTCCATTTAATCCGACTTGTTTTAGATGAGCAACCGAAAGCTCCAAGTTCGCTTTACCACCAATTACACCACCAAACGGTCTTAGGCCTTTTAACCTAACTCCCGTTGGTGCAACATATTCCAAGTTAAACCTCATGCAGTACATCGTATAGTTTTTGCTCTTAGATAGCTCATTCTCTTTAGTGAAACTACCTACAGCTTCACCTATAAACTCACTCATGGCATCAACTTGTTCTCGATGGTTTTCTGAAATAGATTCAGTAAACATCCACTCTTCGTTTTTATGAGCAAACTCACCAATATGATACATATCGGTGAAGTAAAGAGGACCTTTAACTGGCTTGCCATCATTTCCGTCGAGCGCCAGTTGAATACACATATTCACTGCTTCCCACGGCATACCCAAACGTTCATAAAGTGCTTTTTCATGACTCTCACCCAAAATCAGTACATAAATACTGGCAGGATCGTCTTTCTTTTTGTTTCCCCATGAGAAACCATCACGCCAGATATTATCAGCCGATTGGTACCACTTTCTTTCACTGAAAAAGTTCAAACCAGACGCTTTGGTGTCTATAGCCACCACTTGCTGTTTAATGCCATGAAGTATAGGGATGGTATTTTTGTCTCCCTCACTTGCCATTAAGGTAAAGCTCTCTACCATAAGGTCCTGTTCACGTAGACGCAGTTGCTGCTCTCCCAAATAGGTATCAAGCAAAACCAGTCTAGTTTCTGTACTTAAAGCGCCAATTTGCAACTCATCTTCAGCATCATCAAACTTCTGCCCCAGACTGTACTCTTGTGGTAAGTAAAAACTATGTTGCCCTTGATTCGTTCTAATTCCCAAGCAGTAACGCATATTTTGGAAGCCTCCGCCTTTTACATAGCGCTTAAAGGAATCCGCTTCTGCAAAATAGTCGCTTGGCTGACCAGATATCGCTGCTCCGGAAACTGCCATACTGAACATTGCATCAGAGAACATTAGCTTTGCTTTAGAGGTCATTGGTTTCATACCGTCGATCATCACATCACCGAAGCGGAATGAGGGAATATGCTCAATAGCAATCAACGTAGCGCCGTCATCAATCCCCTGTTGCTTGTAAAAAGCACTTATTCGCCCATCAGGATCTGCTTTGAAGTCACTAACCTTCATTGGCAGCATCCAGTCACTGAAAGCTGGACCTTTAATATTTTCGAGCCCGTCGACGCGATCATAGCCAATAGTAACTGGCTTCGCATACTTGTGTTCTTTTTTAAGTATCAACTGCACTTTCACTTTATCGTATGGACCTAGGCGACTGCTGCTAGATTGCTGAATCCAACTATCATATGACATCCATTCTGGTTCATCACTTTCAGTATAACGAGCTGACTGAACTAGTATTCGACAATAGCCGATTTCATCTTTCTTTAACTCACTCCCTTGCGGGTTAAATGACTCGGTAAAGTTATCAAACATCGTTTCATTTGGGTGTTCAAACAACATGGTTTGTATCGGGAAGATTTGATTAAATGCACCTGACGCTTTAAAGCTATCCCTGTTTTCGGTTATAGAGAGATGAGAAACTTTGCTATTAGTTGTTATTGGAGCAGGCCAATGCTGCGCACCTTGTGGCATCTTTGTCGATAATTCGGTGTAGTACTCGTTATCACAACGGTTCTTCCAGTTAGCCGCTAAGGTGTTTCCTTTGATCGTATGTACAGACCAATCATCGCTCAAAATGTAGTTCTCAATGTATTCCTTCACCTTGTAACGCTCAACCAAAAACCTAAACGAGATATTAGCATTCCGTTTGGTTTGAGATCCTAGGTCAGCGAGTAATAACACTAAGCCATTAATAGCAAGCGCTCGTAGTTGGTAGCGTTTTAACACCTCCTTACGAACTTCTTCGCTCTCAAGGTGAGTAATGAGTTCCTGATAAGACCTACATTCAATACCTACATCTACCTTACTGCGTCGCAAATCGTTAAGTAACTCGATATGTATTTTTGCCAGCCTTTCAAGCTCACTGACAACCTCATGGCTTTGCTTTAACTCTTCTAGGAAGGAGTCCAACATTAAACTATCAATCACTTTCACCGCAGATATTGCTGTCTTTGACCCCTCTATGGCAAGCATAAACCCTCTTGCCGCAGGAGCTATAGCAGGAATATAGGAAGCGACGTCAACGACACTGTCAAAAATCGCCATTCGCAGTGCGACTTCTGCTTTATCTTGCGCAACCATCTCAGCTTCTAGAGCAAGCCTAGAGCGTTCCATTGCATGCGAGCCATAGCGAGTGGGATGAAAGAATATGTTCAGGGATTGCAGGTAAATACGGATTACAACCCGACGGTTTTGTCTTAGATTAGGGTTGTTGCGGTCGACTTTTTCACCTTGTTTGGGAACATAGACAGGTTTACTTTCACCAAAAGCGGCTACCGAAACACGACCTTCAAAAACAGGGAACTCCTTCATGAGCAGTTTTTTCGCATATTCTGCGCGCTCTGCCGAGACCTGCATATTTGCTTTCTCGGTACCGACTTGGCAAGCATGCCCTTCTATCTCTACTCTAAGGTTTGGCTCATTCTCTAAAACGTTGGCAAGAGAAGCAGCAAGCTGTTTAAATATAGGTGCATGATCCTTTAACTCTTTTTCACGCGAGTTAAAGGCAAATTCTATTTTTATTCCTGCGCCTCTAGAGCTATTTACGAGAATGGCGTCAATCTGATTGCCAGATTGATCACGCGCATCTTTTAAAGCCTGTTCTAGTTTTTCTTCCTGGATATGGTTAGCTGTCTTCCAAACTGGAATTTGAGCAAGGTAGTCTTTTGTAACTTCTTCTGTTCCTTGCTCTGCTTTATCAACCTTTTTATTTTGATTAACCAGCTGTTTAGCTTTTTTATACAAACTAAGTGCTGTCAATCCCGTTCCGAAGCCATTAAAACCAACGGTTTTACCACCAGAAAGCCAAGCTTCCGCAACTCGCCCGGCAACCACACGTCGGTTACCCAGACGTGATTCTAAAGAAAGTGCTAGTGCGCTTGACCGAGCTTCATTGGTGTTAAAAACCTTATCGTGAAATAGCGCCTTCCAACCAACACCCGCGATAGCTGGAGTGTGGAGTTCCTGCAACTTATCAAGCGCTTCTTTCGTACTGTAAATACCGTAATACAATTCGCCTGCCGCTTTCATCGCAGGCGGCATCTCGGACTTAACTGCATCCCAATACAGTTTCGAGACGTTATTAAACACCGCTTGGCGGCCATCACGGTCTAAAGTGTCTTGCAAGCTACCGCTCAGCAGCCCTGCTCCTAGCTGAGCAGACACATCTCGGATATTCTTGAGTAACGCAATACTCCTTGAAGCTGGCGTATTGGCTGTTACACCTTGTACATTACCGTGAAGGTAATGTTTCATATTTCCAAAGTACTGAGGGTATTGATAAATCAAGGATTCCTCAAGGGAGATCATATCGCCACTGACAATGGCAAATTTCCCTAACGGAGTGCTTGAAGAAAAGGTAATCTGTTCACGTAGCTCGTAAGTGTAGACTGTATCTAAGCCTTCAGAAAATTGCTGAATATGAGCGTCTTTAATGAACTGTGGAACACCATTTTTCATCTGGCTTGGAATAAATTCGACACGGATACTGTATAAGCCTTCTTTAAAATCAGCAGGATCAACGTGAAACATCGCGCATGGATATTGCTTAGCATTTTCTTCTGAATGCTCATCTTCAGGTAATGCCGCTTGTACTGAAGAGCCTATCGTTTTGTATTCCCCACCTTCTTTGGTTGAGTCAAATTTTTGCAAAGTAACCGTCGCACTTTCATAGCCTTGATCAGAAAAAACCACCGCGCAACTCGCCACAACAGGTAAAACGAAGCCTTTTAGTGTCTCTCCCGATTCACTTACATCTTCATACCACTTGTTATATTCTGCCTGTTCTTCGCTGAGCCCCCCGTTCGCAGCTGGTTCGTAAGGCTTAGCCAATTGTTCAATGCTGATCTCTGTCAAGGTCAGTTTTGCTTCGCTGTTTTCCAACTGGCTACTCAACTCTGCAACTTTTGTAGCTAACTCTTTGGGGTTTAACTCAGAAAGTGAAGCTATTAAAGGCAAGGGCGGAAAGCGGAAAGTGAAGGTTTGCTCACCCTCTTTGGGTAGGTCCCTACCTAAAGCATGAATTGTGTGCTCTGGTGTCAGGACCTCAAAAGCCCCATATTGATCGGGCTTTCCGTTACCCAGTGAACATAACTTAAATTTATGGTCGGTAGCCCAAAGCTTAGGGCTATCGCCATCGGTTACGTTAAGCATCGGCACTTTTGCTAAAGGGCGAAGATTAGTCACGTCTTTATTTTTAAGCAAGCTAGGCTCTTCGTGCCAAGTTGGATAGACGTTTTTTCTACCCTCCTGAGTAGCAGGAAAATAAGCACCAAACAAATAGTAATTGGCACGCAAAGGTATCGCGTTACAGGTATCATGAGTGCTCACAGTTCATCCCCTTTAACAAAATCACCATTGTTGGCAAAGGCGTTGTAAAGAGAAGAGTTACTGGCACTATGGCCCGTCCCTATTTGCTCCCATTTTAAATAAGAACCAAATTCTTTATTTTCTTTTAGTTTACTGAGGATGGCCCGTGCCGCTCCATCCCGAGCATAATTCGCATCTTTACTCAAAATCTCAAAATAGCGCAGTTTACCTACCGCTCGCGGTACGATTTCTTCTGATTGGAAGGTTCTACTTTGGGTATCAATAAGATAACGGTGCGTTCTAGTTTCGGCCCAAGAATAGCGCCCCGTTGGGCTAATTGATTTCTTACGAAAACGGGCTTCATCTGCAGAACGTGAACTATCCGGCACTATCGAGTAAAGCTCCTTTCCCGTGCGCTCATCAAAGACACCAACCCCATATTCATCGACCATATAACGCTTGCCATCATAAATCACGGAGTACTCATTAAACTCTGTGTCTACTTGCTGTTTGTCGCCTGTCGCTAAGGTGTACTTCCAGTCTTTAAACTTGTCTACGTAGTAAAGATAGCTGCTGTCTTCTGCCCATAGAAACTCTGGGTAGCCACGTGAACGACCTAGTTCAATATACTCACCCGTCTTAAGATCTTTAATTACTTTAAACATCCCTTCTGAGGCCGAATAGGCCAAAGCCAAGTAGCGATTATTTGGAGAGACACGCATTAGACGAACTTTGCCAACAAACTCATCTGCGACCAGACGCAAGTCCGTCCCATCCGTTTTGATACTCCACACTTTATCCCTTTGATCATAGTGGTCTTTTGCTTCATTTCGGGCATTATCCCAACGGAACACTACACGTGGTAAATCATAAGAGCTTTCATTGGTGAGATCTTCACGTGGCCATTCTTTAGCTTTAAAAATAAAGTGTTTAGGTTTACCCGTCTCTTTGTCATAAATAACGTAATTGTTTTCTGTAATATAAACACGACCATCTTCCCACTGTTGAGCATTTTTTTCTGCGATTCGGTCTTGAACCGTCTGAGGTTTTGGCGCGTGTTGTTCTGGTTCCTTGGCCGATTCTTGATTACAGCCAGATAAGACCGCTAAAGTAATCAAGCATAATGTATGACGTAGATTCATCTTATATTCTCTTCGTTATCTTTCTCGATCGCGTTTAATAGTGTGACAACGCAACCCGAATAAGTTGTTTTGTTAACTTGTCTGATCTTTTTTCTTATAAGCCAGTAAATCCGCAATGGGTGTTTGAGCAAAAATGACCGTTTTATTATCTCTTCCGTGATGACTATTGCCCTGATAACCACGGAGAAGATCCACTTCTTTAACCTCTGCAGGCCAACCAGTAAAACGAATCAACCTAGAACCATTCTCTTTTTTTATACATTGGCGCAAGCACACTCGCTGCGACCAATCACCATCGCTTTGCCTTAACTCAAAGTAATCATCTGACTCGTCCAGCGTCGTATAGCCCGGATATTCGAAAACTATCTCGACAGATTTAAGTAAATACACGACCGCTACATTTTTATTTACCTGGCTTCGTAACATTGCGTATTTTTCAGGTTTTGAGGTCGCAGCACTTGGTAATACTGAGAGCAGACGAACAGAACCGTCTCCAATTTTAAAGCTTTTCTCACTGCTATAATGGTTAAGATCAGTGACTTTTATGGCCTTGGTTCCAGGATCACTTTCTAGTTGAGATAGTTCACTCTCGCTCAATCGTTTACTGTTATAAGCCAAATATACTTCTTGAGGCTCACCTTTAATCTTGTAAGGAAGCCATATATGCGGGAGAGGGTAACCTTGCGCGCTCCGCTCCACTGGGCTAGAAGCATTAATAGGGCTCAAATTTGTTTCAATCTTTTCTTTGATGTGTGGCTCATAGCCTGTCATGACTATCTCAACTTCTTCCTCAACTAAGTTGAACACTCGAGCCTCTCCAGAGCCATTCAAAGAGCCTTCACTTACCACCTTGCCGTTCTGCACGATTTGGAAAGGCTCATAAGCGAAAACACCGCCTGTTTCAGGGTTGGTCATATAGATATCGGCGTGCCTTTTGGGTCTAGAGCCTTCACGAACACTATTAATGTCCGTATCTGAAAAGTAACCATTTTCCGTAATTGCCACTTCGCGCCAAATTTTATTGTTCCAAACAACATACACGTAGCCTGATTTAAACACTTCTGCAGCTTCATCTGATTTATCGCTACCAGGGAAGTGCAGCGGAACCACAGGCACCAACACGTTATCCCACTCATCCATCTGAGTATCTTTATCAACGGGTTGCAGGTTTTCGGCGAGTTTAAGCAAAATTGGCTGAGGCTGATCAGTGCAAGGGATTTTGATATAGAGCGTTTTGCCCTCAGCTTCGAGATCTTTAAATGTCGCGAGGCTGCGGTGTTTGTTTTCTGTATCAGCCTTGCCTACAGTCACTTTTTCTTTTTGAGCTTCCGTTTTTCCCAACATCAAACATGCCGCGTTGCTAGACCACTGCCCTGCAAACTCGACAACGATTTTTTGATCTGGACTTGGCTCAGAGGGGACATGCGTGTAACTACGAACTAAAGCAACATCGTCGGTAACCTGCTTGTATCCTGCTTTAAAAGCTTTGCTTTCATTCGAAGCAGATACAGAGTCAACGAGTGATTTAAGTCTAGGGAAGCTTTGCAGCTGAGAGTCCGTCAATGGCGACCGACGAGTAACGGTAGATAATGACACCCAATTGCCTTTTCCCAGTTCGATTCTTATAGCAGCTAGCAATGCGCTGGTCGTTTTTTTGGCAGAGATGGAAATCTTTTGCGCCAACTCTTTAGGGAGGTTTCTAAGGATGTCATCTGAATTTCGCAAACGCGAAAGCTGCCCTATACACTCGTCCGGTGTAAGAACATAAGATAGCTCGTTGGAGGATAGCTTCGAGCTAGGTATAAATTTGCAAACTAAATGCATTTGAATTCTCCACAACCAACATCGTAAATATGGCTGCGGTGACAATTAAGCTGATAAGGCTTACAAGTACGATTTGGTCTGCGTATCCTACTTACTTAGCCATTTATTTTCAACGAGATAGAAAAATCGCCCGAAATCAAAAACACCAAAAAAATGGTGACTTTTGCTATCAAAACATGCGATTTGACCACAACAAAAGCCAGTAACATCACCCACTCTGTCAAAATGGTAAAATCTTACTATCTAAAAAAATTTAATTTATGGACTGAAGTTAACAAAAATCGTAGTAACGTGCGCTTCAGGTAAGCACGAGGAAATTCAGAAGTTTATGAGGTGCCCTCCTCAGCAACAAACAACAAATTGACTGTTACTGAGGAAGTTTAAATAAAAAGGTGAGCGCATTACGCACTCACAAAAGTAACTGCTCTGAAGCTTGCTAGGATTAAATTTGCTTCATCGCGAGTTAAAGAGGTGAGGTATTACCCATCGACCTCATGCAGAACACTATACTCAGAGTATAGAAACGATCGTAAATATATAATATTTAAAAAGATTTTCAACGAGACACATTCACCACAGCACCTGCCGAGCGACCATCACAATCACGTCATACACACCTAAAAGCAACATTGGCCTAGTTATTATAGTTATTCAGCCTTGTATTAAGACGATTCATTAATTCGAGTAACTTATCAATAAAGGCAATTATTTTGATAAATATCACAAAAAGTCCCAAAGAAATAAAGCGAGCTAAACGCTCGCTTTATTTATGCCGCATTTTTTAAAGTTTTGTTATCACTAAAATATCGGTTGTAAACAGCACCTAAGGAGGCTGTACTTGCGAAACGATCATAGTTAAATGTTGCTTGAGCCTCTTCGGCAGAGGCGGAAAGCTTGTTGGTACCATTTACATAAATCGTCACTACCCCCTCCTTCAGTCCTGAAAGATCTAAATCAGTTGTCCATGAGTCTGAAAGCACGGTTGCCATGCCTGTGGCTTCTGTACCATCAGCGTCGACTGCTTTGATATCTATGAACTCACCATCTTCAAATCGTTCACTGCTACCACTTACTGTCACGCTTTCCACTCCAGTAACATCGTTGATAACATCTAGGTGTATTGTCGGTGTAATTGGCATGGAGTAAGCCGTGTTCTGGCTACCGGTATTCCCTGAGAAGTCTTGGTAGTCACGAACAAGCAACGCCACATTGAGCTCTGACGTGCTTGGTACCACCACATCACCAGTCCAAACACTTGGGTCCGCGGTTGCCACTAATGAAGTGATCGTCGTGCCACCTAACTCCGCTGCGGCGGATTGCAGATCTTTATCGAATTCCAGCGTTACCGTCACGCTTTGGCCGATGGCTTGGTGCTCAGGCGTAAACGTCGCGTTAGTCAGCGTTGGCAGAGACTGCGCGAGTGTAAAGCTCTGGCTTTCACTCACTTCAATGCCCGCTAAGTTCGTCCCCGTCACCATCACAGTGTAAGTACCGTTGGTTTGGTGACTCATGTCCATTGCGTCACAGATCCAAGTGCCACCGGCTTGTACCGTTGCGCTGCTGCTTTTTAGTACCGTCGCGCTGCCTTGGGCTTTCACTTCAAGACGCAGGGACTGGCCGTCAAAACGTGTCGACGTACCTTCGAATTGTAGCGTGGTGGCATGCGTTTCATCCACATTGCCCACTGGCGTAATAGCTAAGGTTGGTGTAATTGGCATGGAGTAAACCGTGCTCTGACTACCGGTATTCCCTGATAAGTCTTGGTAGTCACGAACAAGCAACCCCACATTGAGCTCTGACGTGCTTGGTACCACCACATCACCAGTCCAAACACTTGGGTCCGCGGTTGCCACTAATGAAGTGATCGTCGTGCCACCTAACTCCGCTGCGGCGGATTGCAGATCTTTATCGAATTCCAGCGTTACCGTCACGCTTTGGCCGATGGCTTGGTGCTCAGGCGTAAACGTCACGTTAGTCAGCGTTGGCAGAGACTGCGCGAGAGTAAAGCTCTGACTTTCACTTACTTCAATGCCCGCTGAGTTCGTCCCTGTCACCATCACGGTATAAGTGCCGTTGGTTTGGTGACTCATGTCCATTGCGTCACTGGTCCAAGTGCCACCGGCTTGTACCGTTGCGCTGCTGCTTTTCAATACCGTCGCGCCGCCTTGGGCTTTCACTTCAAGACGCAGGGACTGACCATCAAAACGTGTCGACGTACCTTCAAATTGTAGCGTGGCGGCATGCGCTTCATCCACATTACCCACTGGCGTAATAGCTAAGGTTGGTGTGATCGGCATGGAGTAAGCCGTGTTCTGGCTACCGGTGTTTCCTGATAAGTCTTGGTAGTCACGAACAAGCAACCCCACATTCAGCTCTGACGAGTCTGGTACCACTACATCACCAGTCCAAACACTTGGGTCCGCGGTTGCCACTAACGAGGTGATCGTCGTGCCACCTAACTCCGCCGCTGCGGATTGCAGATCTTTATCGAATTCCAGCGTTACCGTCACGCTTTGGCCGATGGCTTGGTGCTCAGGCGTAAACGTCACGTTAGTCAGCGTTGGCAGAGACTGCGCCAGTGTAAAGCTCTGGCTTTCACTCACTTCAATGCCCGCTGAGTTCGTCCCCGTTACCATCACGGTATAAGTGCCATTGGTTTGGTGACTCATGTCCATTGCGTCACTGATCCAAGTGCCACCGGCTTGTACTGTTGCACTGCCGCTTTTTAGTACCGTCACGCTGCCTTGTGCTTTCACTTCAAGACGCAGGGACTGACCGTCAAAGCGTGTCGACGTGCCTTCGAATTGTAGCGTGGCGGCATGCGTTTCATCCACACTGCCCACCGGCGTAATAGCTAAGGTTGGTGTGATCGGCATGGAGTAAGCCGTGTTCTGGCTACCGGTATTCCCTGAGAAGTCTTGGTAGTCACGAACAAGCAACGTCACATTCAGCTCTGACGTGCTTGGTACCACCACATCACCAGTCCAAACACTTGGGTCCGCGGTTGCCACTAATGAAGTGATCGTCGTGCCACCTAACTCCGCTGCGGCGGATTGCAGATCTTTATCGAATTCCAGCGTTACCGTCACGCTTTGGCCGATGGCTTGGTGCTCAGGCGTAAACGTCACGTTAGTCAGCGTTGGCAGAGACTGCGCCAGTGTAAAGCTCTGGCTTTCACTCACTTCAATGCCGGCTGAGTTCGTCCCTGTCACCATCACGGTATAAGTGCCGTTGGTTTGGTGACTCATATCAATCGCGTCACTGGTCCAATTGCCACCGGCTTGTACCGTCGCACTGCTGCTTTTCAATACCGTCGCGCTGCCTTGGGCTTTTACTTCAAGACGCAGGGACTGACCGTCAAAACGTGTCGACGTGCCTTCGAATTGTAGCGTGGCGGCATGCGTTTCATCCACATTGCCCACTGGCGTGATGGCTAAGGTTGGCGTGATCGGTAATTCGTGAGCGGTGTTATCCTCACCTATGTTGCCAGTCAAATCTTTAAATTGACTAACAACCAAGTCGACACTTAACAGCGCGGTGCTCGGAACTTGTACATCACCAACCCAGACCTTTTTATCTGCCGTTGCTGACAGAGAACTAATGCGATTGCCGCCAAGCGTAGCGGTCGCCTCTTGGAGCTCTTTATCAAACTCAAGCGATACATTCACGCTTTGACCCACACTCTGATGCTCGGGGTTAAATGTCACATTGGTTAGTTTTGGTAAGATTCCTTCAACCGCGATACTTAAGCTGCTTCCTTTTCCAGGAATTGTGTTGGTACTTTGATAGCTATTGTCTTCTACCTGAATAGTGATATTTTTATCTTGTTTTTCTGGGCTGACATAGTTAACCGTCCACGTAATATTGTCTGAAGTCGACCAAGTATCTTGTTTTAACGTTCCTGTTGCACCGCTATCACTAGCGACAAGATGGACATCTGAGATATCAAAGTTCGTAACTTCTTCTGTAAAGTTAAACGCAAGCGTAATCTCTTCGCCTCCAAAAAGAGGGGCGCTTGAGGCGGTAGAGATACTTAGCCCGGGAACGGTTGCCGCTTCCACATGCGCGTCAATAGAACTTTCACTCTTGTTATCCACCTTGTCTGTTGCTGCCACCGTGATCGTATGATCGCCTTTCGGTAACAAATAGCTTATGACATAAGGCCCCGCTTCGGTTGTCGGCTCAGTAATCGCTTGAGGAGCCACAGTGCTGCCACCACTCACCGCTTTTGACGTGACGAGATTTAAATTTTTATCTGTAATGTATGCACTAATTTCTAGTTGATACTTATCGTTTGTCGGCACCTTAGAGGTTTGATTAGCACTTAAGCCCGAAATACTTGGAGCGTCATAATCAACAATAGATTCGATAACCTTTCCATCATAACTTTTGCCTAGTAATTCAAAGCTTGTATTCTCTCTTCCAACTGAGTCCGTCACCGTCACCTTAAGGGTATATGCCCCTTGGTTATCGACGGCAAAGTTCATCATTCCATTACCACTAGATGAGATAACATCACCTGAGTAACGCAAGGAATCACCGAGGCTTGGAATAAGCTCCACAGAATATTGTGAAGCTTTCACTCTTTCTCCTTCCACCGTAGATACCGTAAACGGCTGGCTTGCCTTGGTTAAAAACAGTTTCCCACCCTGCAAACTCGTAATTCCATCGAAATCAACTGTGACTTTAGGAACACTAATATCAATGACTTTTCTGATATCAGAATACAGTCCGACGCTATCTGTCGCTTTGATATCAACCGTGATTGAACCACGCCCCTCTAACTGAGATTTCGGTAGTTCAAAGTACGTAGATGAACCGTTCCCATCCTCTACTCTTTCTTCTTGATAGCTTGGGTTTAAAACCGAATAGTTTACTTTTGCCAGGCTGCTACCAGTGTCCGTTATGTCGAAACGAAAACGAACATTATCTGGATTTGTTGGCGATTCAGTTACGATAATCTCATCGCCAACACTTGGAGGTGTGTTGTCAACTTTAATATCAACGGTCGCTTCACCGACTCTCGACCACACATCCGTTGCAGTAATCGTTGTCCTGATCGTTTTTCCATCCGCATCGCTAGGAAGTTCACTTGTAAATGTTGAACACTTGTAGGTTGGATCATCTGCACACACCTCTAATTGTGCAAACTTCTCCGGATTATCTTTATAGTTGTAGGATTCCGTTCCAAATCTGGCCATCACATTGTCTAGTCTAGAGTTTTCATACAGCTTAATTCTGAACTTGGCGACAAGCTGCTGACCATTAATGGTTGTGTTTCCAACCGGATCAGTAATTTCAACGACTACCGAACCTTTAGGTAATTCAAGCAGTAGATCGTGCTCTGGCGTCAAGTTTCCTGCTAAATCAGATAAGTTCTTGATTTTGTATTCTTGAGTTGTACTCAGGCCATCAATAATATCGGCATAGGATTCAGAATACGTACACTTGATATTTCCAACACCTTTGGCACAAGTCGTTGGTGTATAAGCTTTGTTGCCAAGATTACGAACCAACTTTGGATATTCATCTGAACTTTCGGTATTCACGCCTGATAAAGCATCATTAAAAGAGAGCTCAAATGTGAGCATCTTCTTCTTCAAAGCTTCATCAAACCAAACATCACTTCCTTTAAAACTGTATGAGTTACCATCCACGACTGTCGGTGCATCAATATCCACCATCGAGAAATTGAACTTGTTGATCGTTTCACGCCCATTTGTACCCAAGGTTTTAGTGATCAAAGTGACAGGTGCTTTGGTCATGTTTTGCCCAACATTGACACTACAACTGTAAGGTTCTTGCGATACGTTGATAACACCAGAAGTTGGTTGCTCATTAGTTGGTGGCGCATCTAGAGAGTTGTATTCTTCACGAACCCAACACTCTAACGTTTTGGCTTTGACCGCACTCAATGTAGTAAAGGTGACATCAAGAACACCATCAGATAAGTAATTTTGGAAGTCCAGCGGGCTTTCAACTGTTAGAACCACGCCTTCACGCTGTACGCTAAAGGTTTGGTTTACTTTTCCAACCTTTCGGTCTTTTTCATCAAGGTAACGAACTTTGTTATAAACTTTGATATCAAGTTCATAATTACCATCTTTGGCAATTTGTGTAGAAAGCAACGTTGCAGTCCAAGTGCCATCTGCGGTTTCTGAGAACGTAAAGTTAGTCCCGTTTTGCTCTCCAGAGAATCTATAAGTTGAGTCAATTCGATCAACGCCACTATCATCAACAATATCAAGCGTCAGTACGATATTTCCATCTTGATAGATGGTGTTGTTTGTAATTGGCGTTCCATCCGTGTAACTCATCGCCAGCGTCACCTGCGGGATTGAGTTGTACACTTTGACGGTAAAATCTTGCTCATCACTGGTTAAGGTTGTGTTGCCACGAACATCAGACCCTTTTAAACGAACCTTGTGTGTACCCGTACCTAAATCACCAAGGCTCACTTTGAGATCCTCATTGATTTTTGTACCGGGAGAGCCAGGTAATGGTTCCAGATCGCTAAACGTCCAATACTCTAGGCTTTCTCGATTTACGCCATTAATTGAAACATCACCGTTTGCATTTAGGTCTAGCGCCGTTAGGTCAAAGACATAGTTACCTAAGTAGTAGTCATTCGCATTGAAACCACTTAAGCCTAATGTTGGCCCATCACGATCAAGAATAACCTTGTGCGTGTTAGAACTAGACTCAAAACCATAAATATCGGTTGCTTTTACATACAATGACGTTGTTTTTTCATCTTCAGAAATGTCTATTTTATCTGTGTCACTCTTGATAAGAGACATGACAAACTCTTTAGATGAATCCGTTGGCACAATTGTCTTAATTGGCGAATCTTTACCACTTTGATACAGCGAGACTTGCTCAAGGTCTGAATCGTCTATTACGGATTTAAATCGCACGTTGAACTCACGCCCTATGACATAGTTCTCTTTGGACAATGTGTCTTCAACCCAAGGTGTATTTAGGATGATTTCAGGGCCTTTGTTATCGACTTGGAATGTGAATTTCCCTGTTGTACTGACATTGGCAGGGTAAGCGTTGTCCGTCGCAGTGACGTAAAACTCATTCCATTCATCGTAATCAAATGCTTTTGAAACCAGTTGGACTTTGACGTCAGGCTGTTCACCAACTAGGTATGGTACGTCACACGCCTCTGTTAGAGGGTCACAGCTTTCTAATGTCAGAGCCTGACCAGATCCGCGGCGCAAATCTATTTTTACGTTATTGCCAGAGCTTAACGTCCCCCAATCAATGACAGGTGCCCATTGGTTATTACCACCTAAACGGCTTTGAACCTGCTCACTTTTTACAATAGGGGCTTCAGAGTCGATACGAATATTGAATCTCGGAGCGGTGCTAGTTAACTCTGAAACGGAGTTACCTAAGTTGTCCTCTGCTGCTGCAACAACTAACCAATCTCCATCACCAGGATAAATCGTAGAGCCTTGATTTGAACAAATCTCGCCCGTACATAGTTTGACTTTAAACGCGTCTTTCGAGTTACTTGCAAAGTTTTCTGGTGTGTATGTTACTTTTTCACCGGTTTGCTGGTAGAAAACAAGGCCCCTCGAGGCAAGCTTATCACCAACAATATCCTCAACGTTGAAGGTTAATTCATGAGTATTGTTCGCATTTAAATAAATACCGTTTTCTACAGGTTTACCATCGACATCATTGGGTGGAAGGTA
Organism: Vibrio sp. Vb0667; assembly: GCF_033391095.1. Taxonomy (NCBI): domain Bacteria; kingdom Pseudomonadati; phylum Pseudomonadota; class Gammaproteobacteria; order Vibrionales; family Vibrionaceae; genus Vibrio; species Vibrio sp. Vb0667. The sequence continues at coordinate 426,726 of NZ_JAWPOL010000001.1, read as the reverse complement.
ACTGGCCTTAGGGAAGTCGTTATCAATAAACACCGATTCTATAAACGGAGATTTACCATTGTAACCATACGCATTGCCATGTGGGTCCATAGCACTGGTCTCCACGGCAAACTCTATAATATCTTTTAGTTCACTAGACTGGGAGTTAAGGGTGAAGAAGTACTCTTTTCGATAAGCATTGCTGCTGTCTGAGTTTTCTACGATGTTGATGTCCAGTGGTATTTCAATGTTTGGCTCATTGGCTTGATACCACATCGTGCTAAACTTCGGGCCGTGAGCGTCGGTTCCTACAATACCAGAAGGATCGTCTAGGACAATTTTAGAAACAACCTCGCCAGCGATATAAAGCCTATTACCAACCATCGTCTCTCTGCCGCTTTCAATGGTTAATTTTGGCTGCGGAGGCAAGGTATCGATACTGCTACCCTCTGTATCAAAAATGTTCTTACCATTTAAGTCAGGATTAGCCATCGAAATATCATCAGCATAGAGCTGCGCGATATTGGTCTCAATACCGTATTTGCTCGCCATGATTTCATAATAGGATTGCGCCAGGTCTTTTCGGTAAGTTTCAGCGCCAAACGTGTAAGAATCGAGCGTAACTTGACTTCCTCCTGCCCCTACACCATTTGCTTTTCCATCGTAGCTAAAATCATCGTAAATAGCAGATGCAAAATCTAATGAGTTATTTCTTGGCATTCTCTCGGCAATACTATCAATTGCTTCAACAAGGAATCGGTGTAGATAGTCATTTGATGGCTTGTCTGGAATCGCTTTAGTCGTAAGCATTTCATTGGTTGCATAAGGCACAACCGTTGGGTCAAACCCAAAGAATGAGTTGTTGTTCGTACCTGATAACGCGTAGCGCACCTCATCAAGAATTTGAATCGCACGTTCTGAAGTTTTCTCTCCCGCTGTCACTTGATCCCACTGGAAATCAAACAAACCAGTCTGATATGTCGATAGTTCAGTAATATAGTAAGTTTGAGAACCTTTGAGCTTAAAATACACACCAATATTGGCCTTGTTTAAGTCAACCGTAACTTTCTTGGTCCCTGGATCTCTTTTCCATTGGTAATAGTATGGCTCACTGCCTTCGATACCAATTAAACGAACACGCATGAAATCATAATTCACTACGTCAGTTGTGGTTTCACAGCTCGCTACGTCAAGAGCCATGGACTGGTCACTTTCCAGTTGCTGGATAGTGGTACAACTTGCAAGTGAAGTGAATTCACCACTTGGGCTCAACCCTTCAAGTTGAGCTCGCGCACCAATAAATGGTGTCACCACTTTTATGGTTGGTAGGTCAAAGCTACTTCTAAAATATACTTCTCTTGGAGTGCTTTCGTTATCAGACTCATCGATGGTTTGAATGACTAACTTTTGACTACTGTTTTCTGATACCGATTTAAAGCTGTCACCCAAAATATCTCTTACAAATGGAATGTAATAAATGACATCCTCAACTCGCCCATTGCTATCTAACAGCGTTTCGTGCGGAATTTTTGCGATGTAATCGTCATCGGATGCCGTTGTATCAATAACTTGCTGAAGTGAGTAGTTGTTATCGTTGTTTTGGCTTACGTAGTACTTGACGACGAGCTTTAGCTTATTAGCGTTGGAGCCTAAAACCGTATCGGTATTTACGTCTGATACTTTCACACGAACATAAGGGATTTTATTCTCTTTCAATAAATTAGCGTTGAAGTTACTAAAATCTATCCCTTTTAATGAGCTCTGAATCCCTAAACTTGCGTACGCATAGTCAATCTTCAGGAAATCGCGGCTTGCTTGAACATTGTCTGGGGTGTACGTATCTTGAGAGTAGATACCATCGTAAGTGGTTCGTTCACCATCTAAACCCACATTTACGTACGTCATTGACGTACCTTCAGGATAGGTTATCGTCTGTGCTGGCGCTTGATCGTCACGACTTACTGCATGCTGCGCAGAGCCCGTATTGCCTTTGCTATCCTTCGCTCGAACCTCAAAGACCGTCGTAGATAGGAATTCATCAGTTGGGTAAGCCTTACTAAACTCACAAGCATTTCCAGACTCTACAGTGACAGGAGAACATGTGACGCCCTCATGTAAGCCATCTTTAAATGAAATACTGACAGAACTAATCTCTTGCGAGCTTTCTTTTACAACCCCTTTCAGAACGTATTCTTTAAGTTGGTTATTAATTGCACTCGCCGATGTAATATCGATAACAGGCGCATCGTTATCCCATTCAAAGTTGATATGAAGACCCGAATGGCTGCCTGGAATTAACTCATTACCCAGTACATCCGCTGTATATAAGACTAACCGTGCTGCTGTTACGTTTGAGAGCCCTGTGGCAGGGTTCATATCTACACTATCGATCTCTTTAGTATTAATGTTAACTTTAACGTTGGTCTCTCGAAGGCCAACTTCAAAATCATCAAATTCAACCGAACAGAATGTGCTTCCAAAATCTTGTATGTCGTTACATTGAAATTCACCAGACCAAGAGCCATTAATCTGATACTGAATAAAGGCGGATACGTCTTCTACACCGATATCATCAACAATTTTTAGGTCAACTTTATCGGTGCCTGCAAGTACATCACGGTCAATGCGTGTCACGATAGGCGCTGTGGTATCAATCTCCGTCCCATCTCGCGGTGGAATGATGCCATCTGTACTGCCATATGTACCTAAGTCATTAAGCTTCTTACTAAAGTCGACATAGTCGGCAGCATCAGTACCAGAAATATTGATACTTGGGTCGTTTACCACGATCAAAACGTGCTGAGATAAGTCACGTGTGTAAACGTCGCTGTTTATCTTTTTCTGTCCAAAGCTGAGGGGAGTCACTGCTCCTGAAGTCTTGCTCACTTCAAGACCATCAAGAACACCATCTGCAATAACATCCCGATATTGGATGTCAGCGAAGTGCATCGAAGTGTAGACGTTATCGCTGTTGCCGTATTTTTTTATAAGATCGTAAGAGTAAGACGAGTATGCTGTTAATAAAGCACCGTATTGATGCCCAGCACTAGCAAAACTGCTTTGCCCACCTTTGGTAATATCAATAGGTTTGGTCTCATTTACGTCAAAACCATACATGCTATTGATACTACCCAAAGCGGTTGAAAAGGCACTTTCATCTGTGGTCCCCTGAGAAATTTTGTACTTTGCCAAGCCTGCTGCCAAGTTCGACAGCGGAGTAAGCATTAACTTTTGCTCACTCCCCTCTTTAAAGTTCACAACACCTTCAAATTTAAGTGTCTTCGCATTGCTCACAGATACCGTTTCATTTGTAAACGGATCGGTATAACTCCCCTCTTTTGCAACAACAAAAAGAGGCATTGACGACGATTCAAACTCTAGCAGATAGTTTCCGAAGGCATCAGACGTCGTGTTAGCCAACTTCCGACCTAAGTTTCCATTTTTGAACTCGAAAACCTCAATCTTGGCGCCATTGACTGGGGCGTCAAACACCATACCGGAAATGCTTCCTTTGCTTCTAGCTGGAGGTGTGTTGTCTCCTCCATCACCACCACCACATGCACTCAATAAAAGAGATGTAAGCGTAAGACCTAATGTTAATTTCAGCGTATTTTTAGCGAACATAGTAATTTGGCAAAATATATTTTCCCGAGATTATATTATTGAAAAATATTTTCTCAACGTGACATTAACACCAACAAAATAGGCATAAACACCAAGCCAACCGTCACTTTGACTGAATTATTAAAATTATTTTTACATCCTATAATTATTAACTTAGTTAAAACAGAGGAATTACTCATGCTTTAATGCTAGTTTTTATTTAAAATATTATACTCTACGCACAACTGTCAGTATTGATAAACCAACAAAACTAATGACTATTTTAATAATAAAAAGAAGTGTGCAAGCTCCTACCGTAGCCCTTATCACTACTGCGTTAATCATATTGATTAGCGTATCGCTTTCTCACTACTTCCTCACTCCTGTGGATAGGCTACCTACCATCAAGCCTTTAGAATTCGAAAGTGAGAATGTGCAGCCATCAATTAAAAAGAAGACTCGTAGGCAAAAAATCACTACCGGTGTTGTTGAATACTCTTTTGTCGCTTCATTATTAAAATCAGGAGTGAGTCAAAAAGAGATCAACTTGCTATTAGCACTTATCAAAAGCAAGTTTAATATTATTGACTCTATTAAAAGAGGTGATAACTTTATCTTAAGAACTAAATTAAATAGTAAAAATGAAACTTACATTAGTTCTTTTTACTATTTAGGCAGTAAAACTGATTTATTTATTATCAATGATGGTCACGGTAACGTATTTGATGAGCATGGTGTGTCGATAAATAATCAGTTCATGTTTTCTTCACCCTTTGATAAAAACTACAGAGTGAGCTCTGACTATGACTTAAAGCGAACACATCCAGTGACCAATATAACGACTCCGCACTTAGGCACTGATTATGCCACACCTGTAGGTACACCGATTCGTAGTATTGCTGATGGCATCGTTTTAAAGTCCCGCTACAACCGTTTTGCAGGCAACTACATTAATATCCGCCACACAAATGGCTCTGTATCACGCTACCTACACTTATCTCAGCGCAACGTCCATGTTGGTGAGAAGATTAGCCGAGGACAAGTGATAGGGAAAACGGGTAACACAGGAAGAACAACAGGGCCGCATTTACATCTTGAACTGCACATCAATGGTGTTCCGGTTGATTACGAGCGATACATTCAAAGGCACCCAAACACTGACGTAAATATAGAAATGCTGATTGCAGCGAGAAAAGAAAAAGCAGAATTAACAGCGGAATGGCAACGGTATAAGTAGTCAAACAGGTAACAACAGCCACTTCGATTCGCTCTTTCTTCATTTATCTGAAGCGAGTCCTCGTAACCCTCTGAGCGCTTCGTAGTCTGTCGCCACTAACCAATTTCAGGATCAAAAAGAGCCGCTACATGCGGCTCTTAATAATTATAGTTTCCCGATATTCCATCGGTTTCCCCTTTACCAAACACGTTGTCCTCTTGTTCTTGAACGCAAGTGGTACGCGCCATTATCATATTCACATAAAAAATCAATAAAAGAATAAAATGATTACTCATTGTATTGGTTAGATATTTAATACAAAGAGGCCCAACAATGGCCTCTTTCTGATTCTTTAAATGGTGACGTTGTCATGATACTGAATGGTTTCTATCATATTCAGCGCTTGCCTTTCTCAGCCCTTCTAAATCGTCTGAACATAAAAATCTCTTCAGGCTGTCGATTTTCTTATCAGGCCAATCATATATCCTAAGAGCAAGCAGTTCGTCTATCGTCTCTCGAGAAAAGCGATATTTGACATGCTTAGCTGGTGAACCCGCAACCATGCTGTAAGGCTCAACATCTTTCGTCACCACACTGTTTGCCGCAACGATTGCTCCTTCTCCGATAGTCACACCCGGCATTATCATGGATCGCATACCGAGCCAGGCGCCATCGCCAATATGAGTATCTCCTTTCCCGACGTACGCTTCTTCAATAAAGTCCATAAATGGGTACAAGGAGAACCAATCAGCTCTATGTGTACTGTTTCCCCCCATAACAATGACAACTTCCGCTGCAATACAGACAAAGTCACCTATATGTAACTTATCAATCTTCCATTTTGGTTCCCAATCTCGGCTGAACTCATCGCCTTGTAGATATCTTACAACAGACTCTTCAAAACCGGCGTCCCAACAATCACTGTAATAACTATGTTTACCTTTAATCGTTATATTTGGGTTCGTAACAACTTCATGTAGCAAAGTCACCTTAGACCAATGCTTAGTTTTCATGAATACTCCTATAAATACTATCTAATAAAACACTGTAGATAGTATGTATCTAAATAAGCTCTAATAATTACGTAGTGCCTATTACCACTAAAATTTACTTCACCACTGAGCTAATAATATGGTAAGCAGCCTCTACTCTTTCTGCATTAGGGTAGTTTTTATTCGCCAGAATCACTATGCCTATTTTTTCAGAGGGTACATACGCGACATATGCCCCAAAGCCACCTGTTGAGCCCGTTTTGTTATACCAAACGTCACGACCGAGAGTACCAGATACACTTGCTTGAACCGGTTTAGCTTTGAGAATTACATCGCTGGAGTTACCCTTCAATAATTGCGAAAGTGAAACGGGGTAATCATAACCCTCCCATCCTACGGCTTGTGTAAACGTGTCGGTATCAAAATACTTAGTATGAGTTCTCTCTAGCGCATTTTCTATATCAGTATTAAGTTGCGCTTGACCCATATTTGCTTCGATATATTGAAGCATATCTAAGCTTGTTGATTTAATACCATAGGCTTGTGCATCAAGAATACCTGGATTAACTCTAACGGGTTTTCCCTCAGAACTATAACCAAAAGCATAGTTGTTAAGCTTATCCTTTGGTACATCGACAAAGGTATTGGTCATACCGAGCTCAGGCAGGATGACGGTTTCCATCATTTCCGTATAGTCTGACTTCATACTCAAGGCACCGATGTAGCCAAATAGACCAATACTAGGGTTTGAGTACTTCCTCTTAGTACCGGCTTCGTACTCCGGTTTCCACGTTTTGTAGTACTGCATCATTTCAGCGTCGTTCGTTACTTCGCTAGGGAATTGCAATGGTAGACCACCTGCAGTGTAGGTGGCGACATTAACTAGCTTGGTATTACCCAGAGCACTATTCTCTAATTCTGGAATATAATCTTTGACCTTGTCATCCATGTCTAGCTTACCTTTTTCTTGGGCGTACCCAGTCAAAGTAGCAGCAAAAGTTTTACTGATAGAGCCGAGTTCAAAAATTGTGTCGTTGGTGACTAAACTCCCCTTACTTACGTCAGCCAAACCGTAATTATAAAAATAACGTTTACCATCAATCGTTACTGCAACAGCCAACCCCGGAATGTCGTATTCGTTGATTAATCCTTTAGCGCATTCATCAACTACGCTCTTTAATTGACTGCTAACCGTTAACTCCGTTTTCGCAAACGTGACGAAAGAAGTGAGCGATAAAATGGCCAGCAAGGCATTGTTTAACTTCATTGAACCCTCAATTTTTTAATTTTAACTTATAATTAATTTCTAGTTTATTCCAAGGCTTTTAACTTTTTATATAAAAGTAATCCTGACTTGAAGAACTCCAATCGTTAACCCTCGATGAATAACACTGTGTCTTCAAATTTTTAGTGCGATATAAACAGGTCTAAACCTGATCACCGTTGATAGGTAGGCCGGTTAGATACGAATGTAAGTAACATCCGTTTCCAAAATGGGGAAATAGTGTACTCAATTACGCTTTCTCCATATCACGATAACGGTATACTAGGTAGATATACTTGGTATATACAGATCCACATCCTCACAACGCTTTAGAACCACTTTTCAACGTCTACAGAGAAAACGATGCCATTTTCACTACACTTCGAAACTGGAAAAGTCACCAGCCAACAACTTTACTCCGAGATATACCAAGGGATATTAGAAGGCAGATTACGATCAAATGAGAGATTACCATCAACTCGCATGCTGTCGAAAAAGTTAGGCATAGCAAGAAACACTGTCATTTCGGTGTATGAGCGACTTCAGTTCGAGGGGTGGATAGTAAAAAAGGCAGGGTCTGGCACGTACGTAAGTAATGCTCTAGAACAAACGGTGAATCAAGATAAGAGACCAATAAAACACTACCAACTAGGGGTGTTTGGCACTAACGCATCGAAGAAGCCAGAGATCATCGCACCAAAGAATCTAGACTATGACTTCACTTTAGGCGTTCCTGATCATCAGAGAATAGCAAAGCATATTTGGCGACACTCAAGACTGAGTAGGCTCAATGCATTAACTCCAGAGTTTGCACATGGCGGTGATTTGCAAGGGTTAGCTTGTTTACGAGAGTCTATCTGCGAGTATGTGAGACACTCGAGAGGCGTAATCTGTGACCCTGAAGACATCATCATTACTCAAGGGTGCCAGCAGGCAATAATGACGACTCTCCTTACATTACTCTCTCCCGGGGATCTCGTGTCGACGGAAGATCCAGGATATCCTGTTTTTCGAAATCAAGCTCGATTACTTGGCGCGCAAATAGGCTCCGTGCCGATGGACGACCAAGGTGTTGTCGTTGAATCAATCCCTTCTAATACCAAAATTATTTATACAACGCCTAGTCATCAGTTCCCTTTAGGCTTTAGCTACTCAGTTGAAAGGAAGTTAGAACTGCTGAGATGGGCAGAAGTTAATAACGCAATCATTATCGAAGATGATTATGATGCGGAATATCACTACCTCAATACCAGTAAGCAAGCTCTCAAGTCACAAGATAAAAATGACTGCGTCATTATGGTAGGCAGTTTCTCTAAAATACTATTTCCCGGCATACGCATTGGCTATATGATTCCACCAAAGTCTTTAATGGAGCCAATTTCAAATATGTTGTGGCACTTGGGAAGAAGTACATCTGTAGTGTCTCAAATCCTACTTGACGAATTCATGCGTGACGGTCATTTCTCTCACCATTTACTCAATATGAATAAAATCTATAGCGAAAGGTACCATAAACTCACTCAATTAATTGACAACGTAGATTGCTTACAACGTATTCCAAGCCAAGGTGGATTGCATATAGCAGCTGAAGTATCGGGATGCGCGACACAAATGATGAATAAACTGGCTTCATCAAATGTAGCGGTTTATCCATCATCGCATTTTTCTATCAACAATCATTCTAATGCCCTCTTATTTGGGTTTGGCATTATCCCTATCCAAAAAATAGAAACAGCATTTGATATTATTCAATCAGTATTGGATTAAAGCAGATATAAAATTATCGTTTTGCTCAATATCAATTTATCGTCTTGTTATCACCAACAGAGTCAGGGGCAACTGCGAACTTGGAACGCTTTTCAACCAAATAAGAGTTCACTACGAATTGTGTCGCTCTAACCCGCTTGGTTTGGCTTCAGCCCCAACACTATATTTCTTCGACTGTAGACGCACTAGGTTCAAGTAAAGCGACGTATCACGCTGACATTTGCAGCACTACCAACAACCCTATTGCGTAAATCATCTTCTTTTAAGTTAAGTTCACATCGAGCATTCAATGAACCTTATTTTTCTAATATCGAACCGTAAGTTCTGTTTAACACTCTATCAAAACACTATCTTTCGCTAGATGTTAAAGAAGAAAAGACTTCAAGGTAATTAAGGATTTGTTATAGACTATTGACCTATATAATAAAGATCACAATCACGACATTAATCTCCAGTAATTTACCATATCGCTTCATGATCGCTTAGGATACAAATTATCGAAAAATACCAAACCCTAGGTTAATACGCTGTTAACGGCTCAAAAAAAATAACGAAGTTGTACCGCAATTATATCAACATCATTTTCATGTAAAAAATAACGAGCGCCTTGGATACCGATCTCCCAATTATCTGAGAGGTTGTAGCCAACTTCTGCACCAATATATCCATCAAAACCATCCACTTCCGTCGTTATCTTGCTGCCTTGATACGTACTTTCAATATCGGTATCCCAGAACAAGCCCCCCAAACTCAGTTTTGCGGACCATGAATTGTATTGCCAGAACTTATAACCGATGTCGAAGCCCATGCCCTTAACAAGGAGTGGGGCTATAGATGCGACATTGGCGTGATAGTCTTCTGGTGAAGTAGTAGCACTACGCAATGTAGCACTACCTTCACCCATATCAATATAACGAATAGTTCCAGACCATTGATCAGAAAAAGTATATCCCAACCCGACAGAGCGATAGAACCCGGTGTTGTCAGTAGAGATTACGTTATCACCTTTAACAGCATCACGCTCATCTGCATGGCTTGACCCCATTTGAACATCAACATACCAGCCCGCTTGACTACTAAAACTAAACACAGCAATTAGTGCTAGAGCACTGTTTCTTCCATAACGTTGCATGGCTCCTAACAAAATCAAAAGCATCAACACCATGCCACCCAATGATCCTGCTGAAGTATTTTCAACCTTTACATCTCTTACCAACTTAACGGTCACTATAACTTTCCCCGCGTCTTGCAGGCCTTGGCTATCCTGAATGATATATGTCAACACATCATTGCCTTCAAACCCTGAGGTAGGGGTATAGGTCACGCTCTGATCTGCATTCATGACCGCCTGCCCATACTGAGCTTGGACTGAAACCAACTTCAATGTGTCGTTATCCGGATCGGTATCGTTAGCAAGGACATAAACCGTGACAGGGGTACGATCATCGGTGGTAATATTATCGTCCACCGCATTCGGATTCTGACTGTTTACCACATTTACCGTCACCTTCGCCGATCCCGTTCCACCATTACCATCCGTTACGCTATAAGTGATCAAAGCCTCCCCGTAGTACTGTGGTTGAGTGACATAACTTAGTTTGTTATCAACCACACTAACACTACCAATATCTACAGAAGCGCGACTTACCTTCAGCCCATCACCATCAGCATCAGCATCATTGCTCAATACATCGATCGTCACCGTACCATTGAGACTAACAAACGCATTGTCGTCAATCGCTTGAGGGAGTGTATTATTGCTTACACGAGCGGCAACGACGCCAGGGTCAACGACACTGCCATTAGCCAATCCGTCATCATCGTTCGGACCACCGTCTTCAATGGTAAGTTGTACACACCAGTCACCTTCAGTCAGACCCTGTGACCATGAACTGTGCCCTGGTGGCGGACAATAACCAGCCTCGCCAGCACTAGAAGAAACCGTGTTTTGAGCATCCTCAATAAAGTCTATCCACCCCTGTTCAGCGTTATACTTTCGGTACACTGCATTTGCTGGAACAGGTAAACGCTGAGGCAAAACTAATTGATAGCTTTGGCCGGGCAGCGGCAAATTAGTTACTACAAAATCAAAGATTCCCCCTATGCTCTTCATATTGATATCTTTAGGAAGCTCCTCATCCAGCAATAAAGCTCCTCCTGTTGCGTTAGTCAGAATGGTTATTCCTTTGCGTAAACAGGCACCTGGCTGCCCCTCAATGAGGAAGCGATCTTTTTCTGACACAACCTGTTGAATTACGTTACAGTCAGAAATTGCATCAAGATAATCAGGAATACCATCACCATCACTATCATTATGACCTTCTTGATCATCCGGGATTAAGTCGCCATCACTGTCTTCACTCCCGAGCTCCGCCAATGTTTGTACCACTTCTAAATAGACATTCCGTGTCACTGATAATGGTGGAGTGCCATTGTCAGTAACTGTCAATTGCAAATTGTAAATCGCTGAACTCAGTAATTGCGGAGAGAAAGTCAATGTTTCGCTGTACATCTGCCCCGCAATCGCTTGGTTAAGTACATCGCTATCACTACTCCATCTGAAACTGTGTATATCGGACATATTGGCATCACTAACACTGCTCGTGATTGTGACCGGTTCAACACCATTTTCAATTTGGCTCCGCTGCTCCCCCGCCTGAGATACACTTACCGTGACCTTCGGAGCCACATTCTCTTCAAAGATTGTCAAGGTGTAACGACGCTTACTACCTAGATTAAGGGTGCTGTCCAGATCAATCACTAAGGTTTCAACGCCCTCATTTTGTCCATCATTAAGTAGTTCGAACGAAAGTTTGCCTTCGGTACCACTAGGTATCACCACTTCACCAGAGGTGAGCGTGTGGTCATCACTGTCCGTGCTTCCTGAAACCGTATAAGGTATGATTACTGGGTAGCTCGGCGAAGGACCGTTAAGGTGTATCGATACGCTATGATTGGTGCCTTCCGTGGTTTGCGCATCTTTGGAGATACTTATCAGTGGATACACTGTTACCGTTTGACTAGCTTCAGCGACGTTTCCATCAGAGTCTTGAGTGCGCCAATAGACCGTATTAGTTCCAGGTCGGAAAAAGGTCGTGCTGTCGACCAATGAAACAGGTAATAGCTTGCCTGTACTATCTCGTGCCACAGCAGAGCCTAATGCAACTTTAGTAAAGAGCGAAGTTGCGTTCACTTCGATATCTGAAGGTGCGGCTATTGTTGGTGCGTCCAATTTCGCACTTTTAATTGTCACGATTGCTTTCGCGGTGGCCTTTCCACCGTTACCATCCTTCACACTGTATTGCACTGCCACTGTACCAATTGAGGTCGTTACCAATTGGATTTGACTGCCCACAATCGTTGCCGTTCCAGATGTAGGTTTAACCCATTCCAGTTGTAATGTATCTAGATCAACATCGCTGTCGTTGCTGAGTACATCCAATAAGTAGCTACCATCGTTACTCTCGGTAAAGACATAGGTATCATTAACCGCCACTGGCTCATCATTAACGTTGATTACCGTGATGCTAAACGCTGCTAAAGATGTGCTTAGCTCACCGTCTGAGACACTAATAACAATATTATTGGTGCTGCCAACATGCTCATTTTCCGGCGTACCACTTAGCAACCCAGTTGCTCTATCAAAGGTTGCCCATGATGGTTTATTGCGGATTGAAAAGCTCAAGCTACTACTATCAACATCCGATGCCTGCAGCGCAAAGCGGTACGGACTGCCTTCGTTGACGGTAAGAGCAGGAGTGCCACTGATCACTGGCGCGTCATTGACATTGTTAACCACAATACTGAATCTATTGAGCATTGTGGTCGTGAGACCATCAGAAACCGAGATAACAATGCCCTGATACTTGCCAACATCACCATTATCTGGTGTACCACTAAGCGTGCCTGTTGATGCATCAAAGCTAGCCCAAGATGGCTTGTTCACGATACTGAAGGTGAAGGCTTGGCTGTCAACATCTGACACTTGTGGCGTGAACAGATAGGTGCTGTCTTCATTCACTTGTGTTGCTGGTGAACCAGAGATAACGGGTGCATCGTTAACGTTATTCACAGTAATCGAAAAAGCTGACAATGAGGAAGAAATAGTGCCATCGGATACGCTAATCACGATACCTGGATAAGTCCCCACATAACGGTTACTTGGCGTGCCAGAAAGCGCTCCTGTTGTCTTGTCAAATGTAGCCCAAGGTGGCTTGTTAGCTATCAAGTAGGTCAGAGTATCCGCTGGGTCATTGTCCAATGCCGCGGGCACGAACTGATACACACTATCTTCATCAACTTGCGCCGATGGGGTACCCGTAATCACTGGCGAGTCATTAACGTTATTCAGCGTGATGGTCACTAACGCCACTCCTGAGGTAAGCTCTCCGTCACTTACGCTGTAAGTGAAACTGTCCTGACCAAAGAAGTTACTGTTACCCGTATAAACCGCGTGATTGCCTGTGACGGTAACATTACCGTTGACTGGCGATTTTACAATTTGATAGCTCAAAGATGAGCCTTCTGCATCGTTACCATTTAAAGTAATGGTCAGCGGTATTTCTTCGTCTCCCGTAGCACTGACACCGGTCGCGGTTGGTGTATCGTTGACTGCATTAACCGTCAAATCGACACGAACCTCTGTCGAGTCGAGATCACCGTCGTTGACCTTGAACAAGAAGAAGTCGGAGCCATTGAAGTCCGCTTCTGGTGTATAGCGCCAACTATTATTGGTCAACTGCTCTAGCACGCCATGACTGACTTGCTCAGTGATAAGATACTGCAGAGTGTCATCATCGTTATCAATATCTGAACCAACCAGCGTGATCACCAAACTATTGTCTTCATCAAGCGTTTGTGACTGTGCTTGCGCCATTGGTGCGTCGTTGACTGGTGTTACTGTCATGGTCACTGTTGCGGCGTTAGATACAGCACCTGCTAAGTCTGCCACCGTATAGGTGAAGCTATCTTCACCGAAGTAGTTCTCATTGGGGTTGTAAACAATCGCTCCTGACGCCGTCACGTTCACACTGCCATGTGCTGGCGTATCGACGACTGTGACACTAGTGAGTTCAAAACTGTCTCCAACATCGGCATCACTATCATTGCCTAATACATTGACCTCGAAGGAGCCTCCCTCTAGTAGTTGTGCACTGTTATCAACAGCAACGGGGGCATCATTCACTGGCGTAATATTGAGCGTGACGGTTGCGGGCATTGAGGCTGCTTGACCACTATCGGTTAGCATATAGGTAAAGCTATGTTGACCATTAACGTTCGCTGTTGGCACAATCTTTAAGGTCCCATCGACATTGACACTGACCGTGGCAAAACTGTATACCCCCTCTCCTTGACCAAGATCTTGCAGGGTAATACTACTCGGGGTGAATGACCCATCTTCAATATCACTGTCGTTACTTAAAATATCGAGTGTCGATGTGATATCTTCATCAAAAGTAAAACTGTCTTCCTCCGCTACTGGTGAGTCATTGACGGAACCGATATTGACGCTGACCATGGCCGCAAGAGAAACGCCGCCTTCACTGTCTGCGATCGTGTAAGTAAAGCTATCGCTACCATTTTCATTCGGATTCGGCGTATATACAAAAGTGCCTACAGTTTGATCAACGGCTACTTGTCCTTTTTGAGGCAAACTAACTAACGATAAATCACCCGTTGGGATGCCATCTTCAACATCCTCCGCTTGACTACGCGCGCTGACTGCTGCGCTTGCGGTATCTTCGTCGGTGTTGATGGTCAGCGCTTTAGCGACTGGCGCATCATTTATAGCCATGATAATGACGGTCACTGTCGCGTCTTGTGACTCCTGCAGCAGGGCATCTTTCACGGTATAGGTAAAGCTATCTGTGCCTGTCTCATTACTATTTGGCGTATAGGTAACAACGCCGTTGCTGATCGACACCTGACCTTTAATTGGTTGCGTTTTAATCGTTGCAGAAGAAGCGACCATGTCATCATTAACATCGGAATCGTTGGCTAACAGATTAAATTGTTTCGCCGTATCTTCCTCAGTCGAGAAGCTATCATCAACTACCGTTGGCGCGACATCGTAGCGTTTGGTCACAGTATCCGTCACTGCATCAGATGCGTTGCCTGCGGCATCGGTTACCACCACGCTTACTGTCAACGTCCCCTCTTGCAAAATAGTGACGTCAATGCCCGTTACTTGCATGGTCTCCGAAGAAATTGTTTGACTAGCGCCGTCAATGGTCGTGGTACCGTCAGTCACGCGATAAGTGAACATCGCGTTCACTTCAGCTGCTGCGAAGGTAAAGCTCATCGCCTGTTCGTTGGTTTTGTTAATGCTCTCCTGATCAATGCTGATGCTATGTCCAGTCGGGATCCCCGTATCCACTGAGATCAACAACTGAGTCGCTGCTGTATTGAGGTTGCCAGCTGCGTCGCTAAATTTCTCGGCTGCAACATCAATAGTTGCATCCTCAGTGCTTTCTTCTGCAGGTGTAAAGGTAGCCGTGTAACTGGCGCTACTGCCCGCAAAGTTAGAAAGAGTTCCTCCAGCCACGGTCACATCGGCTTCGGAAAAATCAGTTGCGGCTTCACTCAAGGTAAACGTGAGTGTTGCCGTTTCACCCGCTTTCAACGCAGCGCTGGAGCTAGTGATACTAACGGTTGGAAGCACAGTATCGACGCTGATGGAAAGTGGTGTAGCTGCACTATTGGTGTTACCAGAGGCATCGGTAAATGTGCCTGTGGCAACTTCAATAGTACCGCTCGTCGCACTCTCTTCCGTTGGTGTAAAGGTCGCAGTGTAGCTGCTACCACTGCCAGCAAAACCAGACAAAGTACCGCCACTAACCGTGATATCCGCCTCGGTAAAATCGCTCGACGCTTCACTTAAGGTAAAGGTAATGGTCGCCGTTTCGTCCGCTTTCAGCGCCAATTTATCACTGGAGATAGTCACACTCGGCACTAAACTATCAACGGTTATAGACAGTTGAGGCGCAGCAGTGTTGCTATTCCCGGCAGCATCAGTAAAGAAATCTGCCGCCACGTTAATCGTCGCTGTACTTGTACTGTCTCTATCCGGCGTAAAGGTGGCCGTGTAATTGTCACCGCTGCCCGCAAAGTTAGACAAACTGCCGCCAGTGACGGTGACATCTGACTCAGTAAAGTCACTTGAGGACTCACTTAAGGTGAACGTGATACTCGCCGTTTCGCCAGAGATCAAATCAAGGTCTGAGCTGCTCAAAGAAACAGTTGGCCTCACGTTATCTAACGTAATTGTTGTGCTATCTATACTGGAGGTGTTGCCCGCCGCATCGCTCTGGCTCGCCGCGACCGTCAGGGTGCCGTTGTTAAACGCACTTACATCAAACTCACTGCCAATAGTCGTCCAAGCCCCGGTATTGTCGGCCGTCACCGTACGACTGACTGAGTTGTTATTGTCCGTGATGGTCACGGTCACACTATTGCCAGCCTCCGCGCCGGAGCCAGCAATCAGCACATCATTGTCTTCTGCCGCATTGACGATACCGTCGATTGCAATCGGCGTGGAAATGGTAACAGCGGATGGCGCTGCGTTATCTAGGGTTACGCTCTGGGTGGCTACGGTGGAGATATTACCTGCTATATCAGCTTGGGTTGCAGACACAGTCAGGGTGCCATTGCTCAAGCCACTGATATCCAGCTCGCTGCCGCTCAACGTCCAGTTGCCTGAGTTGTCGGTCGTCACCGTACGACTGACAGAGCTGTTGTTATCCGTGATAGTCACGGTCACGCTGTTGCCTGCTTCCGCGCCGGAGCCAGCAATCAACACATCGTTATCTTCCACTGCATTAACAATACCATCGGTTTCAATCGGTGTAGTGATGGTCACAGCTGATGGTGCGGCGTTATCTAAGGTAATGCTCTGGGTGGTCACTCTGGAGGTATTACCCGCCGTATCCGATTGCGTCACAGCAACTATGAGTGTGCCGTTGTTCAGGCCACTGACATCAAGCTCACTGCCGCTCAACGTCCAGCTGCCTGAGTTGTCGGCCGTCACCGTACGGCTGACAGAGCTGTTATTGTCCGTGATAGTCACGGTCACGCTATTGCCTGCTTCCGCACTGAAGCCAGCGATCAGTACGTCGTTGTCTTCTGCCGCATTGACGATCCCATCAGTTTCAATCGGCGTATTGATGATTACAGCAGATGGGTCTGCATTGTCCAGAGTAATACTCTGGGTGGCTGCGGTAGAAGTATTACCTGCTATATCTGCTTGGGTTGCAGACACCGTCAGGGTACCGTTGTTAAACGCACCTACATCAAGCTCACTGCCGCTCAACGTCCAGTTGCCTGAGTTATCGGCCGTCACCGTACGGCTGACAGAACTGTTATTGTCCGTGATAGTCACGGTCACGCTGTTGCCTACTTCCGCGCCGGAGCCAGCAATCAGTACGTCGTTGTCTTCTGCCGCATTGACAATACCATCGGTTTCAATCGGCGTGGTGATGGTCACTGCTGATGGGGCTGCATTGTCTAGGGTAACACTCTGGCTAGCTGCGGTGGAGATATTACCTGCTATATCTGCTTGGGTTGCAGACACCGTCAGGGTGCCATTGTTCAGGCCACTGACATCCAGCTCGCTGCCGCTCAGCGTCCAGTTGCCTGAGTTGTCGGCCGTCACCGTACGACTGACAGAGCTGTTATTGTCTGTGATAGTCACGGTCACGCTGTTGCCTGCTTCCGCGCCGGAGCCAGCGATCAACACATCGTTGTCTTCTGCAGCGTTGACGATACTGTCAGCCTCAATCGGCGTAGTAATGCTCACTGCGGATGGTGCTATTGTATCAATGGTGACACTTAACGCGTTGGATGCCGAGCTAACATTATCATCGCTATCAGACGCTTTAGCACTTATTGCATGTGTAATGCCAGACGCCAACTCATTGGTTGTTATCTGCCAGTTTCCTCCAGTAGCAGTGCCTGTGCCAATAACCGTTGCACCTCCACCGACTTGATCACTGTATAAAGTAACGATCGATCCACTCTCGGAAATCCCACTAAACGTTGGAGTAGTGTCACTGGTAATATTATCAGTATTTAATGATCCGGTATCCGAACTAGCATCTAAATCGGGTGTAGATGGCGCATTTGGCGTGGTATCGACCGTAGTAAAGTTAAATGTGGCATCATCGCTGATCCCAGCGAAGCTATTATTTGCGCTGTCAGCCACGGCACTGGATTCAATATGAATGGCGTAGGTCCGGTTCCCTGCCAGATCACTGGTTGGGTTTAAGTAAACTTTATTGTTGGTAACACTGATGCGACCAGCGCCTGGTGATGTTGTTGTGCCATCGCTTTCGGTGGCAACATTAAATACTTCAAAGTCGCGACTGTCGGTAACATTACGAATGGTAATATTGCCGCTCTTCAGCTCAATATTTTCATCGAAGGCAATCTCGATGTTGTTGCTAACAGAAACATTGGTTGCATCATCAGTGGGAGTTGAGCTCGCACTGACAAAAGTAGGCGCGGTAGAGTCTGAAACCGCAGCGTCATCAATCTTGATACTTCTGATAAGATAACGAGAGTCAGCACCCGGACTTCGGGTAAACGCCATAGTCACTGTATCAACGTCCTGCCATGCCGAATCATTAAAATCTGTACCACGGGTCAGGGTAAACAAGTCCTGTAACCCTGAGTTTGCTTCACCACCTTTTGGCAAGGTGACAGTTTCGGTCACTGTTTGAATATCATTAGAGAAGCCAGTTAACACAAGTTGATACGTTTTATCTGAGTCTCGGGCCGACCCCTGCATATAGGTAATTTCGTCGAAACTGAAATTAGTACTTGATTTCTCAAAAAAGCGGAAGCCACGATTGTTGAACTCATTAATCATGGTATTTGAGTAAAGAACACCAGCTACAAATCCGAGGTCATTTAGGCCAGTAAACGGAGTGCCATCCGAGCTAGTGCCCGCATCTAATACCATAGATACAGTACCTGCATTGGTAAGAGTGACTGAGGGCATACCCCCTGTGACGCCGGTCTCCACCTCACTAAAATTGGAACCTGAACCATTAGAGTAGTTAATCGTTTGCTGTGCAGCCCAGGCTCCACCGGAAAAAAACGCTGAGAACACCCATGCTGTTGTAATTGCGATCGCAACCTGACGATGTAATCTCATTTTCCTCTCCTGAAGATGACGGCCTTATCAACATGGCCGGGTTATCATAATCAACTTAAATATTTAATTTTTTTATAGGAAAGGATTAGCTAAAGATTCAGCCAATTCTTTCTTGGTTGATTAGCTGTGCGGTGGGTATACTCCCGCAGTGGCAATTAACCAATTAATCGGCAATACCGGGCTCAGAATATTAAGTGGCATTGAACCGCCTGTTTCAGTCACAGTTACAGTACCTCCGCCCGAGCCACTACCAGACACACTTAAGCCTTCGATCTCGGTCAAATCTGGTTGCTGAAACGTCGGTTTATAGAACCCGGGGGTAGAGTTTTGCGCTATATACGAATTACTATCGGGTACCTGTGTATTTGCAGCATTGGTAGCAACCTGCATCCTGCCTGTTACAGGTGCAGAAGTGCCAAGAGGGGTAAAAATTGCCGTATGTAAGTGTGCTGGCATTTGAGTTATATCAATAGTTACCAGTTCAGTACCCAATCTTTCTCCCTGATGATAATCCATCCCCCCAGGTCGTGTGCCTACACCAACTGGACTGCGGCCACGCAAATCAGGTAAACCAAAGGTAGTTCGGGCGTCACCTCCGTATAGAGTGCTAACTAGAGAGAAGAGCGCTGGATTATCTTCAATTGCCTGCATTTGCCCCGAGCACATTGCCCAATTTCTAATTGCAAAATTGCCACCAAATGCGGTTAGTGTCCCAAGATACGGTTCTGTAGCCATACTGTTCTTCCTTTCAACGTATACACTTAAGTTAAAACCAGCCCATAACGAAATTGGTGTGGTTGGTTAAAACTTTCCAATCTCGCATTACTAAATACCGTTACGGGCTTCATCACTGCCGCAAAGAGCCGTATTGAGATATTTATTTACTCACAAGCAGAAGCGTGCTGGAGCAATGACATCCCAGCATCTAGCCCAGCCATTTGCGCATAGCGATAACCCGAAAACACGCCTTGCGGTGTAGCAATAACATCTATTGATATGGCGCTATCTAACGTTTTCACTTGTAACCCATGTTGTGGGCTGATCTCGAGAATTCTCCCCGCCTCTACACCGACTAAAGAAGTCTCCATTGCGCTTGCTTGCAAAACATTGGCGACACCACTTGGCAAGCTCAACATCGCACCACCGAAGTCATGATTGCCTGCTCGCACTAAGTTGACGATTTCGCGACTCGTTTGCACGTTCCAACGAAGGTGCAGATCATGTTGGTTTACTGCTCGTGCCACTTCGTTGGGGTTTGATACTTGTTCACGCCAAACCAGCCCTTGCTTTTGTTGCGCGATGAGGAAGTCATACATCAGCTTAGCCGTCATTTGTGACGCTTTTTGCTGAGCACTGGTTAAGGTCTCAAACGGGTGAAATGGTACCTCTAACTCCATTCCTATAGCGCCGGAATCAGCCGATGCCTCAAGACGATGCAGGGTGAGGCTAAAGGTGTCTAAACCCTCTCTTAATTGCCAATAGAGAGGCATCGGGCCTCGATACTCGGGCAGCTTTCCCGGATGAATGTTGTACAAGTTTCCGTTGAAAAACTGACACAGCGAGGAATGAACTATGTGCCTGAACAAATAGATAACGCCATCCGTGACTCGCCAAACATCGAGTTGCGCTATCAAAGCACTGCTGTCATTGGCGGTATACTGAGCAATATGAATCGATTGAGCGCTCAGATAGCTCTGTAGCTGCTGTAAGTCAGGATTTAGTTCTCCTTCCGGTACTACCACGCCCGCCAATTTATGCTGTTGTGCCAACAACTGAATGATGGGCAAGGCGTAACAACTTCCTGTAAAAACGACGTATTTTTGCTGCATATCGAAATCATCCATGGGTGGCGACAAAACCTGGCAATCCGGTTAACTGATAATAGAAACTGACCTTATCCCCTCCCTTCGCTTCAAAGTAATGGTGTTCAACAGCTTTGGGCTTGGCATCCACATAAAAAGTCATGTCGGGTTTAGGATGGGTAATACCAGAGTCGTATTGTCCGACCATCGCATCTCCGTAAGTATCGATATGGCTGTAAATGGCGAGGATACGTTTTGCCATATCTGGCACATCTTTCGGCAGCTCAATGGTGTTGCCTTGCAGCATTTTTATTCCACCATCTAGCTCAAAAATCTCGCTTCTGAGCAACATGGCTTTATTGACGTTAAGAATTTCTCCCAGATCAATTCGATCATCGATCGCTTCCGGCTGGCAATGGTTGGAATGTGCATACTCTGCTTTTTCCCATTGTTGATTAAATTCCGTCTCCCCGATGACCATCATGGCGCGCACAGATACCTGATTGGGGATCATTTCGCCTTGAATATGTAAATATTGAACCAAATGTTTCGCGATGCTGAGGAACCCTTCCCGACTAAAGCCATGCTGCATCGCTTCAAGTATCAGGAGATCAAACGTTTGAGTTGGCGAAAATTGGGTAGCATCTTCTTCCACTAAGGCTTCAATGTAGTCTGCGATATCGAGATCCGCGATCAATTGATTGAGTGCTTTAATGGCTCCGGGGTGAATATCTACTAGTGTCACCTGAAGCTGCTCTGCGCTAATTCGATCACTTTGTTTGTAGTGAGCAAGTAAAGGCAGCAGCAATGGTGCAAAGGGGCCGCAAGCTGGATAAAGCACTTTAACCTGTGACTTGTTGGCAAGCATATGTTGGATAGCTTTGTTTATACCACACGCAAAGCCTTTAATTCGGTACACATCTTTGATGGTGTGTTTACAGTTAAGTGGGGACATCACCAGCCCAGACGTGGAAATGTACTGTCGGGTCAGTTCCTCTTGAGTGAGTTTAGCCAGAGAAAGAGATTGGCAAGCGTTGCCATACATGCTCTGAAAGGCTTGCACCAGTGTTCGGTGCTCAACTTTCGTCTCCTTCAATACGAGCTCAACTGCCGCAGCGAAACTCTCTTTCAGTTGCCGTTGGCGTTCAGCCGTGCTGAGTTGGTTTGGGAGCATAGCCTCAAGTTGAGTCCGTAATGAGTACTTAAGCAGCTCATCCATTTCGGGTTCAGCAAAACCAAACTGTTGAGTTTGTTGCTGCACTTCTTCAACACCGACCGTCTCACGAGATTGAGGACGTTGCTGGTAGAATTCTATAGATGAGCCTTTTTGCATAATTCATGAACCTCACTTGCCGCTGTAGCAGTAGTTAATGATGTAACACACCTGTACTTGAGAAAAACATATGCCAGAGGTCCGCGTTACAATATCTCAGCTCCCGGCTCTAACTTCATAAACCGTACTGACAAAATTGGGCAGAAAAATTGAGATAAAAACAGTTCTAATCCTGTAAATTCAGAGAGTAGTAAATAGTTAGGGTAATAGGCCTTTCGATGTGATTCTTCTAAAGCAAGCGCTTGCCAATCCCCTCGATGGCAAGATCGTTTGACATATGGCAGCCACGCAGTCTCCTTAATAGAGGTAAGCGCGGCACTCAAGTGTGGTGTAATATGAAAGCCTTTTAACAGGCAGAAAAAGCCAATATCCATAGTATAAAGCCAACTATTTATAATATTGAAATTAAAATAATTTTTTCGGCAGTTATTTTGAAATTGCCGATATTTGATTTATAGACTAGAAAAAATCAGTTAGCCAGAATAGAGATCAAAAAAAACACTAAAAATAAGATTGTCAATTTATATCTCTAAAATTAAAGAATTTAATTTTTAAAGTTTAATGAAGTCCAATATAAGTTTAAGGTGTGCAATCTTTTAAAAGATATAAGTTTAAAGATATTTCAAAAAACTTATTAAGAAAAACATGAACTCACAAAAATAAATATCAAAATTATTAATAAAAAAACACCACTAATATAACAATGAATTAAGGTGGTTTGAAGATTAAAATGCCCATTTCATTTTCGTATATAACATTTTAACTACTAGTATTATATATGTGGTGAAATAAGATAAATTTATTCACTCAACATATCCAATCGATTCAGGTTTACTGGGAAAAGCTATACGTTACAACGGAGTGAAATATGGCAAATAGGGATGGAAGAATTCCACTCAACGTATTACGACTCAAAGAACTGAGAAAGAAATTAGGACTGAGCCAAGAAAAACTGGCGGAAGAATGCTTTCAACAGGGTTTTGTCGTATCTATTGCTTCTATAAAGCGAGCAGAGTCTGGGGCGAATGTGCTGTATCGTACCGCATCCAATCTCGCGGAATACTTTTCTGTCCCCGTAGAGGACCTTTTAATAGATCGGGCCTCAGAACCATTATTTACAAATGTATCTTCATCACCACCATATTTTTTTATTTTTGCAATCGAAGCAAAGTGTGATTTGACCGCAAAGGCTCTGCAAACCTTACTTCTCAGCCAAAACACTACACCCATAATACAAAACCGAACGTTTGTTCTTACTTGGTCTTTACAGGAATCGGACGAATATATTTTTGAGCGAATTCGACAACTAGCCCTTCAATTAAAGGTTGCTCTTTCGGCTTCGATTCGGTCTTTTATCAATGTGAAATACATGCATCGAATCACTGAGCTATCGGAACATCCAAATGCGATAACCCCAATCAATGAAATCCTAGTTAAAATCCCTTGGGGAGAAATAGCTGCTTGTCCTTGCTTTATCTCGTCCAATTGTGCCAGACCAATAAAACCTTTTCTAACAGGAGAGCCAGACTTCAACAACTGGCATTTTGTATCCTTACACCAAAACCATACTGACTGTTTCGTAGGGCGTAAACTTGAACTAGAAACATTGAATAGCGGAATCAAGCGATGGCAAAAACAAGAAGCAGGCCAAACGTATTGTATTACTGGTACCGCAGGGATAGGAAAGACCAGCCTACTCAACCAGGTCATTTCGTCTTTGAGTCGTTCTTCGTGTTTAACCACAGAGATTCAAATCCTGAATCATGGCAGTGCTGATCTCTTGTCCCCTCAAAATATATTCACTCGGGCAATTTGTTCATTTACTCGTGAAGATACCGATGATTCTATTCGTCAGCAGACTGTCGAGTCATCAATTCCCTCTTCTTTCCATCTCTGCCTTTATTGGTTAATGGGGGTAACACTCAACGAATCAGAAAAACAGCTGCTGAACTTAATGGAGTTCCAAACGCTGAAACAAACGATAGAGCAATCTATCCCTTTCTTAATTCAACAACGGCAGACCAGCAAACCGCATTTGATTATTGTTGAAGATGTCCATTGGGCCGACGAGGTAATGTTGGCATTTCTTGAGACACTGCTACCTTATATTACAAACACCAATATTTTACTCTTTCTGACGTTTAGGCAGCAAAAACGACTTAGTTCCAAACAATCTTGGTTTGCCAACGTGAATCTAATCGAACTTAGGGAGTTATCATCTGAAGAGTCTTACGAGTTAGCTTGCTCAATCACATGCCAACAGAATAAACATATCAATGACTGTATAAAGCTTGCGAAAGGCCATCCTCTATACTTGCGCCAAACACTACTTTGTTCTCAGTTTGATAAAGACGTTCCGGAGTCATTGGAACATTTAGTTTCGATACAATTAGCTCAACTTCCAGCCCAAGATCGCCAAGCACTCTGTACTGCATCTGTGTTGGGGCAGTACTTTCAACTGGAGCAACTGCGTGAAATCACTCGAATTCCCGGCTACGTACCAGATAAGTTAGTCGACGCTGGCTTAGTAAAACTCAATGGCGATCAATACCTTTTCCATCATGATTTGATTTGTAATGCTGTTTTCCGTCAAATAGACAAGTCACAGTGTTCAAAAATACACATGGCCTGCGCAAAATGGTATGAGAACCGAGATCGGTTCTTATATGCAGTCCATATCAATCATGCCAAGGGCGAAGGTGTATTTACTGTTCTTGACCAGACCGCCAAACATTACCTGAGCAATTATCAATTTGAAAAAGCACTGACTCTTATTGAATACGCTATTAAAGAGTCACCTAAAGCACAGATGGCGTATGCACTAAATATGAAAGGAAACTGCCTGTATTCGATGGGACGCATCAAAGAGAGTATTGAGGTTCTTGAGCAAGCGATTCATCACACAGAAAATGATTCTGAACGTGTTCAATACTATTTAGACCTCATTAACCCCTACCGTTTAACCGACAACTTTGTACAAGCGATGTCGATTTTAGACCAAGCCCAAGCCCTGTGCGAAAAGCTGACGTTAAATAAATCTTTGTGTGAAATTCACTCGATGAGAGGTAATATGCTGTTCCCCACTGGGCAGCTAGACGAATGTGAGAAAGAACATTTACTTGCATTAGATTACAGTCAACGAGCAAACTGTTTTCGCGCGAAAGCAAAATCGCTTGGCGGCCTCGGTGATTGTGCCTACGCACAAGGAAAAATGGCTCGCTCATACGAGCACTTAACCGAGTGTTTGCAACTGTGTGAAGAGCATCAGTTGCTTTCGATTGAAACTGCTAATCGCTACATGCTGGCAACAGTGATGATCTATCAACTGCAATCTGACGAAGCACTAAAACAGGCTCAGCATGCCTCGAATCTTGCCTATCTCACGGCAAACCGCCGAGCAGAAATTGTTTCTAGGCTTACGGCTGCATGGATCTTTCTCGACCGTAATGTCTTGGTGCAAGCTGAAAACGAAATCTCGACCGCTCTACAACTTTCAAAACAGCTTAATGCTCATCGATTTGTCGCTTTTCTTTTGGAGTCCAGTGCAAGATTGCACTGGTATCAGGGAAAAGAGGAGAAAGCCCTTTCGGACATCGACACGGCTCTAGATCTTGTTCATATCAATAAGCTACACAATTTTATTGGTCCTTGGCTCGTATCTACCAAGGCACTTATTTGTGGCGATGAATCAACGGCCCTCTCCGCTTTGCGCACTGGTGAGGCTTGGCTAGAATCTACCTGTGTTGGTCATAACTATTTACGCTTTTACCAACAAGGAATCCAAGTAGCGTGGCAGTATAAGCAGCCTACGCTACTTCGAAAATATCGCGATAAGCTGTCTAACTTCACCCAAGAAGATCCGCATCCATGGGGTGATTTTTATATTGAACAAGCGAATCTGATGCTTGCCTTACTCGACCAGTCCAGCTCCGTCTCTGAGTTGTTAAACTTCAATCAGGCCGCGCGTAAGCATCAACTGAATCAGGCTCAAATAAGTGTTGATGAGCTCGACCATTGGCTCTCCACATCTACTCAACCATGAAATATTCAATAAACGAAGAAAGTCGATTAATTGCACCGTCAAGTCATCGTGTTTACTCGATTTACCTCGTCAAACACAGATATTCGAAACCATCGAATATCTGTGTTTTGGCACAGTGTCATCGCTGATGAGATTTATGCTGGCGCAAGATCATTTTGCTCCACCTTAAAGTTCTCGATGCTAGGAACATGCTCAGGCAAAAGTAGAGTAACGCGTTGATTTGCTGCTTCAATCCATTTACCTGAACTATTTTTATATCGATAGAATGCCACGCCTGACTTCCAATCATCATTAAGTAGGAGGTTGAGCGTTACGTTATGAAGATCAGCTCCTAAAGGAGCAATGCCTAGATAAGGCTGGTAGCCCTGCAACGTCACCATGATATGACAATCACGCATCGTGCATTGATAGTTGAAACTACCATTGAGATCAGACACCACATTTAACGGTGGGTTAACGGCCTGAAAGATATGTCCTTTACCCACTATTGATTTGTCTTCGCTGGCCACGAGTAGATTAACATCGAAGCTCACTCCTCCAGGTAAGCCGTTACCAATTTGATAATGAGCAGTAAAAATTGCTTGTGATTCTTTTGAGTCCATTTTCATTGTGTTCTCCAACTGAATTTATTGTCGTTAGTGACCCATTCAATGTAGATAGCACGTCATTCTGGTTCAGTATCAATTTAGGCTCAGATCTACTTGACTACATAAATTATCCACGGTCACGCAGATGCCGATCGTTCTTTTCATCAACCAGATATTGTTGCTCTCTCGCTGATGCTTTTGGCGATTTGTACAGAACAACTGATACCAAACTGATATGGTGAATGTATGCATTTGGTTTAATATTTGAACAACTATTCAATACATAAGCCAAATGGAAAAAATAATGGAACATGAATGGATGCAGGGAACTAAAGAAAACCAAGTGGTAGAACAGCACCCTAACCCTCAAATACAACGCCTCGCTGTACTTAGCGCGTACTCAATCTCAGTCAATAATGCCAAACTGTTTATTCAGAAAATGGATAAGTGCGGTTTTCCTAAAGAACGATTACTGACACCTCTTGAAAACACGGTTTCACCGGTTCCCGGTTTGAACCAATATCAAGTCGAGTCACTCATCTTCAATACTCGCTATCAACACCAACCCTTTGTCATTGTCATGTGCGAAAGTACGCAAGAAGTTCAGCAAGCCTATCTAACAGCAACTCAATTCAATCTCCCGATTCGTGTTCGCTCAGGAGGGCATGATCACGCAGGTGAATGCAGTGGTGACAACGTCATTTTGATTGACGTGAGCAGAATTAAGACCTTCCAATTGTGTGACAATATTGCCACCATTGGTGCTGGCTATCGCTTCTATCAACTGACACCAAAACTTGCAGAGCATGATCGAATGATTGCACATGGAACCTGTGCCACAGTTGGGTTGACTGGCTATATTCAAGGCGGAGGATGGGGCCCTTGGACGCGAAAATACGGCATGTGTTGTGAGCACCTAGTGAGTGCAACCGTGGTATTGGGTGATGGTACGATCACAGAAGTCTCAGCAGAGTCCAACCCTCACCTATTTTGGGCACTAAGAGGCGGCGGAGGCATGAGCTATGGCATTGTTACCGAGCTACGCGTAAAAACATTCCCTTTACCCAAAGAGATCCACCGCTTCGAGCTTCAGTGGAACCTCTATCCAAAAATCAACGGTATGCTTCAGCCAATACCAACGCACCCTACCATAGATGTGCTAAAAAATTGGGAGCAGGCTATAAAAAGCCTCGATACGCCTAAACTTCTTGGCACCAACTTGCAAATTGATGCTCTGCCTGAATCATCTAACCACTGTGATATTGAAACCATCAGCCATCACTGCACCATGTATGGCTACTGGGAAGGAACAGAACAAGATCTTCACCAATTTATAGCCGTTCAATTTGGCGCTTGCTTCCCTGATTTAGTTCAAGTCTATGAAGCACATGGCACTGACTTTGACGGGAAGAAATACGATCACTCCCTGATGAGCACATGGGGGCGCGATTCTTTGTGTCAAAACGGTTCTCCTTTCCCTCCCGATTATGACGCCCCAGCACCTCACAAAATCACTTCGCGATTGGTGTCAGAGCGAGGTCTTAAACCAGAAGGCTATACTGCACTTTTGCAAAGCTTAACTTCACCTTTGATAAAGCCAGAAAACCGCGATCAAGGGCTATTTAGTTACGTAACCTTAGGGGCGATCACTGGCGGTTTTTATCATCACTCAGACGACCTTGAAGACATATCTTTCCCCTACCGCCAGTGTCAATATACAGTCCAATACCAAACCTGGTGGAATGAAGAGATAAAGCAAAAACTAGAACTACAAAATAACCCAGTACTTGTTGATGTAAACAGAGCCATGGACTGGATTGATAAAGCCAGAGAAGCTGATATACCGGGAACCTATGGTGCCTTCATCAGCTTTAAAGATCCGGCAATTCCGACAAGCGTTTATTTTGATCGAAGCTACCGCGACTTAATCGGTATAAAAGAAAAATACGCTAAGGATAAGTTTAATCACCTTAGAACTAATAAGACCATCATTTAACATCAATATGCATCTTAAAAAGCATATATTAACAGAACGTCATTTGGCCGTTCTATCACGTATAGAAATTAAAAAAGAGGAAAAATTATGACAACTAAGGGTTCATTTTACGTTAAAAATAACTCCAACGATAAAATCACCGGATATGTGAGATTTAAAGACTCTCCGGAAATGGAGGTTCATTTCGACTTGAATATTGGCGAACAATCTGAATCTGCTAGTTTTGAATCCGGTGCCGCTACCCATGACTCCTGGTATTACAGTTTCAAAAAGGCAGGTAAAACCTATACTGGGGACAAGTCCTGTGCATACTATGCAAAAGATGAAAATAAAGGCCCCGTCGTTGTAGAAATCTTTAATGATAATTTAAAAATATCTCCACCACTTAGCGGTTCTTGTGAGAAAACTTTATAGCTGCTCACCTGATTCATCACTTCGCCCGAGACAGTTGCACAACTTCTCGGGCAGTTTCATTTCTCGGTATTTGGATTGAAGACTCTCCCCATTTTCAATCACAATCTGAAATTGTTAACTTTATGTTCTCACTTTATATCACCACTGCAAGATAATCGAATAAATACAAATCACTTTTAAAATAAACTTTAAATCTAGAGTAACCAAGATTGAAAAAATAAATATATTATTAATTTCTAAGATCAAAGAGTTTTACTTAATACATCACTTTTTATTTTAACTCTATCAACTGATACTAAACTGCTACTGACGTTTTTTGATTGAATGCTTAACTTAATAGCATGCGCTTATCTCAATGGCTAAAACCATTACTAAAGCGCAATTCATCTATATCCACGTAATCTCTAAGCATTTGATTCAGAGGGTTTCTTGGATATTCATCATTCAAGATAAACAACGGAAAGCATGGCTATGTGTACAGATGTTAATATCAATTATGGTTGCAACAACCAAACCTTATCCGCTAGAACCATGGAGTTTGCAGTTAACCTTCAGACCGAGATTTGGTTTAGAGCCCAACAAACTTACCAAATTACGACCTTTACTTCCGACGGAAAAGCCGACCGTGTTTTCAATGGTCAGCCGCCAAAACGTCACAGTAAAGAATGTGAGTTTCGAGCAAATTGGCAGGGAGAGTTGAGCTTCATACACTGCAATGCCATTACCCGGTATAATAACCCTCTTTTAACAGCTGATGGCATTAATGAATCTGGCCTTTCTGTTGGGTCACTGTACTTGCCCATTCTCAATCAAAATGTATCGACCTCTCACATCCCTGATGATGCCTTTGCATTAGGCAGCGGCCTGTTTGGTACTTTTATCTTGTCTACGTTTAATACTGTGGACGAGATGGTGACCTACTTCACCACCCACCCCGTTTACGTGTTTAACTCGACTATTTCAACTGGTGAAACAGAGAGTGACAACATGGCTTTGGACCAGCATTTCGTGATTCACGATGCAAATAATGACAGTGCCGTCATTGAGTTTCTTAACGGTAATATGCATATCTATCGAGCATTCAAAGAAAGCGATATGTTCAGCAAAGAGGAAAATCAGCAAGCACGCTATCAATGTACCGAATACGACTTTGATGATTATAAAGTGGTTGTGGACCACTCCTACGTTGGAGTAATGACTAACTGCCCAAATTACCATTGGCATGTCAATCACCTCTCTTATTTTTCCAATTTGCGCAACTACAACCCAGAACCGAACAATGAAGCAACCATGCAACGTCATGTCCAAGTGCCTGGCCCACTTCAATCAATCAATGGCGCTGGCTTGATGGGTCTACCCGCCGACCCAACACCGCCGTCTCGATTTGTACAAACCTATGCAATTAAGCAGTTAAGCGAACAACCAACTAACTTCGACGAAGCCTTCTCACTCGGACAAAAGCTACTTAATCGCGTTGATATACCTTTGGGCATCATGGCGAATGAGTTTGAGACATCCGATAACCCTGAAGTCTTTTTTAGTGATATTACCCAATGGAGCGTTATTAGACATAACAGTCATCAATCACCCGCGTTCTATCTGCGTACTTACGGAGACATGACTTGGCGAGTCGCTAATGTCAAAGACTATATTGGGTTAAATAGAGACTGTCAGATTTCAAGCGTTTTACAGCTCATGCCAGTTACAACATCATTACCGTTTGAACAAGTCGAATCTCGACCAACTATTAAAATCGCTTAGAGTTAATTTTGAAGCGCAAACAAATGAGAAGCAAAAAGCCAGAGTAAGAAATCAATCTCACTCTGGCTCATAGCTGCATATAGTATAGTTTTATCTGCTATAGATATAACGTATGGTTGCTTTTACACTTGTTACATTCAGTCGATTTACTCTTTACCGAACACGTTGTTCTCTTGTTCTTGAACGCGGATGAATGTAGTACGCTTGGTTAGCTCTTTAAGCTTTGCTGCACCCACGTATGTACATGTTGAGCGAACGCCGCCAAGGATGTCTTGAATAGTGCCGTGAACGCTACCACGGTATGGCAATAATACGGTTTTACCTTCGGCCGCACGGTAGCCAGCGACACCACCTGAGTGCTTGTCCATCGCGCTCTTCGACGACATGCCATAGAATTTCATGAACTTCTCGCCGTCTTTCTCGATCACTTCGCCGCCTGACTCTTCGTGACCCGCTAGCATCCCACCTAGCATTACGAAATCCGCGCCACCACCGAATGCTTTCGCTACGTCACCCGCGCAAGAACAGCCACCGTCACCGACGATCATGCCACCAAGGCCGTGCGCTGCATCACCACACTCGATGATTGCAGAAAGCTGCGGGTAACCAACCCCCGTTTTTACACGAGTTGTACATACAGAGCCTGGGCCGATACCCACTTTAACGATGTCTGCACCAGCTAGGATTAGCTCTTCACACATATCACCAGTAACCACGTTGCCTGCAGAAATGACCTTGTCTGGGAACTCTGCTCGCACGCGTTCAACATACTCGACCAAATGCTCTGAGTAACCATTTGCAATGTCGATACAAATGAAAATAAATTCATCTGAAAGTGCCATGATGTCTTTGGTTTTTTGGAAGTCTGCGTCAGATGTCCCAGTAGACACCATAACGTTATTCATGGTTACTTTATCTGCTGATTTAGCAAACTCAGCCCAATCTTCTACCGTGTAATGTTTGTGAACAGCGGTCATTACACCATGCTCAGCTAGAGCTTTAGCCATTGCAAAGCTACCAACCGAATCCATGTTTGCTGCGATTACTGGCACACCAGACCATTGACGACCACTATGCTTGAATGTAAAATCGCGGGTTAAATTTACTTGAGAACGGCTCTTAAGGGTAGAACGTTTCGGGCGAAACAGTACATCTTTAAAACCTAACTTAAGTTCTTGTTCGATACGCATTGTGTAATTCCTTGATTCATATGTATATGTGTCATTTCAGAGTGCGTAGTGATTTCGTTGGCAGACGAGTTCACTGTTCTTCGGACACAAAAAAACCGGAGCGTTGGCAGACGCTCCGGTTTTCAGCATTATAGGCTGTGATTTATTTCCTACAAGTCTGATATTTGAATTTTTTTTGTGATACCATCTTGAAAATCGCATATCAAAAACGCTCCCCAAGTCACCAAAACCTCTTATTATTTATAACTATCAACAACTTGAGAAAGCACTTAAGTTAACCCATTGCGCAAACCTTTGCGTCATATCTTAAAAATTAAAACGCATCACCTCTCAAATCTGCCTAAAACTCAATCACCTAATACTAAGATGCCCTGCTAATTCGTAAAAAAGTACTCAAAAAAATCGACCAATTTTCTCAGCAATGCATGAAATCTAATTAATTTCGATAGAGCTCTTGGGTGATAGCGGTACGAAGAGTGCTAACGACATCACTTGCCAAAAGACCAATTTGACCATTCTGACTCACGTTTATATCAGCAGCATGACTGTGAAGTACCACACCTAAACGTGCGGCAACAGAAATTGGTAAACCTTTGGCTAGTAATGCACCAATGACTCCAGATAACACATCTCCCATTCCCCCCGTCGCCATTCCGGCGTTACCCGCTAGACAGACGTACATTCTCGTTCCATCGTAAATAAGCGTCCCCGCGCCTTTTAAAACCACTACACCGCCATAACGCTCTTGCAGTTGTCTTGCAGCAGAGTATCGGTCACTTTCTATTTGTTGAATGGTTACATTTAGTAGTCGAGCTGCCTCTCCAGGATGCGGCGTGATCACTCGATGGTTGTCGCACACTAGAGTGCCATCGCATCGCTGGCTCAGCATCGCTAGAATATTGAGGCCATCAGCATCAACAACTTTAGGTTTCTGCTCTTGAGCCAGATATTGATAGGCTTGATAAGCCCACTCATCATCTCCAAAGCCAGGACCAAACACTAATACGTCAGCCCAGCGTATGCGTTTAGTTAAGTCGTTCTCAGTATCCCTGAGCAAGTCAGTGGTGATGCTCTGGCTCATTACTTCTGGGCAACCAACCTGCAGTGGAATAAGGCTACTCGTGTGAGTAATTGCGGCAGTTAAACCCGCTCCGGTTCTAATCGCTGCGGAGGAACATAAACGAATCGCCCCAGACATCCCTTGGTTGCCACCAACACAAAGCAACTTCCCGTTGTCACCTTTATGGACCGTTGGATTTGGCTTGGGCATTAATCTTGAAACAACCTGATGATCAATACCTAATGCACTTTCTACTTCGATAGTATCAAACTTAGTATTGACGCCTAAACCACAAAAGTAGAGCTCGCCAACGCGATCTCTCGCTTGTCCAGTGCATAAGCCTTGCTTAACCCCAATGAAGGTTACTGTATGCTCGGCACGAATAGCATCACCTAAAACTGCACCTGTATTAGCACACAGACCAGAAGGAACGTCGACTGCAATCACAGGGGTATGAATTTGATTAATTTGGTCAATATAGCGACGATACTCCGAACGAACCTCACCGCTTAAACCAGTACCTAACATGGCATCAATGATCACATCTGCCTCTAACAATGCGGTATTCCATTCATCCCAATCATTGTTAACACCGTCGATTGACTGCCAATCTTGGTATGCGCGCAAAGCATCACCTTTTAGCGCAGATACATCACCAATTTGGAAAACATGTACATTGAGTTGAGCTTGTTTCGCAAGAGATGCAAATACGTAACCATCGCCACCGTTATTCCCTTTACCGCAAATCACTAAGATATTTTTTGATTTAGGATACAGATGTAAAAAGCGCTCATACACGGCCATACCAGCGCGTTCCATTAAGCTATACATAGAAACACCAGCCATTTGCGCAGCCAGCGTTTCACCGTTTTTTACTTGCTCTGCGGTGTAGAGTTTTAGGGCGAGATTAAAGTCCATGTTCACGTTCTACGCATTGGGAAACACAATTATAAGTATACAAAAAAGCCAAGGCGGACCTTGGCTTTTGAGAAAGTTTTTTATCGCTATTGATTCTGAGACATCAGAGCTTCAGCCGTCGCGTCTTGTATAGACAAAAACAACGAGTTGATTTTTCCAGTCGGTGTGCGCATTGGGTTCAACGTAACATTCTGGTACATAAACTCCGCTTGCTGCGTAACTGGTCGAACATTGCGACAGCAGAATAAGTAAGGTCGTTGTCGCCATGTGATGAAGCTGCGACAGCCTAGGTCATACACTGGTTTTGTTTTTAATTTAAACCACTCCTGTGGGATTTCAGGGAAGATATCAAATATAGAACGACCTATCGCATCATGAGACTGCAAACCACTGTGATGAGTCATAAACCCATTCCAGACCTGTACATTGTAATCTCGATCAATGACCACTAAGCCCATGTCGACGTTTTGTACCATATCCACCATCCAATGGAATTGTTCAAACTCTGCTGGCATATTCAACATTAGAACTCCTCCATTAGATAAGACAGTTTGTTATCAAGCAGCGGCAAGGATTCATCCACAAACATAAACAACAAGTCACAACGAATCGACGTTCCTTCAATGTTGTAGCTCACTTCGAATGTCATCGTGCGGCTGAATGCTCCAGTTGTAGATTCAATGATCGAGTCAATTGAGATATGCTGACCAAGGAGTACTGGTGGACTTTGGAAGAATCGGACTTCAGACTGCTCGCCTAAACCATTTAAGAACGACCCCACCAAAATATTAGAAATATCCATTAGCAGCTCAAGCTCTTCTAGCTCTTCGCTGTCTGCTGGTACTTTCATCAACTTTTTGAGATCAGATACGCTTGAATCACTCAAGATCACTAGCGCTTCGCCAGCAATACCTTCGCCACAAAATCCCTGACAAACACCCGATACGTTGTCATGCGACGCCAAGTCGCGTAGGGCCATGTGAAGTTCGCTCACTTCAAAGATATTGACGTTCGGCAGAGGTAGTTGCACAAACACATCAAAGTGACGCGCCAACGCATCGGCTGCTCGACCAATTGAAACGTTAGCCACTTCCATGTAAATATCGCGACGACGTAAAATCGGTAACTCAATAGAGACAGGCGTGATAATTTGAGGACGAGGTTCTGGCTCGACCAACTCTTTAAGCGCCTTCTTGAGTTCATCTTTGGCGATCGGTTTTTGAATAAACGCTTTTGCACCCAGTGCGAACACGCGCTCTTTCGCTTTAGGTTGGATATCCCCCGACACCACAACCACCGGAGTTTTATCCCCCAACCGTTGCATGTGCTCTAGTGTTTCAAAGCCATCCATTTCTGGCATGGTCAAATCAAGAAACATCAATTTAAACTCGTTTTTTTCGAGTTCTTCTAGCGCGTTTTTTCCGTGGATAGCAAACGTAATATCGGCATTCAATGTGGCTGGTAGTGATCTCGCCATCTGTTTGCGTGCTAACGCTGAATCATCACAGATGAGTACGGGAAAAGACATTCAATCACCTTTTTATATTCCACAATCTGCGCCGGAGTCTAACAGATTGTTACAGCATGTAATACGAGAAAACTGACGAGTTTTTTATTTCTTTATTATTCAATAAGCATACGCAATATGAATGAATGAGTGAACAAAATGACTAAAAAGCAAGCATCACATTCGCTGTTTAGTGACATAAAACAAACATGGGTAAAACTCCTCCACCCAAAGTAAGCAAAAAGTTGCAGCTAACATCCAAAGCCCATTTTTGCTCGAATTTCATTCTTTCTATTTCCATAATGGGTAAACAGTAACGCGCTAAAACTAAAAAGGCACCCTGCTAGAGGATGCCTTTAATAATAATTTCATCGATAAGATATCAATTCTATGGCACACCATGACCTTTAGAAGCCACCCATACGCGATACCATTGCTCTCGAGTAAGTTCGATGTTCAATGCATTAACTGCAGTTTGCACACGCTCGATTTTACCAGAGCCAATGATTGGAATAGGGTTAGATGGCAAACGACGTACCCAGGCATAAATTACTTGGTCAATACTCGCTGCGCCCACTTCTTCACGAATTGCTTCTAATTCGTTACGGACACGAACAGCTTGCTCACTGTCACCACTAAAAATTGAACCACCACCGAGGCAAGACCAAGCCATTGGTCGCGTGCGCAACATTTGCATTTGATCAAGCGTTCCATCGTGTGCAACCTCAAAGTTAAGTGGGTTGATTTCCACTTGGTTAGTAACCAACGGCTTACCTAAGCGAGATTGCAGCAGTTCAAACTGGCGTGGGGTGAAGTTAGACACGCCAAAGTGCTTCACTTTGCCGACTTTGTGAAGCTCAGAAAATGCTTCTGCAACCTCGTCTGCATCCATTAACACGTCAGGACGATGAATTAAAAGTACGTCGATTTCATCCACATTCAAACGTTCTAGCGAGTTATTCACCGATTGGTAGATATGTGCTGAGCTCGTGTCGTAGTGATTGATCTTACGCTCTGGCGTTTTATCGCCACACAAATTGATGTCGCATTTCGTCACGATCTGAATTTGCTCACGAACACTCTTGTCTAAAGCTAACGCTTCACCAAACAACGCCTCACACTCGTAATTACCGTAGATGTCGGCGTGATCGACCGTCGTAATGCCTAACTCAATGTGTTGCTTAAGAAATGACAAACGCTCTTGAGCCGTCATTCCCCACTCAACTGCACGCCAATATCCTTGAACCAGCTCTGAGAACTCTGGGCCTTTTGGTGCAGTTACTACTTTTGCAACCATGGGTTTTCTCCTTCAATTGATCTGCATTCATCGTAGTCTTGTTTTCGTACCGGCTCAACGGGTAAACTTTCGCAATTCGAACTGGAGTACGAAATATGTCTTTTGCCCAACGCCTAGCCACCCTGATCGGAGAAGAAAGCATCAGCGGGTTCGCTCGACGCGTCGATGTGTCTGAAGCTTTAATACGCAAATACCTTAAAGGCAGTGAACCTAGCCTAACCAAAGCAAATCAAATTGCAATGCGCGCCAATTGCTCTCTCGAATGGTTAGCAACGGGATGTGGTTATTTATATCGCCGTGCTGAAGTCGTGGATATGGATGCGTACAAACTTGCCTTTCAACACGTTATGAATCAGCCGTTGTCAGACGATGCAGAAGAGCTACACCGCAAGCTAATCGCAGGCTATCAATACCTGCGCGCTCACAAAAAATCGGATGGTTTTTTGGATGAGTCTGCAATGGCGACCTTCCTATCTCTCCATAAAGAATCTAAAAACGAGTCACTTTGACCTCGATAATTTCGCCATCACTGCGCAAGTGCACATTTAAGGACGGTGATGGCGTCAGAAACTCGTCCGGTTTTACCCAAAGCAAACTTCGAATCGTTTCTTGTGGATAGCGGTTCATCAACAAAATAACTTCTTTATCGACAAGCTCGGAAGATTTCTTTTCCAGAGCTTCAACGACATCATATTGCTCTTTTCCGATAGTGACTCTGCGTAAAACTAACCCATCCTTTCTTAAGTTGAGAAGTAAGTCATTCAGACGCTGCCACTCGTATTCAGTAAGAAACGAGAACTGAGCACTTTCTCTTCTCAAAATCACTTCACCATACAAGTGCTGCTGGTAGTACGAAAAATCATCCAAACAAAATGCGTTGATAAACGTTGAGTTGTCTCGCAACTGCACTTCGCAACCATACCAGCTTCCACTTTTTTCTATACGTTCTTTTAAATTGGAATATGGCATTGCTGACAACGTGTCTTGCCACCAGCTCGGCGTTGAAAGTGCCGGAAACGTTACCGAACAACAACATAAAGAAAGTAAGAGTCGAAGATAAAAGCGCATGCACTGCTCTAGTTGGTTGACATCGAACCAAGACATTACTAACTGCAAGAAAATGTTCAAGAGAAAAATAGTGGCAGGTGGTGATGAAAGTTATAACGCAGAAATTAAGAAGGCGCACATGTGCGTGCGCCTCTACCTCGTTACTCAATCGTGAGTGTGCGAATCGGCGATGTCTATTGATGCATCCCGAACATAAAACGAGGACTTACCGTAGGGTTTGAATCCATCCAAATTGTGTGTAAAACCTCACATCCCTCCTTCTGAAGCAGTCATGTTGCTTTACATTTAAAGCATGGTTCATTTTTCTCAAAAAACAAGTTTTTTATCCTAAATTATGAGAGCAATAGCACAATCTGAGTGAATGAATAATATCGCGACACTTCAAACACTCAATAGTGAAAAGCTAAATTGCATCTTTATTGATTAGGTCTAGACTCTGCGAAGCGTATACTTTCTTTCGTCCCTTCCCCCAGCAACAGGAGAGCTTGTTAATGACCAAACGCGAGAGAATTGTGAAATCTGTGTTGGCGCACGTACCGAAAGATGCGATTAACCAGTTTGTCTCTCGAGGGTCAACACCATTTTCTGTTCTCATTATGGCCGCCATTGTGGGTACGTTGGCTGGTTTTGTCGGTACGTATTTCGAGCTTGCCGTTCATTTCGTTTCTGAAACACGAACAGAATGGTTAAGAAGCGAAATTGGTAATGTTCTACCGTTGTGGCTGGCAGCGGTTCTCATTAGCGCACTTTTAGCTTTTATTGGCTATTTTCTTGTGCACCGCTTTGCGCCAGAAGCGGCAGGTTCTGGTATTCCTGAAATCGAAGGGGCAATGGATAATATTCGTCCAGTGCGCTGGTGGCGAGTTCTACCAGTAAAATTCTTCGGCGGCATGGGCGCACTTGGCTCAGGTATGGTGCTGGGTCGTGAAGGCCCAACCGTTCAAATGGGTGGTGCTGTAGGTCGAATGGTGACCGATATATTCCGGGTAAAGGATGACGATACCCGCCACTCCCTGCTCGCTTCTGGTGCTGCTGGCGGTTTGGCTGCGGCTTTTAATGCCCCACTCGCAGGCATTATGTTCGTTGTGGAGGAAATGCGACCTCAGTTTCGCTACTCTTTGATCTCAATTCGCGCAGTGATCATTTCTGCCATTATGGCGAACATAGTGTTTCGCGCCATCAACGGGCAAGACGCCGTTATCATTATGCCGCAATACCAGTCGCCAGAGCTTCAAACCCTATGGCTGTTTTTATTGCTTGGCGCATTGTTTGGCGTGTTTGGCGTGATCTTCAATAAACTGATTACCGTGGCACAAGACAGTTTTGTCGCAATTCACAAAAACGATCGTAAGCGCTACTTGATTGTGGGTTCGCTACTGGGAGGCGTGTTTGGTTTGCTTCTTTTGTACGTACCCCAACTAACTGGTGGTGGTATCGGCCTTATTCCTGACATTACTAACGGTAACTACTCGGTATCTATTTTAGTTTTGCTTTTCTTTGGTCGTGTAATTACAACCCTGCTCTGTTTTGGTTCTGGTGCGCCGGGAGGCATCTTTGCACCTATGCTTGCTCTGGGAACCTTATTTGGCTATGCGTTCGGAGCAAGTGCTGATGTCTTGCTCCCTGCGCTTGATATCGAGCCTGGTGTATTTGCGATTGCGGGCATGGGTGCCCTGTTTGCTGCAACGGTACGTGCACCGATTACTGGTATTCTGTTAGTGATTGAAATGACGAATAACTACTACTTAATCCTGCCACTGATCATTACTTGTTTGGGCGCTGTGATTATTGCTCAATTGTTGGGTGGACAACCTATTTACAGCCAGCTGCTGCATCGTACAATCAAAAACGAAAAGTTACGCCAGCAGGATCTACCGGAGAATCAATCAACATAACATTCTCTTTGTTATCACTTCGCTCCAGACTATCGAAGGGTTTGGAGCGATAAACTCTGCATTTTTACATCTTTTCCCAAATATTCGATACCAAACTCACAAAATTATCATTCTCTGATATTTGCTCACCACCTTTCATGAGAAACCCCTCTCCATACTTGTTAGTATTCGCTACTTAAATAGAGCATTTCATCCAAATCGTCATGTTTCGTTTCATTCAGGCAAAAATCAAATGGAGTAGATTTGAACTGGAGAAGACTTGTGCAGTTTTATAGTGTCCCGCCGTCTCAAGCCGCGTTGGCACTAGGTATGATAGGTTTAGGGCAAGCTTGGGCACTCTATGTTCCTGAGATTGGTGAACCGATACGTCCATTTTTGGCGTCACTCGGCGCACTTTTACTCGCCCCTGTACTCATAAAATATGCCGCTAATCCACGATTATTCATGGTCGACATTCGTCACCCGCTGAGTGGTAGTTTAATGGCACCAATGAGTATGGCGTTACTGATCCTTGCAGATTATCTTGCCGCTGTAGCGCCTATCATCGCTTATCCACTTTGGTTTATGGCGCTTTTGCTGCATTTTACTATGATGGTGCTGTTTTTTAGCTTTCAGCTAATGAACTTCAAAATGTCCAATATCGTACCGAGTTGGTTTCTTTATCCGGTGGGGCTGATCAGTAGTTCACTAGCCGGTTCTCAACTAGGTCACAACTTATTCTCCGAAACGTTAGCGATGATGTGCATCGGCATTTATTTCTTCATGCTGCCACTCGTGTTGTATCGTTTGGTGTTTTTCGGCTCTCTACCAAGGCGAGCAAGACCGACCCTCGCGATTATGGCCGCGCCGGTAAACTTGTCATTAGCAGCATACTTGGTGAACTTTCCCTTACCTGATCCGATACTGACAGGCGCATTGGCCGGGATCGCCATCACTATGACGTTATTGATCTACTTATGTTACTTCCGCTTACTTCGCTTGAAGTTTCAACCTTCTATCGCGGCAGTAACCTTTCCTTCCGTGATCAGCGCCATCGCAATGCATCGCTTGACCTCTTTTTTCGCCGAATCGCACCCTCACTGGCACTGGCTACACGACTTTGGTTTTCTAGAGCTCAGTATCGCGACTGTATTGGTTGTTTGGGTATCGGCAGGTTACGTCAAAATGTATTGGCCAGAAATCATGAAGTCATTTTCTAAACAAGCATAAAAAAAGGATGGCGTTTGCCATCCTCTTAGAATAGTGCTTGGTTACCTAACGTAAACCGTGCAGAAACTCGGCACGCGTTGCTGGGTTGCTTTTGAAGATACCGCCCAATGCTGTTGTCGTGGTTTCGCTGGTTGCATCCATCACACCGCGAGATTTCACGCAGTAGTGTGTTGCGTCAATCGTCACTGCCACATCATCAGACTCAAGCAACGTTTGAAGCGCAACAAGAATCTGCTGTGTCATACGCTCTTGAACTTGTGGACGCTGGGCAAAGAAGCGAACGATACGGTTGATCTTTGACAGGCCAATGATCTTGCCACGTGGAATGTAAGCCACAGCAGCCTTGCCATCGATGGTCACAAGGTGGTGTTCACAAGTACTGGTCACTGTGATGTCCTTCACGCGAACCATCTCGCTCACGTTCATCTTGTTCTCAATCACCGTGATTTTAGGAAAGTTGGAGTAATCCAGACCAGAGAAGATTTCGTCAACGTACATCTTAGCAATGCGGTGAGGGGTTTCTTCTAGGCTATCGTCAGTGAGGTCAAGTTGAAGTAGACCTAAGATCTCAC
Source organism: Vibrio sp. Vb0667 (assembly GCF_033391095.1). Classification (NCBI taxonomy): domain Bacteria; kingdom Pseudomonadati; phylum Pseudomonadota; class Gammaproteobacteria; order Vibrionales; family Vibrionaceae; genus Vibrio; species Vibrio sp. Vb0667. The sequence continues at coordinate 385,101 of NZ_JAWPOL010000001.1, read as the reverse complement.
GCATGTGGTGTTCGATCTTCTCTTTCTTCTCTTCACGACTTACGTTGTTTGGACGCATTGGCGTTTCCAAACCGCGTTGCTCTAGCGCTTCTTTTACCAACTTCGCTGACTCGCTAAGACCTGACATTCCACTTCCTCTTTTGTTACTTCCGCTTTAATACAAACCCAATCAAAATTGCATTCATATTTTTCGCTTTGAGTTGCTCAGTTTCGTGTCTTTACACCAAGTCACATCAAATATAGGTACTGAGCTGATTTTATTGAGCTCCGCGGGCTTTTTACCCCTTTCGGATGGCTGACAAGGATACTCGGATTTTTGAATAATTACACCCATATTTTATAGGTGGACATTCTTACTCGGTCCCCTTTTTATGGTAAAGTTGCCACAAAACAAAAGAACACAGGATTTTCTCAATGGGCTGCTGCGACGCACCTGGCTTGATGCCAATTGAAGAAGCGATGGACAAAATGCTATCGCGAATCAAACCTATCCAAACAACGCTTTCTCTTCCACTTGCTGAAGCACTCGGTTTTGTACTGGCAGAAGATATCTTGTCTCCTATCCACGTACCGCCATTCGACAACTCAGCAATGGATGGCTACGCTATTCGCATTCAAGATCTTGAGTCATCTTCTGTATTGCCTCTGGCAGGTAAATCATTTGCAGGACAACCTTTTGAAGGTGAATGGCCTCAAGGTACCTGTGTTCGCATCATGACTGGCGCAAAAATCCCACAGGGTTGTGATACCGTTATCATGCAAGAAAACACAGAAGTGACGGATGCTGGCATTCAGTTCAATCAAACTGACGTGAAGCCGCAAAACAACATCCGCCCAACAGGTGACGACATCAAACAAGGCGACATCGTACTGGCAAAAGGTGCACGTTTGACACCTCGCGATATTCCGATGATTGCGTCGCTTGGTGTTAGCCATGTGACAGTAGTACGTAAGCCAAAAGTTGCTTTCTTCTCTACTGGTGATGAACTTAAACCACTGAGCGAACCGCTAGACGAAGGTCAGATCTACGACAGCAACCGTTACGGTATTAAACCGCTTATCGAGAACTTCGGTTGTGAAGCCGTTGATCTCGGAATCATTCCAGATTGCCCAGAGACTCTAAAAGCAACCTTTGAACAAGCGCAGACATTGGCAGATGTGGTTGTGACCTCAGGCGGTGTCAGTGTAGGCGAAGCGGATTACACCAAAGACATCCTTGAGGAACTTGGTGAAATCGGTTTCTGGAAGCTAGCAATCAAGCCGGGTAAACCTTTCGCATTTGGTAAGCTAAGTACAGCTTGGTTCTGTGGTCTGCCAGGTAACCCGGTTTCTGCAGTCCTTACTATGTACGTGCTTGTTCAACCAATGCTGGCAAAACTTGCAGGCCACACCGAATGGAAAGCCCCCGAGTCTATTCCGGCAACAACCAAAACCGCCTTTAAGAAAGCGCCAGGCCGTACCGATTACCAACGTGGTATCTATACATTGGAAGATGGCAAGTTTGTCGTTGAAACAACCGGTAACCAAAGCTCTGGTGCATTCCGCTCAATGAGCCTAGCGAACTGTTTTGTTGTATTGGAACGTGAACGCGGCCGAGTTGAAGTGGGCGAAACGGTTCAGATTCAACTATTCAACTCAACCCTTTACTAGGAAGACGTTGTGGATATTCTTTCCGATCAGGAAATGTTGCGTTACAACCGCCAAATCATTCTTCGTCAGTTTGACTTTGAAGGACAAGAAGCACTCAAACAAGCATCGGTATTGATGCTTGGTGCTGGCGGTTTAGGCTGCGCATCAAGCCAATATTTGGCGACTGCTGGTGTCGGTAAAATCACGCTGATTGATGATGATATCGTCGAGTTGTCTAACCTTCAGCGCCAAGTGCTGCACCACGATGCGGATATTGGTCGTAAGAAGGTAGAATCAGCGGCCGATGCACTACGTGAACTTAATCCGCACATTGTCGTAGATACCATCGCAAAACGTCTTGATGATACCGCGTTAGAGAGCCTGATTAAGCAACACACTATTGTTGTCGATGCATCAGATAACGTCGATACGCGCAATCAACTTAACCGCCTATGTTTTGCGACTAAAACACCGCTAATTTCAGGCGCGGCTATTCGTATGGAAGGCCAAGTGAGTGTGTTTACTTACGACGACCCAACTCAACCATGTTACCAGTGCTTAAGTGCCCTCTTCGGCAGCGGTGCGTTAAGTTGTGTCGAAGCCGGAGTCATGGCTCCTGTTGTGGGTATTGTTGGCGCAGTACAAGCGATGGAGACGATTAAAGTGATTGCTGATTACGGCCAACCAAAGAAAGGCAAAATTCTGATTTTGGACGCGCTCAGCATGTCTTGGCGAGAAATGAATCTGATGAAAATGCCAACCTGTCCGGTTTGTAGTTAGTTCTAAACCTCTAATCATTCCCAAAAAGCCCAACTCGATGTTGGGCTTTTTTCTCATTTTGACAATCAGATTTAAAACCCTTCTTCTTACAAATTTTAACTTCATAAAATTCAACAATTTAAAAGTTGGCACATTCCTTTCATTGCATATATCACGAACCAATGAGAGGGCGAATTATGAAAAGGACATCACTACTACTTGGGTCTCTAATAGTGAGCGCTTATGCACAAGCGGCGCCATTTGATACGTGCCCAAGCCAAGCATACCTATTCCAATCAACCCCGGTTCAAATCTATGGCGTCAATTTGGTTACAGGCTCTACGACTCTTTTAGAGGACGACACAGGTTTGGCTTCGGGCATCAACGGTGTAGGCTTTAACTTCACTGACCGTTATATCTACGGCTACGACACCACAAACAAAAAGATTGTTCGTCTTGGTAAAGACTTCCAAGCAGAGACGCTTGATGTTTCGGGCCTTCCTACCGACCACACGTTTTACGTAGGTGACGTTTACAACCACGTCTACTACTTGTACCGCAAAGGCAAAGGCCTTTTCTCCATTGACCTTTCTCCGCTCGATTCTGATCCAAATGCGACCTTGAGCATCGTGAAAATTAGCTCTACAGCGACTGTCAACCTAACCGACTTTGCATTCCATCCAGGCGACGGCTCCCTATACGGCATCGACAATAACTCTGGAGTGTTGTACCAGTTCAACCCATCGAATGGTAATACGACTGCGATAGGTGACACTGGTGAGTTAGGCACATTTGGTGCTGGCTACTTCGATGTAAACGGCAACTACTACGTGTCACGTAACCAAGATGGCAAAATCTATCGTGTTGACCTTTCGGAAGGTAACGCAGCCAATATCGCAGCAGGTATCGTTCCTGCGGTTGAGTTTGTATCCAACGGTCCAAGCTCAAGCCAAAATGATGGCGCACGTTGTGCAAATGCTCCAGTGATTGACGAAGACGAGCCAATTGATTTTGGTGATGCTCCAGACAGCTACCACACCACGCTTGCGTCAAACGGTCCTCGCCACGAAGTGGACGGTGCAACTTGGCTTGGCTCTGTTGCTCCAGATGGTGATGCCGACGGACAGGCAAACGATAACTCTGTGGGCACAGCCGATGAAGATGGTGTTGGTTTTGTATCCGCACTTGATCCAGGCTTAAGCTCAATTGTGAATGTGACAGCTTCTACTTCTGGCTACCTATCAGCATGGTTTGACTGGAACCGCGATGGTGACTTTGATGATGAAGGTGAGCAAGTCTTTACCGACCAATTACTGTCTGCGGGTAATAATCCCCTACCGTTTGTAGTTTCAACCGCTGCAACGGAAGGGTCTAGCTGGAGCCGATTCCGCTTTAGCCAACAAACCGGATTAAACTACGATGGTGGTTCGACGTCTGGTGAGGTGGAAGATTACCCAATTACCATCACTGGTAATGGTTACTCAGTGGAGTATTTCCCGAGTGCAGAAGATTACGCCACCGTGGCTTACGAAGATAACTGGCCATACACCGCAGACTACGACATGAACGATGTGGTCGTGAAATTCCGCATCACTGAAACCAGTCTTGCTGGTCATGTTGAGAATATCCAGATTACAGGTGACCTAGCGGCCTACGGCGCAAGTTACAAAAATGGCTTCGCAATCCGACTACCGGGTGTATTGAGAAGCTCGATTGAAAACGGATTAACAACGCTATCCTTCAATGGTGTAGAACAAGCATCTAATGGTTTGGAAAGTATTTCTGATGAAGCAATTTTCATCATCAGTGAAGACTTAAGCACACACGCGGCTAGCAGCTGTAGCTACTTCCGTACCGAGTCTGGCTGTGATGATAACGTTTCACTCACCTTTACCTTGAATGTGTACTTCACCGAAGGCTCTGACCGTTCAGCCATTCAAGCCATGCCATACGACCCGTTCATCTTCGCAACGCCGGGGACTTACCATGGCGACGGGATTACCTTCCAACCAGGTCGTAAATGGGAAGTTCACTTAGCAGACCAAGCACCAACAGAACAGTTTGATGACCAAAACCTCTTCGGTGTCGGCGTCGATGCAAGTGACCCTGCACAAGGTGTGTACTTCAAAACAGCAAACAACTTACCTTGGGCACTGTTGATAGTAGAGGATTGGGATTGGCCGCTAGAGCGTGTAGACATGGTCGATGCATACCCTCAATTCCAAACTTGGGCCGAGTCTGGTGGCGAACGAAGCACAGATTGGCACACCGCTCCAACACCTAACAAATGCTACATTCCATAGGGAGATAACATTATGAAAGCACTTATCACAATCATCATGGGATTAGCACTAACAGCTTGTGGCGGAGGCGGCGGTGGTGGTAACAGTACACCACCTCCACCAGCTCAAACGACCGTTGCAGAGGAAGAGACTACCCAACAGGAAGAAACAACCGTAGAAGAGACTACCGTAACTGTAGAAAATGCAACCATGCAGGACCTAGTAGTACCGGATGGCTTTAGCTACAACCCAGTGACTGAAGGTACGCTCAATGTAGACATCAGTGGTTTTTCTTCACAACGTGCACACCTAAGCGTGTACAAAGAGTTTGTTGAGCACAGTTCAGGTAACTACGATGCAAGATACCCAAGTAAAGTCGCATCGGTTCCACTCAACAACGGTACAGCAAACGTCGACTTTAATGTTTCTGATAGCCAAGGTAGCCTACTTGTTGAAATTTGGTTCTATGACGGCAGTGACCCAATTCAGAAAGTGATTACTTCTGGAGACAACACTTGGAACATGTAACTAGATAGATTGAAGGCATAGCGAAAGCAGCCTTTCAGAACAAATCTTCAATCTTTAACTTAAAAATCGCATCGTTCTTTTGAACATGCGATTTTTTTGTTGTAAAACAGTAAGATTATCCACCTAGCAAACTAAAGACAATGCAAGCACTGATTAGTACTGATGAACTCAATAGCCTTCTCGGCCAACCTAACGTCAAGCTCCTCGACGCTAGTATTGCGTTTCAAATCCCTTCTGAAGGTAAAAAGATTCAAGATAAGTGGATTCCAAATACTTTACGCTTTGATTACGACAATGACTTTTGCTTACCCGGCTCCTCCCTACCGCATATGATGCCAACAGAAGAAGGCTTCAACCAAAGTGCGCAACAACTCGGTTTGAACAACGAAGACTTGATTGTGGTTTATGACAACTCAGGCACTTTAGCGGCACCAAGAGCTTGGTGGATGTTCAAAGCCATGGGGCATGACAATGTCCGAGTCTTAAATGGCGGTCTTCCAGCTTGGATTGAAGCAGGACTCCCTGCCGAAAGTGCCCTATCGCAACCAAGCGAAGAAGGCAACTTTGCGGGCAAGCTCAACCAAAATGCCTTTTTGAGTGCACAAGATGTTCTTGCTCATTCAACCAATAAAAGTGCCAATATCATCGATGCTAGAGCCAAAGCTCGCTTCCTTGGTGAAGTGCCTGAGCCACGAGAAGGTCTACGTAGTGGGCACATTCCAAATTCGGTTTGCTTACCGTTTCAAGAACTCTTGGCCAACGGTCACATTAAACCAAATTCAGAGTTGCAACAGATATTTAGCGCACTAACGATAGATAGTGACAATTCGATTATTTTTAGTTGCGGTTCCGGTGTAACCGCATGCATTTTATTACTCGCGGCGTATCAAATTGGTCTAGACAATCTGTCGGTGTACGACGGTTCTTGGACCGAATGGGGTGCAGACCACTCTCTACCTATCGAGTGTTAAGACAAGTGTCTGTTTAACAAAGTATCTTACGTTTATCTAAAGATGATGTGTTCCAATAAACTAAACGCAGCTTCTAAACCAAACTTGTCATTTCGAAATAGAAACTGGCTATGAGTGATTTGTCACCCCTCATAGCCTGACTACATCAAAAGCCGACTATTTCCGTCAGCGTTCAGATGTCGCGTTGCCGTGCATTTGCTCATCTAAGTTGAGCACGGTTAATGCGTTGCTAACGCTCGTGGCGATCACGTCTATCGCTCCAGTTCTTAATGCTCCGAGTAGAGCGAGTGGCTTGCTGTTCTCAGCTGCGATCGCAATGACTTCCGAGATCGGCCGAAACTCTTCAATACCAAGTCCAATTACTCGGTCACTCATTACCGTGTTCGCTACATTACCGTGAATATCAAAGAAGTCATAACCTGCAAAATCCCCTACCACACCTTGTTGAAGTCTCGACTGAACCACTTCATCAGGCGTAAACCAACCTAAGTCGACCATGTAACTGTTTTCGCTCATGTCACCAATACCAACCAAAGCGACATCGGCTTTACGTGCTAGGTCGAGCGTTTGTTTCACGGTTGCATTTTGCATAAAGGCCAACTTCTGTTCTCTGTTTTCTGCGTAAGCCGGCGCATAAAGGGTTTCAGAGGTCCCCCCATATTTCTTCGCCAACTGACGACAAATATGGTCGGCGTTATACATACCGCCACGCGGGTGAATACCACCAATACCACACACAAATTTACAGTCACGCGGCGTAATAACACCAATATGGTGAGCGACAGACGACACGTTGCGCCCTTGTCCGACCGTCACCACCATGCCGTTTTTGAGCGTGCTAGTGAGATAATTGGACACCAATCCCGATACCTGTAGTCGTTGCGCTTCTTCATTCGGTTGATCAAGAGCAACAAGCGCGCGCTTAACGCCGAATCGCTCGATCAAACGTTGTTCAATCTTGGCGCTGAACACCGGATGGTATTTAACGGTAATTTCAACAATGCCTTCATCACGCGCCTGCTTGAGCATTCGCCCGACCTTTGCGCGTGATATGGCAAATTTTCTCGATATCTCTTCCTGAGTCGCACCGTCTTGATAATACGCGACGGAAATCTCTGTCAACAAATCCGTGTTTTCAATGGAAATATCTTGATTAGAACTGCTCATGGTTTCTCTCGCCCTTTAAGAGGATCGATATTGTATGCAATAAGTGAACATATGCTCATTGACTTAGCATATGTTCTTTATCAATTTAAACGCTACATTTGCTCATCGCAATAACATTTTCTCACTACAATTTTTTACCCTCTTGGACAACGCTCAAGCTTTGAACAATAAGGGCAAACGTTTATTTGGGTTAACCACTAAACACACAGTAAAAAAACGTTGATGAAGTTCACTATAAGTCCATTTCAGCGATTGACTTTCAGCATAGATAGGATAAATATGGACACATCATTTACTCAGCTATCGATCAAATGTTCATAGCATTTGTTCGGTAACGAAATTTTCCGTAGTTGGCTGAGCAGATGTCTCATTAAATGCGATGAGACGGTTAGCTAACTCGCTTGCAAATGCACAAGCTGTGATAACAAAAATCACGCTTAAGCCCATTTAAATAGGATGATCGATTATGAGCAACAAGTTAGAGCAACTTCGTAAACTAACGACTGTAGTAGCAGACACTGGCGAGATTGATGCAATTAAAAAGTATCAGCCAGAAGACGCAACAACTAACCCTTCTCTTATCCTTAAAGCCGCTCAAATCGCAGAGTACGCACCTCTAATCGATGCTTCAATCGAATACGCTAAAGCACAGAGCAACGACAAAGCTCAACAAGTTCAAGATACTTGTGACATGCTTGCAGTAAACATCGGTAAAGAAATCCTAAAAACTATCCCAGGTCGTATCTCTACAGAAGTAGACGCTCGTCTATCTTACGATATGGAAGGCAGCGTAGCGAAAGCTCGTCAACTAGTGAAAATGTACAACGATGCTGGCATCACTAACGACCGTATCCTTATCAAACTGGCTTCAACTTGGGAAGGCATTCGCGCAGCTGAGATCCTAGAAAAAGAAGGCATCAACTGTAACCTAACGCTTCTATTCTCGTTCGCTCAAGCACGTGCTTGTGCAGAAGCGGGTGTATTCCTAATCTCGCCATTCGTTGGTCGTATCATGGACTGGTACAAAGCGAAAGAAGGCCGTGACTTCGAAGCTCAAGAAGATCCAGGCGTACTATCTGTAACTAAGATCTACAACTACTACAAAGAATACGGCTACAAAACTGTAGTTATGGGCGCAAGCTTCCGTAATATCGGTGAGATCTTAGAACTAGCTGGTTGTGACCGTCTAACTATCGCTCCTGCTCTACTTGCAGAACTAGAAGCAGCTGAAGGTGAAGTAGTTGAGAAACTAGTTGATTCTAAAGGCGCAGCTGAGCGTCCAGCACCAATGACTCACGCTGAATTCCTATGGGAACATAACCAAGACCCAATGGCTGTTGAGAAGCTGGCTGAAGGTATCCGCAACTTCGCCGTTGACCAAGGCAAACTAGAAGCGATGATCGAAGCTAAGCTTTAATTGCTTACCAAAAGCGAGTAGCCCGTCTACTCGCTTTTACCATCAGCACTATTTTCAAAAAATTCTATTTGAACTTGTTTCGGCGAGTTCCCTCTATTTAAATCAAATATCGAGAAGTAATCACTATGGATCGTAAACATCTAGCAAATGCAATCCGTGCGCTAAGCATGGATGGTGTTCAACAAGCTAACTCTGGTCACCCAGGTGCACCTATGGGTATGGCTGACATCGCTGAAGTTCTTTGGCGCTCTCATCTAAACCACAACCCATCAAACCCTGAGTGGGCAGACCGCGACCGTTTCGTACTGTCTAACGGCCATGGCTCAATGCTGATTTACTCTCTACTGCACCTTGCAGGTTACGAGTTGTCTATCGACGATCTGAAAAACTTCCGTCAGCTTCACTCTAAAACTCCTGGTCACCCAGAGTATGGTTACGCGCCAGGTATCGAGACCACAACGGGTCCGCTAGGTCAAGGCATCACTAACGCGGTTGGTATGGCTCTAGCTGAAAAAGCGCTAGCAGCACAATTCAACAAAGAAGGCCACGACATCGTTGACCACTTCACTTACGTGTTCATGGGCGACGGCTGTCTGATGGAAGGTATTTCGCACGAGGCATGCTCTCTTGCAGGTACTCTTGGTCTAGGCAAGCTGATTGCATTCTGGGATGACAACGGCATCTCTATCGACGGTCACGTTGAAGGTTGGTTCTCTGACGATACACCTAAGCGTTTCGAAGCTTACGGTTGGCACGTAATCCCTGCAGTCGATGGTCACGATGCTGACGCAATCAACGCAGCGATTGAAGCGGCAAAAGCGGATCCACGTCCTACACTTATCTGTACTAAGACTATCATCGGTTTTGGTTCACCAAACAAATCTGGTTCACACGATTGTCACGGTGCGCCACTAGGTGCAGAAGAAATCGCAGCAACACGCAAAGAACTAGGTTGGGAGCACGGTCCTTTTGAAATTCCGCAAGAAGTCTACGCAGAATGGTCAGCGAAAGAAACAGGCGCAGCTAAGGAAGCAGCGTGGAACGAGAAATTTGCAGCTTATGAAGCAGCGTACCCTGAGCTGGCAGCTGAATTTAAACGCCGCGTAAACGGTGAGCTTCCTGCACAGTGGGAAGAGAAAGCAAGCCAAATCATTGCTGATCTTCAAGCTAACCCAGCAAACATTGCATCACGTAAAGCGTCTCAAAATGCTCTAGAAGCATTTGGTGCTCTACTACCAGAGTTCATGGGTGGCTCTGCTGACCTAGCACCTTCTAACCTAACAATGTGGTCTGGTTCTAAGTCTCTAGAAGCAAGCGACTTCTCTGGTAACTACATCCACTACGGCGTACGTGAATTCGGTATGACAGCGATCATGAACGGTATCGCGCTACACGGTGGTTTCGTTCCTTACGGCGCAACATTCCTAATGTTCATGGAGTACGCACGTAACGCAATGCGTATGGCTGCGCTGATGAAAATTCAGAACATCCAAGTGTACACGCATGACTCTATCGGTCTTGGCGAAGATGGTCCAACTCACCAACCAGTTGAGCAAATGGCATCGCTACGCCTAACACCAAACATGAGCACATGGCGTCCATGTGACCAAGTTGAGTCCGCTGTAGCTTGGAAACTAGCGATTGAACGTAAAGATGCACCGACAGCACTTATCTTCTCTCGTCAAAACCTTGCGCAACAAGAGCGCACAGCAGAACAAGTAGCAGACATCGCGAAAGGTGCTTACATTCTGAAAGATTGCGAAGGCAAGCCAGAGCTAATCCTTATCGCAACAGGTTCTGAAGTTGAACTAGCAGTAGAAGCAGCAGCACAGCTAACTGCTGAAGGTAAGAAAGTACGCGTTGTTTCAATGCCATCAACAGACGCATTTGACAAACAAGACGCCGCTTACCGTGAAGCTGTACTGCCATCAGACGTAACAGCACGTATCGCAATTGAAGCAGGTATTGCTGACTTCTGGTACAAGTACGTAGGCTTTGACGGTCGCATCATCGGTATGACTTCATTCGGTGAATCTGCACCAGCTGGCGAACTATTCAAAATGTTTGGTTTCACAACTGAAAACGTAGTGAACACAGCAAAAGAGCTACTCGCGTAATTGCAGTAAAAAGATAGTCAGTTTTCTCTATTGCGAATGTGAAAACTGAAAAGCCCCACCAGCAATGGCGGGGCTTTCTTTATCTGGCTCCTATTCGCATAAACGCAGCCAGGGCATAAACATCACAACTTTCGTTACGACTATTTGTCTTCAAATCGAAGTGCGAGCTGATAGAAATCTTGTACTTGGTCTTTCAACTGTCGGCTATTTTGCTCAACTGAATGTGTTGCTGCCAAGTTTTGTTCTGCGGTCGAAGCGATAGAATGAATGTGCTGGTTTACATCACTAGATAGCTTTAACTGGTTATTCGCCGCTTCTGCTACATCAACCATCAGCCCACTCATGGTTTGCATCATCTGTTCAACTTCAGACAAACGCAACGCGCTTTGTTCTGCTACTTGAGAACAGGCATCGGTTTGCTCTTTGTTTGCCAGAATATCTTTCTGCCAACTTTGAATCGTTGCCAACATAGTGGAGATAGAAGCTTGGATTTGTTCAGTTGCATTGGATGTACGCCCAGAAAGCGCGCGGACCTCATCAGCTACAACAGCAAAACCACGACCTTGCTCCCCTGCTCTTGCCGCTTCAATCGCCGCGTTGAGTGCCAGTAAATTGGTTTGCTCTGCGATCCCACCAATCTCTTCCATCAAATGGTTCACCTTCTGCGCCTGATCACTCAGTTGATACGTCGTTTCCGTCGCTTTTTCAGCTTGAAGACTTAATTGCGCTAGATTGGTGTGCGTTTGATCAATGGTCTCCTTCGCCATCAAGCATGACTTCAATGTATCATCAATCAACATATGGGCATCATTGGTACTCGAAGAAACCGAATTTGCCGACAACTCCACCTCTTGGGTAGCATCTCGCACACGATGAATATCGGTATTTTGCTGATTTAATGCAGCCGAGACTTCTGCCGTTGTTTGACTGAGCTCTTCGGCGCAATGCTGCAAAGGCAATGCGGAGTCAGTCATCCTTCCTAACACGGTTCGAATTCTTGCGGATAGCATTTTGATATGGAAATCGGCAATCGAAAATGCCGTGTTACCGGAATAGATCAAGCGACTTACGCTGTCATATTGCTTTTGTAACTTTTTAAGTTGCTGAGGTGTATCAATTAACTCTTGGCGGAATAACAGAGCCAGAACACTTGCAGGTAACGCACTTGCAAGCCAAGCCAACGGCCCTTCAACAGACAACGCATATGCGGTTGCAGGTGCGGTTAGTGCACCAAGTAGAATCGCATAGCGAATGGTTTCATTGATTTTCAACGACCAAGTTCGACCAGACTTCTCTGCAGCACGCATGCTTTTGTAGGCTTTTGTCGCAATATCAACCCACTCTCGCTTTGGTTTCACGCGCACTGATTGATACCCAACAACATGGTTGTCTTCGTAGATAGGGGTGACATAAGCATCAACCCAATAGTAACCGCCAGACTTAGTGGCATTCTTAACCATTCCACGCCAGGCTTTACCTTGTTTAAGGCGTGCCCACATATCACCGAAAGCGGCTTTAGGCATATCATTATGACGAACTATATTGTGGTTCTGACCGACAAGTTCTTCGTGAGTGTATTCAGCAACGCGGCAAAAGGCTTCATTACAATATGTAATAACACCTTGTAAGTTCGTTGTTGAGACGAGTTCCTCAGACTCCCTCACGAGAGTTTCTTGAGCTTTATGAGAAATATTGGCTGACATAGACGAAACTTCTTTAGTTTTTATTGATTTTCGGCAAGATATATACAGGATTTTTATTTTTATTACAAAAAGTTAGATAAAAAGTCTTATCAAATCGACATTTTTATTGTGGGAATTCACATTATCGATAAAAAGATAAAGAAGAGATTGTTGATTTGAGCTAATAAACAAACCCGACACGATCGGCCGGGTTATATATTAAGCCTCAATTAAGCGGTTTGTGATTCTGGCTTTTTATTCGTTTTTAACGCAAACATCGCGATAACGAGTAACACAAATGGAAGAACATACAAATTAAGATTCTGCCAACCTACGGTAGACTCAAGCCAACCAGATAGTAATGCGGTGATGGTGACACAACTGAACACGAAGAATTCATTAAACGCTTGAGCCTTGCTTCTGTTTTTCGCTTCATAACTTTGACTAAACAGCCCGGTTGCTGCGATAAACATAAAGTTCCACCCTATTCCTAACAGGATTAAAGCAAGACTAAAATGCCAGATAGACACTCCATGTATATTAATTCCAATACAAGCAACAAATAGCAATCCACCCGCCAAAATCATATTCTTAGCGCCAAACCGCTCTATCAGACGGCCCGTGACAAACGCAGGTGCAAACATACCCAACACGTGCCATTCGATCACTCCCGCCGCTTTATCAAAATCAAAGCCACAACCAATCATCGCTAAAGGAGTTGCTGTCATTAAAATGTTCATCACCGCGTACGCAACCATTGCCGCGATAACTGCCAGCATGAAATTAGGTCGACGAATAATCAGTCTCAGCTTATCCGCCTTAGCGTGTAGCGCCTGCGTGTGTGCAGGTGGAAAACGAATGGTTTGTAGCACAACCAACGCGGTTATATAAAGCACGACAAGCACAGCAAATGCACTAATGTATAAGCCATCATCTGACCACTGCTGCGAGTACACGGCCAGATTAGGCCCAAGGATCGCCGCTAACACCCCACCCGCCATAGATATCGAAATCGCCCTATGCCTTGCCGACTCTTCACACACTTCAATGGCAGCAAACCTGTATAGAGTACCGAAACCTATACCAACACCAAGCAAAAACGTAGACATGCAGAACAGATAGAAGTTTTGTTGACTTAATGCATACGTCGCTAGACTAGCACCCAAAATGCCAATGACATTACCAAGGCTAAAACCAAGGCGACGCCCTAACTTGCCCATAATTAGCGACGCAGGAATTGTCGCGGCCATCAGTCCCAAAAACTGCAGTGCAACTGGTAATGTGATAAAACTTGATGACGGCGCAAGTGTTTTGCCAATAAGGGCAATAACAGATATGAGTAAAATATTCCCTGTCATTAATAAGGCTTGGCAGAGGGATAGAAGCCATACATTACGATTCAATTCCAAATTCCTTTTGGTTACAACGTATACAGATAACATATAGGAAAGCAGAAACAATAGAAAGATATGAGAGTAATTCTCAACAAAAAGAGCCAGAGGCATAGTACCTCTGGCTCTTCACTATTCACTTTTCGCTTTTAAAAAGTTTTTCTGTTGAGCTTACTTGTTGCGGCGCGCTTTTACTGCATCAGAAAGCTGACGAAGTACCGTTTCCGTATCTTCCCAACCAATACATGCATCAGTAATCGACTGACCATAAGTGGCTGCTTTGCCATCCACTAAGTCTTGGCGACCTTCAACTAAATGAGACTCGATCATCACACCAAAAATGGCTTCTTCGCCAGCAGAGATTTGTTCGGATACATCATCAGACACCAGCATTTGACGCTTGAACTGCTTCGAGCTGTTAGCATGGCTAAAATCAATCATCACTTTTTTCGGCAGACCTGCGGTGTCCAGCTCATCTTTAATTTGAGCTACATGTGCTGCACTGTAGTTTGGTTCTTTACCGCCACGTAGAATAATATGGCAGTCTGGATTACCAGCGGTTTCTACGATCGCGGAATGACCGTATTTTGTTACTGAAAGGAAGTGATGGGAAGCGCTTGCAGAACGAATCGCGTCGCTCGCTATTTTAATATTCCCGTCTGTACCGTTTTTGAAACCTACAGGACAAGAAAGACCAGAAGCTAGCTCGCGGTGAACCTGAGATTCTGTCGTACGAGCACCGATAGCGCCCCAACTGATCAAATCCGCCACGTACTGAGGTGTGATCATATCTAAGAATTCACTTGCCGTTGGCAAGCCCATATCGGTTAGATCAAGAAGAAGTTTACGTCCGATACGTAGACCATCATTTAGCTTATAGGTGTCATTTAAGTAAGGGTCATTGATAAGGCCTTTCCAACCAACGGTTGTACGCGGCTTTTCAAAATAAACTCGCATAACAACCTCAAGCTGCTCGCCCAGTTCATCACGTAGTACTTTTAGCTTTTTACCGTACTCAACCGCGGCAGCCGGATCGTGAATAGAACACGGGCCAACGATCACGAGTAATCGATCGTCTTTTCCTTCAAGAATATTGTGAATGGCGTTACGGCAATCAAAAGTGGTCGAAGAAGCGGTTTCAGTCGCTGGGAACTTCTCTAATACTGCAACAGGTGGCAATAACTCTTTTACTCTATTTATTCTTACATCATCAGTTTGAAACATTACTTCTACTTCCTGGTTTTATTTCCGACCCCATTTTTACCAACTGAACTCATTGCAACATTGTTCACAAAGCGAGCAGCATCAAGGGCTGTGGTCATTTTCTGTCTAGCGTTTAAGTAACTTATCGGCTTAGGCGTAGACTTGCAATCAGTTTTTGCAAATAAATGCAAATAAAAACCACCTGTTAACCACCACGCACAATGTAAAGTAAAGTTTACGAAAAAAAGTTCAAAATAATCATCAATTTTCTTATGCACCAAAAAATCTTTACTACAATGTAAGAAATATCAGAAGTTTGTGAGGTATTTTTGGGTAGTAAATGTTGATCAAGTTCAAATATATTGTTGCTTGATATGAAATGATTAGAATATTAAACTAATTTCTTATAAACGCTGGTTTTTTCTAATTTTTTGATAAAACGAAGTAGAAGTTAATATGCAATCAATACAAGGAAACATTATGAACAAAGTAGCAATTGCAGTAGCAGCAGTGGTAGCTGGTAGTAGCGCGCTTTTAAACTCTGCTCAAGCTGAAATGTACATCGGGGGCAAAGTGGGCATGACTACACTTGACGACGCTTGCTATCTAAATAGCCCTTGTGATGATGAAGCGTTCGGTGCAGGACTACATATCGGTTATGACTTTACCGATATCATTGGGCTAGAGTACGGCGTAGACTTCTTAGGCGACTACAAAGCTAACTCGATGTCAGGGGCTAACACGGTTAATACGATTGACGGCAATCTAACGGCTTTAACACTTGCACCTAAATTCAACTGGCACTTAAACGACTCTTGGAATCTGTTTGCTAAGATCGGTGGTGCTTACATGATGTCTGATGACGAAACAGACTTTGTCCCAACAGGTTCTTTGGGGGCTGAATACTCGATCGATAGAAACTGGAGTGTTCGCGCTGAATACCAACGCTACCAAGACATGTCTGACGACGTGTGGGACGACATGGATGCTAACTTCTTTGGTATCGGTGTTAACTACAAATTTGCAGCAGCTCCAGTTGTTGCAGCAGTTGTAACGGAAGAAGTGATCGAGCCAGATCCAGAACCAGTGATGATGAGCAAGGTGCACAAAGAAGAGTACGGTACAGGTACGTTTGAATTCGATAGTGCTAAGTTAACAGATTCCGTTTCTGAACGTCTGGACAACTTTGTTTCATTCTTGAACGAATATCCTCAAGCTCAAGTAGAGATTACTGGTTACACGGATAGCTCAGGCCCTGCGGCATACAACCAAAAACTGTCTGAGCGTCGTGCTCAATCTGTTGCTGATTACCTAACCGCAGCTGGCATTGGTTCAGATCGTTTGACAGTTAAAGGTATGGGTGAAGAAAACCCAGTTGCTGACAACAGCACTCGCGAAGGTCGTGAGAAAAACCGTCGCGTAGAAGTTGTGGTACCTTCATTTGAATACCAAGAGCTAGTTCAACCAGAATAAGCATCTATGATTCATGATCGATGATGTGGTAAAAATTAATGGGGTGCATTTGCACCCCATTTTGATCTCATATTAAGGGATATTGCCACTATGGTTTTGGGAAAAAGATCAACTCATTATCTTGCACCATAACGCAATCCATACCAGCTGCATGCGCCGCTCGCTTCCCCAACTCAGTATCCTCGAACACAAGACACTGTGACGCCTCCAAGTCGAGTTGTTCCGCGGCCATCAAAAAGGTATCTGGAAAGGGTTTATGGTTCTCTACATCACTTGCGGTTACTACAACATCCAACTTGTCTAATAAACCTGCATGACTTAATAAGCGCATGGCACTTTCTCGTTGGCTGCCAGTCCCGACTGCAATTTTCTTATGGCCTAAATATTCCTCTAACACGATGTTCGTGCAAGGAATAACGTCACCATGAAGCTCCATAGCAGCGAATGTTTCCATTTTAAATGTCGCGACAGTTTTAGGATCTAACGAAAGCTCATGCACACGATTTAGTTCCTCAACAATTTTAAAGCTCGGCATCCCTCCCAAACTGTGAAACCATTCCTGGCAAAACGGAAAATCAAAACGCTCAGCAGTTGCTTGCCAAGCTGCCAAGTGGGCTGGCATGGTATCGATTAGAGTACCATCCATATCAAATATGAATCCCTCATAGGGTCTAAAATCAATCGTGCTCATGTCTTTTCTTCTATTTGTGCATCTGTAATGTTAATTTATCAGCTCTTTCAATCGTCCTTACCGGCATTTACTTATCATGCTCAAAATTTCGAACTCCGTCACAATTCAAGAGTGGGAAATTCAATTATCCCCAATTAGAGCTCAAGGAAATGGTGGCCAGAACGTTAACAAGGTAGCGTCCGCTATACACCTGCGCTTTGATATCCGGCATTCAAGCTTACCTGACTTTTACAAAGAGCGATTACTTGCACTTTCTGATAGTCGTATAAGTAAAGATGGCGTGATCATCATCAAAGCGCAACAATTTCGGACACAAGAACAAAATAAGGAAGACGCCCTAAATCGGCTTCAAGCATTGATAAAAGCTGCCGCTTTACAGGAGAAGAAGCGTATTAAAACGAAACCAACCCGCGCTTCTCAACGCCGACGACTTGATACAAAAAACAAGCACGGAGCGAAAAAACAGCAACGTAAAAAAGTGCTGTATTAGTGCATGTCGTTTTCTCGACATGTTAGTTGAACAACGTTTGCTAGCCCTTGGAAATCTCATTGGATTTCTCTTTTTAGTTACTTATTCAGGAAACAACAATATGACTATTAGGCAAAAACTCTACTTCCTCGGAGTTATCGCCATTTTAGGCATCGTGGCCCTTTTGGGTACGTCATCCCATTTTGAAAATAAGAGCAATGACCTTAATCACGCCATCAAACTCGTTGGTGATCTAGAAATACGCTTACTCAACTTACGCAGAAATGAAAAAGATTTCCTACTACGTAGTAATGACAAATATCTAAATAAGTTTGACGCCAATGTTGACAAGTTTATAGACACAGAAAAAGAGCTTGCGAACATACTCAAGAGTAATGAATTACCTTCCAGTCAACAATTTAAGCAAGACTTGCTCGCATACCAAAGGGGCTTTCAGAATCTGGTCAGCGCTTACCAACGATACGGGCTTGATTCAAAGAGTGGGCTTCTCGCTGGTTACGAACAAGCACTATTAGAAGCAAAACAACGTTCAGACCACCAGCAGTTATTGGCATTAGTCCGTTTTGACTCTGCGGTAAAAGCAGGACTATTCAATAGTGACTTGCTTGAGGGGCAATATGCTCCTGAGCTTATCAAAACAGGTAAGCAATTGGCGGCCCAAAAGCAAGTTGTTGGGATTGCTTATGACAAAGGCCTACTCGGTGAAACTCGCGCATTATCCCATGCCGTAGAAGAGCAATTTGAAACCTTTTCCACAGCCCTTAGCTCTGCTGCCGCACAACGTGATGAACAAATGTCGACCATCAAGCAGGTCATTACAGCTCTGATCTTAGTCGTTATTTTCGCATTGATTTGGCAAATTTCACGTTCAATCAATACGCGAGTGAATAGCTTACTTGGCACCATTCGAAGTATCAGCGAAACGAACAACATGGGACTTCGATCTGATTTGAAAGGTCAAGACGAGCTATTTGATATCAGTCATCACCTCAATGACCTATTGGATAAGCTTGAGCATCTAATTAGTAGTACCCAAGAAAAATCGGCGCAACTCACTGCAAGTACCGATAATATGCATCGTGAGTTAGAAGGCGTTATGGAGCAATTCCACACGCAAACTGACCACACAGCATCAATGGCGACGGCAGTTCAGCAAATGGTTGCCACAATAGGTGAAATCTCTGAAAGCACATCAGTTGCGGTAGAAGGCGTACATCAGGCAGCGAATAATGCCGAACAAGGTCGAGGAGTTGTTGAGGCGACGGTAACCAACATCGGTCAACTAACCACGATTTTATCAAACAGCCAGCAGTCGATTGGCTCGCTGAATCAGCATGTAGATAAAATTGGTGGTGCTGTGAACATCATCCAAGAAATTGCAGAGCAAACCAACCTACTAGCTCTCAACGCAGCAATTGAAGCCGCGCGAGCAGGCGAACAAGGCCGCGGGTTTGCAGTTGTCGCCGATGAAGTACGCGCCCTAGCTAGCCGAACTCATCAATCCACAGAGGAAATCACGCGGGTCGTTGCAGACATTCAAACTCAAATGTCTACAGTTGTTGCTGATATTGATCAATGTAACGATCAAGGGCAACAAACACTTAATGCTTCTGAAAAACTGGATTCTAGCCTGCAACAGATCATTACTGACATGCATTCAATTCAAGGTAATTCGGAGCGCATAGCTTCAGCAATTGAAGAACAAGGTATCGTGATGAACCAAGTTAGCGGTTCAATCACCGAGCTAAACGCAATATCTGAGAATAACATGCAATCCGCTCAGGAATGCTTGCATGAAGTGAACTCTGTCTCTGCTCAAGCTCATGATATGGATGAAGCCGTTGCACAATTCAAAACTGCGCTAAAATAACCCTTTTTCAAAATAGAAAGCCCGACGCAACCATTGCTTCGGGCTTTTTTTCAATTGTCACTTCGTGCTTACTGCGCACTTCGGATGTGATTATTCATCATCAAGAGGAACCAGCTTGGTGTTGCCGCCATGAACTTTCTCACGCTGTCTTTGCACCAGAGCGTAGAAGCCTGGGATCAAGAATGTACCTGCTAGAAGCACACACAATAGACCACCAATCAGCGACACGCCGAGTGAGTTTTGACTCACGTGCCCCGCACCAGCGGCAAAGATAAGCGGGAAGATACCCAGGATAAATGACCAAGATGTCATATTCACAGCGCGGAAACGTAACGTGCCTCCTTTAACCGCTGCACTATCGATATCAGCATCTTTTTCTTCACGCTCTTGCTTGGCGAACTCCACAATCAAAATTGCGTTTTTCGCCGCCAAGGCTATGAGCAAGACAAGACCAATTTGGGCATACAAGTTAAGCGGCGTGCCAGTTAGATTCAACGCAAGAAAGGAACCTAACGTTGCTACTGGGACCACCAAAATAATAGCCAGTGGAATACTCCAACTCTCATACTGAGCCACCATAAACAAGTAAATGAATATCAAAGCCAGCGCAAACGCATAAATGGCTTGGTTGCCCGCAAGCACTTCCTGATAAGCCATACCTGTCCATTCATACGTATACCCTTGTGGAAGAACTTCAGCAGCAACGCGTTCCATTGCGGCAATCGCATCACCACTAGAGTAACCCGGAGCTGGTTGGCCTTGAATGATAGCACTGCGGTACATGTTGTAACGCCATGCCACATCAGGCTCAAACACTTGCTCGTAGCTCACTAGCGTACTTAACGGAACCATATCACCGTTCGAAGAACGAACATGGAAACGCTCTAGATCTTCCATGCTGCTACGGTGCTGGCTATCAGCTTGCATGGTTACGCGGAAGTTCTTACCAAACATGGTGAAGTCATTCACATAAAGCGAACCTAAGTTGCCTTGCAAGGTTTGGAAAATAGACGACAGCGAAATACCTAATTGCTGCGCTTTCTCACGATCGATATCAACGTAGTAGTGCGGAACATTCGCGCGGAACGTGCTAAACGTGTAGGCAATTTCAGGCGCTTGGTTAGCCGCTTGGATCATTTCTCCCATGACCATCGACAAATCGGTACGACTTCGCCCTAGCGTGTCTTCAAGCACAAACTCAAAACCAGACGCAGCGCCCATACCAGGAACCGCCGGTGGTCCCATCGCAAAAACAACCGCTTGAGGTAGCTCTGTCGCCGCTCGACCGTTAATACGTGCCGCGATAGCATTAGCAGAGTGCTCTCCTTGCAGCGAGTTACGAGTATCCCAGTCATGCAATTTGATAAATACAGAAGCACCGTTTGATGCTGCGGCGCCTGTCATAAACGAGTAACCGTTCGCAACCGTCACACCATCCACACCAGGTTCTTCACCGATCATTTTCATTAAATCATTGGTGACTTCTTCAGTACGTGATAAAGAGGCTGAATCTGGTAGCTGTACGTTAACCAGCAAAATGCCTTTATCTTCTTGAGGAACAAACGCTGTAGAGGTGGTTTTCGCAAAGAAAGTGACCGCTGCGATAGCAACTATAAAGAACGTCACGAGCAGTAAAGACTTCTTCACCAAGAAACCAGCGATCTGGCCATAACGCGTAGTGATGCGCTCTAAGCCTCGGTTGAAAGCCTGGAACCAGTTAGCGGTATTGCCCCCACCCTGCTTCAATACCAGAGAACAAAGTGCTGGAGACAGCGTCAATGCATTGATGGATGAAATAACAACCGAAATACAGATGGTCAAAGCGAACTGGCGATACATGATACCGGTGATACCTGGCAGCATGGCGACGGGTATGAATACCGCAAGTAGAACCAAGGTCGACGTGATGATTGGTCCCGTTACTTCTTTCATCGCTAGCAACGTCGCTTTACGCGGTGAAATGGTTGGGTCTTTCGCCATGGTAGTATCGACGTTTTCGATAACCAGAATCGCATCGTCCACCACGATACCAATCGCAAGGATCAAGCCAAACAAAGTAACCGTATTAATGGTGAAGCCCGTTGCCTGCATGATGGCAAACGTACCAATCAGAGAAACGGGGATCGCGACAACAGGAATCAACGTTGCACGCGCACTACCCAAGAACAAGTAAGTTACAGCAATCACCAATAGAATCGCTTCAATCAGTGTTTTTACTACCCCTTTGATCGATTCAGATACGAACACGGTTGTATCGTAGCTGGTCTCGTACTCCATTCCCTCTGGGAAGTTTTTGCTCAAGCCTTCAAGGAGCTCCATGACGGCCTGACCACTTTCTAACGCATTCGCATCCGATTGAAGAGACAACGCAACGATTGACGCGTCCTGGCCACGGAACTTACCGTTACCATCGTAGAACTTTTTGCCTAGTTCAACGCGAGCAACATCTTTCAGATAAACCGTAGAGCCATTGGGATTAGCTCGAAGGACTACGTTCTCAAACTCACTCACGCTTTCCAAGCGACCTTTGGTCACAAGGTTAAACTGAACTTCTTGCGGATTGTTGTATGGTGCTGCACCTACACGCCCTGCCGCAACTTGAACGTTCTGTTCAGCCAAAGCGGCGTATACGTCTGACGTGGTTAGCTTAAGGTTGGCCATTTTTTCAGGATCTAACCAAACACGCATTGCGTATTCGCCACCACCAATCACGTTAACTTCACTGATACCTTTCGCACGAGCCAACTGATCTTTTACATTCAAGTTAATGTAGTTAATCAAGAACTGATCATCGTATTTGCCATCAGGTGAATAGAAGTTAAGCACCATCAGCAAGTCAGGTGAACGCTTTTTCACCGTCACACCAACCATGCGAACTTCTTGAGGCAGTTTTGACTCAATCTGTGACACGCGGTTTTGCACGTTAACTTGCGCCATATCTGGATCGGTGCCAACATCGAACGTGACGTTTAGGCTATAAGAGCCATCGTTCGCGCTCTTTGAAGACATGTATATCATATCCTCAACGCCGTTGACTGAGGTCTCTATGGGGTCCGCAATGGCCTGCTCGACAACTTCCGCACTCGCGCCAGTGTAGTAAGCCGAAACGCTTACTGATGGCGGGCTTATCTGTGGATACTCAGCCACTGGCAAAATCGCCAGTGAGATCGCGCCGGCTAGCGTTAATATGATCGAAATAACCAGCGCGAATTTAGGTCTCTGAATAAAGAAACGACTTAACATAGTGCCCCCTACTGCTTATCTTCAGCAGGTGCTTGAAGGCGCACTTCTACACCATTACGCACACGTTGTAGGCCTTGTGTAATAACTGTATCTTCCTGATCGAGCCCTTCTCGAATGATAATGCCTTGTTCAACCTGAGGGCCAAGCTCGACGTTGCGACGCTCTGCTACATTTCCCTCAGCCATCACCATCACAAAGTCACCTTCTAAGTCAGTTTGAACGGCACGTCGTGGAATAACAATAACGTCCTTCGTATTCTTGTCTCTCAAGTTTACTTTGATGTGCTGACCAGGAAGTAGCTTCTGATCTGGGTTTGGAACGAGCGCGCGCATAGCAATCGTACCCGTTTTGGTGTCAATACGATTACCTAAGAAATCAAGCTTACCGAGATGCTCAAAAAACTGTCCATTTTCCAGTTCAAGCTGAACTTCAACGCGGTTTGATTCTGCTGAGCCGTCGCCTTTGACTTGATCCATACCCATGGCTAAACGCTCGCGCTCACTCACACTAAATGAAGTATGCACTGGGTCTAAGCTCACCAATGTCGTCAGCACGCCAGATGATGGAGAAACCAGATCACCCGTACTCACTTTGGTATCACTAATACGTCCGCTAAAAGGTGCTCGGATTTGAGTATAGGAAAGGTTAACTTCAGCAAGCTTAAGTTGAGCATTTGCCGCTTCTAGCTCTGCTCTCGCACCAAGAAGTGCCGCAGTTAAAGCATCAAACTCAGATTGAGAGATACTACCGCGAGGCAACAAGTTTTTACCTCGAGTATGATCTAATTCGGCTTTTTTTAGCGCCGCTTTAGCTTGTGCAAGTGCGGCTTTAGCACTCGCGACTTGGGCTTCAAAAGAAGATGGCTCGATAGAGTAAAGGAGCTGCCCTTTTTCTACCATTTGCCCCTCTTCAAAGTGACGAGCTTTTAAGTAGCCAGAAATCTGCGCGGTAATATTGGTATCTTCTACTGCTTCAATGCGACCGATATAAGACTTGCTCGGTTGGTAGTCGATAACCGTGACATCCTGAGTCACTACGAGAGGCGCTTGACCTTTCGTTTGGGCATTATTAGCTTCCCCGCATCCAGCGAGGATTGCTGTAGCCGCCATTAGTGCGACAAGTGGTTTCTTTTGCATGTATTTACCGTCTTTATAGAACAGGATATTGTTGAATTCCTATCAACCTTACTCCTTGCTGCCACTGAAAACTTCACTGAAAAGCGCCCAAGGTGTTTCTAAATGTAAACATGAGAAACAAAAGGAAAATAAAGTAATTTAGTTAACAGTGGTATTCAATGAGCAATATACATACAACTCAATCATAACTATTTAATATACGCCTTAGGAGATCGCGAATTTTAGCGTGTGCTTGGAAACACTAACGGGAGTATTGTATTCGGGCGTAAAGTGAGATTCAGTGCTCAAGATAAGAACGTTTTGTGGCTAAAAAGGTAAAAAGTGACGCCTTCATACTCAAGACCCCGATTTTGACTATTTTTTTAATATAAATGGGTTATCATTCAATTAATTCAACGCCTTCGACAGAGAGGATGACTATGATTTCTAAATGGGCGAAACGCTTTTACCAGATGGCAGAACTAGTGGCGTCTTGGAGTAAGGACCCATCAACACAAGTCGGTGCCGTTATTACTAAACAGAATCGCATTGTATCTGTTGGATTTAATGGCTATCCGCATGGTGTTTCTGACAGTGTCGACACCGATGAGCGCGAGTTGAAATACCTTAAAACACTGCACGCGGAAGAGAACGCAATTTTGTTCTCAAAACGTGACTTAGACGGATGTGATATTTGGGTAACGCATTTTCCTTGCCCTAACTGCGCGGCAAAGATCATTCAAACAGGGATCTCACACGTACACTGCCCTGAGCAGTCTGAAGACTTTTTATCTCGCTGGGGAGATAAAATCCAAGTCAGTCAAGATATGTTCGACCAAGCGGGTGTGAAAGTCGACTGGTTACCGCTAGAAGACATTGAAATTGAAGACAAAGACGTGCGCTAGTATTCCATCTTAATATTTAAATAGCCCAGAGAGATCTGGGCTATTTTGTTATTAAATCTGCAAGAGGTCTCGACGTAGTCTTTTAACTGTGTTTTTTCGCTGTGAGCTCAGCAATTTTGACAATAACGAGTACTGATTTTTCCATCATTTCAACAGAAATAAACTCATGAATTCCGTGGAAGTTAAAACCACCGGTGAAGATATTCGGGCACGGCAAACCCATAAAAGATAAACGAGCACCATCTGTACCACCACGAATAGGTTTTATAATCGGTTCCACATCACACGCTTCCATCGCTTGCTTTGCCAGCTCAATGATATGAGGGTAAGGCTCAACCATTTCTCTCATATTGTAATAGCTGTCTTTTATTTTTAGCTCTACAGAACCATGGCGTAAACCCGTGTTCATTTCATCGACGAGTTTCTGCATAAAGGCTTTTCGATCCTCAAGTCTTTGACGGTCAAAGTCTCTAATAATGTAACCTAGCTCGCTTCGTGCAACGCCCATTTCTGCCGATTTTAAATGGAAGAACCCTTCGTAACCTTCGGTTGTTTCCGGAGTTTGATCTTGGGGCATTTGAACTTGAAATTTCGCAGCCAAGTTCATCGCATTGACCATTTTGCCTTTTGCGGTACCTGGATGAACGCTAACTCCATGAAAAATTACATCAGCGTTTGCTGCATTAAAGTTTTCGTATTCCAATTCACCTTGCGGGCCACCATCTATAGTGTATGCCCATTTCGCGCCAAATTTTTTAACATCAAACAAATCTGCACCACGACCGATTTCTTCATCCGGAGTAAAGCCGATACAAATGTCGCCGTGTGGAATGTCTGGGTTTTCCAGTAGCAGAGCTACCGCGGAAAGAATCTCTGCGATACCGGCTTTGTTATCCGCGCCAAGTAATGTAGTGCCATCGGTAGTAATAAGATTGTGGCCATGTAGGTGATGTAAATCTGGGTATTGCACGGGAGATAACACTTCATCCCCCAACCCTAATGCAATATCGCCACCCTGGTAATCTTCGATGAATTGCGGCTTTACGTTTTTGCCAGATGCATCCGGCGCGGTATCCATATGGGCAATGAAGCCGATAGGAGGAACCGCATAATCAACATTGGCTGGCAGTTTAGCCATCAAGTAGCCATTTTTATCCAAAGTCACGTCACTTAAGCCAAGTTCGAGCATCTCTTTTTTAAGTAACTCAGCAAACACAAGCTGGCCAGGTGAACTTGGGCAAAGCGTCACATGTGGATTGGATTGGGTATCAAACGTGACGTATCGAAGAAATCTTTCAACTAAATGTTTCATATTTATTCTCATTGTTTTGTACGATGAGGCCTTATCACGCATTGATAAGCTGACGTTGCCTCATCAAACCTCACGCTATGTTACGCTCTTAGCTCAATAAGAATTTGCTTTGAATCATTTTTTGATAAGAAAGGCTTTTGCGCTTTGCTTTCGCTCATTGAAGTATGAATTTAATCTAAAAGTTCCTCAGCCAGTACTCGCCACTCTTTAACCTTTTCACGAAAATGACGCCATTGCTTATCGGTCATCGAACGAGAAACATCTAATGTCAGTTGATCAACCAATGCAAAGTTAGAATCAATATTCAGAGAAAGCTGCTCACTATAATAACTCTCTGGCTCGAACAAGAGTCGCATAAATATATCTTGATAAGTCACAACATTAGATTTGTTGTCGAACAAGTATTCGAGCTCTTGATATACCGTGGCTCGATAATCTCTCCATAAAGGGCTGTTTAAAATAACTTGCTGAGAAAATCTTTGAGCTAATTGACGCTGATTTCCTGATAGATTCCCTAGCCATTCTTCCATCCACTCTTCAGTGTTATCCAGAATAATTTCACGCACTTCGTCTTCTGTCTTATCGGCATATTTTGCGTTTCGCTCTTGATAATGTTCTTGTACATTACTCAAAAACTCGCGTTCTTGCTCTTTCGTTAATTGCAAACTTAACGCAAAAAGATCTGGTGCTGCTTTGCTGACCACTCTATCGTAATGCGCTCGCATTCTATCTCGATTTTGTTGTAAGTAATTTAAGGTGATATCGCTCGCTTTTAATCTCTCAAGGTCTTTTAAATGTTCGATATATATTGGTAACTCCTCTTTCTTGTGCCAGTCTGCCAACAATAATAAGCGCTCTTCCACCAGGACTTCTTGTTCTCCTTGCAACGAGACATAGTCCTCTAAGTAATCGAGCACGAACCAATCGATATTGCTGTATAAAAACTTTTTCGCACAACCGGCAAGCAGAAATACGAAACAAAATAGAAGGCCATAACGAAGCGCCTTATTAGATACATCCTTTAATTTAGTCACTTATTCGTATTCCCTTTTCTGTTGATTAAGTTCTATACTCAACCTGTATCACTTAGTATTGCGGCAAACTTACACCAGTGTGACAAATATTGATTGCCACCTTAATAATATATAGAGTTTGAAATTAACTTTTTGATCACAGCTATCCGCAAAAAAGTGAGTTAGAGCGCAATTATCGGCTAAAAAACGTACCGAACGACGCTCCCTATAACGGCATATAATTTGCATGGATGTTTTTTGGATGGTTTATGGAGGCGAAGTATGGCAGCCGCTGAGCAACTTGATACCAGTGTAGAATATGAGATTCGATATTTTGAACAGGGGAAAATGCACTGCATGAGAGTCATTGCTGAAAGCAAAAAAGTGGCTTATCAGTACTATTTGGAGTGTGGTAAGCACAACAGTGACTTGTACTCTATTCGCCCAGACAAGTAAAAAAACCGCCTAACAGGCGGTTTTTTTATTCGTCAGAATCAATATAACTGGTTGATTTTATTTATTATTACAGATTCAAATCCAACAATGTTATTTGATGTCGCCAAAGCGCTCAAGATAAAGGACGGTTGCTGCAGTACGAGAAGGAACTTGTAGCTTTTTAAGTAAACTCTTCATATGTACTTTAACCGTAGACTCAGAGATAAAAAGACGATCGGCAATTTGCTTGTTGCGGAAACCTCTTGCCACCTCTCTTAAGATCTGCGATTCACGATCGGTCAGTGTATCAAACACGTCCTCTTGCTCTGAACGTTCACTCAAATACTTAGAAACTTCTTGGCTGTATGCCTTGTCCCCTTGGTGCGCTTGTTTTAGCAACTCAACCAACTCATCGGGCTCAGTGTCTTTCAATAAATAGCCATCGGCACCACTTCGAACTATTGCTTCGATATCTGCTGGGCTATCTGAAACGGTTAGAATGACAATTCTGGCTTCACAGCCATCTGCACGCAGTGCTTGCAAAGTATCAAGGCCAGACATGCCTTTCATATTAAGATCAAGAAGTACAAGATCCAGTTCCAGCTCATGCGCTTTCGCTACTGCATCCGCGCCATTACTTGCTTCTGCAATAACCTCAAACTCAGGCTCAAAGCTTAAAAGCTGGTGGATACCTCTTCGCATGAGTGGATGATCATCCACCAGCATTACTTTACACACTGTCACTGTTTACTTCCTTACTATGTTGGAATTCTAATTTTACGGTACAACCTTTGTTTATCGATGCTTCGATGTGAAGATCGGCATGCAGTCTAGCGGCCCGCTCTTGCATGATACTCATACCGTAATGATTTAATTTTTCGTCTTGATGTTCAAAGCCTATTCCATCGTCGCTAACGGTTACTGTGACTTTTCCATCATTATCGAGACATTGAATGTGAATATTATCTGCTTGCGCATGTTTGATAGCATTAATTGCCGCTTCTCTTATCAACTGTAGTAAATGAACCTGCTGATGTGCATCCAGTTCAGTTGATGAAAGTCTATTTTTTAGCGTAATGTCCGCAGCAGTTTGTTCACTGAGCGTTTCAACCATGTCTTGCAATGCTTGGCCAAAACTGCCCTCTTTAATCGTAAGACGAAACGTCGTCAGTAACTCGCGTAACTGCGTATACGCGGCAGATAAGCCCGTATCTAGCTCAGCAATAACTTGATTAGCCTGCGCGATCGCCTTTTCGTCAGGCAAGTTCTTTACGCTTCTCTTTAACAAAGCGACCTGAATTTTTAAGTAAGAGAGTGCTTGAGCCAATGAATCATGCAACTCCCGAGCAATAGTGGCTCGCTCTTCCATCAGCAGAATTTGTTCTGCTTGGCGCTGCGCCCGATTGTAATACACGGCGCGTGATAAAATCTGCACGAAGTTGTCAATAAGAGCCTCGTTCGGACAAGGTAACCCTGCTTTCCAATATAAATAGCCCAAGTGCTCACCATCTAGCATCAGGGCTTTACCGTGGCAATCTTCATCACAATCTTGGCAGCATTCTTCTCCTTCCATCAATATCCAGCTCGGTTCTCCTAGCTGCTCGATTTCAAGTTTGACCGCTTTAATGCCCTCAAGACTGACGATATGCTGCAAAATCGCCTGGAAATTGTCTTGATTAATACGCGACGCCGTGAGTTCTTTTGACGAGTCGTACAGCACTTCTAAAGACTGGTTGGCATGCTGCAATTTACGTGTTTTCTCATCAACCGCTTGTTCTAATCCTCGGTACAACTTACCAAGGTCTGTCGCCATCCGGTTAAAGGTTCGAGTCAGTATTCCCATTTCATTATCGCTGGATACATTGAGCGATATATTGAATGAGCGATTTTTAATTTGCTCGCTAGCAAAAACTAAGGCACGCAGAGGCCGAACAACTTCGAGGCGCACAAAATGAACGACAAACATACTGACACAAAGAATGCCACCCAACCCTAACCCGCCGATCCAGGCTAAGTTAATCAGTTTTTGCTCCGAAAAGCTTTGTAGCTTAAATACAAACTCATCGATTTGTTCAACAAAACCTGCCACTAGGAGTTGATATTCTGCCGGGTTGTCTCCTCTAAGCACCGCCTTGAGTTCATGCCATCTGATAATAAGACGGTAGTAATCGTGAGTGATGTCTTCTGGCACAGACCAATGCTGAAGCGCTTTCATTGAAGGTGAATATATCGAATGTTCAAATGCGTCAATATGTGAAGAATAGTCAACAGATTTAACCTGAATATCATTCGCCAGACGGTAGCTTTGCATTCGCATCGAGCCAGCAACATTGACGGCTTCAGCATCGTTCAAACTGGACGCTAACGTAAAAATTGCAAAACCAGTCGTAGCGACTGAGAGCAGCAAAATAAGAAGCATCGCGGACGCAATCGTGCGCGTCACCGACTTTTTCACATTTTTAAACAATCTGAGTTCCTCGCCCATTAACAATCCTATTTTTACGTGCAATGAACCCATTACCTTTCAACTTTATCAATATGTGATCACCTGCGACGGAATTTATTGATCCAAAACAATATTGCATACCATTTACCCCCTAAGAGGTATTTATACAAATATGTCAAAAACTACAATTTCGTTAGTTTAAATGACAGTTTATTAATGAAAATTGTGGACTATGCTTAGTTTGGGTTCCAAGTTTCGAGGTGACTAAGTGGTAGACCTTTCCAGAAGAAGACTCTTTGCAAGAAAAGCGCACCCCGACAACGCCGTACGTTTGCCTTGGTTAACTAAACCGCAACAGTTTACGGACGATTGCACTCGCTGCGGTAAATGCATTGAGGCCTGTGAAACAAAGATTATAACCAAAAGTGATGGCGGATTCCCCTCGGTCGATTTTTCCATCGATGAATGCACATTTTGCTATCAATGTGCAAACGCCTGTCCTGAGCCCCTTTTCTTGCCAGAAACAGAACAACCTTGGCAAGCAAAAGCAAGTATCAACGATAACTGCTTAGCAAAACAAAATGTCGAATGCCGAAGCTGTGGGGATATGTGCGACCCGATGGCAATTCAGTTCAAATTAGAACTGGGGAAAGTAGCACAACCCAATTTAGACCTTGATGAGTGTAACGGCTGCGGCGCCTGTGTTTCAGTGTGCCCGACTTCATCCATCAATGTGAGCAATATAACAGCCTAAGCCGAATGTCGTCGGCCAAAGGCAATAAAAATAAATGAGAGAGCTATATGTCACTAAATGAAGTGCATATTTCAAGTTTGGTAGTACATGTGCTGCCGGAACATTTGGACGAAATCAAACAAAAGATAGAAGCACACGAAAATGCGGAAATCTATGGTGACAGTCCTGAAGGCAAGATTATCGTCGTACTTGAAACTGAGAACCAAGGTTTCATCACAGACACTATCGATGCCATTAATAATTTACCGAACGTCTTAAGCACGGTATTGGTTTATCACCAAATCGAAACTGGGCTTGAAGAAACGGATGAAGAAGACACTGGAACACAACATTCCCAAATCGAGGGTGAAGTATGAAAATGACAAGACGTGCGTTTGTGAAAGCAAACGCGGCTGCATCAGCTGCTGCTGTCGCAGGTGTGACACTACCAGCATCTGCAGCCAACCTGATTGCAAGCTCTGATCAAACCAAAATCACATGGGACAAAGCACCTTGTCGTTTCTGTGGTACAGGCTGTTCTGTTCTTGTTGGCACTCAAAACGGCAAAGTGGTAGCAACACAGGGTGACCCAGAAGCACCAGTAAACAAAGGTCTGAACTGCATCAAAGGTTACTTCCTTTCTAAGATCATGTACGGTCAAGACCGTCTAACTCAACCGATGCTACGAATGAAAGATGGCAAATTCCACAAAGATGGTGAATTTACACCTATCTCTTGGGATGACGCTTTCGACATCATGGCTGAGAAATGGAAAGCTTCCCTCGAGAAAAAAGGCCCAACAAGCGTAGGTATGTTTGGCTCAGGCCAATGGACAGTAATGGAAGGCTACGCTGCGTCAAAGTTAATGAAAGCAGGCTTCCGATCAAACAACATTGATCCAAACGCTCGTCACTGTATGGCTTCTGCCGTTGTAGGTTTCATGCGCGCATTCGGTATCGATGAGCCAATGGGTTGTTACGATGACTTCGAGAACGCAGACGCTTTCGTTCTTTGGGGCTCAAACATGGCAGAGATGCACCCGGTTCTATGGACTCGCATTACTGACCGCCGCCTAAGCCACCCTCACGTTAAAGTGAACGTGCTTTCTACTTACTACCATCGTTCATTTGAGTTGGCAGACCACGGCTACATTTTCAATCCTCAGTCTGACCTTGCAATTGCTAACTTCATCGCAAACTACATCATCGAAAACGATGCAGTAAACTGGGACTTCGTGAACAAACACACGAACTTCACTCAAGCAGACACTGACATCGGCTACGGTCTACGTGACGATGATCCGCTACAAAAAGCAGCGAAGAACCCGAACTCTGGCAAACTCACTTCTATCTCATTCGAAGAGTACAAGAAATCAGTAGCGCCATACACAGTAGAAAAAGCATCTGAAATCTCTGGTGTTGAGAAAGAGAAGCTTATCGAGCTTGCGAAGCAATACGCGGATCCAAACACGAAAGTGATGTCTCTATGGACGATGGGTATGAACCAGCATACTCGTGGTGTATGGATGAATAACTTGGTTTACAACATCCACCTACTAACCGGTAAGATCTCGACTCCGGGGAACAGCCCATTCTCACTAACGGGCCAACCATCAGCATGTGGTACCGCTCGTGAGGTTGGTACGTTTGCTCACCGCCTACCAGCGGACATGGTGGTTGCTAACCCTAAACACCGTAAGATTGCAGAAGACATCTGGAAACTGCCAGAAGGTACGATTCCACCAAAACCTGGCTTCCACGCCGTATTGCAAGACCGTATGCTGAATGACGGCGTTCTGAACTGTTACTGGGTTCAATGTAACAACAACATGCAAGCCGGTCCAAACATCAACACAGAGCGTCTTCCAGGTTACCGCAACCCAGAAAACTTCATCGTTGTGTCTGACCCATACCCGACAGCAACAGCACAAGCAGCAGACCTTATTCTTCCTACCGCAATGTGGATTGAAAAAGAAGGTGCTTACGGTAACGCAGAGCGTCGTACCCAAGCTTGGTACCAACAAGTGGGCACAGTCGGTCAAGCAAAATCCGACCTTTGGCAGCTAATGGAGTTCTCGAAACGCTTCAAAATGGAAGAAGTGTGGCCTGAAGAGCTTCTAGCGAAAGCGCCTCAATACCGTGGTAAAACAATGTACGACGTACTTTACCGCAATGGTAACGTCGACAAATTCCCTATCGAAGAAGCTCGTGAACTGAATGACGATGCTCACCACTTCGGTTTCTATGTTCAAAAAGGTCTGTTTGAGGAATACGCAACATTTGGCCGTGGTCACGGGCATGATTTGGCTCCATACGACCGCTACCACCAAGTACGTGGTCTACGTTGGCCTGTTGTTGATGGTAAAGAAACACAGTGGCGCTTTAAAGAAGGTTCAGACCCATACGCGAAAGAAGGTTCTGGTTGGGACTTCTACGGCAATGCTGACGGCAAAGCGAAGATCATTTCCGCGCCATACGAAGCGCCACCAGAAGTACCGAACGATGAATTTGATATGTGGTTATGTACTGGTCGTGTTCTTGAACATTGGCACACAGGCACCATGACTCGTCGTGTACCTGAATTATACAAAGCAGTACCAGACGCAGTGTGTTACATGCACCCAGAAGACGCAAAAGCACGCAATGTTCGTCGTGGTGAAGAAGTACTCATGGCAAACAAACGCGGTGAAGTACGCGTTCGTGTTGAAACTCGCGGTCGTAACCGTCCGCCAAAAGGTTTGGTATTCGTACCGTTCTTTGATGCACGTATTTTGATTAACAAGCTTATCCTAGATGCGACTGATCCACTGTCTAAACAGACAGACTTTAAGAAGTGCCCAGTCAAAATCACTAAGATTGCTTAACCTTCAGATACTGAATGCTACGGCCGTCATTATGGCGGCCTAATAAAGAATTTAAGCCACAAAGGCGGAGATGAAATGATGAAAAAATTACTTGTCGCAGTTTTATCTGTAGGTGCGTTAGTGACAGGCATTGCGCAAGCTGAGTTGGATAATCCTGGTGGTATTGGTGGTCTAGAATCTTTACGTGGAATGTCTCAATTGGAAGATACGCGTCCAGCAGACGAGTTCAAAGACTTCCCTAAAGATCAAATCGTTGAAGACAGCTATGTTTATCAACCACCGTTGATCCCACACAGCATTCGTCACTACGAAATTTCGTTAAATGCTAACAAGTGTCTTGCATGCCATAGCTGGAAAAATGCAAAAGAGTCAGGTGCGACTAAAATTAGCGTAACGCACTATGTAAACAGAGAAGATGCGGTACTGGCAGATATGTCTCCTCGTCGTTACTTCTGTTTGCAATGTCACGTTCCACAAACGGATGCAAAACCACTAGTGGAAAACGAGTTTAAGGCAGTCGATTCGCTTCAGTAATTGAAACGCGAGTACTAAGAGGTTACTTATGAAAATACTTAAAGCGTTTTGGAAGAGACTGTCGAGCCCGAGTAAAGCTGCCGCTGGTGTGGTTTTATTTCTAGGCTTCGCTGGTGGCCTTCTATTTTGGGGCGCATTCAACACAGGTATGGAAGCAACCAACACAGAAGAATTCTGTTCTGGCTGTCACGCGCCGATCGTTGCTGAAATTCAAGAAACAATTCACTACTCCAACCGATCTGGTGTTCGTGCGATTTGTTCAGACTGTCACGTTCCTCATGAATGGACGGATAAGATCGTTCGTAAAGTACAGGCATCTAAAGAGCTATTTGCACACTTCGTAACGAAGACGATCGATACGCCAGAGAAGTTCCAAGAGCGTCGTGGACACCTCGCAGAGCGAGAGTGGGCACGTATGAAAAAGAATGACTCTCTTGAATGTCGTAACTGTCATGAGTTTGATTTCATGGATTACTCTCAGCAAGGATCACGTGCGGCAGAACAACACTCCACCGCTCTAGCTTCAGGCGAGAAAACATGTGTAGACTGTCACAAAGGTATTGCGCACAAACTACCAGACATGAGCGGCGTTGAAGGCTGGCACTAAGGAGACTTACCATGAGTACATTAGAATCTGTAATTTGGCATATCCTTGGCTACAGTGCTATGCCAGTGATTATTCTTTCCGGCTTTGTGGCGGTAGCAGCAATCTCTCTCTGGCTGCTGTCATTTGGTAAGGATAAAGAGGTGTAACGTAACGCATCTCTACTCGTCAACTAGCCTATTTGTTGACACTGAGCGCCGAGCAAATGCTCGGCGCTTTTTATTTATTGCTCAATGGTACTTGCCAACAATAAACAAGCAATCATACATAAAAAAAGCGACCATAAAGGCCGCTAAGATTTACTGCTATAGGGAGTTGTTTAAGATTCTTTTACTGGCAGAACCTGTTTGACGTATTGTCCTGGCGCTTCATCAATAACCGGATGGTTTTCTGAGCCAATAGGGAAAGGCTCAACTTGCTCTTTAGGGTTGAATTGGAGTAACCACTCGTTCCAGTGTGTCCACCACGATCCCTCTTTGTGTTCCGCGTTATTCAACCACTCATCAGCAGAGTCATCCAAATTATCGTTCAACCAATAACCATACTTATTTTTAGCTGGAGGGTTCACGATGCCCGCAATATGACCAGACTCACCGAGGACAAACGTTTTGTTACCACCCGTGTTCAGCGCACCACGGTAAGTTCCCTGCCATAACGCAATGTGGTCTTCTTTCGTTGACACAAAATAGCTAGGAATTTTGATCTTATTTAGATCAATCCATACTCCACCAATTTTGACGCCTTTATCTTGCACCAGCTTGTTCTCTAAATAGAGCTCGCGAAGCAAGAAATTGTGAGATGCAGCGCTGACGTTGGTGCTGTCACTATTCCAGTACAACAAGTCAAAATCGACTGGGCTATTGCCTTTCAAGTAGTTGTCTACGTAGTAGTTCCAGTACAAGCTGTTTTCACGCAGTAAACTAAACGTCACGCTTAAGGAACGGCCGTCCATATACCCTTTTGCGTTATTTTGCGCTTCAATTGCACTAACAATGGTGTCATTGATATACGCGCCGACTTCACCTGGTTGAGAGAAGTCGAGCAACGTGGTGAAGAAAGTGGCAGACTTAATGCGCTTCTTCATACGTTTTGCAGCGTAGTACGCAACCGTGCTTGCTAAAACAGTACCACCAATACAATAACCAGCCGCATTGATTTGCTCTTGTCCTGTTATATCTTCAATTGCAGCGACGGCTTTCACCACGCCTTCTGTCACGTAGTCACCAAACTCTATGTGCGCTTGTGCCTTGCCTGGGTTACGCCAAGACATCATAAATACACTGTGCCCCTGCTCTAACAACCATCGAACCATTGAGTTCTTTGCTGTTAAATCAAGGATGTAGTATTTATTGATGAAAGGTGGGACGATGAGCAGCGGCGTCGCATTCACTTTCTCTGTTAGAGGTCGATATTGAATCAACTCAAACAATTCGTTTTGAAAAACCACATTGCCCTGTGTCGTCGCAACGTCATCTCCCACGCGGAATGCATTGTTATTCGTCATACGAATTTTTAAAATGTCTGCGCTCGACTCAACGTCTTCTTTCAACTGCTCTAAGCCTGCCAGTAAGTTTTGACCGTTTTGCTCAAGTGTCAGCTTCAAAAGCTCTGGGTTAGTGGCGATGAAGTTGGAAGGAGAAAGGGCGTTAATGGCTTGGCGAGAGAAAAAAATAATACGTTCTTTCGTCTTTTCATCTAAGCCTTCCAAAGACTCGATGGTGTCCAGATAGGTCTTACTAAATAAAAGGTAGGATTGTTTGATGAAGCTATACATGGCTTCATTTTGCCACGCTTCGTTTGAGAAACGCTTATCCCCTTTTTCAGCTTCGACGATTTGTGCTTGGTTCCCTGCCAATGCAACATTCTGCCAAATTTGCAGCTGCTGTTCCCACCACTGTGCTTGCAGCTTTAAAATCGCAGCAGGCTGATTCGCAGCTTGTTCGAACAGTTTGGCAGTATCCTCAAAGTTCACTTCTTGCATGGCCTTGTTTAAAGGAGAGTTCACGACTGCCTTGTTCACTTCGAAATCATGCCACCACTGATGATTGGTTTCCTGAAGCTTCACAAGATAGTCCGAAAAGAAGTGTTGAAACATAGTCTTACTCCTATATTCGGAAAAAACAACGCCGCCCAAATCTAGGGGCGGCGAGAATCGGACAAATTACGCTGGAGTAACAGTCTTTAGATTTTCCGAAGTCATTTTCTCAACGTCTTCTTTGAACTCTTTTGCAATCGCTTGAAGCTTGTTGCTGTCATCCATCATTTGTTGAGAAAGTTTAGTAAGTACGCTTAGTTGCTGACTGTTGAAAGCAGTCAATGACGTTACGTCTTTGATTTCTGTCGCTGCTTTCATCTGGTTTAGACCCACTTCACTGTATGTGCGAATGGCGTTCAATTGAAGCTCGGTCAACACTTCTACGTTTTTTGTCACTAGCTTGTTGAACTTCAAGTAAGGTTCTAGATTTTTTTCAGTTTGATCGCTAAATGTTTTGAAGAAATCTGTGTACATGGTTTGTCTCCTAGAGAAAGAATTAAAAATGTCCGTTTAAATAATTACCTAACTGTCTTTACAACCACAGCCGTGCCCATGCCGCCGCCCACACAAAGTGAAGCAACGCCATATTGACCATTTTGCTTATGAAGCTCGTGAACCAGCGTGACTAAGATTCGGTTGCCAGAAGCACCAAGCGGGTGTCCTAGCGCGATAGCACCACCGTTAAAGTTCGCTTTATCTTGAATCGCGTTAACTGGAACTTGGTTTGTTTCCGCCAACTGATGAATCACGCCAAGTGCTTGCGCTGCAAATGCTTCGTTTAACTCGTAAACGTCGATGTCGTGTACACTGAGTTCCGCTTTTGCGAGTGCTTTATTGACGGACTCAACAGGACCTAGGCCCATGATCTTCGGATCAAGACCCGATTGCGCGTAGCTTACGATCTCAACAAGCGGCGTTAATCCATGCGCTTTAACTGCGCTTTCAGACGCCACGATAATCGCACTCGCGCCATCGTTAATACCTGATGCATTACCCGCAGTCACAGTGCCTTCGCGGTCAAAAGCAGGACGTAGCTTGCTTAAGGCTTCCATTGTCGCGTTCGCTTTTGGGTATTCATCCGTATCAAACATCACGGTTTCACGGCGTTGCTTTACTTCCACTGGCACAATTTCGTCTTGAAATTTGCCAGCTTCGATAGCGGCTACCGCTTTCTGTTGGCTAGACAGCGCGTATTCGTCTTGCTGCTGGCGAGTTAAGCCGATTTGTTTTGCTACGTTTTCTGCCGTCACACCCATGTGATATTGGTTGTAAACATCGGTTAAACCGTCCGCTACGAGCAGATCTTTTAGCTCCAGATTGCCCATTTTGTTGCCATCACGAATGCTGCTTGGTGCGGCAAACGGAATCTGAGACATGACTTCAACACCCGCTGCAACAACGATCTCAGCATCGCCACTACGGATATGGGACACGGCATCCATGACCGTTTTCATGCCACTACCGCAAACCATGTTTACGCCATATGCAGGAACAGATTCAGGAACCCCCGCAAACAGTGCCGCTTGGCGGCCAACACCCATTCCTTGACCTGCACCAACAACGTTGCCAACAATCACTTCGTCAACCTTGTCGCCGGGCAACTTTGCCGCTTCCAACGCGCCTTTAATCGCTACTGCTGCCAGATCGCCAGCAGAAGTATTTTTCAGGCTGCCACCAAAAGCACCAATTGGAGTACGCTTCGCCGCTACGATAAATACTTTTTCCATCATCTTCTCTCCTTAGTGCATGTATAGGCCGCCGTTCACCGACAAAGTCTCTCCGGTGATGTAGGCGCCCGCATCGCTGACCAAGAAGCTCACTGATGCTGCAATTTCTTCTGGTGTCGCAAGACGTTTCATTGGAATTTGGTTCGTGATGGATTCCAGCACTTCTGGCTTCATTTGCTCAACCATTGGCGTACCCGTGTAACCCGGAGCGATAACATTAACTGTCACACCCGAGCGAGCACCTTCGTATGCTAAGGCTTTAGAGAAACCGATCATCCCAGCTTTCGCCGCCGAGTAGTTTGCTTGACCAAACTGCCCTTTAAGACCATTGACTGAAGAGATATTGATGACACGACCACCGCCTTTTTCGCACATTGCAGCAAAGAGGGGTTGCGTAACGTTGAATAAACTATTGAGGTTGGTATTGATGACATCATTCCAAGCTTGCGCAGTCATCTTTTTAAACACGCCATCACGTGTGATTCCTGCGTTGTTGACAACAACATCAATGGTTCCTTCCTCCCCAAGCAATTGCGCCAATTTCTCTGCACACTCTGTCGTGTTTGTTACATCCAACTCAAAAAGGCGAACCTGATCTTTGGTAAACCCTTTGCTGTTGAACCACTCCAGCGCACATTCGTAGTTACCTGTGAAATATGTAGCAATTACACGGTAACCGTCATTAACTAATTGAGAGGAAATAGCAGAACCAATTCCGCCTTTTGATCCAGTGATCAAAGCGACTTTCTTCATTGAAGACTCCATTCTTAACGGCATTTTAAAAGCAAACTTAATACACTGATGAAATAGTTCACCAACTGACGTGTTTATTTATTCTTTTGACAACCAATCCCGTGCTGCCTTTATTTTAAGTTAACCTAGAAATATTACATTTCAAATAAAAAACTCACCCAATTGCATAAGATTGATTTAGATCTCATTACCCGTGAAATGTTATAAAATGGTTAATTTTACATAAGTCATTGTTTTAAATCACACTTCTACAAAAGCCACACCAACAGAAATAGAAACATAATTATTAAATATCATGCACTTACATACAGAATGGTAGACGTTACATTATGTCATGATTTAAGATCTGAATTTTAAGCCTATATGATTACAACAAACTTGAGATTAGAATAATAATTCAATTATCAGTAAAAATAATTATCAAACATATCATTTAATTACTGCATTTAATGATAATTTAGTTATCAATTCGATTATTTTAATACAGTGATGATTAATACCGATAAAATATAATAAATTAAATATATTTAATCTAAAAATGATATAAGAGCTTGTCTCATACTGGTGCAATACGCACTATTATGACGCATAGATTAAAATATAATTTCATTTTAAATTTATATATTCGAAGAACATCAACTAGCTACTAGTGAAAGTAATCGTTCGCTTTGTAGTAGCATCCTTTTCCACTTTGCACTATCTTTGTGGCTTCTCTTTAATCACTAAATCATCAACAGATATGAATCTTGCATTGCTCAGTATGTTCATCCCTACTTTCTTTTTTGTCTCAATCACGCCTGGTATGTGCATGACTCTCGCCCTAACGTTAGGTATGAGTATCGGTTATCGTCGCACGTTATGGATGATGATAGGAGAACTTCTCGGTGTCGCGCTGGTGTCAGTCTCTGCGGTGTTAGGTATCGCTGCGATTATGCTCAATTATCCTTGGATGTTTATCGCGTTAAAGTTCATTGGTGGCGGTTATTTACTCTATCTTGGAGTTGAAATGTGGCGGTCGCGAGGGAAACTTGCGATTAATGTCGACAACTTAGAAACACCAAAGAGTGACAATATCGCACTGATCATGCAAGGCTTCGTTACCGCAATCGCAAACCCAAAAGGCTGGGCATTTATGATTTCTCTTTTACCGCCTTTTATAGACCAAAACGCAGCGCTTGCACCGCAACTGATCATACTTGTCTCCATTATTTTACTGTTTGAGTTCATTTGCATGTCTCTGTACGCTACTGGTGGTAAAGGGTTGAAACACGTATTAGGTCAGTCTAAGAATGTACGTCTAATGAACCGTATCGCAGGCACTTTAATGATGGGAGTTGGTGTCTGGTTGCTACTAAGCTAAGGCAAACTGGAAACAATGAAAAATATTCTGAATAAAATAGCTAAAGTCATGGGTGAAGTATTGGACTTTCAAGCCCGAGTTTGGGTTGTGAACGTCTATAGCGGTGAGCATAAAGGCGAGTCTTATGTCGTTAATGAAGATGCTTTCTCTGTACCTCTTCAGTGGATGAAGAAGAAAGGCTACCAAGAGCCAATGTTGAATAAAGTCGAAGCAATGAAGCGCTCACAAGTCTTAGAGTTCGACTTGGGACTTGTGAAACATCGCTTGATGCGCGTGAAATAAGCACAAAAAAGCGCCACTCAAGATGAGTGGCGCAAGCACTTTTACCTTAAAAATAATGCTACGGCGCAGCGTCGATCTCAACTGGAAGATAATGTTTCGGCTCCAGTTTCAACCACTCAGGCAGCACAGTACCAATCGAAATCGAAGACCATGTCCCCGACAGAACGCCAATAAACATGGCGGTTGAGAAACCAGCCAAAGGCGCTCCTCCCATAATCCATAATGCACCAACAGTGATCAATGTCGTACCAGATGTCACCATAGTGCGTGAAAACGTCGCGATAACAGCTTGGTCATTGATGTCTTCTGTTTTCCAACTCTGCTTCGCAATCAACAGCTCACGGATTCGGTCTGCAATGATGATCGAGTCATTCAATGAGTAACCTAAAATCGCCAGCACAGCAGCAAAAACGGTTAAGTTGAACTCCATTTGAGTAATTGCAAAGAAGCCAAGCACTAAAATCACATCATGGGCCAAAGCAAACAGTGAACCACTCGCTAAACGCCACTCAAAACGGAAACACAAGTAACCGAGAATACTCAACACACAAATCAACAATGCTAAGCCACCTTGTTCAAACAAGTCTTGGCCAACTTGAGCGCCAACTATACTGTTGCTGACAACATCAACTTGGTGAGAGATTGGCTTCAACACCTCTTCTACACTTGGCAACGTTTGTCCATCTTCCGGCGCAGAGTAACGAATCACCCAACGGCCATCTTCACCAGAGCGTGTCACTGACGCAGATTCACCAAGCTTTGGTTGCAGAACGTCAAGCAGATCATGGTTAGTTAGCTGCTTATCTACCTTTACTTCTGTCACCATACCACCAGTGAAGTCCAAACCTAGGTTCAACCCTTTAAAGCCTAGAGCGACGATCGCGATCACCGTTAAAATGATGGAAACTAGCGTAGTAAAGTAGCGAATTTTACGAATATTTTGTTTTAGCATTTCGACCATGATTAAACCCTCACATCACGACGGGCATCGCGGCCCCAAATTAAATTGATCATTGCTCGAGAGGCAAATACGC
Source organism: Vibrio sp. Vb0667 (assembly GCF_033391095.1). NCBI lineage: Bacteria > Pseudomonadati > Pseudomonadota > Gammaproteobacteria > Vibrionales > Vibrionaceae > Vibrio > Vibrio sp. Vb0667. Next base: position 343,037 of record NZ_JAWPOL010000001.1, on the reverse strand, counting down.
CTGTAAACATACTGGTTAACAAACCTAATCCGAGTGTTAAGGCAAAGCCTTGGATTGGGCCATTACCGATGGCGTACAAAATCACGGCGGTGATCATGGTAGTAATGTTGGCATCAAGGATGGTCGAGAATGCGCTGTCAAAGCCTAGATCAATTGCTTGAGCGAAGCTGCGGCCTTCGCGCATTTTGTCCTTAATACGTTCGAAAATAATAACGTTGGTGTCCACTGCCATACCGACGGTTAACACTAAGCCTGCAATGCCAGGAAGCGTTAACACAGCGCCTGGTAACAAAGCAATTAGGCCAAGCAAACAAAGCATGTTGGCACAAAGCGCCACGTTCGCTACCCAACCTAAGCGGCGGTACCAAAGTGCCATAAAGGTCAGTGTTAAACCCATACCTAAAGCCAGTGCTGCAAAACCGTTTTCAATGTTTTCTGCACCCAGAGAAGCACCGATAGTACGCTCTTCCACAATAGTAACCGGCGCAGTTAGTGAGCCCGCGCGAAGCAATAGCGCTAACTGCTGCGCATCGTCCATGCTACCTGCTCCGGTAATACGGAACTGGCTACCAAGTTGAGATTGAATAGTCGCGACGCTGATAACGCGCTCACTACGCTCGGTTACACCGCGATCGTTTGTTTTGTACTCTCGGTAAACGGTCGCCATTGGCTTGCCGATGTGAGTTGCTGAGAAGTCGCTCATTTTCTTACCACCAGCGTGGTCAAGAGAAATATTTACTTCTGACATACCCATTTTGTCGACACCAGCACGAGCGTTTACGATGTGCTCACCCGTTAGGACTGGTCGTTTTGCCAAAATCACCGTACGACCGTCATTGTCTTGAAGAACAAGATCTTGGCTGCTGTGTGCTTGGCTCGCATCTTTCACTTCATAAAACGCCAAGCTTGCTGTTGCACCAATAACGTTTTTCGCTTGAGCAGGATCTTGTACACCAGGGAGTTCAATTCGAATGCTCTCTTTACCTTGGCGTTGCACTAGTGCTTCTGTGATACCAAGTTCTTCAATACGACCACGCATGATCTTCAGGTTTTGTTGAAGAGTCGACGATTGAAATTCTTGGATATTTTGTTCACTCGGTTCAAGCACAAAGCCACGAGATGAACTTTTTGAAATCCAGCCAGGGTAATTTTGACGCAAGAACTTGTTCACTTCCGACAATGCTTGCTCGCTGTCACTGTTTACCGTAATTCGGTTGCCGCTTTCTGCTCGAACTTGCACACCACGGACACGTTGATCACGTAAATTCGCTTTGATTTCATCAATCAACGCATCACGTTGCTCTTCAAACGCTTTATTCACATCAACATTCAACAAGAACTGAACGCCACCACGAAGGTCAAGACCGAGTTTAATTGGGCTAAAGCCCATCTCATTCAACCATTCTGGCGCAACCGATACGTATGAGAAAGTGATGCTGTCGTCTTTATTTAGCTCTTTGTTTAACAACGCACGAGCTTTACTTTGCGCATCTTCACCATCGAATACAATGGTTGTTTTGCCGTCTTTTTCGATGATTTTGTCGGCTGAAATATGGTTGGTTTTTAGCAGTTGATTCAGATGAACAACCGACATTTCACTGTTGTTTTGATCCGCAAACGTCAACTGAATAGAAGGCTGTTCGCCAAACCAAGTTGGGATCGCACTTAAAGTTAAGATAATGACCGTCGTGATTAATACGACATATTTCCAAGCTGAGTAGTGATTCATCAGCTTTCTGTTCTTTTGCTGCTTTGGTGTTTTTTTCATGTAAACATCATCCCTTCACGATGAAGTGAAGCTTTTAATAACAAGGCTTAACACACGACAGATGCTCCCAGAATAAATTCAGGGTATGAAATGCTCAGAACGCTCACGTCCTGTCGAATACAATCGTCGTGTTAAGAGTGCACAATGGTGCAAATAGATGGTGTTTAGGCAGAGAACTGACTATTGAGTGCGACGTACATGGCATTGGTCTCTTTCCAACCAGAAATGCGATGATCGCTTGTGAAATGATAAAATGTGGACTGGTTGTGACGCCAGTTAATGTCCATCAAGCTGTATGCGTAACCCGCATCAGCGTAAAACGGAGTAGTGAGATCGCCGACAAAATCTACGTGCTCGTCATCAAGCCCTTCCCGTAAGTAAGACGTCCAGCGCTGAGAGTTAAACAAAGCAACGGAATCGAGACTTGCATGGCCTTCAGATACTGGAGATTGAGAGCTTTCTTCTGAAACTTCAGAAAAATCGACGGAAGAGTTTGGCGATACACTTACGGCTACAAAAGGTTGTAGCTTAGAAAAGTGCGGTACGTGAGCCTTGTGGTCGATTTGCGCAGCAGATACATGCACTGGTAGCAATACCATTGCAAATAGCAGCAAAATCAACTTTCTAAGGTAAATCCAAGGCATAGGAACTCACTAAAAACACAAAGAGCCAAGTTAGGTCACTTGACTCGTTGATAGTATTCCTATTGATTATGGTTCACAACTAAAAAGTTATAAATCTCTGATTTCAGGTTTGCATCGTTATTGCATTTATCAAAACGTCTTTAGAGAACGAGTGTAATTGGTGGTGAGTTATCGATAAAAAATATCGCCCTTATCAACATCTAAGTAGATCTTATTCTCTTGCTCCAAACCGCCACAATAGATGAAGTAAACGTTGCGCTTTTTGAACGTCACAGAACGCACCCAACCCCCGAGCTCCTCAAAATCACTCGGATCACAGGTTTCATCGTCTAACAATTGCTGTGTTTTCTTACGGAAAATATCCAAGTGAACTTTTAAATCATCCGACTTCTGTAGGTATTCATCCAATATCTCTAAGCGCTCTTGCTCTTTAATAACTGGCTCTGCATCCGATAACCCTTCAGCATTCAACCATTCGGCTTTTTCTTCTCCACCCTCTTCATAGACAAGATAGCCGGAGATTCGGTACCACCCATCTACTTTTTCTAACACCGATACTTTTTCTCCCTTATAGAGCGTATCGACAACTAAAGCATTAAGGTTAGGCTTGTTGTAAACATTGACACGACGCTCAATAACGTAGTACTCGGTAACTTCCGGGGGAGCGGCTTCTAAATCCAGAATCGGTTTGGATGTTTCTTTTTGCAGTGACGATTGCTCGACTTGTGTAGCCTTTGGTGCTTCAGGTTCATCTTTCTGCATAAAGAAGAAATAGTATCCAGCCCCCGCTCCGCCGAGCAACAGCATGACAATCAATGCGACGAGAATTTTCTTCATGCCCTTTTCCTTTTCATTCTTTATTCTTATCCCACCAGCAGCACGCATGTCGTAGAAATTTGGGTATATACTCAAAAGAGCAGGTCAACTAACGCGAGCAATAATGATCAACAGACTCAATTGGATACTACTATTTCTTCTGTTCCCGATAACGGGGCACGCCAATATTCAATGTAACCCATCGTCGTGGAATGACAATCTTACCCAATTCAATCGTTTAGAGTCCAATTACAATCAGCATGTTGAGGTATTCAATACACTTTTAACCGAACATAAACAGCGTCAGTTATTGTCCGAAACCTTTTCACTGCATGAGCTCGTGCTACTTTGGCGTGCCAAGTCGAACCAAAATGTGTTCAAAGCGCAATTAAAAGCATCGATTCAATACAAAGAAGAGCTCACAACTAAAGCGAATCAACTGCTTAAATTGAGCACACAATCCCAATGGTCAGCTAATGGGTGGGAGATCCTGGCCCAAAAGTGCCGCGAGTCAAACAAAACCGTCAATCAAATAACTGCGGAATGGTATAACACCAACGCTTTGGAACTTGCTGAAGATTACAAGCGCCTCTCTTCACAATATCAAACTCTGTCACAAGTCTATGATAAAGAAGCTCGAGCGCTTCAATACGCTCAAGATGTTTCGAAGTAAAAACAGAGCCAGTTTTGAATAGACGATGTTGGTTTTTCACTCCAATATTGGACGTTATTCGTGCTTTTTATCTTTCCTTAGTCGTGAATGATATCAAATGTAAATAATGGGATTGTTCCCTTTGACAAACTTGACTAAACCATGACCAAGACAATCAATTTATAGAGACATACGTCACATTAATGCTTTACTTATGGACATTTTTTGGTTAGTTTAGCCATTAATAAAATTTAATAAAAAGTCACATTTGGCTGGAGATGATGCTACAAACATGGTTATCAATCGATTAAGTAACAGGGAATGTCCTAATGCTACCAAAGCCAAGTTTTTGTCAGTAGTTAGGCACGTAAAAGAGTTCGGTTCAATCAGTGATTTGGATCTTTGTAAAATCTTCGGAGAAACAATATGGAGTGATGGGAGGGAATACCATTCAGCCGCGTTCTCATTCAAGGTTGATAGATACACAGGTAACTGTGAAATCTCACAATACAAAAACCAATAAGGCTTAAGAATTTATAAAGCGGAGTCAGGAAACGGACCCCGCTTTTTTGATCATGGCAATCGTAAAGTCGTGCTCGGAGTACCCCTCAATCAATCGTGTATTCGGACACAGCAACCGACAATAGCGAAAGACACCTTCTTTATTGTGCGACGCTAACATTTTCATGCTGGGTAGTTTGGATTCATCCAACAAGTTAAACACACAACCTTTCTCTGTCGCTCGGTACATTTTATCAATCATTTCAATGGTATGATTTGGGTTGGTGGATTGATAGTTCAATGATCCGGAAGCAAAAACAAAGTCGCAACGAGGCAATACCAACGTTGAAAAGTCGCCACATATAAACTTACTTTGCGTACGAAAATCTCGTTTTCTGGCTTCAGAGATAAACTGTTTTTGCTGATCAATGCCAATATAGCTTTGAGGAAGCCCCCCCGTAAGTTCGATAAACGCTAACAAGTCTCCGTAGCCGCACCCAATATCTAAAATACTTGAACCGTCTAACGTTAACCCTCGGCACAACGCCTCAAAACGGCTGATCTGACTATACTTATCTGCCCATCCCAGAGTTCGGGCTCTGTCTTTACCAAACTGTCTATATCGCTTTCGATGATAGTGGGCAATCTTAAGTCTATCGAAAAATTTCATCTTTCTTATGCATAAATGGGTAAACTGCCATTTCCTTTCACTTGTCTAATCGCCAGGTGGGTATGAATATCTTTCACATTTTCTAATCGCTGTAACTTTCTAGTAAATGTTTCATAACCAGCGAGATCTTTACTGACCACCTCTAACAGGTAATCATAGGCCCCTGATACGACATGGCATGAGATCACTTCATCCATCTCAACAACGGCATGTTCAAACTCATCAATCGAAGAAGCTTGGTGGTTATTTAAACTCACTTCAACAAATACAGTCATCGCGATGCCTACAGTGTCTCTGGACACAATAGCTCGATAACCACTTATTACACCTTCCTGCTCCAAACGCTTAATGCGTCTTGCACAAGGTGATGCCGATAGCCCTACTTGGTCAGCAAGTTCTGCCGTTGTCAGAGTGGCATCCTTCTGCATTAGGTTGATAAGTTGCCTGTCAATTTTATCCATTTATTCTTCCGTGCCTTTAATCACCAACAATTAACACTTATACGCAATTTATCACCAACATCAAGCCTAATTACGTCAAACTTTGCCTCCCTTTGGCAAGAGTTTTATTCAACAATTAACACATCATTTACAAATGGACATGTCGATAATGATCTTGGGATACGCAGCTATATTAACGACCTTACTGCTTTGGTCTGGTTTCTTTATTTCTTTAAAAGGGGGCGCAATTTCTGCCTTGCAGCCAGCCGATATCGCGTTAGTTCGCTTTCTAATCCCAAGTATAATTTTATTACCATTTGTGATTAAGCATAAACAGTCGCTGCGCGTAGTGCCTAAACGCTACCTGGTTGGTGTTGTGGTTGGAAGCGGCCTTCCCTATCTTCTGGTCGTCGGAACGGCTATGCATTTCGCTCCCGTGGCGCACGGCAGTGCATTAGTACCTGGCACTTTGCCATTGTTTGTTTCTGCTATCGCGGTACTTTGTTATCAACAGTCGCTGAGTGCTCACCGCTTAATCGGGCTTTCTACGGTGTTGTTAGGCATTTTTGTTTTTCTTCTTTCGAATAGCGGCGCAGAGTACAACTGGTCTCAGTTGCAAGGGCATATCCTGTTTCTAACTGGCAGCATCATGTGGGCTGCTTTCACCATCAGCGCTCGTGTCGCCAATCTTAATGCACACGTCTGTGCAGGATTCGTTGCAATCGCGTCTTTGGCTCTGCTCATCATCGCCGTTGGTTTCGGGTGGGTAGACAGTTATTTGGTGGTAACACCGTTCAGCCAGTGGCCATGGGAGGAGTTATTTGGCCACGCGATGCTACAAGGTGTTGGCGCAGGTTTAATCGCTTCTTTCACTTTCATTTATGCAATTAGGATCATCGGTGCCGAAGCCAGCGCTGCTTTTGGTTCATTAACTCCAGTCGTCGCGACACTTCTTGCCGTTCCAATTTTTGGTGAACAACCAGATTCTCTCACTTGGTTAGCGCTGATGTTGGTCACATGCGGCAGTATTGTGGCAAGCCAAATCTTTATGAAAGGTGGAATGAACCAAACTTATCGCCCACCACTTCACAGATAGCGATGATTTTACAAAAACTTATGCCTTACTATCTTGAATAACAAAATGGCGTTTTGATAGCCTCAGCTTAACTAAAAATTAAAACGCCAATGTGATGCCAGCCACTCATAGTAAAGATGAACTGCATAGGTTTCTCAAACCGGGAATGAAACTTTCTACTAATTTCGAATTTGGGCCTAAGGATCAATATACGTATTCCACCACCTATCTTGGGATGAAAGAAAATGCTTATTTGATTCTTGATATACCAATGCGTTTGCTTGAAGAGCAAGTGATGAGGAAACTCCCCAACGCCGATGTCATCGTGCGTGGTGTATCAGATACGGAGTTAGGCCATGTCATTGCGTTTAAGTCCAGCGTACTGACGACGACCGTTCGACCATCCCCCCTTTTGTTTATCCGCATTCCAGGAACATTTGCAACCAAACCAGTTCGAGAACATGAGCGTTACAAGTTGCAAATGGACTGTAACGTTATTCATGCAGGGAATGTCTACGACGGTAGCCTTATCGATTTCTCTCTAGCAGGTGTTGGTATATCAACCTGGATTGAGCCCGAATTCAACGTGGGTGAGAGTGTTACCATCGAATGCCCGTTAAGCCACTATATCGGAGAAGAAAATCGATGTGTCATTGCCAACATTAAGAAATTGGCGAAGGGATGGGTAGTTGGAATTAAGTTTGCTAGTTCCATTGAGATGACTCACGAACTAAAAACAGAGTTACTGGAGCAATCCTTTCTAACCAGTAACGTCTGAACTTACTGCTCGCTAAAGCGCGTCGCCTCAAAGCTGTTGAGTATTCTGTGAACCGTATAGGTCACAAGCAGCGTCGCAACAATAGCAAACAAAATACTGCTCACGCGATACAGCGCACTGAACATTAAGTCACCATCCGGAGTAAGATATTGGCCGAACAAAATGCCTAATGTGGTTAAGCCGCCAAATCCGGCTCCCGAACCGCTAGACTCTTTCACGTGCATATAGCTGAACATCATAGCCCCAATCCAAAGCAATGGGACGATAAACAATAAGGTATCCGACCAATCGTATAATACAAGTTGTCCGACGATACCAAAGGTCACCCCCATCAAGGTCCCCATTGCTCTTTTTCGCGCATACCCTAAAGCACCGTTCCAATGCATAGGAAACAATAAAAGTAAGGTTGTCGCCTGAGCAGACATAGAGTCACTGAGGTCAAATAGCTGGAATACAAGGAAAGACATTGTAGCGATACTCGCCCCCATAAGGGCTTCATGACGCATGCGATGACTCTGTTTAGGCTGCGACGGTTTCGCTGGTGGCTGACGAGGTTCCGCATCGGGAATCAAAAATGTCACCACATAAGCAACGATAACTGAAATAACATTCGCTTGCAGATTGCTAAAGATTAGGTCATTTAAGTCAGTGGTTGGATAACTCGCAAAGTGCAGCATGATGCTTAAGCTCAGTACGCTGTTCGCTCCAAATAAGAATAAGCTCCCTTTTGACATACAGGCGAATTTATACAGGAACAACCCGAATGCAATGATTGTCATCATGCCTGGGTGCCCACCAAATAACCCACCAAGCACACCAACTTCTAATCCACACACAACCGCTGAAAAAATCAGTTGTCGTGCGGCATGTAGACTCATGACTGGCACCATTCCAAGTAACAGCATCGGGGTTACAGTAAAGAATACGCCATAGTTCCAACCAAATACTTTACATAAAGTGAAACCAATGGTCGCACCAGTTGCAATGCGCAAACACTGACGGAAGTCGTTTTCCGACATGGGGTGGTCCCATAACTTCATATCGCCTCCTCGTTAATAAATATAATGAAGAAGACTCAAGAATTGGATCTGGCACCTCGCTAACCAACCAGATAATGAGTTTTCTGGCAACAACTGCACGGTTGCTCGTGCCCCTGCTGGAAATGCGCGCTGCTGAGGTTCATCGATAGCTAAATGTAAACGTAAGCGCTGCGCGTCTCTCACCCAACGGTTTGAGTCAGTTGGTGTTGCTAAGCGACCGTCCGCATCGAATTGACCTGAGCTGACCCCGGCATCCACACTCGTAATACGAGCTTCAAATACATCACCAGGTAAGCTATCAAAAGCCACTAACGCACGGCTGTTCTGATTAAAGTGTCGTAAACTCTTTTCACGAAAGTCGGCAATGATATCCACGTCATCGGAGACTAAAGCGACAAGAGGTGTACCAGCTGCCGCATAGGCCCCCGTCTCCAGCTGCAAGTTAGCGACAACGCCATCATGTTCCGCCGAGACTTGAGTGTAAGACAGATTAAGTTCCGCTTGTTTTAGCTGGTTTTGCGCCACGCGGATATTCACATTCGTTGCGCCTAAATCACCGCGGTTTACTTCCAACTCTTTTAAACGAGCACGTGCGGCCAGTAAGTTCGCTTTAGCTGCCGTTGCACTGCTCTGTGCGTCATCACGCTGCTGTTGCGAAGTACCATTACGGTGAAACAGAGTATTAAGACGTTTTGCTTCGCGAACTTTTTGTTCCGCCACGATTTTGCTCGCTTCAACGTCTGCTTTTGCCGCAGCAATAGAAGCATCAAGTTGTTCGTTGTTTTGAATCACACGCTCGAGGTTAAGCTGAGCCTTTTCTACGGCGAGCTGATAAGGCTGGGGATCAATCTGAAATAGTAGATCGCCTTGGCTTATTTCTTGGTTGTTGGCAACATAAAGATGCGTAATCTGCCCACTCACACGGGGGGCCACTTTAGTTACCACACGCGTTGCCATTGCCTGAGGCGTCAACGGCATAGCGAGATCTGCAACTAGAAAATAGGCAAAGACAAGGACAAACGCGACGCAAGAATATTTGATCCAACGTGCGAATTTTTGATCTGGAGTCATAGGCGTTTACTTCTCTTTTTATTCGGTTTTCTGACTTATTCGCTAAGTGAATCAAGCGCATTGTGAGCAATCTGATCAAGAATCAATGAAAGCTGCTGAAGTTCCTGGTCGTTGATGTCCGTTAGGAGCTTGCTTCGAACTTGAAGAATCCGAGCCTCCATTTGCTTTAGTAGGGTTTTCCCCTCTTCTGTGAGGCTAACAATACGTGCTCGCTTATCGTGTTCACAGCAATGGCGAGTGATCAGAGATTGCTCTTCTAATAATTTTAATGTTCGCATCAACGACGCTAACTCGATCTCAAGCGCTTCAGCCAAATGCTTCTGACTGATGTTGTCACCCATTCGATAAAGCTTCCATAACGCAGTCCAACGCGGATACGTCAGGTTTAAAGGCTCTAACTCGCGATCTGCAACCATTTTCCACAAACGAGCAACACGAGATAATTTTTCAGCCAGAGAAAGGTCTCGCAAACTGTTGATGTCTTGAATCATAAGATCTACTCAATTACTTAGCGTGCTAAGCAATATAAAATAGTTAGCACGCTAAGTAAATATCTTTTTGTGATTGAAATCACGCTGGGTGTGTCAGTGAAGGGGCAGAAATCTAAGTAACACAACACTATGTTTGAATTTGAAATGCAGCGATGTACACAACAAACGTCGAGACCAATAAAGTCTGATTTGTATAAGAGTAAAAGGGTCAGATACAAAAAAGCACAACCCACAGTCATGGTGTTGTGCTTTTCAGATAATGAATAATTGGGTTATCCCGTAGTGAGCCAATTATTCATGTTCGCTCGACTAAGAACCGCTGCTTAAAATCCACAAATGCTTCATGGAGCGCATTTTCTTTAATCGGCTTGAGAAGCACGTAATTCGCACCCGATTCCATAAAGGCGTCACTGGTTTCTTTCGCGGTGTCAGCAGTACACGCATAAATTGGCGTGCCTAGTTTTAGCTTTTGTCGGATCTCTTTGGTCGTTTCAATTCCACCAAGATGCGGAAGTTGGTTGTCCATCAGTATCAAATCGTAAGTATGATCTTTTAAGAATTCCATTGCTTCTAACCCATCTTTCGCCCAATCAACCTGCATTTTGTACTTGTTACAAAACGCTTTTAGAATGAATGCGTTAGTATGGTTATCCTCTACCAACAACACTTTGAGACTCTCTGCAAATAGTTCACCTGGCTTAACTCGCAAACTCGAATCAAGAGGGGTGAGTACTCGCTCACGATCTTTCACTGGCATTGTAATGACAAAAGTCGTTCCTAAGCCTTTCTGACTGCGGACTTGAACATCACCTTCCAGCATGTCGACAAGGCTCTTCACAATGGTCAGCCCTAAGCCACTGCCACCGTATTCTCGAGTCGTTGTTGCTTCTTCTTGAACAAAAGGTTCGAACATTTGGTCGAGTTTGTCAGACTCGATGCCGATACCTGTATCCGTAATTTCCACGACCAGCACGCTATTGTCAGCACCATAGAACTGCTCCAGTTCAGCATGCAAGCGCACGCTACCCGAGGGCGTAAACTTTACTGAGTTACTGACTAGGTTGAATAAAATTTGGTTCAGACGAACTTGGTCAGTAAAGATTTCAACATTGGGATCTATTTTGTTTTCAATGACAAGGTTGACGCCTTTACTTTCACAAATAGGACGATAAATGTTTTCTAACGTTCGAATTGTATCAGTGAAAGAAAACGGGTGCTTTTGGATATTAAACTTACCCTGCTCAATCTTCGAAAAGTCCAAAATATCATTCAAAACAGCAAGTAAGTGCTCACCACTATGTCGAAGTACGTCAATTTGGTTATTCTGCTCTTCTGTTTCCACAGAGTCTTTTAGCAATTGAGCAACCCCTAAAATTCCATTGATTGGCGTTCGGATCTCATGGCTCATTTTAGCCAGAAAGTCGGCACGGGCTTGAGCAGATTTCTCTGCTTCTTTGCGCGCCAAGTTACTCTGTTTTTCCGCCTCAATTAGCGTGGTTATATCCTGACCTTGAACAATAATACCGCTAATATCTCCATCAACTCGAATCGGCGATAAGTTCCAGCGATATACTTTGTCTCCAATTGGCACATTAACGCCTGTCAACGTAGCTCCCTGAGCCGCCATGCGAAGGTGTGGCATCAACTTTTCTTTGAAACCTTTGAACACTGGGTGCATGGTTTCAATATCGTTTTCCATGACTAACTCTTTGCGTGCTGCCGGATTGATTTGGATAAGTACACCCGATTCAGACCACACCATAATAGGTGATAACGCAAAGTTAAACAGGTCTCGGAAAGACCGCTTTTGTGCTTCAAGCTCTTCAAAAGTGTTTTCTAGTGTCGAACCAATATGATCGAATTCCTCAATATCTGACCCCTCAAAACGCTCAAATCCTTTTTCTTCACGAGCCGAGCGGGTATATGCCATCAGGGATCCTAACTCTTCAACTACTCGATTCTCGATCCATTCTTTAGTCATTAGCGCAATCATAACCATACCGATAACTGAGGCTAGCATTGCTAGCAGGTGTTGGATTTGCAATGTCACCACGCTCTGATTGTCTTGCACAGTAAGCAAGCACAAGTCAGTCTCGGCGGCATTTACCTCAATAGGGGTTTTGATGATCAATAATTGGTCAAGCTTGTGCTGGGACTCTCGTCGTTTGAGTACGTCAAATATTTGATAAGCCTCATCTCCTACTAATGAGCTTGCCAATGGTGTGTTGTTAGCGACCAACACAACATTGTCGACGTTGCCTTCATTTTTTAACCTTTCCATCAACCCAAAGTTATTATCTAAAACAACAACATTGTAAGAGTACCCCATCACTTCACCGGTTTTAGGTTGTAAAACGGGTACACGACGAAGTAAAAGATGGCGAGTTCCCATCGGGGTCTGTGAGGGTAGATAATACCAGTTGTTGCTAAAGGTCACTTGACTGGCAAGTCGGCTAAGTATCAGGTTGTTGATGCCATAGAAATGCGCGTTGCCATCGTCCCAAATAATACCTTGATGATCGGTTAGGAAACGAAACTCCGGTGTATGGGAAGGATCACTCTGGTCAATACTCATGAAAAAGTAATTGAGTGCCTCTTCATCACGTTCTGTATAAAAATCCAATACAACATCACTTTTCGAATTGCTGTTGTGATGAATCTGAATCGCTGCAAAATGGCTATCAAAAATGTTCAGGATCAGGGCAGAGGTCTGCTGCTTGGTTCGGTCGACTTCCTGCCAAATAATCTGCTTCGAGAAGTAATAACTCTGAACAAAGATGCCTAGAATGATCGGAGCAAGTACGAGAATAATTATTTTGGTAATAAGCGTCGACAGTGAGCGACGCTTTCTTGTTTTTGATGTAGTTGTCATCAATTATCTGAGTATCTAAATGCACGTTTTCTTAATGCTTCAATTCTTTCTGGAGAGTCCGATTTGGTAACGACTTCAAAATCACCAGAGTAAACGGTGGGAACTGGCTTTCCTTCTAAATCCCACTTAATGGCCTCAGCCATTGCAATACCTGTATCATCGTTCATACGCATAACGGTAACGTCTAACTCCCCTTTAGAAAGCGCCTCTAACTCTGCTGAACCGCCGCCCCAACCATTGATCATGACATCATCACGACCTAACTCTTTAAGAGCGTCAACAGCACCTAATGCTACATCGGTAGAACACGCGTAAATGAAGTCAACGTCCGGATACTTCTCCAAACTGGCTTTTGCAGCTTCATACCCAGATTGCTTTGTTGCTTTGGTGTAGTAAGCAGATTGTAGTTCAAATTGATTATCGCGGTTCACTTGGTTGATAAAAGTGTTGCCTCTGATGTCACTAATGTAGCCCTCCGAGAAATAGAGAACACTATAGTGGCTATGTTTAGGGAAACGCTTGCCAAACTCAACGGCCAATTCACGACTTCCTTCTGCGTGGTCGAAACCAACATAAAGAAACGGCTGATGATGTTCCCAATCCCTAACAGGTGTGGTGATATTTTGTAAAATTAACTTGGTTTTCTTTGAATCTAAGACATGCTCAACAAACTTACGATGTCTTGTGGTATCTAGAGTAAAGATCAAGTAATCGGAGTTGCTTTTCAGCGCCTCCATTAAAGACAAACTTTGCTGCTTTATATCTGCATTAGGACGAGTAAACACTTGATTTAGTTGATAGTCGATATCAAGCTTATCTAGGCGTTTTTCAAACGCATCGATGTTTCGAATCCAATAATCAGAGATCTGCTGCCCTGGATAAACAACAGAAATTTTCAGTGGACGCTTTTTGTCTTTTGCTACGGGTACAGGGGTTTCTCTTACCACTTCAGCCAACGCACTAGTTAACTGCTTCTGTTGTGGAAACTGGTCTAAAAACTCTTGATATGCCCAATACCCATTAAGAACTTGGGTGGCCTGCACATTCGGCGCAAAAGCGGCCATTGAAATCAGGGAGAATACTAACGCTTTTTTCATCTACTGCTCTTTTAGCTTTTTTATGAGCCTAATTCAGCTCTATTCATTACCTAGCCGAGTCATCCTATACTCTTGTAATCTACCTTCCTCTTAGTGCCTGTTTCAATAGTAAATTGGTTCTTGGTCTGAGTGGATACAAATAAAGTACATTGAGTCGCTTCCTTTGTCTCGATAACGTAGAGACATTTCGCGCTTTTCATATTCAGGACCTTTAAACAGAACACCAGCCCATTATGCGTCAGTTTATTCCTACATGGTACTCCAAAAACAAAAAGAAACCGCCAATGTGACATAGGCGGTTTCCGTGTATCTTTGCGTAGCAAGGGCTTATCAGAGTGCCACTATCTCTAACATCATTTGTTGATGTTCGTCGACGACAATATTTGCTTTTGACATAACGAGCAGCTCTTTTTTCGCTTTAGTTAGTTGCTTAATATAGTACTCTGCTCGCATGGCAAGCGTCTTTGAGTCAAAATCCGATGACCATTCCAATACCAAAGGGCCTTTTCCCTTCAAAGCTTTCGCTCCTTTTCCGGTTTGGTGCTGATTGAATCTTCGTTCAACATCATTGGTAACACCACAATACAACGCGTTGCGGTTATTTCGTATCAGGTAGACACTCCAACGCTGCGTTGTATTTTCCATCATGAAAGCAGTGACTCAACCTTAGCTTTTAATTCATCCAGCTCTTCTTTCAGCTGAGCGACTTCGAGCTCTAGCTGACTTACTCGATCGGAGCTCGAGCTTGCAGCAGACACAGGCGCTGCAAGTTCGGACGCATCAACATCACCACAGAACAAATGCATATAACGCGACTCCCGCTTACCAGCCTCACGTGGTAATTTGACCACTAATGGTCCTTTCTCTTCGCTTGCTAAATGCTCAAGGACCGTTTCCACTTCTTTTACATCATGAAATGTCGCGAGACGATTAGTACGAGTACGAATTTCCCCAGGTGTTTGAGCACCGCGCAAAAGCATACAGCATACAATGCCCTTCTCCTGCTCTGTCAGCTTTAAATCACCAAATTCCGTATTACAGAAACGGTGTTGATACTTGCTGACGCGGCTGTTGAACGCACTTTCGTCACTGACGAGCCTGCGCTCAATAAGAGCATCAACGGCATCGAGAACGTCTGACTCAGAGAGTGACATCACGGGATCACGGTTGCTTTTTTGATTACACGCGTTGGTTAATGCGTTTAGGCTGAGGGGGTAAAGATCTGGGGTAGTGACTTCTTTTTCGATCAAGCAACCAATAACTCGTGCTTCAATTGCCGTTAGCTCAACTTTCATAATGCATTTCCTTATTATTTTTGCATTTGACTTTGTACCTAAATCGCTTCGAAATCATACTCCATAAATTCACACAGCAGTGCAAGAAGCGTTAGCGGTTCAGGTGTTGGTGTCAGGCTAAAGCATAGCGTAAGACCTGACACCCCTTACGAATAGGGTCAGGTATCAATGCTCCGAGAGAATCGGCACTCTCGTCAAATTGCCATCTTGGTCGACCATCATTATTTTTGAACGATTAAGCTCAACTTCGATGATTTCGAGTTGCTCACGGGCGTTGATATACGCCGTTTTTAACTTTTCAGCCACAGAGCGAGTGACTTGCTCATTATCTTGACTATTTACTTGCTCCGCAGTGTTACCAGAGTCCATATCAAGTTCATCATTTTGCATTCAATGGTGTTGATAATATAGTGAAGGCCTCGTTATGACAATGAATCGATGGATTCTACAATGTTGGCCAAAACTCGAAGAAAGCAGCACGATTATATGGACACAGCGCAATTGGTTGAGAAATGTTCAACTCTGCATTGCTATTGATCTAAAGACTGTTATGCCACTGGATGTTGTGCTTTAATCGAGGAAGATATTCATAAAATTAGGAAAGAGAACTATGAGTAGCGTATTTGAAATCGTTAACCAAGCTCGTCGTAAAAACAAACTAAAACGTGAGCTTCTTGATAACGAGAAGAAAGTTCGTGATAACCGCAAACGTGTTGATCTTCTAGAAAACCTTCTAGACTACATCAAACCAGAAATGACTCACGATGAAATCGTCGCAATCATCAAAAATATGAAAGCAGACTATGAAGATCGTGTTGATGACCACATCATTAAAAGCGCTGAGATCTCTAAAGCACGTCGTGACATCAGCCGTCGCATTCGTGAGCTGACTGAAGAAGACAAGCAAACTAGCGGCAAAAAATAAACGCGTAAGCTAGATTTTCGAACCCCGAGCAAGAATATCTTCCTCGGGGTTTATTTTTGTCTCTAAACTAACCGCCGTGTACAATCAATCTAACTCTTATTCCTAACGCATTCAGCTTTCTATGTCTTCAACTACGACAAGTACACAACCAACGCTTGCAAAACAATTATTTACGATGACCTGGCCAATGCTTTTTGGCGTTCTGTCTTTAATGAGCTTTCAGCTTGTGGATAGCGCGTTTATCGGTCAGCTCGGCGTTTTACCGTTAGCCGCTCAAGGTTTCACTCTGCCTTTGCAAATGGTCATTATCGGCATTCAAGTCGGTCTAGGGATCGCAACGACAGCGGTCATTTCTAAAGCTCTTGGGGCGAATGAAAGTCGGTATGCCAAACAACTTGGCGGATTGGTATTGATGATCGGCTCAATTGGTGTCGCTATTTTTGGCGGGCTAATTTGGCTTTTGCGCTACCCCATTTTAGCTCTATTAAGCGCTCCAGAATCTGTTATGCCGATAATCGACAGTTACTGGCCTTGGTGGTTATTAAGCTCATGGACTGGTGCGGTTTTGTATTTTTATTACAGTATCTGCCGAGCTAATGGCAATACAATGTTACCTGGCACAATGATGATGATAACCAGCGGCGTGAACCTTGTACTCGATCCGCTATTTATTTTCACGTTTGACTTGGGTATTAACGGAGCGGCAATAGCAACCATCGTCGCTTTTGGGTTTGGTATTTTAGTCGTCGCTCCTCGCGTGAAAAAGAATCACTGGGCAACGACAAAATGGCAAGATCTTAACGTAGCCAAAAGTGTTGCATCTATCGGTAACATTATGGGCCCTGCGATGATTAGCCAACTGCTGCCACCGTTGTCTTCCATGCTAGCAACAAAATTATTGGCAAGCTTTGGAACCGCAGCAGTCGCCGCTTGGGCGCTTGGTTCACGCTATGAGTTCTTTGCTATCGTTTCGGTCTTGGCGCTGACAATGTCTATGCCTCCAATGGTTGGACGCTTACTTGGAGCAAAGAACTATGAAGATATCCAAAGGCTCGTCAGTATTGCCGTAAAATTCATTCTAGGTTTCCAACTTTTGATTGCTGCCATTACATTTGCCGTCGCAAACCCACTCGCATTATTGATGACAAGTGATGTGCAAGTCGAGCAAGTCTTGGAAATGCATTTACTGATAGTGCCGATCAGTTTGGGTTCATTAGGGGTTTGTATGCTAATGGTTTCTCTTTGTAATGCATTAGGCAAATCTTACACCGCGCTCACTATTTCAGCGCTGCGCTTGTTTGTCTTTTTCCTACCGTGCTTGTGGGTTGGCGCTCAAATGGATGGAATCCGAGGTTTACTCTTAGGCGCTTGTATCGGCAACCTGTTAGCTGGTGTTTCCGCATACCTAACCTATCGCCAAACCATACGCAAACTCGCAGGCGCTCAAGCCAACGCACAACAATGAATAATCAGAACTAATAAGCCCCTGAAGTGGGGCTTTATCGTTTTGACGCCTTGTCTAAGTTGAAATGTTAGCTAGGCGAGTTTTAATTCACTAAAGAGCTCAAATAACTGGTTCGATTTATACGGCTTAGGTAAATAAGCATCCATGCCTGCCGCAAAACAGTTGTGGATGTCTTCTTCCAAAACACTCGCAGTGAGTGCGATAATCATCGTTTTTTCACGTCCTGCTTTCTTTTCCCAACGACGAATTTCTTTCGTCGCGGTCAGTCCATCCATCACGGGCATCATGCAGTCCATTAAAATTGCATCGAATTCTTCTCCCTTTGTGATGGCTTCTAACGCTTCTTGGCCGTTGCTTGTTATCAAATAGTCATAACCTGCTTTATCCAGAAAAAAACTCGCTATTTTCTGGTTCATCAAATTATCCTCCGCAATTAAGATCCTCCGATGAGAGCGCGACGCTCGATATTCAGAGCTGACAACATTATTGGTGACATTGTCACTTGATATAGTCTTTTCAACCTTAGCTAAATCATCAATGACATGCTTAAATCGATTGCCAAGGAAAGGTAATGTGAGTACGGCATGTACTTTTTCTGCATTTTCGTAGGGAGTGGATAAATGATGCTGGCAAATAATCACACGGCGAAGATCGTAATTAAATGATAGATTATCCAAGACTTCATCGGTATTAGCGTCATTACTGTGGCACAGAAATATGACATCAAAGTCATCATTTATCGCTTGCACTTCATTCACATTATTAACGCCAAAGAGATTGATTTTCGCTAAGCGACACTCTTTTAATATTTGGTCGGCGTAGTCGTAATTTGAGCAGATCAAAAGCCCTTTATTAATCACCTCCGAACGCCAGCCAAACACCGGAATTGCTTCAACCTCAATCGAGAATTCAAAGCATGTGCCCACTCCTTTTGTAGATGTTGCTACGAGCTTGCCCCCCATCATCGACACAAGCTGACAACAAATTGCCAAACCCAACCCTGTACCGCCAAATTGCCTCGACACTCCTTCATCTTCCTGAGTAAAGGGTTCAAAAATCGTGGTTAACTTATCTTGATCAATGCCTATTCCGGTATCTTCTACTTTAAACGTCAGCACTCCACGTTCTTTCTCAAGTAACTCTTCATAACTAACATCAACGCATACATGCCCACTTTCGGTAAACTTAACCGCATTCGATACCAGATTCGTAACTACCTGTTTGACACGATGATCATCGACCATCACGCGAATGGGGATATTTTCAGCTAAATTAATACCTAACTTTAGCTGTTTAGATGTTGCTTTGGATTGGAATAAAATCATCGACTGATACACGACTTCTCGGATATCCGCTTCTATTAGTGACAGCTCCAATCGTCCAGACTCGATTTTAGAGAGATCCAATATATCGTTAAGTAAAGTAAGCAGTGTTTGAGATGAGGAGTCAATGTCATCAACAACTTCTTGTTGATGCGAAGACAACTCACTTTGAGAGAGTATTTCTGTCATGCCCATGATCCCGTTAAGGGGCGTGCGTATTTCATGTGACATGTTGGCAAGAAACACAGATTTTGCACGATTAGCCGATACTGCTGACTCTTTTGCATGCAGTATTTCTTCAGTTTGTCTCTGCATTTCTTCAACCACTCGATTCACTTGCTGAGCAAAAATGGTCAGTTCATCACTTCCATCAACTTTGACTTTTGTTTGCTTCTCTTCGGAGTTGATCAACGCGTTTAAAGTATGAATGATCGCATCGAGTTTGCTGTTAACTCGGAACCAAGTACTAAATCCGAGCCAACAAAGCAGGATAACCACTAAGGCGACGCCAAAACTGATCATCGCTATATTGGCCTTTTGTTCATGAACCTGCGTGAGAAGCGACTGCTCAGTTTGTTTGGTGAACCCATCAATGAGCACTTGTAAGCGCTGCACACGAAAATCGAGTTCTTTTAAATACGCGGCGTAGTCACTTTGTGACATGTCTCCTGACATTAATTGTCCGCGAGACGCCAAGTTTCTCTGATATCTCGGCGAAGTAAACAAGCCAAGCAATTTATCCACTTGCTCGTATGACCCACCTAAGTTTAAAAACGCATCCAAATTTTGCTGCTGTCGGTCAATCGCCTGATAAAACATACTTTGACTTAGCCGACTCTTAGGGTCTTGGACTAAACGGTTCGTCAGCCAAGCTTCTTTCTGTGTCCAAAAAGAGAGCTGAGCAAGGTAGGCAATAAAATTTTGCATGCGAATGCCGTCGTCACTGCCATACCATTGATGATTTTGCAACAAAGAGCGCGACATATTTTGGAGCTGTTGAAATGCCCAATCACCCAGGTCGTCCATCTCACTCAATCTACCTGACAATACCCCCAGCATGGCTTCTTTCAGGTCATCAGCATACTCAGCAGTATTAGGGTTACTCACAAACTTTTGATGCAAAGAAGAAATAACTTCACCTTGTTCTTCAATATTAATGGCTGCAGAGACTTGAAGATCAGGCTGTCGGCGTACTTTCTCTATGGAGTAAATAAAGTGGGAGGCCTTGGATATCAATTGGAAACCTTGAATATTGCTAACCGTTTGATTGAGACGGCTCACGCGCAACGCATTATCAGAAAACTGCTGAACTGCAAATACCACGATTACCACAGCGGGTAATAGTGCGAGGAGTGCTAAGCGTGTTTTTATTGATAATCTCAACATCCATCAGCCTAATGGTTGATTTCATCCGTTTATTTAATATTAGACTAGTTTCTGGCATTGAAAGGCATATACGGCATTGTTACTTTCAAACAACATTCACCTACCTAGATTATGGTTATTGTGAGTGTTTTATCATCGGCTAATGAAGTGGCAATTGTGATTCAAGTCATATTTTTTGATCTTAAAGTTGGATGCAAACAATAAAGTTTCACTCACAACTAAGAGTCGCATCACTTTTCAGGAAATCATCTATTGTATGTTTACCTATTGAGTTGCCTTATCGAGTTAAATCACACAAAAATGCAAAATATCCATTTTTGTCAACAAAACTAATTTGAAAGCAAACGTTATCATCGCAAAAAAAGTAAGTTACTTTCTAAATGTCAATACGTGAAAACCACTGCTTTAGTCACATTAATCCACCACTAACGTCCCCTTAAGTAGTGTTTTACACTGGATTTAATTTTCCTAGCAGAATAAGGACTCCGACCTTAGAATCCGCACACACAACTATTACAACCCGATTACATAACCCACCACACTCTTGCACGCTGCCGAAGAGGCAACAGCAGAGAGTATGGTTAGCCCCCAAAACGTGAAAGGTCTAATACAACAATGAGTCCAGAGAAATATCTCCAAGACTGGCAAACTAGCCAAACGATTGCTGAATCTATTTCCCCTCTAATTGGTAAGCTATATCGTCAAAAAGGAATCGAAGTGGTTCTGTTTGGTAAAACGCTTATTAATGCTACTACTATAGACATTCTCAAAACTCATCGCGTTGCAAGACGTTATACCGGTAACCCACTTTCGCTTGAGCACACGATGCCTATTATTCAAGCGCTTTGTGAAATGAGCATTTCTTCATGCCGTGTCGATGTTGGCCAATTGGCAACTATGTACTGGAATGAACATGACGATACAAGCTCTCTAAACGATTTCCTTATCACTGCACTTGATGGTGCTCGCGACGCAGATTCTTCATTGAAAGCGCGTGATGTGGTTCTTTACGGGTTCGGTCGCATTGGTCGACTACTTACTCGCCTTCTCATTGAGAAAAGTGGTCCAGGTTACCCACTAAGACTACGTGCGATTGTGGTTCGTGGCGGTAAAAAAGGCGATTTGGAGAAGCGTGCTAGCTTGCTGCGTCGTGACTCAGTTCACGGTCAGTTCAACGGTAGCATTGTTATCGATGAAGAGCGTAAAGCACTGATCGTTAACGGCAACTACATCCAAATCATCTACGCAAATAACCCAAGCGAAGTGGATTACTCAGCTTTCGGTATCAATAACGCGCTAGTTGTTGATAACACAGGTGTTTGGCGTGATTCTGAAGGCCTGAGCCAACACTTAGCGTGTCAAGGCGCAGAGAAAGTACTGCTAACAGCACCAGGTAAAGGTGACATCAAAAACGTTGTATTCGGTGTAAATGAGTCGGTAATTAAAGAAGATGACACCATCATCTCTGCGGCAAGCTGTACAACAAATGCAATCACGCCAGTCCTTAAGGCTCTGAACGATAAATATGGTGTTCTTTCTGGCCATATTGAAACCGTGCACTCATACACAAACGACCAAAATTTGATCGACAACTTCCACTCTGGTGACCGTCGCGGACGTAGTGCTTCACTAAACATGGTTCTGACTTCAACAGGTGCGGCAAAAGCAGTTGCTAAAGCATTGCCAGAGCTTGCAGGCAAGCTAACAGGCAACGCGATTCGCGTACCGACACCAAACGTTTCTATGGCAGTCGCTAATCTAAACTTAGGTGAAGACGTAGACCGTGATTCACTGAACGATTACTTGCGTGAAATGGCGTTGAACTCTGAGCTTTCGGCACAGATTGACTACACCGATTCAACAGAAATTGTATCAACTGACTTAGTTGGTTCTCGTCATGCAGGCGTCGTAGATGGTCAAGCGACTATCGCACAAGACAAGCGTTGTGTACTTTACATCTGGTACGACAACGAATTCGGTTACAGCTGCCAAGTTGTGCACTGTATGGAACAAATGATGGGTGTTCGTTACCAAACATTCCCTCGATAGGTGAACTTTGCTCCACAACGTTAACCACATAGCGTAGCGGACAATATCTCATATTTGTTCTAAATAATAAGCGCCATGCGCATTACTAATATTTTTCCCCGTTTATACGCCTGATCACCCTCAGGCGTTTTTTCGTTTCATTCATTTGACACTCTCCGGACAAAGTGAACGTCAGCATTCATGTTTTGTTCATGTTCACAGCATTAATCTGAGCACATAAATTACAGAGAGGTCATGATTATGAATCGGATTATTGTAACTGCACTAGCACTGATTACCGGTTTTTTTACGTTAGTATTTAGCTTGATCATTGCGATTCCGTTGACCATCGCAGCATTAATTACCGGTAAACGTATTGAAAAGCGCGTCAAGAAAATGCAGAGAGAAATGCACGAAGAGTATGAGTTTAATACAGGTAAAGCAGATGCGATTGAAGGTGAATTTGAAGAGGTTCGCCGGTAAGTAAATAAGATTTAGATGAGTTTCTCTCCCCCGACCGCTCCTGAGAAACTTCTTGCTTTCACCCTGTCCTTAAAATGGCAGGGTGCTTTTTTGAAAAGCACAATATTGAATAAGCACCTAGCGGTTTATTGCTTTATCTTTTTGTTGTAGGAGGCTGTGTAACCAGCCTCCCATAAATCACCATCGACACCAGAGTATGGGTTGGATTCTTTCGGAGCGCCGCTTAGGCAAGCATCTTTGCCTTCCTTCTTAATTTCATCGATGTGATTTAAAACAAAGTCAAAGTGTTTAGGATCAGCCTTTTGTAGTAACCCGTACAAAAGGCCAAAGCCAAGCATCGTAAATACAAACAGTTCAAAAAACACCCAAATGCTCTTTGTTGAAAAGAATATCCAAGCAACGCTGCAAACACTGGTCAAAATTACTACTGGAGCTAAATCTACTATTCTTTGCATATTGCTCTCACCTTCTAAACGGTCATGGAGTCTCTACCCCTTTCATAGGGTAAGTAAGAGGAAAGTCCGTTTTTATCCAATAAAGCACTCTCGACTTAATATGCGACACTGTTAGTATTAACGTTAAGTGGCTATCGTTCTCATTATAACAATGCGTTGGAAAGTAGCTTTCACAGCAAATGAGAATATGAACCAAAGTAACACTATTGATAATATTAATTTTAGCAACGTTTAGCGTCAGAATTACGTAAATTGTGTAAGGGTTACTGAGAGTAGACAAAAAAGCAGCCACACGGGCTGCTTTTAGTATTTCTGTCTTGCGAGCTTGTCTATACCGTTACGACCACTCTAAGAGCCAGCAGCATGAGTACTACCCCTGACAAACGATCAATCAACACTGCCTTAGAGCGAATTCTGTCAACGACTTTAGAGCTCGATAGCACTAGGGTAATAAAGGTGTACCAAAGCCCATCCACAACAAACGGCGTGGCAACAATGATCATCTGATTACTCAAATCATTACCGAGCGCGACAAACTGACTGAATAATGCGATAAAAAACAAAGCAATTTTGGGACTTAAAATCGAGATAAAAAAGCCTTCTCGCGCAGACTGGATTACCGTTGTTTCCTCACCTGACTCCAACTTCGCAGCCACACCACCTTTTGAACGCAAAGCATTAAACCCTAAATACGCAAGATATGCCGCACCCACAAGGCTAATCGTCTTGAACAGCATCGGGCTTTGCTGCAAAACAACAGCGAGCCCAATCAAAGTAATAAACGCATATATACCAATGCCAAACGCATGAGCCCAAGCCGTAGCTAATCCATTGATACGTCCACCAGCCAACGAGTGCTTAGCGACAATAGCTAAGCTGGGACCTGGTGACATAGCCCCTAATAAACACACGGTAAAAAGTGATAACCAAACTGTTAGTGTCATAAGAATCTCCCCTCTTTGAAGCTCACTCTATCAACGGAAGAGGTATAATTAGAAATCAAAGTTATTCATACTAATCATGACTTAAAGTCATAGCTAAACGGTGTACGTATTAGCGAATGGAATATTCAGAGATTTGCATTACTGAGCGAATCTCTTCTCGCACCCATTTATGCGCAGGATCCGTGTCGTATTTGGGATGCCACATTAACCAATATTGATGAATAGGTGTTTCGAGTGGTAATGCTTTATGGGTTAAGTCCCAATGCTTAGCGAGGTTAACGGCAATATGTTCAGGAGCCACCATCAGGTGCTCGCTTGCAACTAAGCGATTGATCGCAGCAGAGAAGAATGGAACCTTAAAGGTAACGTGGCGGGTGTGCCCTAGCTCTTTCAATGCTAAATCAGTGTAGGAATCTTTGTCTCCGCCGCCAGTCACTTTGATGTGTGAATATGAAATCAAGTCTTCAATACTGATCTGGTCCTGCTTTGCTAACGGATGAGAAGATTTCATCAAACAAACTGATGAATCCTCACCAATTTTAACGCTCGACACACTCTGTGGTTTTTCTGGATACATAGAAGACGCGATATGGATGCCCGTCTCATGAAGTTTATCAAGAAAGTTGGGTTGCCACAGTCGGTACGCCATATCTAGCTGTGGCGCTTGTTCACCCAAGTGAGAGGCAATATCGGGCAATACGTATTGCGCCACGTAGTCACTAGAAGCAATAACAAGCTCACCTTGCCACTGCCGCGGCTCAAAAGGTTGGTCATCGAGTAAATGGTCAAACTCAGCCAGTAATGCATCAAGCTTTGATTTTAACGCTATTGCTCGTGGCGTTGGTATCAGTTGATTACCTTGACGAATAAGCAGTGGGTCACCACACAGATCGCGCAATTGTGCAAGCTGTCGACTGACGGCAGACTGCGTAATGTGCAAACGTTCTGCGGTCCGGCTGACATGACACTCCTCTAAAAGTACATGCAAGGATCTAAGTAGATTCAAATTAATGTTGTTTAACATATTCGCTCAGAAGGGTTTTCAACATGGCATCCATTCATGGTCACTTCACAAACAGGTTCCCAGTCGTGTTAAAGAATTCAGCTAAGACGGTATGAGTCATCAGGTTTCGAAGCTCTGGATATCGTTGAATTTGATCTCTGATTTCGTTCAAGCGAGCCATCGTAGGCACTTCGACAAAAACCATCATGTCCGTCTCACCGCTGATCGCATGACACCATTTTACGCCATCAATTTTGTATAACTCGTCCGCGTATGATTCGCAATAATACGTAGAGGTTGATTTATCGAACTTGAAGGCAAAATAGGCGCAAATCGAATCCCCACCCGAAGGCGCAATTTCAGCGTGATACCCTAGAATCACTTTGTCATGCTCTAGCTTACGAATACGGGCCGTTACCGCAGAACGAGAAAGGTTTACTTTATCCGCAATTTCAGTCACCGACAGCCGAGCGTTGTGCCTGAGCAGATCCACAATCTTATGATCAAACTTGTCCATACCGTTACCAAGCTTTCCTTATTTTTCTCATTCTATACCGATTCTAACTGCATAAGAAACCAACATTTTGTTGGAATTATTTAAAACAACCGTCATATTGACGGTTTAGTAAATCATTTTGTTATTAACATTTTGGATATGCTATTTGGCGGGCATGAGATGAGTGCTGTTATCCATTTCAACAGAAAATAGATAACACATTGAAATCAAATTCCCACCTTATACACTCAACACATAAATAGCATCGCTTAAACACATAAAACGAAATAATCAGAAGCTACAAGCTTTTTCGTAATAAGCCTCATAACATTGGATGAATCAATTCGCATGGAAGAGCTCAAAAAAGACATTTCACTCACATCAGGTATCGCACAGTTATCCACCACATTAATGGGAACGGGGCTGTTTATGATCCCGGCTATCGCAGCAGGTATAGCTGGCTATTTTTCACTATGGGCTTGGATTTTATTGTTCATCGCGATTTGTCCTATTGCGCTGACTTTTGCTCAACTGGGTAAACGATACCCCAACGCGGGCGGAACAGCCTTTTTTGTACGCAAAGCCTTTAACGCCAAGCTGGAAAGTAGTGTCGCTTGGCTATTTGTTAGTGTCATTCCGGTAGGGGTTCCGGCCGCGATTGCACTCGCCGCAGGCTTTCTACAACAAATATTGCCAGAGCCTATTAGCAACAATCTGTTTGCACAAGTTCTCACGGTAGTACTTCTTGTGTTCGTCAACTTGATGGGCACAAAATCATCAGGTCATTTACAAACTCTTATTGCTTTGAGTGTCTTCGCACTTGTTGGCGCATTTTTATGGAAAGGCGACGTTAACAGCGCCGATCTTGTGATGCCCGCCATCACACAAGAGTCAATTTGGCCTATTACCGCAGCGTTAGGCGTGATGTTCTGGTGTTTTGTTGGCATAGAGGCTTTTGCCCATATGGGGGAAGAGTTCAAAAACCCTCAAAGAGATTTCCCTATTGCCATTGTGGTCGGTTGTTTTGTAGCAGGGGCTACCTATTGGGCATGCTCTGTCGTTATTTTAAAATTTGGCGCGTATGGTAACGCTCAATTTGATAACGCATCCATCCCCTGGCTTAGTGCCCAACTACTAGGCGATGGAGCCAAATGGATAATCAGCTTGATAGGTTTCTCCGCTTGTTTCGCGAGCGTTAACTTATACACACAGAGCCTAGCGCGAATGGTCTGGGCTCAAGCTCGGGAACATCGTCCTTCTAGTCCACTAGCCAAGATTTCGCGTCGTGGTGTCCCTTTCTCAGCCACCATATTAGTTGGCGGTATATTATTGATATCTTGTGTGATCGGAACCCTATCACAGCTCGATCTGGAGTTTTTCCTAAAACTCGCAAACAGTGTATTCGTTCTGGTTTACATGTTGGCGATGTTAGCCGCTTTCAAATTGCTTCGAGGATTTGGTAAAACACTTGCGGGACTGTCCCTACTGCTTTGTACCGGTGTTTTTATATGTTTAGGCTGGTCAATGTTTTATGCACTTGGCATTTTTACTCTACTTTTACTGCCTTGGAAACAGTGGCGACATAAGCGACAAACACGTGTAGTTGAATAGTCATCGCTTCCCATTTCGAAATATGTGAGCTAAACGTTGGATACCAGCGTCTATGTTCTCTAACGCGATATTGCCGTAACCAAGCACGGCACCATGCCAGTGACGTGCTTGAAAATCTGGGTGTTCATAATAGCTCAAAGGTCGCAAGATGATCCCTTCATGCTCTGCTAGTTTTATAAAACGCTGCTCATCCATACCGTCTTGCCATTTCAACGTAACATGAAGCCCCGCCGCTTGGCTAACGACGCAAACACGGTCGCCAAAATGCTGTTGAATGGATACATGCATCTGTTCATGCTTAGTTTTGTACAGTCGACGCATTTTTCGAATATGACGTAATAACCCACCTTCAGTAATAAAGTCTGCCAATGCTTCTTGTGTATGCGTCGGCGAATCACCACTTAACGCATCCTTAACCACTAAGCATTGCTCTACTAAACGTTCAGGAACTACAAGGTAGCCAAGCCGCAATCCGTTAAACATCACTTTACTGAAGGAACCCACATACAACACACGATCATCTCGACCCATTTGAGCTGCTAGCCCCTGTAAGCTGGTATAGGGACGATGAGCAAACTGGAATTCGCTGTCATAATCGTCTTCGATGATCCAACGTGACTGTTCGACTGCCCAGTTGATGATCTTCCCTCTTTGCTCAGTATTGAGTGTGGTGCCCATCGGATATTGATTGCTTGGGGTGATATACAGGGCATCGGCATCGCTTGTGGTCACAGCTTCCACATCAAAGCCTAGTTTCTCTCGGACGAATAAAGGCTCAAATTTATACTGCTGGAATTGAATCAACTTCCGCATTTGCGCGTAACCTGGTTGCTCCATCAGAACCTTATCACCTTGTTTGAGCACTACCATCGTCGCAATCGACAACGCTTGCTGCGCCCCAGAGGTAATAATGATGCGCTCTGGAGAACAATTCACTGAACGGCTAGATGCAAGGTAGTCAGCTAAAGCACAGCGTAATGTCCAACTGCCCTGAATATCTTGGTTCCCCAACAAGCAAGTACGAGACATATGGCGAGTGAGTAACTTTTGCCATTGCGCCATCGGAAATGCGTCCAAATCCGGTACACCCGGTGCAAATGCGCGGTTGATATCAAAGTGAGCTTTCGGTGATGAGTCTCTCTGAACTGAACTAGGTTCAGGCAAGTACTGCTCTGGCAGTTCTACGGCAACATAAAAACCAGAACCTTTTTGGCTGTTCAAGTACCCTTCCGCCACTAACTGTTCGTAGGCAGAAATCACGGTATTCCTACTTAGATTAAGCTCTTGTGAAAGCTTCCGCGTAGAAGGCAGCTTCCCATTCTTCATCCACAGTCCTTGAACAATTTTCTTGCGAATAGCAAAAAACAACGCTTGCTGGCGCGTTCCTTCACTGTCTTTTAAATGTAGGTCACCGATATCAATCAAAGACAAACTGGATCCATCCATTAGTTAAAACTGGCTCTCTTTAAGCTACCAGTTAAACGCTACATTGCAATCAAAGAATGAGAATAAATCGCTCGTAATCGTGAGCAAGCAAGGAGAGAAAATGCTATCCAACACCAATAGAACGGAAATTAAAAAAGGCGCACATAAAGCCGTCTCTGATGTTAGCAAACTGCACGCCATCATAGATGAAAGCCTAATCGCTCATATTGCGATAACCAACGAGTCAGGCCCTGTGGTCATCCCTATGCTGGCATGGCGCGTCGATGATTACGTGTATATCCATGGTGCCAACAACAGTCGACTGTTACGCTCACTCAAACAAGGAGTGCAAACGTGCTTAACCTTTACTTTGTTTGATGGTTGGGTATTGGCTCGAAGTGCGTTTCACCACAGTGCGCATTATCGCAGTGCTGTGGTCTTTGGCCAGTTTGAGGTGGTGGAAGATAACCAAGAGAAAGACAGGTTGCTGAATCACTTTATTGAACAGATCGCTCCGGGGAGAACAGAACAAGTCCGTTTGAGTAATGAAAAAGAACTCAAAGCCACCATGCTGCTGCGTATTCCACTCACAGAAGCATCGGTGAAAATCAGCAATTTTGGCGTCAACGACGATGCGGAAGACATGGACATCCCTGTTTGGGCAGGTGTCCTACCCTACCAAACCGTCGTAGGTCCGCTGCAAGCTTGTGACGATTTGTATGAAGGTATCGCAGAGCCAGACTACCGCAGTGCCTACTCTAACCGTTGGCAGGAATAAGCACCGTAAAACGTGCGCCGCCTAAGTAACTCTCGCCGACAGAAAGCTCCCACCCCAGTTGCCGCGCTGCACTGGTAGCGATGGCAAGCCCTAAACCAAAGCCTTTCATGTCGGCGTTGCGGCTTTTGTCTAAGCGCGAAAATGGCATAAATACTTCTTCTCGCATCGCCTCAGGGATGCCCGGACCATCGTCCTCAATATCGATGCTCCAGCAATCCGCTACCGTTCGAATCGTCACCTCAACGCAGGATTCACCGTAACGCTTGGCGTTTTGCAGTAAATTATCGAGGACGAGGTTACCCAAAGTAGGCTGAAAGTGAATCAATTGGTTCGCGAGTTCATTTTCTGCTCTCAACATGGCGGACTCTAAGCCTAGGTAATTCATGCGGCTTTTACACCAAAGTGGCAGTTCCATGGTTTCAACAGAATCGATCCATGAGTGGTTTTTCACACTCAAGCGAGACAGCATGACGATGTCGGATGTTAAATCCGTCACTACATCAACGTATCGTTCAATATCGTCATGTAACTCTGCCTGCATTTCACCACTCGTGCGTCGAGCTAAATCCGTCGCTAGCTGAATACGACTCAGCGGAGTGCGCACTTCATGAGGAATAGCTTGAGTAAAGATGTGTGTTTGGCGCACTCGTCTCTCAATCTCTTCAGACATGCAGTTGAAGCCTTGGGCGAGCTCTTTCACGGGTTGCGAAAATTGCTTTAGATCGACTCGCGTATTCAACTCACCAGAACCAAATTGTTGTTGCGCAGCCGTTAGTTGCCGAATTTGGCGGTCAAGACGTCGTACAGGTATGTAAACCATAATGCCTAAACTGCATACAACAACCAAAAGCAGAGTAAGTATAAATACAATCTCAGAATCTTCATTCCAATCAACGTGTGGGCTAAAGAAATCCGTTTTTTCTTTGAAAACTAAACTCTTCGAAGTGTTAGGCAAAGGGAATACCGCAGCATAGGTACTGCCATCAATAAGATAAACAGGTATCCCTTGCATACGGTACAGCAGATTACAATCTCGACAAGGCGGTGATCCGTCCCAGTTTTCAACCAATGTTAAATCAAAGATAAAGAAATCTTGCTTGCCGTTTTCGGTTAACTTCTTGTAGAGAGAATCCGGAGTGCCTCGTTGCTCAATGTATTGATCGACAAAATAAGCACCGTCACTCAAAAAAACACCGACTTCTGTTTTGCGCATGTACTCTTCCCCCATAAAGAGAAACAAAGCAACAGTCAGCGCAAGGCCAGTTACTAACCCCACATATAGACGAGTAAACAGGGAAAACATGCGTCATTTACCTGTCAGCATGTAGCCGTGGTGACGTATGGTTTTAATGGTAGCCGTATGGATATGAGCCTTAGAGAATTTCTTCCTTAGTGAGGATATACGCATATCAATCGAACGATCAGTAATACAGTATTCAATGCCTCGGGCAAGACGGCAACATGATTCACGAGATACTGGCTTATCGACATTCAGCATCAGGAGCTCTAAAATTTCAAACTCAGAACTCGTTAAACCAATATCTTTTTGCAAATAAAATGCTTGGGAGCGACGAAGACAAAGACTAATGCCATATCGGCTCAGCTTTTCTTCTTCAACGATATCAACTTGACGACAATAGCGACGCAACGCTGCTTCAATACGGGCGAGAAGGATATTGCCTTTTATCGGTTTGGTAAGGTAATCATCAGCACCAAACTTAAATAAGCTCACCTCGCTCATTTCATCATCGGTCGCAGTCAAAACAATGATAATACCATGATAAAACTTACGCGCCTCTTGACATATTTCTGCGCCATTTTTTCCTGGTAACATCAAATCTAACAGCACTAGGTCCGGCTTGAGCCCCTTAATCGTTTCTAATGCATTTTGACCGTTATCGATGACAGTTACCGTATATCCTTCGGCTTCGAGGTACATTTTGGTTAATCGAGCAATCTCTGAGTCGTCTTCTACCAGTAAGATTGTATTACCCACCATGAATCATTTACTCCACCAATATGATGGAGGGAGTATATCGCTCGTCCTATACTGCGCAACCTACTTAAATGATAATTTTAATAAAACGCAGGCTTACATACGCTTACAAACCATACATATACGATAATCCTAATCATTCTATACCCCTAAAGCCATGCAATAACCTGAGGTTTTATTCATTATCAGAATATAGCTTCACATAGAAAATAAAATTCGGAATAAAAATCCACTATATTTTTAAATATATCGAATAATAGGTCTTACCAAAAAATAATATCAACATATATGACTTAGTTTGCTTATATAGACAGGACTTTATGTTGCTTCTAAGTTTCTTGCTCTAATAAAGTCTACGAGTAACATGAAATGAGATATTCCAAATTAACACCTTTAGCCATATTCTGCGCGATAAGTCTAACTGCTTGTGGCGGCAGTGAATCTAATCCGAAACCATCGAAAACAACACCTCCACCACCACCAATGCCAACATTGAGCACTGTCACAATCCCAACTGTCGTTTCTACAGAGTTTCCAGCCAAGTTAAAAGTGGCTGCTGATTCGGGCTTCACCCACTATGTGAAAATCTCCCTTTCCGAAGCAAACAACAACGATACATTTCACATTGTGGCTGTTGATGACGGTGCGAATAATGAAAAAATCTTTCGTGCAGCCAAAATCATCCAACACCTTCTCACAAACCAACCAGACTCTAAGTACGGTGCTGACAAGTCTCGTATCGCTAAGACATTAGCCGAGCGTGATGCCACACTAATGCTGACCGAAAACGACGAACAGAATGATGAGATGTTAACCAAAATCTTTATCAACGAACTGATTCGCCAAGACAAATTGAACGATGCAGTTGCAAACTCGGGCTTAGCACACTCTTTTGATACGAGTTCTCTAGAAAAGTTTGTTGTAAGCATGATGGTACTTAGCGAAGATGATATGGATACACTTGTCACATCTATCGCGTCAACATTAGTAACTAGTAAAGAAACACCAAACTGGCTAAGGAATAGCCAATCTTTAATGTATCGAGAACTGACAGTTGAAGGCGATTGCCATTACATGAGTAATTTTGCCGATTACTGCGCCAATCTTGGCAAAAAAGCCGAACGAGACGCCGCTTTTGAAGAAATTTTACACTTGGTCCAAGCGCAAGGTATTGCACCTAACACGGAGACTGCGGCACTGCAAAATGACATTCAAGCTCATGCGTTAACAATCTATAACGATATTAAATCGGGCAAACCGACGGTGTGGCGCCCTACTCAGTATGACTGGGACGATTGGAAATCGGACGACTTCGATCCTGAAAGTGTTAAACAAACGGGCCCTTCATATTCTCACGAATATTTTGCTGCCGCTTTTGAAGCTTACATGGGTGTAGCAAAAGCAAACGGACATGGTTTAGATGGCTACCAAGCGTTAACGCGTGAAGAAATGCAAACCCAAGATCCACAAGCCGTTGATTGGATCAGTGGCTTATTCCACGGATACTTGCAATATACCGCGAATATCGACTCTGCGGGCGTCAAGCTCTACACAGAAAAGACAAATCCAGGCACAGTACCTACCTTCCGTATGGCTCCCAACAAAGACGGTTTGATAGAAGCGTACACCTACAAATCTCAGTGGTTAACAAAAGTGAAGATCATTGGCGACGACGCGATGAATGTGATCGGTAATGATCAAAACAATACTTTTGAAGGCAACAGCAAAGACAACAGCATTTATGGTGAAGGCGGTATCAACACCTATATCGTGCCACACAAACTGGCGGAATGTACTGTTATCAAAGCAAAGAGCGTTTCTGTTGAGTGCCCAAATACAGGCACTGACGAGTTGTACGACATTCAGAACATCCAATTCACCGACCAAACCCTAGATGTAACCAAGCTATAAACAATGAAAAACATGAAGAAACTTATTTTATTCGCTCCCTTGCTCCTTGTTGGTTGTGGTGGCCTAGCCGTCATGGATCGTACTGATGCCGTAAAAGCACAACCAGAAATGCTGATCAAAACCGACGGTGATTTTTGGGGATTCGGTGCGGATGGCCATTTTGATTTTGCTGGTAAGTACAAAGGCAAGTATTCACGCAGTGCTTCTAACTCAAGTTGGTTTAACCGTATCTCTTTCAAAGAAGGTTCAATGGGCGCAGAAGTGACTCGTATCGACAGCGGGGAAACTTGGCTTTTGAACTGCACTGGAGGCGGTATGTCGGTTAACTACATGGGCGTCGATTTTGGTGGGAATGATCCTTACACCTGTGACATTACTCAAGATGGTAAAAAAGTCGGTGAGTTTGCGATGGAGCCAAAATCCGCTCTCATCGACATCAGCTTTGAGAAAAAAGAGACAGGCGTAGTGCGTATTGGTAGCACCCAATTTAATGTAAAAACTGTACATACTAGTCCTGACGCCATGATGGCGGTAGACATTCCATTGGGTTATAGCTTTAAGGAAGGCACACAAGAAATTGCCGCTGTGCAGACGAACGGTACCATTGCGGTACAGATGCTCCCTGAACTTAGCGAACAAAAAAAGGATGTAATTGCCATCGGCGCTGTTGCAAGTGCACTAAGTTGGCGTCCTAAGAAATAGCCACCACATAAAACGACACAAAAAAATAACAAAGCCCTCAACTTTGAGGGCTTTTATTGCTTGTACTCATAGAGATAAGTGGAGCACTACTTCTCTAATCTTCCCGTATACTGCTTGGGCGTTAATCCACGATGTTTCTTAAACATACGATTGAAGCTCGCCACATTGGTGTAACCAAGGCGCGTGGCAATGTCATCAATACTCACGCGCTTACTCAACAAACCAGCTGCAATATTACTCAATACATAGCCAGAAACCGTCGAAAAATTGAGCCCTAATTTATGCAAACGACGTTGAAACTGCTGTTCAGATAAATCAAGCAGAGAAGACACGCGCTCTAACGTTGGCAATCCATAATGGCTGCTGTAGTTCACTACTTCATAAATCACTTTCAACTCGTCTTCTGGATCGGGCATATTAAGCAAATCATCCAAGTCGGAAAAACTCATCGCTAGACGGCTG
Source organism: Vibrio sp. Vb0667 (assembly GCF_033391095.1). Lineage (NCBI taxonomy): Bacteria > Pseudomonadati > Pseudomonadota > Gammaproteobacteria > Vibrionales > Vibrionaceae > Vibrio > Vibrio sp. Vb0667. Next base: position 308,435 of record NZ_JAWPOL010000001.1, on the reverse strand, counting down.
TCTTCTCGATGGCTCACTTGGCGGGAGGCTAATCGGTCATCTCCCGGGATCCATATCTCTGTTTTTGGCTGACTCCATTCCACCTCGCAGCCGAAATATTCCCGGTATCGCTCAGTATTTTTTCTCGAGCCTGAAACCTTGACACGTAAAGGCTGGTAATCTTTGCCAAGAAATTCGCGTAACACCTTAATCATAAATACCGCACAGCGGATACTATCGTGCACCTTTACTGACGTTTCTATAAACGGGTTGTGGTAAGTCCATTTGATGATTTTACCCGACTGTTCGCCAGCAAAAAACGCCCCTGATTGTAGATTGCTCACACCATAATTCACTCGCCGAATGGTACTGGCTAAATCATTGCCGGAGAATAACCAGCGTCCCACTGGCCCTAGCTTTTGCAGTTCAATACCCCGGCTGAGACTCAACACCACATCCGGGTCAGCACTGGCTTGTTCAACACAACGATACCATTCCGCAACGGCTTTTAGCGGGATCAGTGTCATTGGGTTACGAAACACCGATACTGGGATTCCTAACTCATCCGAGTCCAAATTGTATTTAGATAACGCGAGGTTATGCATGTTTAGAATGCCCATCGCGCGAATAAACCGAACCGTTTTCATAACCAATTACATCAAATTTAATCCTATAGTGATTGAATCTGTCACAAAGAAAGCCGCAAATCAAATTCAGATCACAATACGCCAACAGTTTGATAGAGGAGTGTTTAATGAGTTTACTGAGTGTCCCATTTGTCGGTACAGGCGCAGATACGGCGTTACATGTTGTCGCTGCTGTCGTTTTAATTGCGAGTGTCGCGGGCGCGTGTTACGGCTTTTGGAAAATCCATGAATTGCCTATCAATAAAGCACACAGCAAAGACCATCATCAGATAGGGCTCATCACTGCGCTGACCTGGATAGGGTTTGTCTGGCACTGGGTTTGGGTGCTAGCCGTGATCTTTGCATTTGTTGATATGGAAAAAGCCATCATCAATCTGCGTGATACATGGAAAAGTAAACCGCAAACAGAAACACAGCCAAAAGAGGAAGCATAATGTTAGAAGGTTTAGCGGTATGGGCTCTCTTCATCTATCTGCTGCGTTTGGTTGGCATGCCTTGGAACAAAGCAACCAAATCGTTCGCTTATCTTGGCGGTTTGAGTTGGCTGATGTTCGTCTGGGTAGGTTTGATTAACTTCACCCCGATGGATTTATCCGGCGGTTCTGTCGTGCAGTCACCACACATCCAATTGCGTCCAGATTCAACCAATGTAAAAGGTAAAGTTGACCACATTTACATTGAGCCGAATCAGCAAGTTAAAGAAGGTCAGCTCATTTATGAACTTGACCCAACGCAATACAAAATCGCATTAAATCAAGCGAACGTATCCGCTGATTCTGCTCGCGTTGCATTAGCTACAGCAAAAGGCGACATCGAGATTGAAGAAGCTAACCACGAAGCGCTAGTGCAAGATCTAGAAACATCAAAGAGCCAGTTGGAAGCGGCGAAAGTTGACTACAAATTGCAGAAAAAAATGCTAGATCGTTATGTTGAGCAAAACCGAGTGGTGCACAACACCATCACGGAAAGCGATATCGACAAACAATCGAGTGCGGTTGATATGGCACGTCACAACGTGTTGACCCTTGAGTCTCAAATCAAGAAGAAACAAGTCGATATTTCCCGTGCAAAACTGGCGATTCATAAAGCGGAACTTGCAGTTGAAACTAAACAAGCCGAACTGCGCCAAGCGAAAGAGCAAATTGCAAAAGCGCAATGGGATTTGAATAGCACAAAAGTTCATGCCCCAACAGATGGCTTTGTCACCAACTTTATCCTGCGTGAAGGTCAGCGTGTATCAACGATGCCGCGTATCAACATGTACACCAACGAAAAGTACGTACTAATGCGAGTGAACCACCAGGCGATTCGTAACATCAAACCGGGTCAGCCAGCGGAATTCTCTTCGTCCGTTTACCCAGGTAAGATCTTCTCAGCGACCGTCGAAGGCATTGTTGAAGCAACAGGTGAGTCACAAGGTAATCTACTGGGTTTCGATGATTCCGTACGTGTCACCACTGGAAAGAACTTACAGAACAAACACCACTTTGTTCGTCTTAAGATTGATGAGCCAGAAGGCTACGACATCCCTGTTGGCTCTGTTGGCCTCGCATGGGTCAGCGGTGAAAAACCGATAGGCTTCATGGCCTTCTTGGATGTGATTCGCGGGATCATCATCCGAATGAAGTCTCAACTGTACTTCTTCTACTCTATCTAAACTCGCAAACCGCCAGTTACGCTGGCGGTTTTCTTTTCATTTGTATCCAAACATATCCTTTTCCCGTATAACAATTAGTTAGTAAATAGCGGAGAAGATTCATGTCGGCAAAGGAAAGAAGCCTACCTACCCATCGCATCTCAAGATTCAGCAAGTTCGCTTCACTTGCTACCCGTATCGCAGGCAATGTGATTACAGAAGGCACGAAGCAGATAGCCAAAGGCAACAAACCAAAAGCGAAAGACCTCTTGCTGACGCCACAGAACATCGCGCGTTTAACTGACCAACTTGCTCACCTACGTGGCGCTGCAATGAAGCTTGGTCAAATGCTGTCAATGGATGCTGGTGATGTTTTAGAACCTGAACTTGCCGATATTCTTTCCCGTCTTCGTTCCAACGCAGACCCAATGCCTGCAAAACAACTCAACGCAGTAATGGAAAGTTCGCTAGGAACGAATTGGAAAGCTGAGTTTCTGTCATTTAACTTCAAACCAATCGCCAGTGCATCAATAGGACAAGTGCACCAAGCTTACAGCGATGCGGGCGATAACCTAGCCGTCAAAGTGCAATATCCCGGCATACGGAAAAGTATCGATAGCGACGTCGATAATGTCGGTGCACTGCTCAAGGTCGTTGGGTTGATTCCCGAGTCTGTCGACTACAAAGGATTGCTCGAAGAAGCGAAAAAGCAGCTACATGACGAGGCCGATTACGCACGAGAGGCACAATTTGCCATTCGTTATCATGACGCTTTGAAGGAGCACCCTCATTTTGTGGTGCCCAAGATTCATACTGAAAGTTGCTCAGACTCCGTTCTCGCGATGGAATTCATTGATGGCAGTCCGATTGAGCAAATCGAACATTATGATCAGAGTACGCGAGATTTTGTCATGCACAGCCTACTCGAATTACTGTTTCGAGAGCTGTTCGAATTTAAGATGGTACAAACCGACCCAAATTTCGCCAACTACTTATATATCGAAAACACTCGTCAAATCGGCTTGCTAGATTTCGGGGCCACTCGCGAGTACAACGAGCGGTTCAGCACTGGTTATCGCCAAGCTTTCGCATCTGTCGTTAACAATGACGAACAAGGCTTGAATGATGCGCTTGAACAAATAGGCTTCTTCAGCCAAACCATCCTTCCAGACCAACGCCAAGCGATTCTCGATCTAGTGAAAATGGCATGTGAACCTATGTTGGTCGATGAGCCCTATGATTTCAAAGCCAGCGGCTTAGCACAAAAGCTTCGCGAGGCTGGCACCATTCTAAGCATGGAGCAAGAATACTGGCATACTCCACCAGCAGATGCCCTATTTTTACACAGAAAAATCGGCGGAATGTACTTGCTGGCAGCCCGTATTGGCGCAAAAGTGAACATTCGCCAATTGGTACAGCCATATCTCACCATCAACAGCGAATAGCCTATTGTTTTTCTGTTACTTTCAAGTACCTTGAGCAAGGTTAAGATGCATAGTTGTGCATCTCAATAACATGCCATACTTCCATAAAACGAATTAACTATCGGGGTACTCGGTGAGCAAGTTTCAAGATCTCTCCACTCTAATCCAGCAAATTGGCCAAGCCGAAGAAGCGGATCAAGTCGCAACGCTCAATGGATCTATTGAAGCGGGCCTCGAGCCCGGCGCGGTTGCCCTGATTCTAGAAGCATTTCCAATCGACGATCGTGTTCGCTTATGGCGAGCTTTACCACTAGAGCTACATATCGACGTGTTAACGGAAATGCGTGCGGACGTACGTTTCTCTATCATCAACGCGTTATCTGAAGTCGAGCTAAAACTCACTCTCGCTAAACTCGACAACTTATCGCTCATCGAATGGGCCGATTCGTTACCAGAGTCGATCATAAACGAAGCGCTCTCGTTGATAGAAAAAGATGAGTTGGAACTTTACGATCAAGCAAACGAGTATGCTGATGAAGAACTCGGCCACTGGGCTGAACGTAAGATCATCACCCTTCCCTTCAACATTACGATTGGGACAGCTAAGCAGTTAATGGAGCGCTATAGCTACGACACGCCTCAACAGGTGTATCTGATTAATCGTAATAAACAGTATCGTGGAACGGTCAACTACTTCGATATCTTACGTGGTGACCCCGATACTCGCTTAAAAACACTCGTTATTGAGGCTGTGACGGTTCTAGACAGTAAAATGATGCTTCCTGAAGCGGTAGAGGCATTAGAACACAGCACACTGCCCGCTCTCCCTGTAACTGATGCAGACCAAACACTGATCGGTGAAGTCGATTGGCAGTTTGCATTGAGTACACAGCGTGAAATCTACGAAGCACGTTTGATGGCCGGTACAGGTATGGATGAAGGCGATGACTTGTTTGCGCCAGTATTAAAAAGCTCGCAAAAGCGCGGTGTTTGGTTAGGCATCAATTTGCTTACTGCGATTTTGGCGTCTGTCACTATCGGACTATTTGAAGATGTAATTGCGCAGGTGGTGGCTTTGGCGGTGCTCATGCCAATTGTTGCATCCATGGGGGGCATTGCTGGCAGCCAAACGCTCACTCTAATGATTCGTGCGATGGCGCTTAATCAGATCACCCCAGGTAACCGTTTCAAGCTATTGAAAAATGAGTTGGGTATTGGCTCTCTGAACGGCATTGCTTGGGCGTTAATCATCGGCGGGCTCGCCGGATTGTGGTTTCAATCTCCGGTTCTAGGTGGGACCATCGCGCTGGCCATTATCGTCAATATTATTACCGCAGCTTTATTTGGTGTGCTGATTCCCATCATTCTGGATAAGTTTAAATTGGACCCCGCTTTGGCTGGCTCGGTGATTCTAACAACAGTGACAGATGTAGTAGGTTTTTTCGCCTTTTTAGGAACGGCGAGTTTAGTCATGCTTTAAAAGGTTCATTGTTTATTAATCAATCATTAGCATAATAGAGTCAAATTGCATAACGCAGTTGCAAATTGCAAACACACTCAAACTTTAAGCAACGCATGTCACAGAAACTACGTGTTTTAGGGCATATTAAAGTTGGCACAGTAACTGCATTATATAAATCGACCCTTCTTAAGCCGAGGGTCACCTAGCCAACTGACGTTGTTAGTGAACTTGATTTTGTTCACATGTATATAAGCCAATCGCACTCTTTGCGGTTGGCTATTTTTTTATGTGGCTATTGCCCTCTTATCCTCTGACCGAGCTCGGTTGTACTTTTCTTACCCACAACAGATTGTTTACTGTTTATAAAATTCAAATATTCGCCCACTAAACCATTAGAAATGCCAGCTTCAACAAAAATAAATCACCTACATAAAATAAAACCAAGAAAACACACCCAGAAAAGAACAAATAACGTCCAAACCAAAAACCTCATCATGAAATCGTTTTCTTTTCATAGAAATCGACTGAACAATCCAGAGTTATAGATAAATTTAATCCATAAAAACAAATAGCAATTCAAAACATTCATTTCACATAGAAAACCTGTCTATAAATCATAGAAAATACGTAAAATCAAAATTTCCACCTTTAGAATTTAAAAATCAACCCATTGTTATTAAAAGAAAAAATACAAATCAAAAACAAAGCAAACGTTTAAATTGCAATTTTATCATTGACTATTAAATTTACATCACGATAATACGCGCCGTTTGCCTGAAAATCAGGTGCTATAATTTAATATTTCAATGTGCGGAGGTAATAATGGCTGGAGACAATAACTACAGTCTTGGACCAGTTCCCAACACGGCCAGAAAAGGCGTGGCGTCACTAACCATGGTGATGTTGGGACTCACTTTTTTCTCCGCAAGTATGTGGACAGGGGGTTCTCTCGGTACTGGGCTCTCCTTTAATGATTTTTTCCTCGCTGTTCTCATCGGTAACCTAATCCTCGGTATTTACACTTCTTTCCTCGGTTACATCGGCGCTTCTACTGGTCTCTCTACCCACCTTCTTGCTCGTTTCTCTTTTGGTTCTAAAGGCTCTTGGCTTCCTTCCGCTCTTCTTGGCGGTACTCAAGTTGGGTGGTTTGGAGTTGGTGTCGCGATGTTTGCGATTCCGGTGCATAAAGCAACGGGCATCGATACCAATACTTTGATCCTCGTCTCCGGTTTGCTCATGACCGCGACCGTTTACTTTGGAATCTCAGCACTGATGGTGCTGTCAGCAATCGCCGTTCCTGCCATTGCACTACTTGGCGGCTACTCTGTCATCGAGGCAGTAAATAGTGTTGGCGGTATAAGCGAACTACAACAGGTCCAACCAACCGAGTCACTCGATTTTTCAATAGCTCTCGCGATGGTTGTCGGCTCTTTTGTCAGTGCTGGTACATTAACGGCGGATTTCGTACGCTTTGGCAAAAAGCCGCGCAGCGCCGTGATGATCACCATGGTGGCATTTTTCATCGGTAACTCGTTAATGTTTATCTTTGGCGCGGCAGGTGCGTCGGTGACGGGTCAATCAGACATCTCTGAAGTGATGATCGCGCAAGGTCTTCTTATTCCAGCTATCATCGTTCTTGGCTTGAACATCTGGACGACCAACGACAACGCGCTCTACGCATCGGGTCTTGGATTTTCCAACATCACTGGCTTACCAAGTAAATACATCTCAATGGCGAACGGTCTTGTTGGCACACTTTGCGCTCTCTGGCTCTACAATAACTTTGTTGGCTGGCTGACCTTCTTATCGTTGGCAATTCCACCGATTGGCGGTGTGATCATCGCTGACTTCTTCACGAACCGTAAACGCTACGCAAACTTTGAAGCCGCCCAATTCCCAAACGTTAACTGGGCTGGCATTATCGCTGTCGTGATTGGCGTTGGTGCGGGACACTTCCTGCCTGGCGTAGTGCCGATTAACGCTGTACTTGGCGGCGCAATTAGCTTCCTGATTCTTAATACTATTCTTAACAAAAAAGCACTGGCTACACAGCCAGCGTAAGGAACCATCATGACAACACTACTGATCAAAAACGTAACGCTAAAAGGACAAGAAGGTCTGCAGCAAATTTTGATTGAAGATGGTCAATTCAAGCGCATTGAAAGCAACGATGTGGAGCTTAGTCATAACGGTGACCTCATCGATGCTGAAGGCGGTATGGCGGTTGCGCCTTTCTGCGAGCCACACATTCACTTAGATACAACTCAAACCGCAGGCGAGCCAAGCTGGAACATCTCTGGCACATTGTTTGAGGGTATTGAACGTTGGGCTGAGCGCAAAGAAATGCTGTCGATTGAAGACGTGAAAGCGCGCGCAAAACAAACCTTAAAATGGCAGATAGCAAACGGCGTACAACACGTTCGTACCCACGTCGATGTTTCAGACCCTACCCTAATTGCCCTAAAAGCGATGGTAGAAGTGCGTGAAGAGATGAAAGAATGGGTAGATATCCAAATCGTCGCCTTCCCGCAGGAAGGAATTCTCTCTTACCCAAATGGCAAAGAGCTGCTAGAAGAAGCCGTCAAATTAGGTGCGGACGTGATTGGCGCGATTCCACACTTTGAATTCACACGCGAATATGGCATTGAATCGCTGCACTACGTGTTCGAATTAGCGCAAAAATACGACCGTCTGATCGACGTGCATTGTGATGAAATCGATGACGAACAATCTCGCTTCGTTGAAACACTGGCAGCATTAGCGCACAAGTTTGATATGGGGAATAAAGTCACGGCCAGTCACACCACAGCGATGGGTTCCTACAACGGTGCATACGCATCTCGCCTGTTCCGTTTATTACGCATGTCCGGTATCAACTTCGTGGCAAATCCATTGGTGAACATTCACTTACAAGGCCGTTTTGATGATTATCCAAAACGTCGCGGCGTAACACGAGTGAAAGAGATGCTGAATGCCAACATCAACGTCTGCTTTGGACACGATGATGTATTTGACCCTTGGTACCCACTAGGCACTGCAAACATGCTGCAAGTGCTGCATATGGGTCTGCACGTGTGCCAGGTGATGGGTTACGACCAAATCAACAACTCACTGGATCTGATCAGCACCAATTCAGCACGTACACTGAACATTCAAGATAAGCACGGCATTGAAGAAGGCAAACCTGGTAGTTTACTGATTCTTCCCGCAGAAAATGGTTTTGACGCAGTACGTCGCCAAGTGCCGGTTCGTTACTCTGTCCGTCACGGTAAAGTGATTGCAGAAACACAGCCTGCGACAACTCATATTCATCTTGAACAAGCAGAGCAAGTAACGTTCAAACGCTAAAAAGATCGGCGAAAAGAAAAAGGCCTGACGACATCGTCAGGCCTTTTTTCTACTGGTAAACATCACTGCTCGCTCTGTCTATTCTTGTCTCATAAACCGCTGAACACATTGAAAGGCCATATAAAACGGCTCAGTACCAAACGTTGCACAAGGTTCTGGTGGCTGAATCTCAATTACACCATCGCACTTGGAAATTATTCTAAGCGTTGGGCATACTTCTGACTTCATTTTAGTTGTAGATATGAACCATGACGTCATTAAGCCAGATAGAACCGCAATTTTTGGAATTTATGCAGCAAGAGATGCAAGTGGATGCAGCTCATGATCTTAAACACGTAAAACGCGTGGTCAAAACAGCGAAACAGCTCTGCAAAGAAGAAAATGCAGACATCGCGATTGTATTACCGGCTGCCTATTTGCATGATTGCTTTACTTATCCGAAAGATCACCCAAATCGCAAAGAGAGCTCAATCATCGCAGCCAAAAAAGCGGTCGCATTTTTAGAGAGTATCGATTATCCGCAGCAATATCATGATGCCATTGCTCATGCGATAGAGGCACACAGCTTTAGCGCAAACATCAGGCCAAATACGTTGGAAGCCAAAATCGTCCAAGATGCCGACCGTCTGGACGCTTTAGGCGCAATTGGCGTGACGCGATGCATTCAAGTCAGCACTCAATTTAACGCGCAACTTTACAACGACAGCGATATATTTGCCGAAGAACGTGAACTTAACGATAAACAATTCACTCTGGATCACTTTCAGACCAAGTTATTCAAAATCGCTGAAACCATGAACACAGAGTCAGCAAGACGCGAAGCGCAAAAACGCAAAACCTTTATGCAAACGTACCTAGAGCAGTTACACGACGAGGTAACAGCGTAAATGTCAGAAAGCTATACGTTAATTAAAGAGCTTAAACGCCAACTAAAGTTAGCTGGGCTGCATTATGCCGATGTTGCACAACACCTTGATTTAAGTGAAGGAAGCGTCAAACGTTTACTCGCTGAAGGTCAGCACATTAGCCTTGAGCGCTTAGAACGAATTTGCCAATTGATTGGTTTAGAAATGGCGGAACTATTTAAGCTCGCGGCTGCGCACAATAAAGGTCTGGAGTCGCTAACGTTAGAGCAAGAAAAGCAGCTGGTTGACGATAAAGCCCTGCTGCTCGTGGCGATCTGTGTTGTAAATGGCTATCAGTTTGAACAAATCGTTCAGCAATACACCTTCAATGAGTTGGAACTGGTGCAAAAGCTTGCTCATTTGGATCGGCTGAACATCATCGACTTGCAGCCAAATAACAAAATTCGTTTGCGTATATCTCCGACATTTAAGTGGCAGATGGGCGGCCCTATTCAACGGTTCTTCCAACAGCAAGTTCAAGACGCCTTTTTCCAAAGCTACTTTTCTGGTGAAGATGAAAAGTTCTCCATGGCAACAGGACTGATGAGTGTACCAAGCAACAAGAAGCTACAACAGAAACTGCAAAAGGTCATCGATGAGTTTTATCAGGCTTGCCAAAGTGATAGCTCTCTCGATATGGACGAAAAACACGGCACCTCTCTGATTATTGCGATGCGTCGCTGGACGTTCCCTTTGTTTGAACCATGGGAAAGAAAACCTGCTCAGAAGTCTCGGAATTAGTAACTCAATAAACGAATGGAAATGAAAGTAACGAATTTCGTTACTTTTGGTGGCATACAACGTCACTTGAAAGAGAAAGCTGGTTTAATCGTTCATTGAGCATAAAGTGCTCCCATCTCATTCGACTTTGTTTAATCGGAGCCAGCATGTTTTTCTCAAAACGCTTTTTTCCTTACTTTGTGACGCAATGCCTTGGCGCACTCAATGACAACATCTACAAAAACGTTCTGTTATTGATGGTGACATACAGCCAAATTGATAACCTACCAATATCTGTCAATCTATTCGTTAATTTGGCGGCAGGCTTATTCATCCTACCTTTCTTTCTATTCTCAGCGCATGCTGGTGCCGTCGCTGACAGCATGGACAAAGCCAAATTAATCCGACGTCTAAAGCTCATCGAACTAGCTATCATGTCTTGCGCAGCAACCGCTATTGCCACCCAAAGTGCCATGCTGATGCTGGTTCTGCTGTTTATGACAGGCACTCAATCGGCCTATTTTGGTCCCGTGAAATACGCCTTGTTACCACAAGCGCTCAAACCAAATGAGCTTGTTAAAGGAAATGCTTGGGTTGAAATGGGCACGTTTCTTTCGATTCTTATAGGTACGCTTAGCGCAGGCCTGCTGCTAGCCATTCCTAATGGTACCTTGATTGCTTCTTGTACCGTGATTGCCTTGTCTTTGCTTGGGTTCATGAGCAGCGTGAATATTCCAACGATGCCTAGCCAATCGAATGACAAAGCGAAATTTGAACCGATTTCTGGTTTAAAGAACACGTTAAAAGTGGCAAAAAAACAGAGAGGCATCTGGATGTCTATTCTTGCCATCAGTTGGTTCTGGTTCATGGGTGCGACTTACCTAACTCAATTCCCTAACTTCGCACGCGAACATTTGTTCGCAGATAGCACTGTCGTTTCTTTACTGTTGGCATTGTTTTCGATTGGTATCGCGACAGGCTCTTGGTTGTGTGAAAAACTTTCTTTCAACCACGTTGAGCTTGGTATTTTGCCATTCGGTATCCTTGGTCTGACAGTCTTTGGCGTCGACTTGCTATGGGCAGTCCCAAGTTATCTATCACTTCCGGTGCACTTTTATGATGTGCAAAGCTTCGTTGCTGAATCAAAACATCTGCGCGTCATGATTGACCTGTTCCTTGTTGGTGTAAGCGGCGGTGTCTTTATTGTTCCTCTTTATGCGTTCATCCAATCGCGTTCAAACAAAGGGGAGTGTGCACGTGCCATTGCTGCTAACAACATCATGAATGCGTTGTTTATGGTGGTGTCTGCTTTGGTTTCGATCGTTGTACTCAGCGTACTAGAGCTTTCTATTGTGGAACTGTTTACCATGATGGCAATAAGTAATTTTTTCGTGGCGATCTATGTCTATCGCCAAGTACCGGAATTTACACAACGCTTTATCAGTTATTTACTCAGCCATTGTATGTATCGTGTGTCAGTAAAGGGGCGCCAACATATTCCTGAACAAGGTGCTGCGTTAATCGTGGCTAACCATGTTAGCTATGTCGATGCATTGATTTTGATGGGAACCTCTACTCGCCCGGTTCGTTTTGTGATGGACAAGTCCATCAGCGAGCTACCTGTTCTTAAATATGTATTCCTTCATGCCGGTGTTATCCCGATCTGTTCTCCACGTAAGTGTGCCGACACTTACCGACGAGCATTTGAGGAGATTGAACAAGCACTTTACGACGGTGAGGTTGTCTGTATCTTCCCTGAGGGTCGTTTAACGTCTAACGGTCAATTGGGTGAGTTTCGCCCTGGTGTAGAGAAAATCCTTGAACGTAACCCTGTTCCTGTCATCCCTATGGCGTTAAAAGGGCTTTGGGGTTCTTTTTTCAGCCATAAAGGCGGACATGCTCTCACAAAACGACCGACTCGTTTTTGGTCAAAAGTGGATGTTGTTATCGGTGAAGTGTTAAGTCCTGCGTCTTTAAATCGTCATCAATTGCAACAACAAGTACAGGATTTACTGGGCTGAGTCGCTTGCTACAGCAGTCAAACTTTGCAGCAAAACGTAAATATGCACCACAAAGCACAAGTAGTTTCTTGTCAATTAGAGTAGGATATCTACGACGTCATAAATCTAGGAGGTATTATGAAAATCATCATCTTACATGGTCTTTATATGCATGGGCTGGTCATGCAGCCTCTTAGCCAAAAGCTGAGAAAACTCGGATACGAAACGCAAGTACTCAGCTATAACACTGTTGCTATCGATGAGTCTTCACTGTTTGATTCTATTGATCATTCGCTTAATCCACTGACCACAAACGTGCTCGTGGGACACAGCTTGGGGGGCTTGATGATTAAGCGCTATCTCGCCAACAGAAAACCGAGCACTAACTTAATCTCTCATGTTGTCGCTATCGGTTCGCCTCTTAAAGGCGCGTCCATTGTAGGTCGAATTCAAGATCTCGGATTGGGTGCAATTTTAGGCAATTCGCCACACCACGGATTAAACAAACATGATGACGCTTGGGATTTCCCTCAAAAACTCGGCAGTATCGCAGGAACGATGCCGATTGGCGCTCGCCCATTGTTGATCCGTAATGACAACACCATGTCGGACGGTACCGTTACCGTAGAAGAGACAAGACTGGACGGTATGCAAGATCATATCGAAGTGAAGCAAACGCATACGAGCCTGATTTACAACACCTTCGTGCCGCAGCAGATTGATCACTTTATTCGCACAGATTATTTCCGTCGATAGCACACTTTTCCATCATACAGATGGAATCGACTTTCCAAGCTATTCAGTTCGCAGTACTATCCTAGCTCCACTTCTTCACAACTTGGATGAAGTGGTACATTTTTAATTGTTCTCAGGGCGGGGCGAAATTCCCCACCGGCGGTATACTTTTTCAAGTGAGCCCGCGAGCGCTCGATTCGTCGAGGTCAGCAGATCTGGTGAGATGCCAGAGCCGACGGTTATAGTCCGGATGAAAGAGAATAAGAATACACCAGCATAGCGAGTCAGATCGCTAAGAATGCTGGTGCACTTCTTTTTGATCGTATTTTACGGCGATCTCTCATACCGCCCTGATTCTGGTGAAATTTAGGAGTTAACCATGAATCAGTCATCACTACTTGCCGAATTCGGCGACCCAATTACTCGCGTTGAAAACGCACTTATCGCTTTAAAAGAAGGCCGTGGCGTACTGCTTCTTGATGATGAAGATCGCGAAAACGAAGGCGATATCATTTATTCAGTCGAGCACCTCACTAACGAGCAAATGGCATTGATGATCCGCGAATGTAGCGGCATCGTTTGTTTGTGCTTAACAGATGCTCAAGCAGACAAACTGGAACTGCCTCCAATGGTGGTAAACAACAACAGCGCAAACCAAACCGCATTTACGGTTTCTATTGAAGCGAAAGTTGGTGTAACAACGGGTGTTTCAGCAGCAGACCGCGTAACGACCATTAAAACGGCGGCAAACCCGCACGCAAAACCGGAAGATCTTGCTCGCCCGGGTCACGTATTCCCTCTGCGCGCACGTCCAGGTGGTGTAATGACTCGCCGTGGTCACACAGAAGGTACGATTGATCTGATGCAAATGGCAGGGCTTCAACCCGCTGGCGTACTGTGTGAAGTGACCAATCCAGATGGCACGATGGCAAAGGCACCGGAGATCGTAGCATTCGGTCGCCTGCACGCCATGCCGGTACTGACGATTGAAGACATGGTAATGTACCTGAACCAGTTCGAGTTGAAACTGGCATAGTCAGATCTCAGCTCTTGAAAAAAGCCGCGCATTTGTGCGGCTTTTTTGATCGATCCTCTTTGCACTTGAGTAGTTATACTTATTGAAAACAAGGGGAACAACACCATGAAAGGATTACTGAAACTCGCCGCTCTCGTTAGCTTTCTCTCCATGAATTCGCTTGCTCTTGCATCTGAGTGCCCTGATATTCTTCAAGGTAAGCAAAGGTTGTTAAACTCAACGGAAGAAGTCGATCTATGCGAAAGCTTTAAGGGAAAGACACTACTAGTCGTCAATACAGCAAGCCAGTGCGGCTTCACTCCTCAGTTCGAACAGTTAGAAACCCTCTATCAAACTTACAAAGACCAAAACTTCACCGTTATCGGTTTCCCGAGCAATGACTTTCGACAAGATAGAGGAAGCGAAACAAACACTGCGAAAGTCTGTTATCTCGATTACGGGGTAACCTTTCCAATGATGGCTCGCTCTTCAGTATTAGGTGTAGATGCGAACCCAGTCTTCAACCAAATTACTAACCAAGCAGGCATAAAACCAAAATGGAACTTCTACAAGTTTCTGATTAGCTCTGAAGGTAAAGTTATTGCTACTTTTCCAAGCTCCACATCACCGACAAGTACTACGCTTACCAATATGATAGAGCAACAATTGTAAGGTGACGACCATGACAACACGCTCAACCATGCTACAACTCGGTTACTTAGGCCTGGTTCCATTTGTGTTTAGTTTAGGGCTGATTTTCACTGACATCTCACTCTTCAATTTAAGTGGTCAGAAATTTTTCATCGCATATAGCGCCGTTATATTAAGTTTTTTATCTGGCATCCTTTGGGGTAATGGCATTGAGCATTACTACCACCGCCTTAGCCGAAATGTATTAATTCTCAGCAACCTTTTTGTCTTACTGGCTTGGGGCGCATTACTGCAGGGCCACAAACATTACGCGGTCGCTACCCTACTCTTAGCAATTGGGTATCTTGCTGTTTGGTATGCAGAAAAGCTCGTGAGGAAAGTCGAACAAGACGCCGAGCCCAAGGGATATCAAGGAATGAGGAGCAAACTGACCTTCGGCGTAATCGTAATGCACGGATTGGCTTTAGTTTCATAACCTGGTCTGTCCAGTACTAAGATCACAAAAAAACGTCTTTTTATAAAACAATGTTCATTTCGTGAATGCACACATATTTTGAACACTGTTTTGTTTCATTTATGAATCAATCCACATATAAGTAATTCAAAGCATTCACAAAGGATATGAATATGTTTTTTCGCAAACTTTTGTTTAGCACTGCGATGATCAATACAACGACAGGTTGCGTGTCTTACCAGGCACAACAAGCCGCCGCTCAAACAGTAAATAATACAGGTGCCGTGCTTACCAATGTGATTAAAACTACGATTGCTCAGCCATGTAATGTTGCAATCACTGCTGCTAGCTTGTTTTATCCGCATGCCATATTTATGACTAGTGTTCCGACTCAAGCATGTACAAGCGTTCTTAGATAATACGAGTGTGATAAGCATAAAAAATGGCGACTCTACTGTCGCCATTTTTAAGCTTCAATGCTATTTATAGTTACAGCGTCAATAAGTAATTAACTAATTGATTGTACTCGTCGTAAGTACGAATTTCGTTGGCCAAAACAATGTATTTATTGTTCACAACCACACCCGGAACCCCTCTTAACGTGCTGGCAGAGAATTGCTTATCAAAACCTTTCTGCATTGAGTTTACGGCGAAACTGTTGTAAGCCGCATCAAACTTCTTACCTTCTACGCCATTATCAACGAAGAGTTGTTTCAGCTCAGCTTCGTCTTTTGGCGCTTGTCGCTTTTGATGAATTTGGGCAAACATGGCAGGAATCATTGTATCTTCAACCCCGAGCGACACCATCGTCGCGTAGGACTTGGCCATCGGAATCGCCATATCTCCGCCCATGAACCCCACATGTACCTTTTCAAACTTTGCCTCTTTTGGCAGAGCAGGTTTTAAACGCTCAATAAGCGACTCAAACTTGTAGCAATGTGGGCAATAAAAAGAAAAGAATTCCGTCACAACAGGTTTCGATGCTTTCTTAACATCCAGAACTTTGTAGTGCTTCCCTTCTTCAAATTGCGCTGCATGAGCGGTAAAAGTCAGTAAAATTGCACTACATAAGGCAAGTAGTTTTTTCATTGTTTATTTCCTTGTGGCATTCAAATGCCAAATCATTTCATTTGGTAAAAAGGGGTAAACCCCAAGTAATTTGAGATGAGGAATTAAACAATCGGAGGACGATAAAGCTTGGTGATCACTGTCACTACTTTTTCGACTAGAGGCCTATCAATCAAAGCAAGGCTATAAGGAAGAAGCAGTAAGTCGTTTTGAGATAAGTTGGCGGGAATTTTGACCATGCAGGAAGAGCTACAACTCGTGTGAGATTGTTGTGCCTTATTGATGGCTGACTCATCGTGATGTGATTCTACGCAGTCGTCATTGACGCCAAGTTGTTTGTGCAGAGCAGCCTGTTGAACAATAAGATCGCGTACTTCAATTGTTTTCATCGGAGCGGAAGCCTGCGCCACAGGAGCGACACTACTCAAAAGCATAGCAACTAAGCAAACTATCGCAGTCAACAATGTACGGTTAAACTTCAACATAGCTACATCAAGGAAAATGGTGATTTAAGATAATACATGATAACGGTTTGACTTCAAGATACGGACTCTCGGCTCGCTAACAAACTCTGTTCTTTGACCATTTTAGGCTAGTGAATTTTCTCTCTAACGATCCCTCAGTACACGAAACCAGCACAACGAACTATTCACCGTTCGGATACTCCCCTCATCAGATACCAGCAACAATTCGATAAAACTTGAAATCATTATGAAACACGAGTAATAGTTAGAACAGTTTTTGTACGAACAAGGAAAGATCAATGCTTAAAAAGAGATTCTTTAAGACAAAAGATGAAGTCGAAGTCACGTTCGAGCTAGATAAAGATCAGTGGGACTCTGTCCAAATTGCTGGAGACTTCAACAACTGGCAACCAGAACCGATGAAATTAGTGAAGAAAAGTCGTCAGTTTAAATTTAAAACCCGCTTACCTAAAGCGCAGAATGTTCAGTTCCGTTACTTGCTCGATGACGCGAAGTGGGAAAATGACCCACAAGCTGATGCTTACGTTCCAAATGCATTTGGCAGCGACAACAGCGTCGTATGTACCACCGAATAAGCGGTAATTTCGCTTTAAGATTCCATACCTAGGCGCAAACGTTGCGCCTTTTTACATCTCTCGAAATGTGATTGGTGATTAGATTTAAATCATTAATTGGCAATTTTATCCAGTTAACTCATCCGATAACCTTATTCTGAGAAAGCTTTATTTGAAATAATTCGTAAATTTGTTTAAGTTCCATTGATATTAAATATTGTATACATCACTTAAATGAACGCACAACAAATCAAACCATCTCTAATCATTGTGGAAGACGATCCCAAATTACAAACTATGTTGGGAGAGTATTTTGTTGAACAAGGTTTTCAGGTCAAATGTATCGACAATGGGACGGACGCACCCAATGCGATTATTGACACACAACCAGACGTGGTGCTGTTAGATTTGATGCTACCCGGGCAAGATGGTCTGAGTGTATGTCGTCAAATCCGAGAATGCTACAAAGGCAAAGTGTTGATGCTGACAGCAAGTGATGATGACTTCGATCATGTCGCCGCATTAGAAATAGGCGCAGATGACTTTGTTACTAAACCCATCAAACCTCGCGTATTGCTGGCTCGTATTCGCATGCTATTAAGAAGAAAAGAGGCGGCGCCTACCGAGTCCGAAAACGGCCTACAAATTGGTGTTCTGTGTTTAAACCGATTGCGTAAATCGTGCGTAATGAACCAAGAAGAAATTGCGCTGACAGACGGCGAGTTCGATTTGTTGTGGGTTCTTGCTACGCATGCTGAAAAAACACTATCACGTGAGTGGCTGACCAAAACACTACGTGGTATTGAATACGATGGAACAGACCGCACCATTGATAATCGCATAGTGACACTGAGAAAGAAGCTAGGCGATGCTTCTTGCTCACCACAAAAAATCATTACCGTTCGCGGCAAAGGCTACCTATTTATGCCTGATGCATGGAATGAATAATGAGACGGATTTATCTGGAAAGCTTTGTTGGCCTTATCATTCTGTTTATGGCTAGCTTGTGGGGATACGAGTTCTTAGTTTATGAGATCAACACAGATTATGACTACCTATTACAAGAGCATGAGGGTCAAGCTTTTCACGATCTGATCTACCCTATCTATAAAGAACACGGATTAGAATATACTCAACAACAGTTGGAACAATTTGCCACATCAAGCCATCGTTTGTTGGTGCCTCATACGCTTGAAGAGCTTCCAACAGACATCAAAAAGGCGTTTGAAAGTGATACCTCCGTTAACGTCGCTTACGATGAAGAAAGGGATATCTGGTTCCGCCTAGATGCGAGCACGCCTATCTTTAAAATGAGCGATAATCCGAATAGTCCTGTGGTTAAAGCTGCCAACTTTGATGACAATATCGTTTGGTTGTTCTTTTTAGCTGGATTTGCTCTGTATTGCATATTGTTGATCTGGTTCTTAAGCCGTCGGATTCGAGAGCTAGAGAGAGTGACCGTTGAGTTTGCCTCAGGTAACTTCAAGGCTCGAGCTAGTACCTCAAGCGCTAAGTCTGTTGGGACGTTAAACAAAAGCTTTAACACGATGGCCGATAAAGTATCTCGCTTGATCACTAGCAATAAAATGCTAACTAACGCCGTTGCACATGAATTGCGTACCCCAATCTTCCGCTTACAATGGCAAGCAGATTTGTTATCGGATTCAACCTTAACTGAACAACAGAAAAAGTATGTTTACAGTATCGTCGAAGACATTGACGAGATGGAAGAAATGGTTGAAGAATTGCTTTACTACGCAAAGATGGAGCGTCCTGACACAGCATTACAAACTCAAGAAGAAGTCGTCCTATTCAACTTAGTCAAAGAGTTACGACAGAGATGGCAAAAAGAGACTACGCTCGCTATCTCGCTTCAAGAAGTAAACTCAGAAAACGTTCTTGCGTTTGCTGACCCAAAATTGTTAAAGCGAGCCTTAGATAACTTGCTGCGCAATGCAATGCGATACGCAGATAAGCAGATTTTAGTAGAGATAAAACACGATCAGCACCGCTGCTTCATCAATGTTCATGATGATGGCATAGGTATTGAAGAAAAGCATTGGCCTCATCTATTCGAACCATTTTACAGCGCGGATGAATCTCGCAACAAAAAGACGAGCGGGTTTGGGCTCGGTTTGGCGATTGTCAGACAGATAATGGAGCTTCAACGTGGAGAAGTTTCGATTTGCCATAGCCCACTTGGAGGAGCTTGCTTCACACTTAGCCTCAAAAAATCAGACAGTTAACTTAACCTTCCTACCCCGTTTACAGAAGACGACACTTCAATACACTCAAGCGACAGAGCCCAACAATAAAACAGTGTACATTTAATCCATAAGATTCACACACTAAATGGATAGTACTCATGTATAAATCTTTTATCCTGATTATGGCGCTTACTTCTACGCTTACAGCTTGCGCCTACAACCAAAAACCTGTCGTCGACATGACCAATGTCGACCCTAGTACATATGAACAAGACTTTCTTTACTGCCAAGGCTATGCAGAAAATGTCGACAAATCAGAGGCAGCGAAATCTGAAGCCACTAATGGGGCAGTTACAGGCGCATTGATCGGCGCAGCTGCTGGTGCGCTAGAAGACGGATTAGGTGGAGCGGCTGTCGGTGCTGCGGCCGGCGGTGCTGTAGGAGCTGGAGCTGGTGCTTTGAGTGCAACAAATGATTCAACCAAAACTCAATCTCTCGTATTGCGTAAATGCCTCCAGCACAAAGGCTATACCGTCTACGATCTTGATTAAATAAGCACTTTTCTTAAATTATCGCGCGATGGATTCTATTCACAAATGTTTCACGCTGTAACGATTAATCTCGTTACCTCTCTGGGATATGTGTTCCATCCCAATGCTTAAATAGTAAGGTCATATTTTGAAGCCAGGTAAAACAGGTATACGCCGTGTCATGGATGCGACCGGCTATTCATTTCAAGGATTGAAAGCCGCATGGACACACGAAGCCGCTTTTAGACAAGAATTGATTCTCGCCTTGGTGCTTTCCGTCTGTGCTTTTTTCCTTCCTGTCACCACATACGAAAGAGTGCTGATGATCAGTAGCCTGTTCTTGGTATTGATCGTAGAACTCATTAATTCCGCCGTAGAAGCGGTTGTCGACCGTGTTAGCGATGACTGGCACGAGCTCAGTGGTAGAGCCAAAGATATTGGCTCAGCAGCAGTATTTGTTGCGTTAACTCTTGCCCTTTTTATTTGGGCTTCGTTCTTGCTCTAATTTTTATTCAAGACACTCATTATGAAGACACATGATTTACAACAGAGAGGTATCTCTTACGTTACCTTTACTTTCCTGTTGGCGCTGTATTTCGCTCTCGTCGTAAATATCCCTATTTATAAAGAACTGATCGGCATCTTTACACACTTAGATAATGTCAAGATTGGATTTATTATCACAATACCAATTTTCTTTCTTGCCGCGCTCAATTTCCTTTTTAATTTATTTAGTTGGCCTTGGATCGGCAAGCCGTTCTTTATAATTTTAATCATTGTTTCAAGTATGGTGAGCTACGCAAGCTATAACTATGGCACACTTTTCGATTCTGGAATGATTGCCAATATTGTTGAAACCGATTCGAGCGAGGCGAGTTCTTACCTGAGTGCTCACTCTGTAATTTGGACGCTGATTATGGGAGTTATCCCAGCGATAATTGTCTTTAAGGTCAAGCTGCAATCTCAACGTCACCAATTACTGTACTTCTCTGTTACCAAATTAGTATCGATGCTGTCGTCGCTAGCTGTCATCGCCGTCATTGCCAGCGTGTACTATCAAGACTACGCATCTGTAGGGCGCAACAATAGCCACCTAAAAAAAATCATCATACCCACCCAGTTCGTTTACAGCGCGACCGGGTATGTGAAGGAGAAATATTTCACCACGCCAGAGCCATATCGAGAAATCGGCACAGATGCAAAGCAGTCAGATAGCGCCGTACAGCAAGCACAGCGCAAACCAACACTACTGGTTTTTGTCGTAGGAGAAACCGCTCGAACGCAGAACTACCAACTCAATGGCTATACACGAGAGACAAACCCTTATACTAGTAAATTGGATGTTATCTCATTTCAAGACGTCGCATCTTGTGGCACCGCGACTGCTGTATCTGTGCCTTGTATGTTTTCACAGCTCACGCGAAACGAGTTTGAACGCACCAAAGCGGATAACCAGGACAATGCTCTCGATATAATGCAGCGCGCCGGGGTTGACCTCATTTGGAAAGAAAATGACGGTGGGGATAAAGAAGTAGCCCACAAGATCAAGAAAATCGAAGTGGATCGAAAGCAAGTAAGCCCTATGTGTAATGGCCAAACTTGTTACGACATGGCGCTATTAGATCATTTTGATCAGGAAGTCGCGGATATGCACGGTAACCGAGTGGTCGCCATGCACCTTATAGGAAGCCACGGTCCGACCTACTTTCAGCGTTACCCAAGAGACAACGCCTTCTTTAAACCAGACTGTCCACGTGCAGATATCGAAAACTGTAGCATCGAACAAATAGTGAACACATATGACAATACAATACGCTACACCGATCTTGTATTGGCAGAAACCATCAAAAAACTTAAAGCGTTAGAGTCTGAGTATAATACCGCGCTAATTTACATATCGGATCACGGTGAGTCACTAGGCGAAAACGGATTGTTCTTACATGGTATGCCTTATGGCCTTGCACCAGATTTCCAAAAACGCGTTCCTTTGATTATGTGGCTGTCTTCGGGCTTTAAACAAGCGAAGCAGATCAATACCGACTGTTTGTATAAACAAGCACAGAATGCAGGCCAATACTCACATGATAACGTGTTCCACTCTTTATTAGGCATTATGGATGTACAAACTCAAGCCTACGATAGCAAGTTAGATATATTCAAAGCCTGCCGAGCCGTTTCCTAAATCATTCAATATAGCCTGGCTCAAAGTGTGAATCAGGCTTTTTCTAACAAGGTATTTAAACTCATCGCCGCGCCAAGCGTTATACTGACAGTCCGCGCTCCATACATCGAGATAAGGACTAGGATGAAAATTGGTATTATTGGTCTAGGGGATATCGCTCAGAAAGCATACCTTCCTGTTATCACTCAGCTTCCAAATATCGAACTTGTATTTTGTACCCGCAACCCAAACACACTTGAGAGCCTGGCTAAGCAGTATCGAATCTCAGAGATCTGCCAGGACTACCAACAACTTCTGCACTTTGGCGTCGATGCCGTCATGATTCATGCGGCAACAAGCGTACACCCTCAAATAGCGGCATTTTTTCTGCAGCATGGAATTCCAACCTTTGTCGACAAACCATTAGCGAACAGTGCTGATGACGTGGAAAAGCTGTACGACATTGCCGCAAAAGAGAGACAGCCACTCTATGTGGGCTTTAACCGTCGTCACATTCCACTTTACAACCAACATATGCCACAAGTGCAGCAAGGCAACATATCTGACTTAAAGTCGCTACGCTGGGAAAAGAACCGTCACCAACTACCGGGGGATGTTCGTACCTTTATATTTGATGATTTTATTCACCCATTAGACAGCGTTAACGTCACAGCCAAAGCCGATCTAAAAGATGCTTATGTAACTCATCAACTTGAAGGTAGTCAGTTGGCGCGTTTAGATATTCAGTGGCAACATGGAGATACTTTGCTCCACGCCTCGATGAATCGCCACTTCGGTATCACTACAGAGCGCGTTCAAGCTTGTTATGCAAACAAGGCAGTTGAGTTCGACTCCTTCGTTGAAGGCAAACTATGGCAAGCTAACCAAGAGCAAAAAATCAATTTGAAAGACTGGACGCCAATGCTGACGAGTAAAGGTTTCCATTCGATGTTGCTCGACTGGTTTGGCGTCGTTGAGTCTGGAAATATTGCTAATGAAGTAGTAAAACGCAACATTGCCAGCCATCGATTGGCAGAGCAAATTTGTCAATATATCGAGAAAGTTGTCTCTAGATAATGCGATTCTTGGCTATATGCTTGATTGAGTATTACGCTCTATACTAAAAAGACTTGCCTTAGGGAAGGCATTCATTCTCTGTTAAGACTATAGCGATTATTCTATCAATCAGGTGAATGAGGGCACAAAAGCACACATCGACAAAACAGACGGTTTAGATTTGTTTTACGCTGCTCTCAGGTATCTGAATCATCACATTCAAGAATAAAGGAAATAGAATGAGAACACTTGGTAACATCATTTGGTTTGTATTTGGTGGCGTATTTATGGGGTTGCTATGGTGGTTTTTTGGTATTTTGGCCTTTATTAGCATCATCGGAATACCTTGGGGGCGTGCGTGTATCGTTATGGGTAATTTTTCCTTTTTCCCATTCGGTAAAGAGGCCATCTCACGCGATGAATTGACCAATGAAATGGACATTGGCACGAGTCCGCTCGGCGTTATTGGTAACGTCCTTTGGTTTGTATTTGCAGGCCTTTGGTTAGCTATCGGTCACGTACTTTCTGCAGCAGCATGCTTTGTCACCATAATCGGCATTCCGTTTGCGCTCCAACACCTCAAGCTAGCGGTTATTTCACTCGCACCAATTGGTAAAACGGTTGTATCGTCAGAAGAAGCTGCAATGGCTCGATACAACATCAATCGTTAGCAAAAAGCTAATGCGCTTTCTATCCTCTGGGCAGTCATGCTCAGAGGGTAACGCCCGTCAAAAGTAAGCCTATAATCGCTATCGCATATTCAATAATGGCTGATTGTATATTCATACCGTCACCTTTACGTTGAAGTTTATCCTAGCTCAGCACTGCTTTACTTTTATAATTAATCAATACACCCAAGTGAGTTCAAGATGCTAGACTCATAGCGTCGTCACTGATTCAAACTCCAAGAACGACGTAACGAAAAAGCGAGCTATCCTATGCTCGAAATATGGGTTCTTTCCCCCTCGAAGTAGAGTTCAACAACAAAAAAGACGAACTATAAGCATAGCCAAAATTAATGCTTTTCGACCTAAAATATCTCACATCAATCAAAGAAAGCTTCTAAGATTTTCTCTTTTTGAGTAAATATAGACAGTTACAGTAGCGAAATTCTTCTCGGTAAAAATCCCCACTCAATCTCATGATCAGTTTTTAAAAAAAACAACAAAAATTCGTTGTTATCTAGAGTAATTATTTTATTTGTCGCAGAGCAATTCCATCAATATCATTTGCGACATCGGAGTGCTAGAGCATTGAAATTTTTAGCATTTATCACAGTTATAGAACGTAAAAAACCTTTTATTACTTATTTTTCTTTTTTACATATGTTCTAACTCAACGTCTATTCAGACAGGAATATACCGTGGATAAATATCAAGCAGCTTATGCTAAACGTCTAGAGAAACTAAATGGGGATCCATCTCCTAAAACGATAGCCCGCCTTTCGGCTTGGGATGCGTTTTTTAACAAGGAGTACGAGCTCCAAGACTTGGAATACCAGCTATCGGACGCTGCGCACCAGCACTATGAACAGTCGCATGCAAAGAGCGACATTAGCTTCAAAGAGTTCAAACGAGCGTTTTATAATGAATCCATCAAAATTTACAATTTAACTGATGGCGCTTCTATCCAGAAAGTATTCACCCCATTACTTTTGCTTACAACGCTCTGGATAGGGTTTGTATGCCTATTTAACAAGTGATCATCAAACTATTCCAACAACGATCAGTATGGGACTACAGGTATGGCTCTATGTAAGGGGGTTAGTTGGCTCGGTCTCCTTCACTAAATTAGCGACTCAATTACCCGCAATTCCATAGGCTAAAAGTGACAAGGGCATCCGTTGATGCCCTTTTTATTCAAAGGAACGCAACCTAGACCTTTGGCCCACTTGGGTATAAAACCATTATGCGTTAAGCTGCAAGCGATTATCCGATTGATAAAGAGTGGAGCGAAGTGATGGAAAAAGTAGGCTCTCGAGCATTGATTGTCGAAGGTGGAGCCATGCGAGGCGTATTTTCATGCGGCATACTCGATCATTTTCTTGCTAGCGAGTTCTCTCCATTTGATAGCTTTTGGGGAGTGTCTGCGGGTGCTAGCAACTTGGCTGCCTACTTAGCTAAAATGCCCGGACGTAACTTAAAAATCTACCTCGATTACAGCTTAAGAAAAGAATTTATCTCTCCATCTCAACTTCTACGTGGTGGTGATATGATGAACTTAGACTGGATGTGGAATGTCACCCTCGAAGAACTTGGCATCGATAAATCTGCGCTCAAAGCTGATTCACGACCTTTCTTTTTAGGCGTGACGCGTCAAGACAATGGGCAAGCGGAGTACCACCTTCCTGATGTCGACGACTTGGCAGAAACAATGAAAGCCAGCAGCGCACTGCCTGTACTTTACCGAAATGGCGTATCACTGAACGGAATTCAATACGTTGATGGTGGCGTCTCAGACGCACTTCCTGTTGCAGAAGCAATAAAGCGAGGAGCCAAAAAGATTATGGTTTTACGCAGTCAGCCCGCAAGCTATCAAAAGCCAAGAGGAAGATTCAGCGCCCTAACTAAGAGGATGTTGAAAGAAACGCCCGGATTAATTGAACCGATGTTGACACGTGAAGTTCGCTACAATCAGACCTTAGCGCTGATCAACAACCCACCACCTGGTATCGAAATCATTCAAGTGTGTCCTCCTGAAACATTCAAGTTGAAACGGCTGAGTCGATCGCCAGCACCACTGCGTCATGCTTATGAGTTAGGAATTGAAGCAGGAAAGGAAGCCATCATACGATGGAGTCAGAAGTAGAAAAAAGCCACGTGGATTAAACGTGGCTAACGCAAATTCGATGGCAGTGGATTATCGTATTTGCTTCTGGTCGAGCCCAATATTCAGGCTCAAAACTGTTTTAATTTGCTCGCTAACTGAAAAAGCGAGTAGGCAGTCCAAACTAGTAAGTTTCAAACAACCCAGAGTTGTAATCTTGGATGGCTTGTTCTATCTCTTCCATGCTATTCATGACAAAAGGGCCATAATGCACCACGGGTTCATTAATTGGCTCACCAATAAAGATCAGTGCACCACTCTCTTTTTCGGCCTGCAATTCAACCCATTCACCTTTCGATAAAATGGCCATTTCGCCTTGATTGATCTCACGACCTTTTAATTGAATACGACCTTTATAGACATAGAGCATCATGTTGTTGTCTTGATCCGTGTTCAAATTCAAAGCTTGCCCCCCCATCGCTCTCCAATCGGCTACCGTGGCAGCAACACCTGTCTCTGTTAGCGGCCCCTGAATTCGTTCGTTGTTTATAGTCATATGACCCGCAACCAAACGTACAACCCCCGTATTCGGAGTATCAAACTCAGTGATCGTTTCAGGTTGAAAGTCATGATATTGAGCTGGCTGCATCTTATTTTTCGCAGGCTGGTTAATCCAAATTTGGAAACCATGCAATTCGCCTTCCTTCATAATAGGCATTTCGCTATGGATGACGCCTCTTCCTGCCGCCATCCACTGTGCACCACCGGAACGAAGCTCACCAACATTATCCATATGATCACGATGCTGGAAATGACCTTTCAACATATAAGTAAGCGTCTCAATACCTCGGTGCGGATGCGGAGGGAAACCGCCGATATAGTCAGCGCGGTCTTCTGATTTGAGTTCATCCATCATCAAAAATGGAGAAAAACTAGCATGATTGAAACCCGCTACTCGGCGAATTTTCACTCCATCACCATCAGCAGTAGGTTGCGCAGGAATAAGCTGACGAATTTCTCTGAATGTACTCATACTAGTTCTCCTAGTTTATCTTTGTGACCGCTTGCAAATCGCATGTTTAATCTATGGCTATCTATAAGGTTCTATTTTAGGTTGATGAGCTAAAATTATGAGCCATACTATTCGTTCTACTTATTCAACTTTTTCGAACAATACAATTTATCGAGTTAATAATGAGCACATTTAATTTATCTAAAATAAATGTAGCTATTTTCTAAACAAGGTGTATAGTGTGCCTTGGCTCTTAGAAGAGAGCTGTTAATGCAACATTTAGTTTAAGTTTCCTCTCAGTAAAATCTTGAATCCCCAATTCAGACACCTGCGTACAACTTCCTCTTGATTGAACATTCAATAGCTTAGAAAAGATCCACAAAACAAATCATAATTTTAATGTTTAATTCAAAGGTATTTTTATGTCTAAAGTAACTGGTTCAGTAAAATGGTTTAACGAAACTAAAGGCTTCGGTTTTCTATCTCAAGACAACGGCGGCCAAGATGTATTCGTACACTTTAACGCTATCGTTTCTGACGGTTTCAAAACACTGACTGAAGGTCAGAAAGTAAGCTTCAATGTAGAGCAAGGTAAAAAAGGTCCTCAAGCGACTGAAGTAACTCCTCTATAAGACTGCTTTTCTTGGTGTAGCATGCCCATGCTGCACCAAACCTCTCTCCTTCAAAAATATTCTTTCATCAATCACTCAGCCTAATTTTAGGCATTGCTTTGTGCTATCTAAAATAAACTGAATAGTACTGCTTAATTTATTATTTATAGGAAAAATCATGTCCTCAAAAAGAACTGGCCGTCAAAGGCATTGGTATCAATTACTTAACAAAGAGAAAATCACTAAAAAACAGGAGAATAAATGTTAGAAATTGAATTTAATTTAGAACAACCTCAAACCTCTTGGAACGCTAAAATACATCAATTAAATGGTGATATTTTACGAAGGCACGTATTACCGAAACTTCTTTCTCATAGCTTCATGATCGATTTTGAATATTGTGAGAAAACGCAATCTGGAACTATTCTCTGTGATTCAGGTTCAAAGTTAGGAAGTTTTACTGTTAACTGATTCAGTTTTCATGCATTAATGGATAATGCAACTAATTTGGAAGGTATCCAATGGCTAGAAAAAGTAAGAAGCAGTCAGAAAAAGACAAAAAAGAGTCTGAACAAAACGCGGCGGCGATAAAGCAGAAAACTCGACGCCGCATAGAAGACATTATGGAACAAAGAGAATTTGATAAGTTATTCGATCTATAAATGCTCTCTAGTGCTTTCTCTGCCTTTATCGTTGTGCAAGGTACCGCCACCTACCTGTGCTCAAACGAATCTCCACTCTTTTAGACTACTCTTCTAATTACACGTGCCTCTCACACACGCAAAAACAACTGGCTCCTCTATACTCAAGTGACTTGCAAATAGTCGTTTCGCTCACAGGAAACCCCGTGACTAATGACAGCTAGGTTATTTGCGTATAGCCAAAGCGATATTTTTGCGTATAATCCCTCTCGTTTGCTTCGTATAACCCCAATGATATGGTTTGGGGGTCTCTACCAGTTCCCGCAAAGTGCTGATTACGAAGAGTTGAGATCATCGTGGGTCTTACTCTTTGTGATAGCGTTCGATTTATTTCTATCTATACCTATTCTTAGAGTAACTGCATCCACAATACACATAAGGTGGAATATGAACGCATTTATTCAAGGTCTTCCAAAAGTAGAGCTGCACTTACATATCGAAGGTTCACTTGAGCCGGAACTCTTATTCAAATTAGCAAAACGAAACGGCATCGAGATCCCTTACTCTTCTCCGAGTGAACTACGCAGCGCATATCAGTTCACAGACTTACAATCATTTCTCGACCTCTATTACCAAGGAGCGGGAGTTCTGCGTACGGAGCAAGATTTTTACGATCTCACTTGGGAATACTTACTGCACTGTAAAGAAGACAACGTTGTTCATACCGAAATCTTTTTTGACCCTCAAACACACACAGAACGCGGCATAGACTTTGACACTGTTATCAATGGAATCGCTCGCGCGCTAAAAGATGGTCACGAAAAACTTGGCATTACCTCGCAAATTATTGCGTGTTTTCTCCGTCACCTTTCAGAAGAGAGCGCCATAGAGACCCTACAGGCTATTCTGAAACACCGTGATAAGATCATTGGTGTTGGGCTAGATTCTTCAGAACAAGGTCATCCGCCAGCTAAATTCAAGCGCGTATTTAAACAAGCAGTAGAAGAAGGCTTACTTACCGTTGCTCACGCAGGTGAAGAAGGCCCCGCACAAAATATTAGCGATGCAATTGAAATGCTTTACGTGAGCCGTGTGGATCACGGTGTTCGCTGTGTTGATGATGAAGCATTAGTTGAATCCTTAATCGAAAGCCAAATGCCACTGACAGTGTGTCCGTTATCGAATCTTAAGCTATGTGTATTCGACGATATGAAAGATCACAATATTGTGGATTTGCTACGAAAAGGTGTCGCCGTAACGATTAACTCAGACGATCCTGTGTACTTTGGTGGCTACATGACGGATAACTTTCTGGCCGTCAACAACGCACATCCAATGAGTAAGAGTGAACTTGCCCAATTTACAATGAACGCGATTGATGCCAGCTTTATCGATAACGAGTTAAAGGCGAAATATCGTCACCTTGTTAGCCAATACGTAAACCAGCACGAAGCGTTGCAATAAAGGCATCAGTGCCACGCCTTAGGTCAAACGCGTAGGTATTAAAACCCTACAAAGACTCTGTGGTTAACCGCATTTATAAACGCTAGACTGAGAAAGCTAAACTAGCACACAAAAAGGAATAGAATCATGATTCAACAAGGCCAAGCTCTACCAGTTGCAACTCTTAGTGAGTTGACTGCCGATGGTATGGTTAACCACGACGTTACAGAACTGTTTGTGAACAAGAAAGTCGTACTCTTTGCTGTACCTGGCGCATTCACCCCTACCTGTTCAGAAGCTCATCTACCAGGCTATGTGGTATTAGCTGATGAGCTAAAGGCAAAAGGTGTTGATTTAATTGCTTGCGTTTCTGTAAACGATGCATTTGTGATGCAAGCGTGGGGCGAAGCTCAAAACGCTTCTGAGATTCTGATGTTGGGTGATGGCGACGCTAGCTTTACTAAAGCATTAGGTCTTGAAATGGATACAGGCGGCTTTGGTGGTATTCGCTCACAACGTTACGCGATGATCATTGAAAACGGCACAGTGACTAAGCTTAACGTTGAAGAGCCAAAAGAGTTTGAAGCAAGCAAAGCAGAAACGATTTTAGCGGCGCTTTAAGCTTACTCCTAAATACAAAAACGGAAGCCATCGCTTCCGTTTTTTGTTGGCTAACGCATTCTCACAACACTCGTTTGTTGCTTACGCTGCATTTCCGCAAAAGTCAGCACAAACGGGGATGACTGCTTTACACGGCTTGGTAATGAAGAAAGCGCATTGTAGGCATCCTGTTTCGTTTTAAAATCACCAACAGTTACCGTATACCAACGCGTGCCTCGGCTGTTTTTCCAGTTAACCCAAACCGGATGCTTAGGATCGATATAGCGAATATAATCTTTCACATCTTTTTCTTGCTTTAGCGCGAGTACCTGCATCGTGTAATGGTTTGGGTTTAAATAACCATATGCATCCTGAGAGGTCATGACTCCAACACATTGGCCGCTATCGACCTCCTGCTGGTAAGGCATAGCGCAGCCCATGAGCGATAAAATCAATGTCAAAGATAAAATCTTGTGCACGTGTCACTCCATTCTTGTTCTAGTTTCTTTTCTCTCGCACCCAAAAACACAAAACGCTCTTGGTCAGGTAAAACACACCCTTACAAGAAGGCCTGCGTTTTAACGCAACGAGTATTCCAAAAACGTAAGGCGACCACGTTGGCCGCCTTAGTAAATTGATTTAATAGAACATTAACAAGATAGAGTGATATAGACAGAAGTTCGCTACTGTTTAGAACCAGCTAGCGACCAATTGCTTAAACCAGTCTAAAATTCGCTTGAATAAACTGCCTTCCTCCACGGACTCCAATGCAACGAGCTCGGCTTCATTTACGACCTTACCTTCGACTTTGTAAAGCACTTTACCAACCACTTGTTGCTCAGAAATTGGCGCAACTAAATCACCGTTGTATTCAACTTCCGCTTGCAGATTTTTTACATCTCCTTTTGGCAAAGTGAGATAAACATCGTTAGCTACGCCAACAGTAAGCTCGTCTTTTTCGCCCATCCAAAC
This sequence comes from Vibrio sp. Vb0667, assembly GCF_033391095.1. Taxonomy (NCBI): domain Bacteria; kingdom Pseudomonadati; phylum Pseudomonadota; class Gammaproteobacteria; order Vibrionales; family Vibrionaceae; genus Vibrio; species Vibrio sp. Vb0667. The sequence goes on along the minus strand of NZ_JAWPOL010000001.1, from coordinate 277,353 downwards.
TCGAGCTTTCGCAAGTTCCGCACCCGCCTCAGTCGGCATTACCGTATCGTAAAAGCGGAAGCCATAACTTAACAGCTGCTTGCTTTCTGATTCACGAACATTCTCGCTCTTCGCTCCCATCACTACAGCAATCAGACGCATATCACCTTGTATTGCAGAAGTCGCTAGACTATAACCCGCACCGCTTGTATATCCAGTTTTCATGCCATCGACATTCATACTACGATCACGAAGCAAGCCATTACGGTTGTATTGAGTGATGCCATTGTAAGTAAACGAGGTTTCGCTATACAGCGGATAGATATCAGGTAAGTCACGAATAATCGCTTGGCCCAACTTGGCAATATCATAAGGTGTCGAATATAAACCGTCACTGTCTAGGCCGTGAGGGTTGGTGAATGCCGTGTTAGACAATTCAAGCTTGGCGGCCCAACTATTCATCAAACTCACAAACCCTGATTCACTTCCCGCAACATACTCAGCAATAGCAACACTGGCATCGTTACCAGATTGAACAATCAGACCACGGTATAAGTCAGACAAAGAAACGGAAGTATTGACTTCAATAAACATTTTTGAAGAATCTGGGAAATTTTTTGCCCAAGCATTTCGGCTGATGACAACCTCATCATTCAACGTAATATTGCCTGTATTAATTTCTTGACCAGCTACATAAGCAGTCATCAACTTCGTTAAACTCGCGGGGTTTAAACGTTTGTGGGCATCACGTTCAACCAGTACTTTCCCCGTATGGAAGTCCATCAAAACATAACCACGAGAACTGAGTTCCGGCGCATTTGGCACAACTGAAGGCGCAGCATAAGCCAACGAGGATACAGCAGCGAACCCTGTAATTAACACTGTGTGTAATATAGTACTTTTTCTCATCATGACATCTTATCTTAGTAGCATTTAAGGCTTACAAACGGTACCCGAATGAATTCAAAGCGCGGGATTACCTAGTTAAAAAACGAGTATATTGAAACGGCGCTCAGTTACAGCCACCTTGTTACGATTGGTTACTTTTACTCAATGTTTGTCGAAAATAATGAGAGGTAGGTAGAGCTTTCGTCTTGAAGAATGAAACAGGAGCGAAAATAATTCCGTAACGCTATGTTTTTTGAGAGGGGAGAAAAAGCGCGCAAGTCAATTCAGGGAGTAAGTTGGTATAGGAAAAGTAGTTGAGCTTTTATCCATATCTAAATAGGAAACAACAAAAACAATCAACAATAAGCCCAGCTAATTACTTACCAAGAAAACATACTGAAAACGCATCATAAAATCGCAATTAATTATCGATAAATTTAAAAACCTCAGATTATAATTTATGTAAATTTTATTTATTATTAAATCGGAGAAAAATACAGCTTTCCTTTTTTAAAACTAAGAGACGATTTTTTCGATGTTTTTAGGTTTATCTCATCAGAGAACTTGGTATAACAGTGAGGGATAAGGCATCCGGACTTAGCGCGAAAGGATAACCCACTGTTATTTAAGTTCACACGCTGCTTTTTAATGACTAGAGACTTTAAACTGCGGTTACCTTGGGTTTGTGTAGCTATTCTTTGACGTACCCCAACCCAATACGACTCAAACGACGACATCATACATATCCTCTTTCATGATATAAGCATTAATAATTAAACATCGCTAAAAGCTAAGCTTGTCTTAAATAAAAGTACTAGAAATTAATTTTATTTCTTCAAAACAAATCAACCCGCATATTCCACATAAATTTAGTGGTTATGTCAAATATTAATTATCATTAATTTCATTTATAATGGATATAAAATCGGTTTATAATTTTTAAATAATTTAATTATTAGAAAGAAGTATAACCAGTCCATATTTAACATGGAAATATGAGCTTTGTTTTGCATCATAACATATAAATACATTAAAGATTCATCTACGAACTAAATGCTCTTCAATAGGTGATATAAATTAGAATTTCGAGACTAAATGAGAATAAAAATAGCGCACCGTATATGGTGCGCTATAGATTTGATTAAGGTCACTGTATAAGCATAAATAAAACTAAACTCATTTGACGTAGCTAGGCCAAGATTGCTTATGGTTTAAGTTTCAATACTTTATCAATATCTTCTGCGCTGTGGCGCTCAGGTAACTGCTCCCATTCTTCACCCCATGAACGGTTCACAATTCGACCACGTTTTACCGCTTCACGCTCATCAATTACTTTTGCCCAACGCACAACGTTTTTGTAGCTTTCTACGTCTAAGAATTCAGCCGCATCGTAAGCACGACCCAACACAAGGTTGCCGTACCATGGCCATGTTGCGATATCAGCGATGCTGTACTCATCGCCACCTAGGAATTCATTGTTCGCAAGACGCTTGTCTAATACATCTAACTGACGTTTTGCTTCCATTGTAAAGCGGTTGATTGGGTACTCGAACTTCTCTGGTGCGTACGCGTAGAAGTGACCAAAACCACCGCCTAGATATGGCGCAGAACCTTGCAGCCAGAATAACCAGTTCATTACCTCAGCACGCTTAGCGCCTTCTTTTGGTAAGAAATGATCAAACTTCTCTGCTAGATAAAACAAGATGTTGCCAGATTCAAACACGTTCACTGGCTCAGAACCCGAACGGTCAACCAATGCCGGAATTTTAGAGTTTGGGTTAACAGCCACAAAGCCAGAGCCAAACTGGTCACCATCGCCAATCTTAATCAGGTACGCATCGTATTCTGCTGCCGTTACGCCTGCCGCTAAAAGCTCTTCAAACATGATCGTCACTTTCTGACCATTTGGGGTACCCATTGAGTAAAGTTGGAATGGGTGCTCACCAACTGGAAGCTCTTGCTCATGACGTGCGCCAGAATCCGGACGGTTGATGCTCGCCCACTGACCGCCGTTTTCATTATCGTTTGTCCAAACTTTTGGTGGAATGTATTCGTTAGCCATTGTTTTCCCTTATTGTGTTTGAATGCATCTTCAAACTGACGGGTCTTACGCGCCAGCAAGCATTATTAACATCACCTCTTCGCCAACTGCGATTAGGCATACTCAAGATATTAGGTCGAATTCGCTAAATAAAAGTCCTGCAATCTCTTTTAGTTAGAACCTTTGGTTATGGGATTTTCTTTCACGCTATAAGTAAAAACGTCGCGATAATGTGAACTAGGTTCGAGATGCCAACGATGAGTAAGCGACACTCGGCTGCGCACCTCTGTTTGGGGATTTGGAGCAACCGTTGAACTTCAAAGTCACCAAGAGTGACGTTGTTTTGGATACCCTAGTTCAAACCACTTACGTACGTGATAGGCAGTTAAGTTAGATAGTTAGAAAGAAAAACGCCCTTCACTAAATCAATGAAGGGCGTTTTAATGTATTCGAAACCGTTACTTAGCTGATTCAAACAAACCAGTTATACCTTTCAAAGGGAAAAGCCTTGCTTGTTCCAACCCTATCAACGTTACTTTACTAAGGTCATCAATAAAGAAACGACTGGTCATCGTGTGTTTGCCACCATTAATGAAAATCTCGATGACAGAATTGTCGATATATATATCAATCGTCTGCTTAGCGTCCAATCTTGGTGCTTTTCGAATACCACCAAATTCTTCTGCGTACAAATGAGACATGTGACGACGGTCCAACATAAACTCGTGCTCTGTCGCACTAAAGACGATGTTGTCACCTTTGAGGTTACTCAGCTCAAGTTCAAAGCCATCGCCCTCAAGGTCTAATTGGATCAAACAACTTGTGCTTTCCAGTGTATGGGATTGTGCAAAGACCACCTCTTCTTTTCTTAAACTCTCCAGTTCAAGGAGTGGAGTTTGAACAAGAAAACCATCTTTCAACGTTAGTTCTCTAGGAAGAGACAACATTCCTGCCCACTGGTGTGTGACCGATGGTGTATCGATTTCTGGCAACCCTATCCATGCAATAAGAATGCGACGCCCATTCTCATCTAAATAGGTTTGTGGGGCGTAGAAATCAAACCCATAATCTGGCTGCAAAATATCTTGGTGGTTTTCTAAAATCATCGACTCTAGGTTCAACTGCTCACCCACGATATACGCAACAGAATAGATGTTTTTGAAATCATAAGGATTATTACTGCTCACGCCCTGTGGAGAAAACAGCATCACCGATTGGCCATTAATCTCAAAGAAATCAGGACACTCCCACATGTACCCAAGGTCAGAAAACTTGGTCTTAATTGGACCTTTATGCAGCCACGTTTTCAAATCTTTACTTTGATAGAGCGCCATTGAACCATGCTCGGTTTTGGTTTGAGCACCCACCACCATCAAATAGTCGTCGCCTTTCTTCCAAACTTTTGGATCACGAAAGTGCTCCGTGTAATGTTCGTTCTCAATGACCACACCGTGCTTTTCAATGTTGCCGTCTGAATCCATGGTGGCAAAACATTGTGTTGGGATTCGATTCCAGTTTTGGTCACGCTTATTACCAGTAAAAAACAGCAAAGCCTTGTTGTTTTCCACCAAAGCACCGCCCGAATAGACACCATGTGAATCGTAGTCTTGGTCGGGATGAAGACCCACATCATGATCAGTAAAATGGATGAAGTCTTTAGTAGAAAGGTGGTACCAATACTTCATTCCATGGACTGGTCCCACAGGCGTCCACTGGTAAAAGATGTGGTGCTCACCATTGAAATAGCACAACCCATTTGGGTCATTTAACAGCCCAAATCTAGGGGCGATATGAAAACTAGGAAAGCCTTTATCTTGCTGACGTGAAAGTGTCATTTCTTCGATATCACACTGAGGGATTTGCTCAAGTCGGCGATATCTTTGCTCTACAGTCCAACGGTTGTTTAAGCTCATAATTTTTCTCAACTGAAATTGGATCTGGAGATCATTGCCCAATAAATTGCAGCAATTCTGTCTGGGTCGGAAGTGCGGTCATTGCGCCTTTTTGCGTCGTCGCTAATGCACCACAGCCATTTGCCCATTGAATCGCAGAGCTAACAACAGGATGATTTTTCCAATCGTCATGCTGAGACAGACATGCCAGTAGCCCTCCGACAAAAGCATCACCCGCACCTGTGGTATCAATCGGACTAACGACTTGACCTGTGATCAGCTCACTCTGACTTTCAAAGACGCGCCAAACACCTTTCGCACCTTGTGTCACCAAGACCAAAGCAATATTCAAAGCGGCTATTTGTTGTAAACCTTGCGCCATCGATGTTGAGTCAGTTAAGAACAAAAGCTCTTCTTCAGAGAACTTAACCACATCGGCCATCGCTACAGCCTTCTTCACGACAGCTTGGATTTCTGATTGATCTTGCCACACTTCATCACGCAAGTTAGGGTCAAAGCTAATGAAACCACCAGCGGCTTTTGCTCTTTTGATCGCCTCAAATGTGCTGCTTCTACTTGGCTCATTTGCCAGTGAAATTGAGCAAACGTGTAGCCAGTCACCTTGCTTAAAGTTTGGGATGTCTTCAACAGACATAAACTGATCAGCGCTCGGTTTTACCATAAACGTAAAGCTGCGCTCACCTTGCTCGTCTAAATCCACCACCACTGTTGATGTTCTTTGCTCAGGATCTTTAACGAGAAACTCCGTGCTCACGCCCTCTTGATCGAGCGTTGATTGCATGAAGCGACCAAATGGGTCATCACCTACACGTCCAAAAAACGCACTCTTACCAGATAGACGAGCAATAGCTACAGCGACATTCGCTGGTGCACCACCGGGACATTTGAGTAAAGAAGTCTCAGATTCCGGTATTAGATCGACAACAGCATCACCAGTTACCCACACTTGATTCATCTTGCTTACCTTGAAATTAAAGCCCTGATAGTCCAACGTGTTGAACACCTTCACTACCAAGTAAAAATTGAAAAAGGCTAGCCAAGCCATTAGTGCTTGGCTAGCACCCCAAACATTTAGGAAAAGAAGTGGATTTTGGGGGACTCCACCCCTAAGGAGTTCAGATTAAGCCGCTGCTTTTCTACCGGCTTTAGCGCGGTCACGCATACCTAGAACAATGGTGAGAACAAATGCGGTCAAGAACGCGATCACCATACCCGCGATGTAGTACCCAATCTTCTCTGGCGTAATGGAAATGATGCCTGGAAGACCAGCTGCGCCCAATGCCTGAGCTTTCACATTAAACATTGTGATGAACGCACTTGATAACGCCGCAGCGCAAACTGCCGCAATAAATGGGTAACGTAGTTTTAAGTTAACACCAAACATAGCCGGTTCTGTAATACCCAGCAAACCCGTAACACCCGATGGAATCGCAATACCTTTCATCTTCTTATCTTTGCTCATCACGCCCACCGCCAACGCTGCCGCTCCTTGAGAAACGTTAGACATCGCCGCAATAGGAAAGATAAAGGTGCCGCCCGTCGTCGCAATATCCGCAAGAAGTTGAGTTTCAATCGCAATGAAGCTGTGATGCATACCAGTAATAACAAACGGAGCATAAATAAGACCAAATACCGCACCACCAACAAAGCCAGCAGTGTTGTATAGCCAGTTCAGACCATCACCCAATAGGAAACCGATATCACGCGTGAACGGACCGACGACAGTAAACGTCAGCAAACCCGCTATGAAAATCGCCAGTAATGGCGTTAAAAGGTTGTCTAAAACAGAAGGTATGACTTTACGTAAGCCTAGCTCAACCTTCGCAAGAATGAATGCCGATACCAAAACTGGTAACACTGAACCTTGGTAACCCACTTTTTGGATTTCAAAACCAAGAATATTCCAAACCGGAATGTTGCCAGACACAGATGCGCCGCCGAATCCCCAACCATTCAGCAAGTCAGGGTGAACCATCAACATACCTAGCGCTGCCCCTAAATATGGGTTGCCGCCAAACTTCTTACTGGCTGAAAATGCCAGTAAAATAGGCAGGTAAACAAACGGAGCGTTCGCAAACGTGTTGATCATGTTCGCCAAGTCTGTCAGTCCTGGGTTGGCATCAATCAAAGATTTGCCATCAATAAACAAACCTTGAGCAGTCAATAGGTTATAGATACCCATCAACAAACCGCCAGCGACGATTGCGGGAATGATTGGGACGAAAATATCAGACAGCCCTTTCACCGCGCGCTGAACGATGTTTTGTTTCTCTGCGCCAGCAGACGCAACGTCGTTGGTGGACATTTCACTCATACCCGTCAACTTCGCCATTTCTGCATAAACTTGGTTTACGATGCCTGATCCAAAAATGATTTGGTACTGACCCGCAACTTTGAACTGCCCTTTGACCCCTTCAAGGTTATCAATCGCTTGTTCATCTATTTTTTGCTCATCTGCAACGGCAAGGCGTAAGCGTGTCGCACAATGCGCAAGTGCGGTGATGTTGCTTTTACCACCTAATAGAGTTAACAACTCTTTTGCTACTGCCGGATAATTCATTTCATACCCCATTGGATTATTATCTGAGCTTGCGATATTTTCGGGAACGTTTGCAAAAAAGATTTTTGCTCAATAAAACCAAATGATCAAAGATAAAGCAGAGAGAATGTGAGAATGATCGTCAAATTCTCTCCCTAAGAGCAGTATAGGAGGTTAGAATCGCTACTTATCAAAGAGCTTTTCATCTTCTCTTTGCAAACAATCCCAAAAACGAAAAACAGAATGGATAGGAACAATGGCGAGTCTGCATGATGTCGCCCGTCTGGCTGGCGTATCAAAATCAACAGTGTCACGGGTTATAAACGATGAGTATGGCGTAAAAGAAGCGACAAAACAGAAGGTCCGCCAAGCAGTAGCGGAGTGTGGCTATGTGCCGAACCAAGTCGCTAAAGATCTAAAATCTCAAAAGACCAATCTGGTTGGTGTCATTGTTCCTCGGGTTTCCTCTCATGCCACATCCCAAGGTGTCGATGGATTAACCGATGTCCTTGAAAAAGCCGGGAAACATGTCTTACTTGCTAGCACTCACCAAGCCCACGAAAAAGAACTGGAGTACATTCAGATCTTTAACCAAAAACGGGTTGAAGGGATCATTCTTTACGCCACCCACCTCGATTCCAAACTGGTAAAAGCAATTCAAAACTCAGCCGTTCCAGTTGTGCTCGTCGGTCAAGATGGTTCCATGTTTAATATTCCAAGCATCATTCATGATGACGCACGAGTAGGGTTTGAAGCGGGAAATAGACTGGTTGCAAAAGGTTGCCAAACCATTGGTTTTATTGGTGTGCAAGGTGACGATATCGCGGTAGATAAGCAACGCTCTGAAGGATTTGTTCAAGCGCTACAGCATCATGGTTTTGAGATCGCCTTCCATGCTCGTGGTGACTTTACCATCGATTCTGGCTATTCATTGGCAAAACAACACTTAACAAAGAACCCTAAGCTAGATGGCTTGTTCTGTGCGACAGACCGTATTGCTATCGGTGCGATGAGAGCGATTCAAGAGCTCGGGTTAACACCGGGTAAAGACGTTTTAGTTCTAGGAGTTGGTGATGATGAGCTCGCATCAGTGTGCACCCCAACCTTATCAACATTTAACTATGCATTTGATAAAGCGGGTGAAAATGGTGCGAAACTGCTACTAGATAGAATTGCCAACAGAAGTTTTGAAATGAGTAAGATGGTACTAACATTCAAAACAATTGAGCGTCAGTCCTGTTAATGAAAAAGCGCCAACTGAAATCAGTTGGCGCTTTTCTTATTACTCTTTGTCGGTTAGATCCCTTTAGAACCAAGTTTCCATTTGCAGTGCAAACAGAACTTCACCACCATCACCCATCGTTGCAGCACCCGCATCCTGGCTAATCGAGTAGCCATTCAAGTCTTCGCTCCAATCAACGTAGCTAACTGCAAAACGTAGCTCCGGACGGTCAAAGAAACCTGCAGCGGTAGACATCTTAAGCGTTGGTGCAATTGTCGCTTTGTAAAAACTGCCACTTGCTTTATCAATCGCATTGTCTAGGTCCATGTATTGGTATGAGCCTTCATAAACCATCTCAAAGTTCTGCGTAAACTCTTGCGCTAAGCGGATGTTGAACGATGCCCACGTAAATTCATCATTTTTAGCAAAGCGATCTTGGCTGTGTTCTGCTAGCAACGCAGGTGCTACACGCCAGTTGTCGCCGATGCGTGTTACACCATAGCTGAACAAGCGTACGGCTTTTGCGTCTTCTAACAAATCTCCGTTTGAACCGATGCCTTTAAGTTCCGCACCCAGTCCATCACCCATCAAAATACCGGTTTTAGAGAAGCCTTCACTCATGCCAAAGAAGTTATCGCCATGGTAAGCAAACATCGCATGTAAACCTTTGTCCGCTCCGCCTTCTACGCGATCATTGTTATCAGCAGACGTCATGCCGCTCAGCATCAATTGCCAATTACCGAAGCGGTTGTTCATTGTCGCGATATAGTTTTCAACATCTGTTGACGAGCTATCAATCTCACCAAAATCACGACCATAGATCGAGAAGTTTGCTTTCCACGAATCGCTCATTTGGACGTCATACACACCAGCACCAGTACCAGATAAGAAAACAATATCCGAGTCAAAGAAGTGAATGTCAAAGTTATCACGGTCAAATCGTTTACCAGCCCAAAACGTCGCGTCAGCAAAAGCTCTTGATTCAGAGAACATACTCAACTTGTTTAGCTCAGCATATATCTGACGAACGTTTAATTGACTCTCGCTCGCCGTCCATTCGTTATTGGTTTCCGTACTATCTGCCAACATGATTCGGAACAATGCGCTGGAACCATCATCTGCAAAACGTTTGTGAATAAGGTTTGCTTCCACATAATGATCATCCTCTACCCCTAATCGCCCAACTGGAGCGCCAATAGCACCAGCTGCCGTCATGTAAGGACCAGTACCCACTGCACCATTCAGATCGTCATTAATCAGTAGCCCGGAACGAGCGTAGCCATGAAACTCAAAGCTTGAGGCTTTCTCATTTGCTTCTGTGGATGCTTTTTCTGTCTGCTCAAGTCTCTGTTCTAATTCATTAATTCGCTTTTCAAGAGCGTCAACATCTGTTGCTGCGAATGCAGGTGCAGTAACCATTCCAAGCGCTACTGCCATCGTCAAAGTGTGTAGTTTCATTTCCATAGTCTCACGTAAATTTATACTTAGGCATATTGCAAACGTTCCCAAGGAAAAATCGCAAACTTATGGTGACTTTAAATGTCCATCTAAAGCCTGAATTTCAGAGCGCTCGTACTCAGAGCGTCTCTACTACTTATATCAATGAGGGCGATAGTATATAAACTTTTCGGGAACGTTACCTTTAAGAGGCCATTTTGTTACTTCTATCACGTTCAATTGTGTTACTTACAGAAAAATCATTAACCAGCGCACATTTGAATTAATTGTTAGCGCTAGAGGAAGTAGTTTGAAGGTGACAGGCTACAAAGAAGGAGTTTAATGTTCATTTGAGAGAATACTCCCTCGCTTCCCTATGCTACTTGATGGTAACTCATCTCTATTTATTGATGAAAAGTAGCAGCTAAGGTTGAACGTAACTAAGAGCGAAGCGGATCTCGATACCTCATTTCAAACAACTTGAAAGGCTGTTAAGACGAGATAAACGACCTTCATTTTCTGTGAAGAGCGCTTTGTTGTTCTAATTCAAGCTAACGAAACACTTTTTTGGACAAAAATGAGTTTCGGAAAAGCAAACATTAGCAAACCATAAATAACTACATGTATGACAAAGTGAAAAAGCCCACTGTTAGGTTAGATGAACGTGGGCTAAGGTTGTACAGGTTAAGGCATGGAAAATCGGCAGTTTCAATGACTAAGGTGTATTATCCGTAAATGGTTTGTCTGAGACCTCACCTCTGCCTTCATAAAGAACAACCACAGTTGAGTTCTTATGCTTGCTATACGGTGCTACTTGAACCCATCCATTAGGGTCTGCTCCCTCTCTGACCGTGCAGTCATCGTTTATTTCTGGAGTACAGCCGTAAGCGTACAAAAGTAAGACCCTATCATTATTTACAAGAAGCTTCATGACTGGGTTTGCATGATGGTTCTTGTAGTAATGGTTCATTGTTTCAATTTTTTTCTTGGCAAGCTCACTATCTATCGCATCATCAATTCGAAACCATTTAGTATCATAATTCTCATCGAAATTACCCCATTCGGGCTTCCAACGCTTTTGCCACTTTTCACGGGATGAGCCGCCACCAACTCCATTTTCCCATTTACCTTTTATGGCGCTAGGGATACCAATGCCAATGCTTGCGCTAGCACAACAGCCCTGAACGCTCCCATACGCAAAGTTTGCACCTCCACCATATATATCACTGACCCACATATCACGAATAAAATGAGGACCGCTTAAAGACCCTGCATTGCCAATGCTCGCAACTGAAACTGGCTTACTCTCAAAGCAACCATTAAGCAAAAAGCACATGCTTACAGCAATTAAAAATCTATACTTCATTATCAAATACCACTCGTTTGAGTTGGTTTCCTTCTTTCGTTACCGCGTTAACAAGATTGTCCATAGCAGTCTCACACCCCGCGTTGATTAGTGCATCATGAGGCCGATGTATCCATTCCTTTCCATACTGGCTAATCTCACCCTGCCAATGTGTTGGTGCAATGCTTCCTAACGGTTGAGCTAATAACTTTTCATTCAAGGTTTTTAAAGCCACATCATTTCCTGTCAATTGACTAAAATCTTGTTGATAGGCGAGCTTTTCGTCATCCCAATTAACACCTGCAACCTCTGCCTGCTGTTTCATTCTTTCTAATGGCAAAGCCGAAAGAGCATTGCTAATAGGCTGTAACTCGTAATAATAAAGGATGCCATTCACCAGTGTCACAACACCATATATACCCTTAGTTCTGCATTCCAAATTCCAAGCATCTTGAGCTTGCTTGTGTAGGCGCTCACTGTATGCGGCGGCTCCATAAACATTCTGTTGTGCTTGTATATCTTCCCTTATGGATTCTGTTTTTATTAACTCACGATTATAAGTTGCAGACAGAGGCATTCCATACCTTTCAGGTAAACCTTGCTTTGCATACTGCTCTTTTGAAGGATAACCGCCACCAATGTCTGTGTGACAGCCAGCAAACACCTCCTCATAAAAGTTAGAAGGTAGAATGCTATCGCTAGGTAGCAGTGACGTTAGAGGGAAGTTTTTCCTGTATTCGTGATGGGCGCTTATCTGGAATACACGCTCCGCACAACTAGTATCAAGTCCTAGTTCAAAATTGCCTTCATCGTTGTTTCCTGCTAGATAGAACGAGCCTACGGTATCGAACAACCCAACAAAGCGAACACTACAGGTACGTGTCTCGTCAGGATAATAACCATGTTTAAGCTGGCTACTGATATCATTTTGGTGTGTTAATAAGTTTGGGAAAACTTCACCGAATGACTCTCCATCACGCGGCTTATTATAATCAGGTAACCCATCTTTAACGGCATTAACAAAGTGACGAGCTAAAGCCGCTCCGCGACTAAAACCAAATACATCGAACTCAATATGTGTTATAGCTTGGTATTTTTGCTGGCGGATCAAATCAGTGATAATTCCATAAAATTGTTTTGTCCAATTTTGCCACTTATAAAATGCCCCAGTATCGTCAGCGACAAGGTTATAAGCCCTATCAATGAACGTCCATGTTTTCTCTAAATTATTGGGGCTGACACCAAACGCCTGAGCTAGATCGACCTCATCTTTTCCTTCATCTATCAAGGCTGGGGTTTGCCACGCTCCATCCACAGTCCCGACCCCTGCAATATAAATTTTATTGGTATCATCATCTAATGGGTAAATTTCAAATAGCCGTGCCACATTAGTGCGTGATTTTACTCCACGTGTTTCTTTGTAGAGATCATTCAGATGGTTTTGCCCAGTTCCATCAAAGAAAACCCCAATCCGTAGTACTTTTTCTTCGACTTTTTTTACATTGAGGACTGGTGTTGTCTGAGAAACACCTTGAAGCTCAAAGATGTGTTTCATTGACGGAGAAAGCAGTGGCTGATTGTACTTCCCCCATGTATTACCTAATACATAGCTCTCGCCAACTTTTATCTCCGTTAACGGTGAGGGAGATTCTTTGGTTTCTTGAGCTTCATCGACAACATCCGATTTTTCAACAATAAGAACATCGCCAGCTCTCAAAGCCATCGGATCTTGTTCGAATGATGAGTTTAATTTGAGGAGTTCTTTCGGGCTAAGGTCGTAATACCCTGCAATGTCACTCCAACTTTCATGCTGTCCATTATCCTTCATATTCACTTTATGGGTTTGAATTTCTTTGGCAGCGGTATCGTTGATATCAGAAGGTGTTTCTCTTGGTAGAAGATGCTGTTGTAAAGAAGAAACAAGAAGAGCCGTATCAATCAGTGTCGCATTTTCGTCGAGCCAAGCCATACTCACTTCGCCCAGTTGTTCGTTGGTCAACTTAGCACGGGAATAGAGTATGTGTTGTTTCCCTGGTTCTTTTCCTTCAATTTTCACTGGAACCAGTAGAGAATTAAAAATCTGATTGCTTGCGAGGGTGTTAGATATGCCATCAGATGAAGATTGAGTAATATGCCAACCCCACTTGCCGTCTCCTAGTATATCGAGTTCATACAACAACTTACCTTCGTAGAAGTAGTAATAGAAGCCATGCAAAGACCAACCTAATTTAGACTCGCTCTCTAGAGATGGCAACAAGGGGATAAACTCAGCATTAAAGTACCCTGAGCCGACAGATCTTGGCGTAACGTCAAAGGATGTGCTGATGCCAAAATTCTGATGAAACTCATGAGTCAGCTTTTTTGATTCTTCGACATGGCACTCTCCTGTGAGCACGGTATACTTTGCCGAGTCTAACGCCTCTTCAGAGTGCCAGCGTTTAATGCTCTCCTCATTATCAGATTTACTAAGAGAGAAGACACCTAATTTCAGGCTAGAGAGATCGGACTTTGGTGCATAGATCTTAATACGGCACTCAAACCCTGCTACAGGCTCAGGTTCGAGCGCTGGGGTTGGAGTTGGGGGAGCGAGAGGGGTATCCTCCTTAACTGGGGCATATCCAGCACTTGTTAACCGTTTCGGCTTAGGGAATTCTATTGGCATATCATATACTTTCATTTCAAAAGTACATTTTACCAACAGTGCATAGATCACACAGTAAGCAAGTGAATTGTTTTGCTATGCAATATGCTTGATTTCTTAGGTATTTTAACTAAAAAGACAAGCTCTGTGCACATTTACAGAATGTTTGATGGTCTTTAATCCCTAAATAGCCTTGGTACAAAGACGATATCAATTCAAAACCACCTTTTAATGAAAAATCTTTGCCTCTTCACATTAGCAATATTTGTGCAAAACTCGGCTAACTATGACCGTAGGCTTTTTGACGACACCAATAAAGGGGCAAAGGTGTGTTTCAGTTCTTAAATGGGGAAGTGTTTTCCTCATATTCCTCAACCAATACAGCTAGCCTTTCAAGTTTACAAATTAGTCTTATATTTGCTTTATCGAAAGGCATTGAGGTTACTTACCTTGGCGCGAGATTTTTTAAAGTGCTCAATACCGTGTTGTATGCGACATTCAACACTTGTACTGTTTCCCTAACGCCAGAGCTATTCATTGACATATCAACAATTTTTTCTTTTACATCTGGCTTGCGGGCTTCGTAAACTTAATCAAGTTAAAGCTCTTTCGACACTCGATACATCTGGAGCGAGGAAAGCCAGAATGCCCTTTCCATGTTCACGAACGGGCTCTGGTTTTATTACAGAAACGACATTGAACTTGGATAGTAACCATGAGTTAAAAAACATCAGAAATCAGGTGGCTATATTAACATCTATCAACCGATTTGAGTTGTGACCAATGAAAGGATAGTTAGGTTTTTATTGCGTAAATTATCGGTAAGATGAGGTCATATAACAGGCAATATGCCAGGTGTGTAGAATTATTCTATTTTAGGGGTTTTGCCCTAAGTCTAAATGAATCTTTGCATTTCAATTTCAATAAAGCTTGGTTATTGATCATGTTTCTGAGTATGCGAATTATTATCAGTTATGCATATAATTGCTCATTGTCTAGTTTGACTTGTGTAACGTCACTTCAGCACGTACTACGCTGATTGTCTGTGTTTTCGTGTTGACAGTTTGGTACTAGGTAAAAATCAACAAGACTATGATTTCAAGGAACATTTTATGTTAAAGAAACTACTAAGTTGTTGTATCACCTCCGCGCTCTGTTTTCATTCTTCTCTCGCTTTTTCGCAATCCAATGAGATTGTGGACAGTACAGAGTTACAACAAGCTCCGGACATATTACCAGCCACATTAATGCTCGCACCGGACGAGATCGCCATTGCAGATCGCTACATAGTGGTATTTCAACAACCGCAAATAATGGCGAGCAACTCAACGGAATTCGAGCAATTCACGCAACAATCCGTAGACCGCATGTCTGGTTTGTATTCGGTAAAAGTGGAGTCGGTCTTTGACCACTCGATCAGTGGATTTGTCGCTAACTTGAGTCCTGATCAACTAAAAGATCTGCGTTCTGATCCTCGTGTGGACTACATTGAGCAAGACAGAATCCTATCGCTTGACCCAATAGTCTCGGCAGACGCAAATCAAACCAATGCCATTTGGGGACTAGACCGAATCGACCAACGAAACTTGCCACTCGATAACAACTACAGTGCCAACTTTGATGGGACTGGGGTAACGGCTTATGTTATCGATACTGGTGTGAATAACGCGCATGTTGAGTTCGGTGGTCGCTCAGTTTCAGGGTATGACTTTGTCGATAACGATGCAGATGCAAGTGACTGTAATGGACACGGCACACACGTAGCGGGCACCATTGGCGGCAGCTTGTATGGTGTTGCGAAAAACGTCAACCTTGTCGGCGTGAGAGTATTGAGCTGTACCGGATCGGGTTCTACTTCTGGTGTTATTGCCGGTGTGGACTGGGTGGCTGCGAACGCTTCCGGACCTTCAGTCGCCAACATGAGTTTAGGCGGCGGTCAATCCGTCGCTCTGGATAGTGCGGTGCAAAGTGCGGTTCAGTCAGGTGTCAGCTTTATGCTAGCAGCAGGTAACTCCAACGCCGATGCGTGTAACTATTCTCCAGCACGCGTTGCTTCCGGAGTAACTGTCGGATCGACCACTAGCACGGATGCACGTTCGAGTTTTTCAAACTGGGGCAGTTGTGTGGATGTATTTGCGCCAGGTTCACAAATCAAATCTGCATGGTATGACGGTGGCTACAAAACCATTAGTGGCACTTCGATGGCGACGCCACATGTGGCGGGTGTAGCAGCATTGTATCTTCAAGAAAACAGTTCACTGTCTCCAAGCCAAGTAGAGGCCTTGATCGTTAGCCGCGCAACTAGCGGAAAAGTGACGGACACAAGAGGCAGCGTGAACAAGCTACTTTATAGCTTAACGGATGCAGATTGTGGCCAAGACTGCGGTGGCCCAGACCCAACACCGGACCCAGAAGGCAAATTAACCTCGGGCGTGCCAGTAAGTGGTTTAAGTGGTTCAACTGGTCAAGTAGCGTATTACTATGTTGATGTAGAAGCTGGGCAGCGTTTAACCGTACAAATGTATGGTGGAAGTGGTGATGCGGATTTGTATCTCCGTTTTGGAGCAAAACCAGCACTGAATGCATGGGACTGCCGACCTTTCAAATACGGTAACAATGAAACATGTACGGTCAGTGCGACACAAAGTGGACGTTATCACGTCATGATTCAAGGTTACTCAAACTATAGCGGTGTCAGCATTCAAGCGAGCTACTAGTTATTCTTCTCGTTACTAAAAGAGAGCAAAGCCCGCTTTTCGGTGGGCTTTTCTTTTGGGAATACTGTGCTTTAGGGAATGCAGTGTTTAAGAGGAGACGCCCGACGCTATTCAAACGTATTGGCCTTTTGCTTCAAAAACTCAACTCGAAGCGAAATCGAAGCTTTCTATTAGTAGTACTCACATAAGTCGGGTTCCTCAAACAAAAAAGCCCTTTACATAAGTAAAAGGCATTTTTATTTTAGATTTTGATTAGCGAGCTATAACACCAGCCCACCGTCAATCTTGAGCACTTGGCCTGTGATGTAGGCGCTCTTGTCTGAGGTTAGGAAAGAGACGCCACTGGCAATATCTTGAACTGAGCCCATGCGCCCTAATGGGGTTTTGCCTTCCATCATTTGAATGACTTTCTCTGGCAGGTTCTTGGTCATGTCGGTGGCGATAAAGCCTGGTGCGACACAGTTGACGCGTATCTGTGCACCCTTTCTTGAAAGTTCTTTCGCCCAGCCTTTGCTCATTGAGATGACGCCGCCTTTACTTGCGCCGTAGTTGCTCTGGCCGATATTACCATCCGTTCCCACTATAGAAGAAATGCTAACAATACTGCCTGTACCCTGCTCTAGCATGACAGGAGCAACGCGCTGGGTGAGTAAGAACACCGCTTTTAGGTTCACGTCGATCACGCTGTCCCAGTCTTGCTCTAACATGTCTGGCAACAGTGCATCTCGAGTGATGCCCGCGTTGTTAACCAGAGCATCGATTCTTCCGTGCTGCTCTACAACACTTTCTACTACTTCACTGACGGCTTTGGCATCACACAAGTTGACTTGATAACTGCTTAGCTGCGCCGACTGGCTCCATTCCACGGGCGATATATCTAGCCCGATTACGTGGAATCCATCCTCCAGTAATTGTTCACAAATCGCTTGGCCAATACCACGAGCCGCACCAGTGACTACTGCTACTTTTTCCGGTTTCATCTTGGTCTTCCTTAAATGTTGAGATTACAAATTCGCTTGTATCCCTAGCGTTATTTGTTTTTATGCCTAGTCGCGTTACAACTGCGCTTCTCATACGCAGGGTCTTTTATATCTTATAAAAACTATAGAAACAGTCTGGGAGTCGGATGTGAACTAATCAAGGCAACTTGATGACTATGGCAAGATCAACGTAAGAAAGTGTGTTGGAAGGCGCAAAGTTACGCGATTGGAGGACTTGGATAGAAAAGTATTGGTCTGATTAATCAAATACTACTTCATCAGACCAATATTACTTGTCTCTTAATCTCTTACAAAAGCTGGTTTTGTTATTTTCACCAGAAAAGGCTGAAGCAAGAGATTAAACAACATGCCAGCAATAAACAGGGTGATCACAATACTCGCACCACTCGGTAAGTCATAGCGAGCCGATGCGGCAATACCCGATAAGATCCCAACAATACCAATGCTGATACTGGCGACAAAGAATCGAGTTCCCTTCAATGCTGCCGCACATAAAGCTGGAATCACCAACAAAGCAAATTCTAAATAAATGCCGGTTAACTTGACCGTAATGGGCATCAGAATAGCAAAGATCAGATAAAAACCACTACCGCGCATAAACGCAGGTTTTAACCAAACTAATAGCAACATCGCAGCGGTAATGAGTGCCAAAGGCCAAACGTCTGCCCAAGTCGCCCATAACAGTTGCCCATTAAGAATGCCTTGAATAAAGTCTCCGCCGTGTGGGTCTTTGCTCACCAGCAGGATCGCCAGCGATGCAGACACGACAAACAAGCTGCCAATCATAGGCTCTAAATGTTGCTGGTATCGTTTCTCCATTAAGGCAATCAAACCGCAAAGCATCAAAGACATCACCCAAGGGCCAATCATTTCGCCAAAGAATGAGCCTGAGAACAGCGCGTATTGGCTCAACCAGTAGTGGCTTAGTGCTGCCCCCAATGCCGCGACTTGCGCCACCGCCAAATCTATAAAGATGATCTGACGATTAAGAACTTGCTGCCCCAGTACGATGTTGCCAACCAACGCAATTAAACCACAAAAAACCGCAGGTAAAAGCCATGCATAATCAGCCATGGCTTAGATCTTCACAGGAACGGGCGGCACTAACACATCCAGTAAATCATCAATGACCTGATCGTACATCTCATCCAAGCTTTCACCCTCAGAAACGGTCAATGGCAGTTGAATCACAGGTTTGTCAGTATGATCTTGCAACCAGTTCGCTGGACGCTGATCCTGATGAGAGGAGTAAACAATCGCATCAAAACTGTCGGCATTTAACTTGGTGAGTGATTGCAGGTGAGATGTGGTCGGTGAAATGCCCGGTTTAGGTTCGAGATCGGCAATCTGCTTCATTCCGAGCCAATCGTACAAATAACGATACGTCGCGTGATAACCGACAACTTGCTTACCCTTTAAAGCAGCCCCTTTCTCATTCCATTCTTTAAGCTTTTTACGCCAATGAGCACGAAACTTCATACCATTCACTTGGTAACTTTGTGCGTTGTCGGGATCAATCGCTTTTAGGCGCTCCGTGACTTTACGAGATAATGGAATCATGTCATTTGCCGCAAATTGAACATGTGGGTTACCGTGAGCGTGTATATCTCCCATGCTACGGTCAACGTGAGCATGAGTATCTAACATGCGCACGAAGTCCGTCGCGTAGATCATGCTCGGCGCACCATTTTGCACCGCCGCATTGCTGCTACGAACTTGCAGCATAGGTAACCACCCCACCTCTAGCTCTGCGCCCGAACACATTGCCATGTCCGCTTGGCGCATCTTCGCAATCAAAGAAGGACGAGCTTGCACGTAATGTGGGTCTTGCTTAGCCGTTGTCGCTGAATAAATACTGGCATCTGGCGCGTGGCTTTCAAGAAAGGCTTTCCATTCTGGCTCACAAACGAAAATGTTTAGAGCCAAAGCAGGCGAAGAGATGATGGCAGCTCCTGCTGCCATCATCACCAAGCTGCATTTATTCAATGTCAGCTTAGAACGCATGAGCACCGTGCGCTCCAAATGTCATCACGTATTGCAGAGTGAACACGTTGTCTGTCTCACTGTCTTGGTTATCAATGCGAGTGTATTGCGCACGGATAGTACCGAAATGAGAAGAATCCCATGCGATCATCGCATCCATTTCTTTATCATTCAGCTCAGTAAAATGCATGTGGTCGCCGTGTGCATGACCATCGTAGCTTTCTGCTTCGCCGTAACGTAGACCTGCTGACCAGCTTGGGTTGAAGCGATAAACGCCCGAAACATAGTAGGCGCTTAAGTTGTCTGGTGACTCTGCATCGTTTTTATATTTACTGTCTACCACACCGTCTAGCAGCATGTATTCAGCCGATAGCGTGAAGTTGCTGTATTTGTAATTACCGTCTGGTGCCCATTTCCAAACAAAATCAGCCCCGTAAAGGTTCGCACCTGTCACTGCTGCGCCATGATGGTGATCGTGATCATGCTCTTCTTCATGACCGTGGTCGTGATCTTCGAATTCTTTAACCTTGCCGTTTTCGTTGCGCAGGTAACTTAAACCAAACTGCCAACTTGAAGATTCGGAGAAGTCATTCCCAAGCTTCAGCGTCGTGGTGTACACGCCAACTTCAGAACCATCTTCGACAGAAGACATTTTGCTACCACTAAGCGCTTCTACACCAAATTTTACGTAAAGGTCGGTTGGCAACACGATGTTTGCACGTACACCATCATCGTAGTAGTGCGAGCCAAGGAAAGTACGATAAGCAATTGGACGCTCGACAAAGCTATCGGTGTGCATGTGTTGGTTGTTCAGGTAACCAAAGTCAGATAGGAATCGGCCAGCGCGCACATTTACACCATATGGCAATGCCAAAGTTTCGATGAATGCCTCTTCAAGCTCTAATTCTGTCTCATCACCGTGACTTTCAAGAACCGCGGTCAATGCACCGTAAAACTTGTCGTCGATATTCGATGAGAAGTTTAATTCCGTATGGCCTAGACCAAAGCCTTCTTCGCGCTCAGAATTATGACGTTGGCCATCTTGGTAGTAGCCATCAACAACAACACCAATCTGTGGGTTCGATAGTGTGTCGGCAAAAACAGGGGATGCAAAAATGCTACCGATCACGAGAGACACCAATTTCTTATTCACTACTTTTTCCTTTTTGTTATGTTATAACATTTAATTTTGCGATGTTATAATATAACAATTCTCATTACACAAGCAGAAATTTAAATTAGGTTCCGATTTCCTGTTCGTACTCAATCCATGAATTAGGCTATCAACAAATGAATCAATTGATGTTTTTTAAACGTATACTAATGAGAATTAGTAATTAAATAAGTAACGGAATTTCAATATGTTGAATATGGATTTTTCAAAAAGAATCGTGATAGATACTGCTCAACAGGAATGGATCGCCAGCCCTTCCAAAGGTGTGTGGCGTAAACCTTTGGAACGAGAAGCCAAAGAATCAGGGCACACCACCAGCGTCGTTAAATACGAGCCAAATTCGCACTTTTCGACTCATCCTCATCCTCACGGAGAAGAAATATTAGTGCTCGAAGGAGTGTTCTCTGACGAATACGGTGACTACCCTGCCGGCACTTACCTTCGTAACCCTCCAGGAAGTCAACACGCACCATTTAGCAAAGAAGGCTGTGTGATTTTAGTTAAACTAAATCAATTCAATTCTGATGATCTTGAAACAGTTCGCATCAACACGAACGAAGCGAATTGGTTACCTGGCATCGGTGGGCTGAAAGTCATGCCATTGCATGATTTTGAGCATGAACATGTCGCATTGGTTAAATGGCCGAAAGGCGAGAAGTTTCAACCACACCGTCACTTTGGTGGTGAAGAAATTTTTGTGTTATCGGGGGAATTTAAAGACGAGCTAGGAACCTATCCTCCCTACTCTTGGATACGCAGTCCACATATGAGTGAGCACTTTCCTTTTGTAGAGCAAGAAACGGTCATTTGGGTAAAAACAGGCCACCTGCCACTCCAAGCTCCTGCTCAGCAATCCTAATGTTTGCACACTGGCATCGTCCATTGGAACTAAAATCGGCCCGCAATTTACGAGCCGATGATCATTTCGTCACTAAGAACCCATTATTCGCGAGTGGAGCCAGTCTTTGAGCTCAGCCCGGTTATGTTTTAACACGTTCATTTCGTGATCATCAATCGGGCTTCCTTGAAGTTCTAGTACGCGGATTTCCTTATCTAAAGCATTGTAGTTTTTAACGGTTTCAGCAAATGATGCATCGTTTTCGGTAAGCTGAGTAATGGTATCCAAATGTTCTGGGAATTCATGAGTTAATGAGTGATTTTCACCTAACATAGAGACCTCTTGGCTATTATTTGAGTACAAACTAGTGCCTAATTTTCGAGCACCACATGTATAACCGTAGCATCTAATGAGACGTTAATTCGTCGCACCGCCCACAAAAAGAACAACAAAGTTATTTTCAATTTTTCCTAGAAAGTGTTTTCTTTTTAGTCTCAATAGTCGAATGCAATAGATGCCACTATGATCGTTCTATAATAACCCTCAACAATGAGAGCGATCATGCGAAAGACAATTCTAGTTACTGGATCTACTGACGGTATTGGTTTAGAAACCGCGAAAATGTTAATTAACCGTGAACAACACGTAATAATCCATGGCCGGAATATAGAGAAAGTTCAACAAGTTGAGCAAAGTTTGAGGGAGATGAAAAGTGGTAAAGTTGAAAGCCTTGTTGCTGATTTATCCTCTCCCAATGCGGTAAAACAGATAGTGATGGAGATAACAGAACGGTTCAATCATTTAGACGTCATCATTAACAATGCTGGTGTGTACGCAACACCAAATCCAAGAACTAAAGAGGGTCTTGATGTACGCTTCGCAGTCAACACCATTGCTCCCTACTTACTCACTAGAGAGCTATTGCCGTTGCTCGGAGATACGGGTCGTGTGGTTAATTTGTCTTCAGCTGCACAAACAACAGTGAACACTAGCGCTTTACTCGGTAACAAACCATTGTCAGATGGCGAAGCATATGCCCAAAGCAAATTGGCATTAACGATGTGGTCACGAGCAATCGGACTAAAGCTTAAGAACACTGGCCCTATGTTGGTATCAGTAAACCCAAAATCATTCCTAGGTAGTAAGATGGTTAAAGATGCTTATGGGGTTGCTGGTGGTGATATCCGCTTAGGGGCAGATATTCTAACTCGCGCTGCGCTATCAGAAGAGTTTGCTCAAGCGCATGGTATGTACTTCGATAATGACATTGAAGCATTCGCGCCCCCACACCCTGATGCATTAGATCAAAGCAAAACACAGCAGATAATTGATACTATTGAATTAATCTTAAGCAAACTCTATTAATAACAATTAAGAATTATCTTGAGGTTCGTTTTTATTCGGACCTTAAAAACAATGTATTCGATAAGTGAAACTTGTTATCACTTTTCCGCAAACTCCCAATAAGGTGGCGTGCCATAGTATTCAGCAAAGTAATCAATAAAGGCACGCACCTTAGGCGCAATTAAACGAGAGCTTGGGTACACAGCCCAAATCCCAGCATCCATCGCTAAAGGGTGATCTTCGAGTACTTCCACTAGCTGACCACTTTGTAATTCTTGATAAACACTCCAAACCGAGTTGATAGAAATACCTAACCCGTTTACCGTCGCGTCTCTCATCGCATCACCATTATCGGTTTTAAAACGACCAGAAGTTCTTACATTGAACATTCCATCTTTTGTATTGAATGACCAATTATTCATTCCAACTAAGTTAATACACTCATGATTCGTCAAGTCTTGGGGCTTGTTGGGTCTCCCAAATTGTTCAATATAATCTGGTGATGCAACGATAATACGACGATCTGGCGCAAGCTTTCTTGCGACCAATGAAGAATCTTTCAACTCAGCGACACGAATGGCGACATCAAAACCTCCCTCAACCAGATCCATAATGGAATCAGAAAATCGGCAGTCCACGGTTAACCCTGGGTAACGCGCCATAAAACCTTTTAATGCGGGCACAATATGCAAGCGACCAAAAGTTGCAGAGGCGGTTATACGTAATACTCCCGTTGGCGCGCTCTGCCCTGAGCCAACAGCTCCCCTTGCTGCCTCCACTGTTGCAAGGACCTCCTCCGCGTGAGGTAAAAATGCCTACCCCTCTTCAGTTAAGGAAACTTTGCGTGTGGTGCGATGAACTAAACGAACTCCTAAGCTGTCCTCAAGTTTATTGATGTGTGCGCTAGCGACAGCAGGAGAAAGTCCAAGCTCCTGACCAGCCATGCTGATGTTGTGTGTCGAAGCCAAACGGACAAATAGCTTTACATGATCGATGTTCATTTAATTTTCAATTATTTGTAAAAAATCACCATATAGAGCTTAGCATTTTCTTCCTTACGGATAGTAAATAAATACTCCAGTTAGAAAAAGCTGATGGGCAGATAGAAGTCCAGCTCAAACGCCTCATCATGGCTGAGGAAATGGTTTTTATGATAGTGAACATAAGCGGGAGTAGAACGCTGCTTAAAGCCTGAATTCGGCAACCACTTTTCTAACACCATACTCAATTGAGGAAGAAGCTCTCCATATACCCCTGTTAAGCGAAAAACAGCATGCAAACCACCCGGAATCGTCATTTGATTCACGACACCGCGTACTTTAAGCGGCTTATCAATCGCCATACAAGCCACATAGCGACACTTATCGAGCTCAACCCAAGCGGGGTTGGAGTGATGCAAACCGTATTGAACCGAAAAGTCCCGATTCTCAGAGCTTGCCCACGCCTTCAAAATCAGCCACGCATTGCGAATAGAACGGCTATAACCCTCATGTCGCACATAAGCCGCAAAGCGTTGTGGAACCTCCATAATTTTAGGTTCTGGCAACTCGCGTTTAGCAACCCGATGATAACCCGCAGCCACTTCCGGATCTTTTAGATACGGCTTTTCTGCGACTTGTAAATCATGCTTTCGCCACGCGCCAGGAGACATAGCGAACGTTGCTTTAAATGCTCGGCTAAAAGAAGATACCGAGCTAAAGCCGCACTTGTTAGCAATGTCTAACACCGACGAGCTGGTATCAAACATCAGTTGATTGGCGGCGTATTCCATTCTTGTGCGACGGATATATTGATGGACAGACTCCCCTACCACATCTTTAAAAATACGATGGAAGTGCTGTTCAGAATAGGCTGCTACATCTGCTAGCTCTTTAGCCGATAAATCTCTGCTAATGTCCTGGTGAATGTAAAACAGCACGTCATTGATCCTAGAAACTTGTTGGTGGCTCACGGAGTAAATTTTCGCTTAAATAGCATAAATGGACATGTTTAACAGCATAAATGGACACACCAAGCTTGGCAATTTACCTATACTATTTCTGACATAAAAAAGACAATTACGAGAAGCACAGCACATGGAAATCGCACAGTCATTACAACAAACTAAGTCATCCTACATCCGAGAAATCCTCGCAGCAGCGAGCGATAAGAACGTCATTTCTCTTGCAGGTGGCTTACCGGACGAAAAAACCTTCCCGATCGACTTAATGAAACCGACGCTCGAAAACCTCGCTAATATGCCAGAGGTGTTTCAATATGGCGCAACAGCAGGCTACGCCCCGCTACTTAACTTTTTGACCGATTATTACCAGCTGCCGGAATCTCATTTGGCTATGATCACAACGGGCTCTCAGCAAGGGCTAGATTTGATTGCGCGTGCGTACGTAAATCCGGGCGATAAAGTGGTGATGGAAGCACCGAGCTACCTTGGTGCTATGCAAGTATTCGGTCTAGTGCAAGCCAACATCGTGACCGTTTCACAAACCGAGTGTGGCCCAAACCTAGAAGAACTCGAACAATGCTTTGCCACGCAGCAACCAAAAATGTTCTACGCCGTACCCGATTTTCACAACCCAACGGGCGTATGCTGGGCGCTAGAGACTCGCCAAAAAGTTGCCGAGCTTTGTATACAATACGACGTGGCATTCATCGAAGACGCGCCATACCGCGAGCTGCGTTTTTCTGGTGAAGCGCTTCCACTGGTTTCGGACTTCTGCCCACAGCACTCCATCGTATTGCGCTCTTTCTCCAAAATAGCTTCACCAGGCTTGCGTATTGGTGTAGTTACGGGCAAAAGCAGCTACCTTGAGCCACTCATCAAAATTAAACAAGGTGCCGATCTGCACTCTAGTATTCCTATGCAAGCTTTGCTGCATGGTCTGCTGCAACATGACAACTTCGAAACGCACATTTCAACCATCTGTGCGCTTTACAAATCACGTTACGATGTCATGTTTGCTGAGCTGCAAAAACAGCTGCCAGAAAGTTGCGTACTCAAACCCGTCGATGGTGGGATGTTCGTTTGGGTCGAGATTCCAGAATGCGACACCTTCGAACTGGCGAAAAACCTTCTCGCAAACTGGGTTGCCGTAGTGCCGAGCCCGGTCTTTTATCCAGAAGGTTCAAAGGTAAAAGCCGCTCTGCGTCTTAACTTTACCAATGCTACACCAGAAGAACTGACGACAGCTGTCTCTCGACTCGCGGATGTCCTCAACACGTTGTAATTGAACGCGAGTGTAAGAACCTGCCTTTGAGATTCAAAAAAAGTCTCAAAGGCAGCATCAAAAAAGTTCCCCAAAAAAATTTATATTTTTCCTTCAAATCAACTCTCTACAGTAAGTGCCTGTTTTCTCTTGAACCTCTCACTCATATAAAAATGAGAACTCAATCACGTATTTGATGGTTAGAAAAGTTACGTCTATCTTTCAGTCAAAGACATCAACTTCGCAGCGTTAATGCTCTCAATTTCAGACACTTTATCAATCGTGGCTTAGCGGTTGATAAACGACTAAAAAAGCATCTGTGGGCATACCCACTACGAAGGGTTGACCAGAACCATTCTGAATGTCGCGAGCCAATCTTTTGATTGGCAATTACGTCAGTGAATCGCACCAAATGACAGAGGGGTTATCAGGATGAATACTCGAACCACGACAGGACTCGTCACCATCGGCTGGTCCGTTACACTTTCACTTTTTACCGCATTCGCCGTGTATGCCAATACGTCGCCAAACTGTAGTGACGTATTAGCGGGCAACACAACCGCCGCATCGCAAAAAATGATGGTTTTATTGGGCGAAGACATCACCAAATCCAACCGTATAACTACGGTGATTCCAGCCGAAAACAATCCATTTGTGACCGAAGAACTGGTTTCGGTTTCTAACGACGTATCGCCAAACGGTCGTCTTTCACAAAAGAGTTTGGAAGAGATTCGGAAAGTCCGCTCAAATCTAGAGAAAGCAGCACAGGAAGTAAGCCGATTACAAGGCACTTTTGAAGTGGCTTTCATCAGTTTGATTGATGGTTACTGCCAATTTTCTAATCATAAACGTACTCAACATGCCAAAATCGACTTTGACCATTTGGAAGGCCTCACTTTGTATTCAATCCCCGCTTTAATAGCAATGGTCGATCAGTCGTACTACATGGCAAAGAATCGAATCGCTAATGAGCAGAAACAGTTAAGCGACATTGAAAAAGAGAAACAGAGGCAGAAACAGCAAGCAACTGCGGCAGCAGCCGCTCGTTACCAAGACAGTAACGTACTTGTAAGAGTCGAGAACTTTGATGGCGCTAATGTGACATTTTCCGTTACTAACATTGGTTCACAAGGATCATTGCAACCAAATTTCAACTCGTTTAATGCATATCGTACAGAAAGTGGAGAATTAATCTACAAGTCAGAATCTTTATTACACCTGGCGGATACTGCAGGTAACACACTTGAAACAATGGGTATCGCTGAGCTCTCATCACAAGGTGGAAGTGACATATCGATCTCTCCTGGAGAAACCCGAAAATTCGTTACTAGCATTGCTTCAGAAGTCGCGCCACATACGCAGTTGAGCTTAGAGTTTCCAGCCAAAGTGCTTAATACTGAGCGAGACTTTACATTGTCGTTTTCTGATACATCAGCGGTGGCGACAGCAAACGTTAATTAACGCAAAGTAGCCAGTATTTGTAGAACGCATCAAAGACAGGCGAGCAGCGCCTGTCTTTCAATTATGATCAAGCCAATAGCTACTGTTTGCACTTGTAAGCATTTGCAAACATCGTCACTGACGTAGAAAAGCTCAACGGTTGATACAAGTACAAGGTATCTGCGCCTAAATCCGCCGCCTTGATGCGCATTTGGTTTAGCGTCCCCCAAACCATGTCTTTATCTGCATGAAGCCAGTAGTCGTAAAAGTGTCCTTCTGAGCCGATCACGGTACCCATTAGTTCACAGTTTTCAATCGCATTCACATTGCCCCAAAGCACCTGTACTTGCTCAGATTCTTGAGTTGGGAACGTCACTCATCCCGTTAATGATGCCGCTAACGCGAGAGTCATCACTCGCTTTTTCATACTTATATCGCCAAAATTTTTCATAGATGGCAGATTTTATGAATGGCTGATGTGATGACTAGCAAAAACTTTTTATCGCGTGTTCAAGTAGAATTAATGGACAACGGAAAAGATCCAAAAGGTGATCATGCAGCTAGCGAGCAAAAGCCTAATCACTCAGACCTAGCAATAAAGCTGTATCTGAGATACAACAGTAACGATTAAATAGCCGCGAGGGATAGAGTTTGGTTGCTAAAAATAAGCTAATTCGCTACACAGCTACGGAAGTCGCTGATGCATTTGACAAAGAAGATGAGCTCATTAAACAAGTTCAGTCCAACCAACTCTCGCAAGTGCTATTGCTTTGGCAAGTAAAAAGTCCAACGCTCGTGCTTCCCGCGGGTAAGAAATGGCCAGTGTCTAATGAGTTAGAACATGCGTTAAATACGTCTGGCTGGAAGCTCTTTTCTCGTAAAACCGGTGGTGCCCCAGTCCCTCAGGTGCCAGGTATTATCAATCTATCCCACATTTACCACTGGCCAGAAGGCGAGCCTTACAACATCAAAAAAGCGTATCTCGATTTATGTGCAATATTAACGGTTTTCTTTAAACAGCTCGGCGTGAAAGTGGATGTTCATGCTACGCCTTATTCCTACTGCGATGGCGAGTACAACCTCAACATTGGCGGGCAAAAAGTCGTGGGAACCGCGCAGCGTGTTTTACTTAAAAAAGGCGGCGGACAAGTGGTATTGTCACAAGCATGCATTCTGATTGATGCCGACGTCGAGAAGATTGTCGAACCAGTACGAATGTGTAATCAGCTTTGCGGTCACAGCGATGATATTCGTGGTGATGTCCACACACCGCTCTTCCATCATGTATCCGACCGCCCATCGGTAGATTCGCTCTTTCAGCAATTGACGAGTGCGTTTTTAACGCATGCAAAAGCGGAGTAATGAAAGGAGCAAGCCTCCCCCACACTCCGAACAGCATTTGATAAACTAAAACTGCATACCGTGATAGCGATGTAAGAATGGGCATCGCCAACGTAAAACCATTCAATCGATCGACCAAACCAGTTATCAGTTTTGCCTGCCAAAAAGAAATGAGATCCAGTTCAAATATTTATCCATGACGGAATTAGTTGAAGCCTGCGCGTAAAAGCCTCAGAATGTCGCACTTTTCGCACCGATTTGTTTTCGGCGCGTTGTTATCTAACTCTACAATTGAGAATCATACATATGGGTTTTACCTCGTTAGGTCTATCTGCTCCAATCCTTAAAGCTATTCAAGAGAAAGGCTACGACACCCCTTCGCCAATTCAGGCAAAAGCAATTCCTGCTATTTTGGAAGGGAAAGACGTAATGGCAGCAGCGCAGACTGGTACAGGTAAAACTGCAGGCTTTACGCTACCGATTCTTGAGCGTTTATCGAACGGCCCTCGCGTTCGTGCTAACCAAGTTCGAGCACTGATCCTAACGCCAACACGTGAGCTTGCAGCTCAGGTGCAAGAAAACGTGTTTATGTACGGCCGTCATCTTCCACTAAGCAGTGCGGTTGTTTTTGGTGGTGTGAAGATCAACCCGCAAATGCAGCGTCTTCGCAAAGGTGCGGATGTGTTAGTCGCGACACCAGGCCGCCTGATGGATTTGTACAACCAAAATGCAGTGAAGTTCGACCAACTGGAAGTACTAGTACTGGACGAAGCAGACCGCATGCTAGATATGGGCTTTATCCGTGACATTCGTAAGATCCTAGCTCTGCTACCAAAACAGCGTCAGAACCTACTTTTCTCTGCAACTTTCTCGGATGAAATCCGCGACCTTGCGAAAGGCTTGGTGAACAACCCGGTTGAGATTTCCGTTAACCCGGCAAACTCGACGGCGAGAACGGTTGAGCAAAGCATCTACCCAGCAGACGTGAAGAAGAAAGCACCGATGTTGGTTAAATTGATCAAAGACGGCGATTGGAAGCAAGTGCTGGTGTTTACGAAAACGAAACACGGCGCAAACCGTCTGGCGAAGTTCCTGATCGAACAAAATCTACCGGCTGCTGCCATCCACGGCAACAAGAGCCAAGGCGCGCGTACCAAAGCACTGGCGGATTTTAAATCGGGTGAAATTCGTGTGTTGGTCGCGACGGACATTGCTGCGCGCGGTATCGATATTCCGCAATTACCGCAAGTGGTGAACTTTGAGCTACCGAAAGTGGCAGAAGACTACGTTCACCGTATTGGTCGTACTGGCCGCGCGGGCGAAGTAGGTAAAGCGATTTCACTGGTGTGTGCGCTAGAAGCATCTGAGTTGTTTGCGATTGAACGTTTGATTCAAGAAGTACTACCACGTAAAGAGTTGGAAGGTTTTGCGCCAACCAATGTGGTGCCAGAATCTAAACTGGATACGCGCCCAATCAAACCGAAAAAACCTAAGAAGCCGAAAAAACCAAAAGCGCCAAATGCTGCAAGTGAAAATGCCCCAGCAGCCGAAAAGAAAGCAGGCAATGGTGCAAACAAACCTAAACGTCGCTTCAACGGTGGTAGCAACGGCAACAAAAACAGCACCAACCAAGGCGGTGCAGGCAAGCCTAAAGGCAACCGTGAAGGCCAAAGTCGTGCAAACAGTAAACCAGATGACCGCAAACCTAACGGCAACAAGCCAAATGGTAATAAACCAAACGGTAATAAGAGTGGCAACGCTGGTAAACCGTCTGGTAACCGCAAGCCAAACAATGCTAAGCCTGCAGGAAACAAACCGTCAGGTCAGCGCCGTAAGCCTCGTCCGCAAGCTGCAAACTAACCTGTAAACGGCCCCCGATAGCAAATACAACAAAGCCGCTGATAATCTCAGCGGCTTTGTCTTTCTTAGAACACAGTTTTCTAGAACACTGCTTTGTTAAAACAGCCTACATTAAAGGTGTGATTCGAATATCTGCGATTTGCGCTTCGTTCTTTTCACCCTCAATACCACCTGCGTAGATGTAGGTTTCATTCGATTTGAGGTAACTCATATTGAAGTGGTCCTTCAGCGCGACCTGATAGGTTTTTCCCTGCTCCAACGTCACCTCAATTGGCGTTGAGTAACGCATACCTTGGTTTTCACCAATATGGCCCATCTGCAAGTAACCTTGACCAACCACTTTACCTGCATCATCCAATACCTCTAACAATTTCACGGTGTTCGTGATGCCAGTATTAAGTTGCCCTAGGTTATTGTTGTACCAAGCATCGAACTGGTAAGTGCCCGTTACAGGGGCTGTAAACGACTCTGCACCTTTTACGATGCCACTGTCTTTACTCACCGTAACCACTGAGACATTGTCTTTGAGTGGCTGATATTCGCCATCAAGTTTGATGCGGATCTCTTCACCGACACAAACAGGTTGGCTTGGGTTAGAACGGAAGCCTTTATCGTTAATGCTTTCAGCCAAATAACAAGCAAAACCTGTTGGCGTATCGGAATAAGATTGAGCAATCACGTTCTTTTGAATCAGCTCGCCATTGCGATACAAGTTCACGTTGTACTTACTCGTCACGTCAATCGAAACCGAATTATCAACGCTTTTTACCACCAATGTTGGCTCTTGCGGAGAATAAACGCGACTATCTTCACTTGCGTACGGTTTCACACCAGAAACTAAAGTAATGCTGCTATCTACATTCACAAGCGCGCCCAATGTCACGTGGAAATGCCCCTCATCGTCCATCGTGACATTTTCAACTGGGTAGTAACCTGTGTCATCTTTGCTTACTTCAGGCAAGTCAATCGTTACCGAGTAGTTCTTTCCTTTGAAGGCAAAGTTTTCCAACGTGATTTGTTCAGACTGAGCCAACAAGTTATTGCGCACCCAACTTGTGATAAACGGCTTCACTTCCAACTTGCCCGTTTCGGTATGGATGCCGAATAGGGTCTCTACCACCATGTTCAAGTAGCCACCCACAGACCAAAGCTGACGCTGAGAGTTAATAACTGGGCCATCCATGCTTGGATCTTCACCATGATCACTATGGATGATGAATGACTTACCAGAAAGCCACTCTAAGTTTTCCATGTTGGATAAATTAGTTGCCGTACCACGAACCAACGATTGAATGGCATTGTTCGCTGCTGCCACATTTTGTGTTTGATGCGCGGCGCGCAAGCTGTACGCGGTAACAAATGGCCAAATTGCGCGATTATGGTACACAGGCACGTCCGGTTGTTGAGGGAAGTAAACCGGCACGCCAAACTCACTGTGTGGGTAATTGGCCATGATTTGTTTCGCCTGCGCATCACTTGCCACGCCACTGATGATTGCCAACGCTTCGCCCAACATATCGTATTTGTCGACCGCAATGTCTTTGCCATTGTCAAACAAATAGCTTACGTACATACCGCGTTCGGCATTCCAAAACTGATCGTTGATAGCGGTTTTTAACTGCTCAGCCCACTCGGTGTATTTGACCGCGTTGGTTGAGTCGTACTTCTCTGCCAACTTAGCCGCGAGCTGAATCGCGCGGTAGTGAACCACGTTTGTCGATAACGCTTTGCTGCTACCAATCGCATTGACATCGTTTGGCGTCCACGTTGAGTAAGTTTGCTCACGCCAATCGAGGAATGATTGCTCACCAGTGTATAAACCGGATTTCGCATCAAAAGCCGCCAGGCGATCGGCTTCAAGTGTATTACTGATCGCTTTATATGCGCGCTCTGCAAACTGGTTGTACTCTTCCCCATCCAATGCCGAAAGTAAGCGTTCTGCACCAAGCGCCCAAGTCGTACGGTCGGTACTGATTGGCCAACTGCCGCCCGTGCCCGTGTCTTGCACAATCTGCTCGCCATCGTATTGCTGATCGGTCGTGTCGCGGAAAGCAGACAATTTGAAATTCAAACCATTTTGCACGCGAGTTGGATTCATCAATGCAAGCGAAAGGTCTGCTGCGTACGCCAAATCACGCGTCCATACGTAATGCCACTTCGCGCCCGTCTCAAAAACTTCCGCTTTGATTGGGTTGTTGTAGTTGTAATTGCCGTCTTTGATTTCAGAAACGGCAAGCTGGTCTAGCTCTTTCATCGTCAATGCAAACAACGCGTCAAACGCGACATCACCCGACACCACTCGCGGCCCTGTTTGCTCATTAATCACTAAGCCTTGGTCGAGCGCATCACGCAATTCTGTCGTCGTTGAAATACCAAATTCACGCAGCTCCGCTTTAGGATCTTTCACCGAGAAAATCACGGTATCACTCGAGTCATCGTAATTGGCGAACAGTTTCACTTCTTTGCTCTGATGCCCTTCATGCACCATTGCAGGGTCGAGAATCGCATCAGAGTAGTATTTTTCCGCTTCTTCTTGTGTTGCTTTCGTCACAGTCATTGACGCGCGACTTTCATCGGCAAAGCTCACAGAAAACTTGTAATACCCTTTGTCTTCAAACGTGATCTCAGAGTTGCAATCATCGTTCATACACGCTTCATTCGTGTCTGGTTTTGGCAGGTACTCCTGAGCTTTATCGAACGCCGCGGGCTCCTCAAAGTAGGTGTATTGGATCTGCCAACCCGGATCAGCAATCTTGAACTGATTACTACCTCGAGCGACGCGCAGTACGGTTTCGTACTCGTTATTACCCAAATAGTTTAGCTTGGCATGCTCTGCCGTGCCCCAATCCCCATTTAAACCACGTAAATATAAGTCGGCTGAAATAATTGGTTTGTCGACCGGCACTGGCGCATCAGAAGAATCTGACCCACATCCAGCAAGACCAATACAAGACGCGACAGCAAGCGCAATAAAACTCGGTTTCATGTTCATCCCTTAGATTGTTGTTTTGGCGACAGTCTAAAGAACACCTTTTTGAGGGGAAAATAGGAAGTCAGGAGCGAGCTATAGATAACATCTATACGTCAAACCCCAACAGTGATGTAGATCTATGAAATGCGCATAATTTCAATCAAATGAGATTACAGATTTGTGATTTATAAATGAAATTGTGCAAAATACCCCTCGTTCTTAGAGGGGAAAGAAAATGGACAAATCTCTGCAGCAATTTTTACTGGTTGCACGCTGCCAAAGCATCAGCGCTGCGGCAAGAATGGCAGGGTTAAGCCAGCCAACGGTAACAAGCAATTTAAAGAAGCTGGAAGAGAATCTCGGCGTGACGCTGTTTGAACGTCATCCTAATGGCATGGTGTTGACCGAATACGGACGCATCCTCTATCGCCATAGCAACGCGATGCAGCATGAATACAACCAAATGATGCAAAGCATTGATGAACGGAAACAGTACCAAGTCGGAAAAATTAAAATGGGCACTGGCGATGCGTGGTGGCCGCTGTTCGTCAAACAAGCACTCAATCAACATCTGACCAAGCAGCCATCGGCATCTACGCACGTCGAATTTGGCAACCACTTAGGCTTGATGGATTCATTAATCAACGAACAGATTGAATTCTTCATCGGCCACGAGATTGTCGGCTTGTCGTCTAAATGTGATGTTACGTTTATTCCGCTATTTCAAACGGTTGATGCCTATTTTGTTTCCCCAAACCACCCACTTCTAGGGAAAACCGTCACCGAAGATATGCTGCACGAATACCCAGCTCTTTCGGTCACTTATGATGCTAAGAAATTCGCTCACGTCATCGATAACCCAATCCCGAAGCAAAATGAACGCGAAAGGCAGCAACTGGATGACAGACCGACTTACGAAGTGGATTCTCTGCTCGCCAGTATTGATGTACTGAAAGAAAGCGTCGCGGTGATGTCTTATACCGGGCACCTCAAACCGTATTTGGAATCCTTTGGCTTACGATGCTTAACCATGGAAAACGAACCAAACCCTGGCACCGTCGGGATTTATCGCCACCGCCGAGAAACCTCTGAATCGCATCTAGATCTGATTGCTGGCATCACTCAGCGCGCTAAATTGCTCAACTAGAAAGTCCAAAAACAGGCGAACTCTTTTCGGTTGATATTGGCGGCTTTGATAAATGACATGTAGATCCGCTTCAGCGCCTTGCGAAAAGGCGCTGAAGTTTTTCATATACCCATCCAAAACCGTTACTAAACGTTGTTTTTTGAGGTCTTGCTGAATATCTAAAATCGATTTCAACGCAATCCCCGCACCGTCCAACGCCCATTGTCGAATCACTTCACCATCATCAGAAAATCGCTTTGGCGTGACCGTGATCGATTGGTGAGACTCTTCATCTTTAAAGTGCCACGTTTTTAATTCTTCATTGCTGCGCACCATGGCTAAGCAGCGATGGTCCGCGAGATCTTGTGGACAGTTTGGGACACCTTGCTTCGACAAATAGTCAGGTGATGCGCACAGCACGCGTTGACTCGACGCCAGCCTGCGCGAAATGAGATTGCTGTCCGCTAACTCGCCATAACGAATCACCAAATCGAGCCCCGATTCAGCCAAGTTCGATAAATTGTCATTAAGATAAAGATAAGGCGTCACATCCGGATATTGCTCAGAAAAAGCCGACACCATCGGCGAAATAATTTGTTTGCCAATATCTCGTGGAGCTGAAATTTTCAACGTTCCGCGCACTTGCGAAATACCCGTTTGCAGCAAGTTTTCCGTCTCTTTCACGCTATCAATGATGTTAAGACAAGCTTGATGGTACATTGCCCCTGCGTCCGTGAGTGATACGTGGCGTGTGCTTCGGTTGAGCAGCTTTACGCCATAGCGTTCTTCTATCGCTTGCAGCCTTGCCGTTACCGTCGCCGGAGACAAACCTAACTCCCTTCCCGCCGCCGCCAGACCTTGATGTTTAACGATGCTGACAAACAACGTCATATCCGAAAACTTATCCATCTTCGTGCTCTTATTATTTGGAAAAACTGAATAATCAATTTAGATATTACCCAATTATCAAATTAAGTCGAATCCATATACTGACCCTATCGACATTGTTTAGACCCAGAACGTTATGTGACAGGGAAAAGTTAAACGCCGTAACGCTGTACAACGCACAACAACACGCCCTGCCCAGCCAAGAGATAGGAAACAAAAAATGAAACTGTACATTTATGAACATTGCCCCTTTAGCGCCCGCGTCCGTTTTGTTGCAGGCATGCTGAATATTAAGCTGGATGTCATCAACATTGCTTATAACGACGAGAGCACCACCACAAACCTCATCGGCGCAAAACAAGTTCCTCTTTTGATCAAAGACGATGGTGAAGCCATGGCGGAAAGCTTAGACATCATCAACTACTTCCTTGAATTGGCATCTTCCAGCGAAAACAGCCAACCCTCCAAACCGGTTTTAGACTGGCAAAAACAAGCGTTTTTACCGCTACAAAAAGTCGGGTATCCGCGTTGGTCAAACATGACGTTACCGGAATTTGCAACAGAAACCGCTAAACAAGCATGGCGTGCAAAAAAAGAAACCGAAGCGTTAAATTTTGAAGCTTTGATTAACGATACACCTGCGATTGCGAAAGAAGTCGCCGCTTTGATAGAACAAACCAAACCCTTGCTCAACCTAAGTTCAGAAAAGCAAACGTCACTGGTTGATCAAGCCATTATGTTTTCCATTCTACGCGGCTTTTTCAGTGCGCCCGAAGTGCAATGGGATCCAGCCGTACTTCACTGGATGGCAATCGCTCGTAAAGCGACCAACGTGCCTGTACTTATCTAAGGAGCGCAACATGCAACAAAGAACAAATAAGCTGTTTGAGCCAGCTCAACTGAAATCGTTGTCACTACAAAACCGTATTGTCATGGCACCAATGACTCGCGCACGCACCACTCAGCCGGGCAACATCCCGAATGAGATGATGGCAACGTATTATCAACAGCGCGCTTCTGCCGGGCTGATCATTTCCGAAGCCACGCAAATTTCGGACGATTCTCAAGGCTATTCGTTCACCCCTGGCGTTTACACCGATGCGCAAGTGGCGGGCTGGCAAGGTGTGACCCAAGCGGTCAAATCACAAGGCGCAGCGATGTTTTGTCAGCTATGGCATGTGGGCAGAGTGTCTCACCCAACATTCCAAAATGGTGAACAGCCTATCGCGCCATCTGCGCTCGCTCCGGTAGAGACGCAAGTTTGGATTGCAGATGAACAAGGCAACGGCAATATGGTCGATTGTGTTGAGCCTCGCGCCATGACACAAGCAGATATCAACCGAGTTGTCGGTGATTTCGCGAACGCAGCCAAACGCGCCATTGAATCGGGTTTTGATGGTGTAGAAATCCACGGCGGGAATGGGTATCTGATCGATCAGTTCTTAAGAACCAACTCAAACCATCGAACAGACAACTACGGCGGTTCACGAGAAAATCGTATCCGTTTTCTTATCGAAGTAGTGGAGGCAGTTATCGCCGCTGTTGGTGCGCATCGAGTTGGAGTGAGATTGGCACCATTTATTACGTTTAAAGATATGGACTGCCCAGATATCGTGCCAACAATCTTGGAAGCATCAAAACAACTGCAGGATCGTGACATCGCCTACTTGCACTTGTCCGAGGCTGATTGGGCCGATGCACCAACGATTCCAGAGACGTTCCGAATCGAACTTAGAAAGCGCTTTCGCAACGCTATCATTGTCGCAGGTCGCTACGATCCTCAACGAGCAAACGAAGTGTTAGAGAAAGGCTACGCGGATCTTGTCGCATTCGGACGGCCATTCGTAGCAAACCCAGACTTAGTCTCTCGCTTACAACATCACCATCCGTTGGCAGAACTCGATGGCTCAACGTTGTTTGGCGGAAACGAACGAGGCTACACCGATTACCCTGCTCTGCAACGGGAATGCGCAGAACAAGCCTAACAAAAAAAGCCCCAACCTAGCTGCTACGGTTGGGGCTGTCACCAAACTAAAATTGGTTTTAGCTAGCTTAATCTGGCTAAGAGTTAAATCACTTCTAACGCGCCGCAGCGCCAAGGTTCAATAACGACTTTGATGTGGTCATTTGGCGTCATTAACTGTGTAAATGCGTCTTCGACACCGTCGATTCCCACTTTGGCGGTGAGCATTTTCTGCCAAGGCAACTTATGTTCGGCAATCGCTTGTAGGCATTGCTCAAACTCGTGCGGTTGGTAGTAGTAAGAGAATCTCAAGTCGAGCTCTTTTACCGTCGCGTACGCGTAGTTAATGATTGCGGGTGTCGTATGGATACCCGAGATGACGATTCGCGCTCGGGCAGGGGCGCGGCGCATAAAATCGTCAATCAAGGTATGCTTGCCCACACATTCATAAATGACCAGACGTGAGTTCATCGCGTACTGCTCACCAACGGCGATCTCGTCTTCCTTGGTCGGGTTGATCAATCGATTTGCGCCAAACTCGCTGGCAAGTTGCAGCTTTTCTTCCTGAAGATCGACCGCAAGAATATTGCTGACGCCACGTTGTTTCAGTGCAGCAATCACAGCCAGCCCTATAGGACCGCAACCGACAACCAGCGCTGTTTCTTCCGTCTCGATTTCACTGCGATTGACCGCGTGCAAACCGACCGCCAGTGGTTCAGTCAGTGCCGCCGCCTCAGATGGCATTCCGTCTGGGACAGGTAGCAATAACGCTTCATCAAGCAGGAAGTACTCAGAGTAAGCGCCATAAGTACCCGGAGTAACACCAACGCCCGCGCCATTTTGGCTGAGCAACATCGGCACTGAGGTGACTCGGCTACCAACGGACAACGTTTGCTGCGTATCGGCACCGTATTCGATAATTTCCGCGCAGAACTCATGCCCCAACATCACTTGAGCGTGCTCACCGGCTTCATCAGGCATCAACCCGAGCTGGTGGAATACATCAAATACCTCATCCGCGTGTCGAGTAATGTGAAGGTCGGAGCCACAAATGCCACAGGCGAGACTGCGAACCAACACTTGTCCCGAAGCGGGTTTGGGGATTTCGACTTGCTTCAGGCGGACACTACCATCCTGCATTACGATACT
The DNA here is from genome assembly GCF_033391095.1 of Vibrio sp. Vb0667. Lineage (NCBI taxonomy): Bacteria > Pseudomonadati > Pseudomonadota > Gammaproteobacteria > Vibrionales > Vibrionaceae > Vibrio > Vibrio sp. Vb0667. The sequence continues at coordinate 238,350 of NZ_JAWPOL010000001.1, read as the reverse complement.
GTTCATCTGTTGCATGGGGTTACTCCGCAAGATCATCACTCAGGCCAGCAATCGCACCCGGTTTGATGTAGCGCGCGGTGAAGCCTTGTGCTTTCGCTGTTGCAATAACAACCTGCTCAATCCAACCCGCATCCATGATATTGATGAAGTTACCTTCTTCGTCAAAGTTAATGTTTGCACCAGTGATCACCATAAAACCGTCGGCACCGCCTGAGCTTTCAGGGCAGTGAAAGGTATGAATCGAACCGCCCGGCTCATATAAGTAGCTACCAGAAGTTTGGACTTGATCTGGGTACTCAATGTAGTGCCAAGCGCCACTCAGCGTATAGAAATGCACCACGCCAGTGTGGAAGTGCTTAGGCAGAGTGATACCCGGTTTGAATTTAGCACGAATCACCCAAGTACCGTTTTCTGGATCAAGAAACAGGGGATAAACATCCACACCCGGTAATGCGTCTTTGATGATCGACTCTTCATTGGTATTAAGAGTTAATAAGAAATCTTGGTGCTGAATAACTTCTGGTAATGACATAACTTACATCCTCGCTATTGCTGTAATGTGGCGTACTCGCCTATCCCATAAGTGGGTACTTAAAATTCTCGAAACCGTCAGATGCGCTGATGGTACAACCGTTGATACAGTTGGCTTTCTCGCTGACCAGAAACGCCACCACATCAGCAATCTCTTCTGGTTGTGTGAAGTTTTGACGCATCTGTTCTTTGCGGATGTGGTCCCACAGGCCAATCTCTTCGTATTGCCTTAACATCGGAGTATCAACGCGTCCCGGAGCGACAGCGCAAACACGAATACCCAATGGTGCGAGTTCTAATGCGGCGCATTTGGTCATCATATCGACTGCGGCTTTACTGACGTTGTAGGTAAAGGTCATCTCAGACGCCATTCGTGCGTAAACAGAAGAAGTATTGAGGATCACGCCCGGCGTGCCTTGCGCTTGGAATTGTCGCCCAGCGGCGAGAATTCCGTAGTAGACACCATTTTGGTTGACCTTTGAGATCGGCTCAAAATCAGCAATTGGGTCGTGGTCAAGCAGAGGTTTCGGTGCACCGATGCCCGCGTTGTTGGCCATGATGTCAAGTGAGCCAAATAGTTCGACCGCGTACTTCACCATGGCTTCGACTTGTTGGTAATCGGTGACGTCCGCAACAAAGGTTTCCAACGGCTTAGGGCCAAAACTTGCGTACATTTGCAGTGATTGCTCTGAAATATCGACAGCAAGCACTTTGGCTCCTTGCTCTCTTAGCTTTGCAATAATAGCTTGCCCAATTCCACCCGCAGCGCCAGTCACGATGGCCGTTTTATTGATAAGTTCCATACACCTTCTCATTCATGCGTTTTTGTTATCAAAATGTAACCTAGATCAACTCACTGACACTCACTTGACCTTTTGCGAAGTAAATTTGATACATTGCGATTTACAACCTGTTAACATTTAAAAATCGAGACATGTATATCGTACGAAGTGGCGCTGCCGATAAATTTGATAGCTTGGTTTCCGAACTGGGGCAGAATCCGGTTGAGATTATGGCTGCCGTCGGGCTGTCTGCGGCGCAGTTTCGCAATCCCGATACGTATCTCGCCTACCCTAGGCTGGCTGAATTGCTGGAGGAAGCGGCTGCTCGTTGTCAGCAACCGTTGTTTGGTGCGTTACTCGCTGAGCGTCAAAACCTACAAAGCTTGGGGGACTTACCAATGCTGGTTTCTCGCGCGGAAACGGTTGGTGATGCCTTGGCGCGGGTGAATGATTTTCTCTATCTACATTCGTCAGGGGTAACTCTCAACATGACGCCACAAGATGATTGGGTACGGTTGTCGCTCAATATTGATGTGCACAGCGAACGAGGTATCGCGCAGTTGATGCAGTTGAGTGTGTCGCATCTGGCGATGTTTATTGCCAGTCTGCTTGATATTGAAGCGAGCCATTTCTCTTTACACCTGACCCAACACGCAAGCTTCGAGGCAGAACAGAGCGAATTTGCCCAGCAGAACAAACTGCGTTTTGGTGATAAGTTTGACGGTATCCTACTTAAAGCGAGTCTACTTAACGCTAAGAACCACCAAGATGAAGACGCACTAGAGCGCCACTTTCAACAGCACCTCAAAGAGCTGCAAACCCGTTACCCAAACAATCTCAGTGACCAAGCGGCAAACATGATTGGCCGTCTGCTCTCAACCGGAGAATGCAGCGTTGAGCGCGTTGCAAGAGCATTGGACCTGCATCCGAGAATGCTGCAAAACAAGCTGAAACAACAGGGCACAAATTATCGGCAGCTTTTACAACAAGTGCGTCAGGATTTCGCCGAACAGCGATTGCATGAGAATATTCAGAGTATTACCGATATCGCGTTGCAACTGGGCTATGCAGAAACTGCGGTCTTCAGCCGCCACTTTCGCCGTTGGACGGGGAAATCGCCGAGACAATGGCGACAAGAAAAAACTCAGTTACAAACGTTTAAGCCCATCAGATAAAAGCATAAATAACCTATCGCTCAGACCAAAAAGTGTGAGGTGGGAGGGTTGGTATCGAGAATTTCAGCAATCACAGATAACCCGTGTTTGATGTAGCCTCGGTTTGTTTCTGCTCCCAAACTGATTCGCACGTAAGGCATTGGCTGATTTGTATCGAGAACAAACGGTTTATATCCCGTAATCTGCACCCCTGAACGCTTTGCCGAAGCAACCAGGTCATCGCTATTCCACTGCTCGGGTAGTCTCAACCAAATGTGCTGTCCATTCGGGTGCGAGCTATAAACATGCCCTTCTAAAGCGGCTTTTGCTATTCGTTGTCGCTTAGCAAACTCATTGACTTGAAAGCGAATAAGTCGATTTAACGTACCGTTCTCGATCCACAAATGAGCAACTTCAAATGGTAATGGAGTCGCAGACCAACTCGTTGCGGCTAAACGACCAATCGCGTGCTGCAAAAAATGACGTGGGACCGTCAGATAGCCAGTGCGCATGCCTGGCGCTACAACTTTGGTTAAACTGGTTACATAGAAAGCTTGTTCGGGTAACAATGTGGCAAGGGGTGGGACACGGTTAGGTTCTAGTGCTCCATACACGTCATCTTCAATGACATAGATGTCGTATTGCTGCGCAATATTCGCTATCGCCTCTCGGCGTGCAAGATCCATATGCGCACTAGTCGGGTTAGCCATGCTAGGTGTGCAACACAATACCTTGATTGGTTTGTGTTTACATGCCCATTCAAATGCATCCGGCGTTATACCAAACTCATCCATTTCAAGTGGTTGCAACTTAAATCCAAGCATTCTCGAGCGAGAGATCAAGCCATGATCAACCAAGTGACCACAAGCAACTAAATCACCGTGTTCAACAACTGTGCTTAAAGCCAACGTTAAACCATGGCATGCACCATTTGTGAGTAATATCTGATCGGCACCCACATCCAGCCCTTGGCTACTTAGAAATCGTGCCCCTGACTCAATATGATGAGGCTGACCTGTTACCGGCTTTGCTTTACTGATCAAACCACGATTGTTTGTTTGCCCAGCAATCTCCATTAACGCCTGATTAAAAAGCGTAATGTGGCGATCGGTCACCACTGGATGTGCAATCGACATATCAATTTCATCCGGCGTTTCTTTCATCTCTTGTGTCAGCATGAACTCCGTGTCCGTACTTTCATCCACAAAACCTGATTTGACAAAAGTACCATTCCCAACCCAAGACTCGATCGCCCCTTTTTTCTCTGCATAACCATATGCATGGCTCACCGTTTGTACGCTGACGCCAATTTGCTCTGCAAACTCACGATGTGTGGGTAATCGAGTCCCCGGTTTTAGATAACCACTGCGGACACATTCGACAAGATAGTTACCAATGGAGATGTATTTAGCGGTGCCTGGCCGAATGATCGGGTTCAAAGAAATTGTCATGACACAATATTTTAATTGATTCATTTTTAACGCTCATTGTAACTTCCATTTAACAAACAGCGAACTTTAACTCACAAAATGAGGTGAAATGCACAAAAATAAACCACAATTGTAATGATTGACATGAAATGTATGGGTTAAACAAACATGTTAAACAGCATCGTTCAATCCAAATACAACCCCAGAGGTAAATTGCAATCATTTTTAACGCAGATCTGGCTAGCTGGTAGAAGGTAGAAATACCTCAGCGTCTCCGAAGGCCCATAAGGCGTCGGATTTCTAACAAGGAGAAAATATGAGAGGCGTTGCTTTGCATTTTACACTGGATGAGTTCCAGGATCGGTTAACGAAAGTTCGGCAATCGATGGAAGAAAGAGAATTGGATGTCCTTATCATTCATGACCCTTCTAACATGGCGTGGCTGACAGGCTATGATGGGTGGTCTTTTTACGTGCCACAATGTGTCGTTGTTGGTCCATCTGATGAACCTGTTTGGTTTGGACGCTGCCAAGATGCCAACGGAGCATACAGGACTGCGTATATGTCGGCAGAAAACATTACCTACTATCCAGACCATTATGTAATGAACCCGCCGTTACACCCGATGGATTTCCTAGTCGAAGCCGTACTGGCTCCGCGCCTTTGGGATCGTGGTCGCATCGGCGTAGAAAAAGATAACTATTACTTTAGCGCCACCGCTTACGAATCACTCACTACGCACCTACCGAATGCTCAACTTCTCGATGCAACTGGACTAGTCAACTGGTGCCGCGCCGTTAAATCCGATCAAGAACTGGCGTACATGTACCGTGCCGCTCGCATTGTTGAAAATATGCACCGCGTCGCGTTCGACATGATTGAACCTGGATTACCGAAACACCACCTTGTTGCCGAGATTAACCGCCAAGCCGTGCTCGGGCATGAAGACCACTTTGGCGATTACACCGCGATTGTGCCGCTTTTGCCATCAGGTTCTGATGCTTCCGCACCTCACCTGACTTGGGATGACAGACCGTTCAAGAAAGGCGAAGGGACGTTTTTTGAAATTGCAGGGGCGCACCGCCGTTACCATTGTCCACTCTCTCGCACTATTTTTCTTGGCGAGCCTGACGACAAGTTTAAACGAGCCGACGAAGCCCTAACTTTAGGGCTTGAAGCAGGCTTGAAAGTGGCAAAGCCCGGAAATACCTGCGCCGACATCGCCAATGCACTAAACCAGGTTCTCGATAAAGCGGGATTCTCACGCGAAGGCGCCCGTTGTGGCTATCCAATAGGTTTGAGCTACCCGCCAGATTGGGGGGAACGAACCATGAGTTTGCGAGACACCGATAAAACCATCTTGAGAGAAGGCATGACATTCCATTTTATGCCGGGGTTGTGGTTCAAAGATTGGGGATTAGAAACAACGGAAAGTATCGTCATTACCCATGATGGAGCAAAAACGCTGTGTGACTTTCCACGCCACTTATTTGTTAAACACTAATTTTTCAAACCTCAAGCTCTGTTGAGCTAGGTCTGAGAACTAAAAGGACTTGATATGCAAAAAAGCTCGATCACAGCCACCATAGACTTTGACCGAGAAGGTATACAGCACGGCTTTTTAACGCTGCCCTATTCACATGACGACTCCGCTTGGGGCAGTATTATGATACCTATCACCGTGATCAAAAATGGTCACGGACCAACCGCACTGCTTACTGGCGGTAATCACGGAGACGAATACGAAGGCATCACCAGCCTGCTAAAATTGACGAACTCGCTTCAGGCAGATCAAATCCAAGGTCGTGTCATTATTGTACCCATGATGAACTTACCTGCGGTACAAAATACCTCACGTACGTCGTTTATCGATAAAGGGAATTTAAATCGCAGCTTTCCCGGCAACCCCATAGGCACAGTGACCGAGAAAATTGCGGATTATTTTACTCGTTACCTAGTTCCTAAGTGCGATTTTGCGTTAGACATTCACTCAGGTGGTAAAACGTTAGATATCGTGCCGTTCGCCGCTGCCCATCGTCTCGACAATCTCGATCAAGAAGAAGCCTGCATATTAGGTGCAAAACTGTTTGGCGCACCTTACACCATGATCTTGCTCGAAATGGACGCCACCAGCCTGTATGACACTGCCGTGGAGTCTCAGGGAAAAATCTTTGTTACCACCGAACTAAGAGGCGGCGGAACCAGCACTCCAGAAACCATCGCTTATTCCGACCGTGGCATTCGCAACTTCTTACGCTTCTCAGGCAACTTGCCCGGTGACTACGAACAACCAACCCAACCAACTAAGTTATTAGATATGCCTGATGCAAGTTGTTATGTGCAAAGCCAGCACCACGGCATCACAGAATACTTATTTGATCTTGGCGATACCGTCAAAAAGGGAGATGTATTAGTGAGAATCTTCTCGACCGAGCGCACAGGTACCGCCCCCGTTGAGTACAAGTCACAGCGCAATGGTATTTTCGCGGCACGTCGTTTTCCTGCTATGGTGAATATCGGTGACACTATCGCAGTTATAGCCGAAGACTGCGGCGAGATAGGCTGATTGAAAAGCCAACTAAAGAAATCAAAACAAATGGCATACCAGAAGCAAACTGGAAAGCACCTTATAACAGCGACCAGTCATCAGCCTTTATGAAATGATTAGTATTCAACAGGGAGACTCATAATGCGCCTCGATCGCTACGACGTAAAAATTCTACAAATACTTCATGACAATGGTCGTATCACCAAATCTCACCTTGCCGAGGCCATCAACCTATCCGTGAGCCCTTGCTGGGAGCGCGTCAAAAAACTGGAAGAAGCAGGCATCATTGAAGGTTACGGAGCAAAAGTAAATACCGATATTTTGTTCAAACGAACGTCGGTTATGGTTGAAGTTACGCTCAAAGAACACAACGCCCAAGCGTTCAAACGCTTCGAGCAACTGGTTCAACATTCACCAGAAGTCACTGATTGCTATGCCACGGGCGGTGGTATCGATTACATCCTTAAAATTCAGTCAGAAGATATCGACCAATATCAGCGGCTTATCGACAACTGGTTAGACTCAGATGTGGGCATTGAGCGCTACTTTACTTACATTGTGACAAAAACAATCAAACGTGATGCGGGCACATTCGAAGTAAACCAAAACGCTTTGTTATAAAAGGGAAAATGCGTATCAGGCGTGAACAGAAAAAACACCATATTTAACGGCACTAAAAAGAAAGTTCTGACGTTTTAAACCTCGGTATCAGAAATTATTTCGGTCACTTCTCCATTACAGTTTCATTATGGACAACGATGCTGGGAGAAGGACTCATGACAGCACTGCACAGCTTACACGCTGAAGAATTAAAAGCCTCGCACGACATGATGGCGATAATGAAAGACGTACGTTTGGTGAGAGGTTTAGCGTACGTGAATGGCAAATGGGTAAGTGGTGATCAATTTCATCCGGTGGATAATCCAGCAGATGGCACGGTCATCGGTTACATCACTAAGCTATCTCAGCAACAACTCTATCAAGCGATTGATGAAGCCGACCAAGCCTTTCGTCAATGGCGAAAAATGCAAGCAGAAGAGCGCGCTGAAATTCTCATGCGTTGGCACGACCTGATTCTAGAATCAAAGCAAGATCTTGCTCATTTGATGGTGATGGAGCAAGGAAAAACACTAGGTGATGCTGTAGGTGAGATTGACTACGGCGCATCCTTTGTTCGTTGGTTTGCCGAAGAAGCACGCCGCTGTTATGGCGAAACCATCCCAAGTCATATTCCGAATGCGCAGCTATCAACGGTGCGCGAGCCAATTGGTGTCGCAGCACTGATTACGCCATGGAACTTTCCTAATGCCATGATCACACGCAAAGCCGCAGCCGCACTAGCAATAGGCTGTCCGGTGCTCATTAAGCCCGCCAGTGAAACGCCTTTTTCTGCGTTAGCGTTGGCAGAGTTAGCAGACCGAGCTGGCTTTCCACCTGGTGTATTTAACGTGATCACTGGCGATGCGGTGATGGTGTCACAAACCTTGTGTCACTCCGATAAAGTCAAAGCGCTCTCGTTCACAGGCTCAACTCGAGTAGGCAAACTGTTGCTACGCGACGCGGCACAAACCGTGAAGAAGTGCAGTATGGAGCTCGGTGGTAACGCCCCTTTCATCGTGCTGCCAGATATGGATGTCGAGCAAGCAGCCAAAGCCGCCGTGGATGCGAAGTTTCAAACCGCAGGACAAGACTGCTTGGCCGCAAACCGTATTTTCGTCCCTGACGATAAGTACGAAGCGTTTTTGGAAGCGTTTGCCAAAGAAATGAGCCACATCGTTTTGGGCAATGGCTTAGACGAAAAAACCACCATGGGACCGCTTATTAATCGCACTGCGGTGGATAAAGCGCATGATTTGGTGCGTGACGCGCTCGACAAAGGCGCGCGATTGGTAGCGGGATACCACCAGCCCGTACCAGGCGAAAACTTCTTCGCGCCGACATTGCTAGCCGATGTAACCTCTGAAATGGCGGTGTATCGCGAAGAGAATTTTTGTCCTGTGGCAGGCGTATTGCCTTACCAAGACTTAGATACCGTGATTGAAATGAGCAACGACACTGAGTACGGCTTAGCTGCCTATGTTTATGGTCACGATATTCACCAAATTTGGCACTGCATGCGCGGTTTGGAGTTTGGCATGGTGAGCGTGAACTCCGTCAAAATGACAGGGCACCCTATCCCATTCGGCGGCGTGAAACAGTCTGGTCTTGGACGAGAAGGAAGCCGTCACGGATTTGAAGAATACAGCGAAATCAAATACTGCTGCTTAGGCGCTTTACCAACCGTCAGTGGCAGTTGAGGCACGAAATATGGATATCCAATTATTCGAGGAGAAGGATCATGAGTAACAAAACCCAACAACTTTTAGAGATCGATCGTCAGAGAGTATTTCATGCCTCAACCCACCTGAAGCAGTATGCGGCCGGGGAGCTTCCGGGAAGAATTATCTCGAGCGGAAGCGGAATACGCATCACCGATTCAGAAGGCATCGAGCTGATAGACGGCTTTGCCGGGTTGTATTGTGTGAACATTGGCTATGGCAGGACTGAAATGGCCGATGCGATTTATGAACAAGCCAAAGAACTGGCGTACTACCACACTTACGTCGGCCATACGAACGAAGCGCTCGTGACACTGTCAGATCGCATCATCAAAATGGCGCCTGAAGGCATGAGCAAAGTTTACTACGGCATGTCAGGCAGCGACGCGAACGAAACTCAACTTAAGTTGGTGTGGTATTACAACAATGCTCGTGGTCTACCAGAGAAGAAAAAAATCATTTCGCGTGACCGCGGCTACCATGGTTCAAGTATCGCGTCCGGTTCACTGACAGGTTTACCGTTGTTCCACGCCCATTTTGATTTACCACTTGAGCGTATCAAACACACCATCGCGCCATATTATTATCGCCGTGAAGACGAGAGTATGTCTGAGCTTGAATTCTCTCAATATTGCGCAGATCAACTCGAAGCGATGATCTTGGAAGAAGGCCCAGAAACGGTAGCAGCAATGATTGCGGAACCAGTGCTCGGTACTGGCGGTATTGTGCCACCACCAGCAGGGTACTGGCAGGCGATTCGCAAAGTACTCGACAAATACGATGTACTCTTGATTGCGGATGAAGTGGTGTGTGGCTTTGGTCGCCTCGGCTCCGATTTTGGCTCACTCCACTACGACATGAAACCAGATCTCATCACGGTAGCGAAAGGGTTAACCTCAGCGTATCAACCGCTGTCTGGCGTGATCGTCAGTGAACGAGTTTGGAGTGTGCTAGAAAACGGCACCGACCAATGGGGCGCTATCGGACACGGTTATACCTACTCTGGTCACCCAATGGGGGCGGCAGCCGCGAACTGCAACCTCGATATCATTGAACGTGAAGGCTTAGTGCAAAACGCGGCCGAAGTCGGCGCTTACTTGCAGCAACGTATGGCAGAGACGTTTAACGATCATCCATTAGTCGGTGATACTCGTGGCGTTGGCTTGTTGCATGCGTTGGAGTTTTCTTCAGACAAGCTTCGCCGAGCACACTTTGATCCAAACTTGAAAGTAGGCCCGCAAATCGCGGCGGCCTGTTTAGAGCAAGGCTTAATCGCTCGCGCTATGCCACATGGTGACATCCTCGGTTTTGCTCCACCGCTTATCGCGAATCGTAACGATATAGACACCATTGTCGACAAAGCGCATCAAGCGGTAAACAAAGTGATGGATAACCTCGTCACATCTAAACAGTGGCAGCCATAACCCACCTAGATTTCAGTAATGCTCGCGGGCTTTGGAGAAGGCCCGCTTTGCACTTTCCATTAAAGAGACAACAAGCCAACCAAACATTTTAGACCCATAGAAAGCACTATTATTTACTACAAGTGGCAATAGTGGGTAAAATGCCCAAAATTGCGCACTAACTGGATGAAACATGGCAAAACTTACCCTTCAAGAACAAATGCTGAAAGCTGGCTTAGTTAATGAAAAGAAACTAAAGAAAGCGAAGAAAGGCTCTAAAAAATCACGCGTTCAAGCACGCGAAGTAAAAGCGGCGGTTGAAGAGAATAAACGCCAACAGTTAGAGCGTGATAAACAATTGAGCGAGCAGCAAAATGCTGAGCGATTAAACAAAGAGATCAAAGCGCAGATCAATCAATTGATTGAGATGAACAAGATCGACTTAAAAGATGGCGACATCAAATACAACTTCACTCACGGTACGCTAGTGAAATCACTTTATGTAGATTCACTTATCCGCGAGCAGTTGATCAAAGGTATTTTGGCAATCGCAATTTTTGGTGAAAGCTATGTTGTCATTCCACGTGGAGTAGCGAATAAAATTGCTCAACGTGATGAGTCCGTCATCATCGAACAAAAAGAACCTGAATCGGACATTCCAGCAGAAGACGATCCATACGCAGATTTCGTCGTGCCTGACGATTTGATGTGGTAACAATAAATTAATCGATGCATCAACTAAAAGAGCCGCTGATGTAACATCAGCGGCTCTTTTTATAGAAAAATAATCTACGGAGATGATGTGTTGTTATTGCTTACTTAGTAGCAAATTCGCACCTGATGCGGCTAAAAACAACGAACATCCGCGATTGAAACGTTTCGCCATTTTTGGATTTGAAAACCAGTGCCTCAAGTACAAACCAAAGATGGCATAGATTGAAATGGCGACCATTTCTAATATCAAAAACGTCGAGCCAAGGGCAAAAAACTGCTCTTGAACGTTGGCATTGGCATCAACAAATTGCGGCAAGAATGCAGTAAAAATAAGTATCGCTTTCGGGTTGCCAGCAGCAAGTGTAAATTCTTGCTTCGCAAGTCCTGCGTAATTGCGCGAATTGTCCAAGTCAGAGATCGGGCTGGACTCTGAACGCCAAAGGTTAAACGCAATCCACAGTAGATACAGCGCTCCTACCAACTTTATTGCCAAAAATAGCATTTCTGACGTATACAAAATCACAGCCAGACCTGATGCAGACAACGCAATCATCGCTGAAAAAGCAGCAATCCTGCCTAAACTGGCCGTAAACGCGGCCCTAAAGCCGTAACAACGCGCATTATTCATTGCCAATAAATTGTTTGGGCCTGGAGCCATATTTAGAGCGAAGCAAGCAGGAATAAAAAGGAGAAGCTGCCAAATATCCATAATAAAATGGTCTTAGTGAGTGATTTTGATCGGTACCCTAACATCTGTTAATAAAGTGAGTAAACCACAAACCGATCTTAAAGCAACTCAGCACCAAATCGTACCGTGCGAGCTTGAACTAACGTGCAGTTCGTTTCAGCCATCAGCTCCGCTAGGGTGATGTTTGGGTTTTGTCTCACCAAACGTATCAACTTCACGTCCAAAGGTTCCAATTTGTCTTGGTGAGCAAGTAGAGCTTGTTCGATCTTGTTGATCGCAAATCGCATCGTCTCTGCTTCTTCGTTTTTGAGATGCTCTAAAAACGCTTTTACATCCAAAGCCTCGCCCGAGATTTGCCAGTGACGAGATCGTCTAATTCGCTTAAGATCGCACTGTTTTTCTGCTGCGAGTGTTTTCGCTCGCTTGGCATGGTCGCCCCCAATACGGTGAATCAAGGATGGGAGCGAAATCGTAATCTTCGTCTCTTTCATGGCCTTTTCTTTCATCGTCTTAGCCCTCAACCACCGACACATTCTCGCCAACCCATGCCAGCAACTGTTTTGCCGCTTTGGATAACACCTGATTTTGACGCACGATGTAGCCGAAATCAGTGTTTGGAAAACTTGGCAAAGGCGTAACTTCACGAGAAAGCTTTAATCTCGGATCGAGCGAGAAATCCGGCACAATAGCAGTCCCAAACCCCGCTTCCGCCCAGTCGATTTGTGCTTCCACACTGCCCACTTCCATCACGCGATGCTTAGGCAGATTTAGTTCAGGTAAAGACGCATCAATCAGCTCTCGGGTTCGAGTATCGTGCCCTAGCAGGATCAGCGTCTGGCTCTCTTTTCGATTGTCTTGCCACTCAAAAATGTTATCGCCAAACGCACACCAGTGAATCTGCGTGAGAGGCGTAAAATGCAGCGGTTGACTCTCTTTTTGTGCGATAACAAAGCCGATATCGGCACGCGCACTTTTCACCAAATCCACCGCTTGAGAAGATGTGGTATTGAACAATGCCAAGTCGATCCCCGGATATTCACTTTTGAATTGCTGAAATGGTTTGATAAGCAGTAAACGTGAAACAATATCGCTCGCCGCAATAGAAAGCGTCCCCTGCGTAAGATCGTTGATGGCATTGAGATCCGACTGACAAATTTGCAGCTCATTGAGCATCCGCTGCGCCGTAGCTAACAAACGCTTCCCCGCTTGCGTCAACTGCACAGGATTTCGCTCAATCAATTTCGTGCGCGTGGCTTGCTCCAACTGCTTGATATGCAAACTTACGTTCGGCTGTGTCATGTGGAGTTCCGTCGCTGTTTTACCAAAGTGTTTTACCTCTGCAAGAGTTACGAAGGTTCGCAGCCAGTTCAAATCTAACATTGCCAATTCCGATATGAGATTCTTATCAAGTTAATGAGTATAATTAATTTCTCTTATTATGGCGAACACCTTAAGATTTTTGCATCTGTTTTTGGAGATTAAATTATGTCGTCTATCGTTGTTGTGGGTGCAAACTGGGGTGATGAAGGCAAAGGCCGCATCGTTGACTTTTTGGCAGAGCAAGCTTCTGCGAGCATTCGTTTCCAAGGTGGTAACAACGCGGGTCACACCGTGGTTAACGATCTAGGTACGTTTAAGCTGCACCAGCTACCAAGTGGCGTATTCAACCCAGACTGTTTGGCAGTGTTAGGTCCGGGTATGGTTATCAGCCCTGCGTTGCTGTCTCAGGAGATTGCGGAAGTTGAAGAAGCAGGCGTAAAAGTGAATATGTGCATCTCAGATCGCGCAACACTGTGTCTACCTCTACACGCACTAGAAGATACGCTAGAAGAACAACGTTTAGGCGACAAAGCATACGGTTCAACTCGTCAAGGTATTGCACCTGCGTACGGTGACCGCGTAATGAAGAAAGGCATCCTAGTTGGTTGGTTGAAGCAACCAGAAGTATTGGTTGAACGCCTTCAATTCATGATGGATTGGAAACTGCCGCAACTGCGTGCACTTTACCCGACGTTCGAGTTTGAACAAACCGCTGAAGAACTGGCGAACTGGCTGCTAGAAGTCTCTGCACCTTGGCGCGATTCAATTTGCAACGTAACGCTTCCTCTAAAAGAACTACAAGCGAAAGACAAAACTCTATTGTTCGAAGCGCAGCTTGGCGCGGGTCGTGACCTTGTTTACGGTGAGTACCCTTGGACAACATCTTCTAACGTTGTATCAATGTACGCGGGTATCGGTAGTGGCCTTCCGGCACTTCGTCCTGAACGCGTTATTGCGGTTGCAAAAGCCTTCAGCTCATCAGTGGGTACTGGTACGTTGATCACTGCAATGGAAGAGCAAGACGCTTTCCGCGAACTTGCTGGCGAGTTCGGTGCAACTACGGGTCGTCCACGCGACATGGGCTACTTCGACGCAGTCGCTACGAAGAATGGCGTTGAACTGCAAGCCGCAACTGAAATTGCACTAACGAAAGTAGACTGTTTGACTGGCCTTAACGATCTGAAAATCTGTGTTGGCTACGAAGGCGACCACAGCGAAAACCCAATCTGGCCTCAAACTGCCTCTCTTGCGCCAATCTACGAGAAGATGGAAAGCTGGAGCGAGGACATCACAGGTTGTCGTAAGTTTGAAGAGCTTCCAGTAGCAGCACAGAAATACGTTCTACGCATTGAGGAACTCATGGGCGTACCAGTAAAAATGGTGTCTGTGGGTCCTGGTCGTGAACAAATGATTATGCGATAAGATGTGAATTAACACATCATTGGCAAGCGGCTTTTATCTGTTCCGGGGTAAAGCCGCTTTTTTTACACTGTAAACTTTGGAAAATTGCACGGCTAAATTCATGTTTAATAACCTCATCACGAGACTCCTACCTCCTTCTATTTATAAATCAATAAATTATAGGACTTAACACGTTGTGCACGTTACTAGCACATCTCACTTGTTAAAGAAACACGCCAATTAGGTTAACTGGTTGATTTAATATTCTTTAAGTGATTAGTTGATCACGATCTTCATCTGCAATTTGTTGAACTAGTACTCAAAAAATCTAACCCGCTGTTTTTAGGATAGATGAGCTCCCCAACATCCAACCTAACAGCAGGTGATTCCCATGACGAAAAATCTTTTCCGCCTCAGTACGATAACCCTTGGTTTGTGCCTTAGTTCTTTGTCTTTCGCGCAATCCGATCTTCCGAACATTAAAATTCTTGCCACTGGCGGCACCATAGCAGGCGCAGGTCAATCTGCAACAGAATCAAACTACACAGCAGGTAAAGTCGGCGTTGAATCATTGATTTCTGCGGTGCCGAGTATGACCAACATTGCCGATATTTCTGGAGAGCAAGTGGTCAGTATCGGTTCACAAGATATGAATGATGAAGTGTGGCTAAAATTATCGAAAAGAGTTAATGAGCTACTCGATCAAGATGATGTTGACGGCATCGTCATTACTCATGGTACGGATACGTTAGAGGAAACCGCTTACTTCCTTGATCTGACCGTCAAGAGCAAAAAGCCTGTCGTGATCGTCGGTGCAATGCGTCCTTCCACCGCAATGAGTGCTGATGGACCAGTCAACTTATACAATGCAGTCGTAACAGCCACCGATGAAGATTCAGAAGGACGTGGCGTGCTAGTCGCAATGAATGACACGATTTTCGATGTGCGAGATGTGACAAAAACCAATACAACCTCCGTCAGCACTTTCCAGTCACCCAACTTTGGTGCTATCGGCTACATTCATAATAGCGATGCCAAATATCAACGAAGCCCAGAGCGTAAACATACGACAGAAACCCCATTCGATGTATCAAAGCTTACTAAGTTGCCTAAGGTCGGTATTGTTTATAACTATGCAAATGCCTCCAATTTGCCAGTGAAAGCCTTTGTGGATGCGAAGTTTGACGGCATCGTAAGTGCTGGTGTCGGTAATGGTAACTTGTACCACACTGTGTTTGATGAGCTAGAGAAAGCGAGTAAAGATGGCGTTGTTGTTGTAAGAAGCTCCCGAACGCCTAGCGGCTCAACCACTTTGGATGCTGAAATTGATGACGAAAAATACGGCTTTGTTGCCGCTGGTACATTGAACCCACAAAAAGCACGTATCTTACTGATGTTGTCACTGACTCAGACCAAAAACTATCAAGACATCCAAAAGATGTTCCAATACTATTAATTCTGTCTAAGGTTCATTCGATAGAGGAGGTACACATCTTACCTCCTCTTACACATAGCGACATGAGCGTCTCTTGTTAGCCAAACAAGCGACGCTTCATTCCTGCTTTTTCCAGAATACGCGTAGTAATTTCCTCAACAGACAGAGAGGACGTATTGATATATGGGATCGCCTCTCTTCTAAACAACGCCTCAACAGTGTCTAGCTCCAGCTTGCACTGCTCTGTGCTAGCGTAATCACTTCCAGACAAACGATTCTCACGGATTTCAGTCAAGCGCCCGGGATCGATCGTCAGCCCAAACAACTTATGACGATGGATCTCAAACTCAGGCAACAAACGCATCATCTTCACATCTTCCGCAATGAACGGATAGTTCACAACACGTAAACCAAATTGCATCGCCATGTACAAGCTAGTCGGCGTTTTTCCGCTGCGCGATACTCCCAGCAGGATAATATCGGCTTGTTCCAACCCTTTTAGCGTGATGCCATCATCATGCGCCAATGTGTATTCAATAGCCGCAATACGGTCAAAATAGGTGTCGGAATCTTTCCCCACACTGCGAGAACGCTGCAACTTAGGCTTTGGTGCCATCTGAATGTCGTCTTGCACTTTCTGCACAATACTCTCCAACACATCGTAACTGTATGCCGGCGCTTCAAGCAGCATTTCACGTACTTCTGGAACGACAATTGAGAAAAAGACCAGAGGTTTGACGCCATTGCGCTGGTAGGAAGTTTCAATTTCTTTGACTACGTCAGTAGCTTTGTCCTGGCTTTCTACAAACGGAAAGGTTTTTTCGTTAGGAATGAACGGAAATTGACCGAGAACAACATGCCCTAATGTCTCACATGTTATCGCCGTACCGTCAGAAACATAGAATACATCACGACTTTGGTTATTTATTTGCATTTCTGTTTAATTTTTCAAAATCTTTTGAGTAGGATGGTACACATAATATTAATAAATCAGTTTGGCTTTCAGTTAGGTTCACCACAGCTTTAAAAATTCTTTTGAATTTTTTTCAGCCAGAACGTAATCGTTTGCCTTTGATATCAATCTAAATGAAGCAATGTATGGTCAACGTGTAATAACAGCCAACATGCGATTGTTTAGATCGATTTAAGTCCCCCTACTAAGCTGCAATGTTTCTGGAGAAAGACATGCAAAAGAACACCCTCTGGTTCAATGGCCTATCCATGGATGATGTCGACAAAGTCGGCGGTAAGAATGCTTCACTTGGCGAAATGGTTTCTAACCTAGCAAACGCAGGCGTTTCTGTACCAAATGGTTTTGCGACAACCTCATACGCGTTTAACCAATTCCTTGACCACGAAGGTTTGGATGAGCGTATTCACCAATTACTCGATGAACTAGACGTTGAAGATGTAGAAGCTCTGCGTAAGACAGGTGCAAACATTCGTCAATGGGTATTAGAGGCCCCTTTCCCTGCGGACCTTGAACAAGAAATTCGTGAAAATTACCAAGAACTGATCGAAGGCAATCCTGAGCTTTCAGTCGCAGTTCGTTCATCTGCTACGGCAGAAGACCTACCTGATGCTTCTTTTGCTGGTCAGCAAGAAACGTTTTTGAACGTGAAAGGCATCGACGCAGTACTAGAAGCAACTAAGCACGTTTACGCTTCTCTATTTAACGACCGTGCGATTTCTTACCGCGTTCACCAAGGGTTCGACCACCGTGGCATCTCGCTATCTGCGGGTATCCAACGTATGGTGCGTTCAGATAAAGCCTCGTCGGGTGTTATGTTTACACTAGACACTGAATCGGGTTTCGACCAAGTTGTCTTCATCACCTCTTCATGGGGTCTAGGCGAGATGGTCGTTCAAGGTGCAGTAAACCCTGACGAGTTCTACGTTCACAAGCCAATGCTTGAAGCAGGCGAACACCCAATCGTTAAGAAAACATTTGGTTCTAAGTTGATCAAAATGATCTACTCAGATAACCAAGAAATCGGCAAACAAGTTGATATCGTTGATACTCCTGATGAAGAGCGCAACACGTTCTCATTGAACGACGACGAGATCAAAGAGCTCGCAAAGCAAGCAATGATCATCGAAAAGCACTATCAGCGTCCAATGGACATTGAATGGGCAAAAGATGGCATTGATGGCAAGCTGTACATTGTTCAAGCGCGTCCTGAAACCGTATGTTCACAAACGGAACAAAACGTGATTGAGCGCTACGAGCTACAAAACAAAGCGGATGTTTTGGTTGAAGGTCGTGCAATCGGTCAGCGCATCGGTAAAGGCGTGGTTCGCTTGGTTGACTCTCTGGACCAAATGTCTTTAGTCCAAGAAGGTGACGTGCTAGTTACAGACATGACTGACCCAGATTGGGAACCAGTGATGAAAAAAGCATCTGCAATCGTAACCAACCGTGGTGGCCGTACTTGCCACGCTGCCATCATCGCTCGTGAGCTTGGTATTCCTGCAATCGTTGGCTGTGGCGATGCGACAAGCAAGTTAACCGATGGTGCAACCGTGACCGTATCTTGTTCAGAGGGTGAAACGGGCTACGTTTACCAAGGTGAACTTGAGTTTGATGTAAAACGCTCTTCTGTTGATGAACTGCCACTGCTACCAACAAAAGTGATGATGAACGTGGGTAACCCTGATCGCGCGTTTGACTTCGCACAAATTCCAAATGAAGGTGTTGGTCTTGCGCGTCTTGAATTCATCATCAATAAGATGATTGGTATCCACCCGAAAGCATTACTTAACTTTGATGCACAAAGCGATGAGCTAAAAGCAGAAATCACTCAGCGTATTCGTGGTTACAAAGATCCTATCGATTTCTACGTAAGCAAACTGACAGAAGGTATCGCAACCATTGCTGCGGCATTTTGGCCGAAACGCGTTATTGTTCGTATGTCTGACTTTAAGTCTAACGAATACAGCAACTTGGTTGGCGGTAAAGCATACGAACCGCATGAAGAAAACCCAATGCTTGGCTTCCGTGGCGCGTCTCGTTACATTTCTCCAGTGTTTGAAGACTGCTTCGAGCTAGAAACTCAAGCAATCAAACGCGTTCGTAACGAAATGGGTCTGAAAAACGTTGAAATCATGATCCCATTTGTGCGTACACCAAGCGAAGCAGCATCAGTGATTGATTTGCTAGCGAAGTTTGATCTGCGCCGTGGCGATCAGGGTCTTAAAGTCATCATGATGTGCGAACTGCCATCCAACGCGGTCCTTGCCGATGAGTTCTTAAAGTACTTTGATGGCTTCTCGATTGGTTCAAACGACATGACTCAGCTAACGCTTGGACTTGATCGTGACTCTGGCGATGTTGCACATCTATTTGATGAGCGTAACCCAGCGGTTAAGGTAATGCTTCAGATGGCGATTGATGCAGCAACAAAAGCAGGCAAATACGTTGGTATTTGTGGTCAAGGCCCATCAGACCACGACGACTTAGCGGAATGGCTAATGGATCAAGGTATTAGCTCTGTATCACTAAACCCAGATACGGTTATCGATACTTGGTTAAAACTCGGTAAAGTTAGCAGCAAGTAACACACGATAAACTCTAGCCCTCACACTCCCCTTGTGAGGGCTTTGTTATTCACACGTCATTTCACAATCAGTTCGTGATTCCTCTCTCAAGTTCGTCATTTAGTCAATTTCATTATCAAAGTCTGATGACCTAAAATGAATGGTATATCGATAACTCCAGAGAGAATTTGATGAAAAAGCCTATCGCACTCCTTACTACATTGATGCTCCTGGCATCCCCTGCTTATGCCGATTGGGATGAAATTTCCAATAAAATGTCTGAGCTTGGCGACGCAGTTTCTGATACTGCCCAAGATGCTTGGGACGACACCAAAGCGTTTTCAAAACAAGCGTGGCAAGATTTCACGAATTGGTCCGAGGAAGCGATCAATACCGCAGGCGAATGGACAGAAGCCAGCATCGAGAAAAGCAAAGAATGGATAGATGCTGCCGACAAAAAAATTGATGAGCTGATGGAAGGCGATACGCCAGAAGAAGCTCGCCAAGCCGTGGACTTAATGGCAGATAGCGCTTTGCTCAAGTTATTTAATGAAAAGCCGGAGGCAAAAGCTATTTACGACAACGCGTACGGCTACGCGGTCTTTGATTCTCGTAAATTATCTTTGCTGTTTCACACCAACTCAGGGTCAGGAGTCGCAGTGAATAAGGAAACAGAAGAACGCACTTATATGAATATGTTTGGTTTGGGCGTTGCACTTGGGGCTGGCGGCAAATTTTACCAACAAGTGGTTCTGTTTGAGAGCAAAGAAGACTTTGATACGTTCGTCAACGAAGGATGGGAGGCCACAAGTGAAGCCTCTGCTGTTGCGGGCGAAGATTCAGAGCAACTTTCAAAACAATTTAACAGCGGCGTCGCCGTCTATCAGTTGAACGCTAAAGGTTTGCTCATCGATGCTAACGTGTCTGGTTCTAAATATTGGGTTAACGAAGAGCTCACTAACTCGCAGTAACGCATAGCAACTAATTGCTTAAATAAAACCGTTGTTATGCACCCTTATCAATAAGTTAACGGGGCTATGATTCCTCAAAACTGAGCACTTACGCAACTTTCTCTATGGAAGCCACCAGAAGATGGCGACTTCCCTTTCTCGTTGGATTGCTTTTGGTTATGCTTGCGCAAAACCACCTGCAATTCGGTATCCCATGCCTGACAATAACTTTAATAATCTGCTAGCAGAAGCAATTTCTGCTCTTAACACGCCTAACTTTACTCCTAAACTTATGCGTGTCATTCGCACTCTTTTTCATTTTGATTGCGCAGTTATTTTAGGTTACCGAGAAGGTAAACATCCTATTTATCTCTACGACTCAATTGAGAACGAGCGAGAGTTACTTTTTCAACGCTACCTTACTGACTCATTTCAAAATGACCCTTTTTTTCTCAAACTAAACGAGACAAAGCAACAAGGCGTATTTACGCTCAAAGACGTGGCGCGTAAAGGCGTTGACTTCACCTCATACTGCGAGCAGTTCTATCATCAAACAGGGTGGAAAGACGAGCTTAGCATGCTAGTCGAAGTTGAATCTGGCCGTTGGGTCATGCTGTACTTCGGATATATGACTGATGGAAAATACTTTTCTCAGCAACAAATCAATAAGCTAAAGCCCTACTTCCCGATAATTCAATCGCTTTGTCAGCAGCACTGGAAACAAACGGAGTTTACCTTTTCTGAGCCTGTTTTTGCCCAGAGTGCTTATTCTGGCAGTATGCGATTAGCCATTGAGCAAGCTTTAGCAACATTTGGCTTAGAATCACTCACTCGTCGCGAGCAAGAGGTGGCTTCACTTCTCGCTCAAGGGTTTGACACCAAAGAAATTGCCGCGCGGTTACACTTAGTGCAAGGCACAGTCAAAAATCATCGAAAACGCATTTACTCGCAGTTAAATGTGTCTTCATTGAGTGAGTTATTCCAGCTTTTCCTCAATCACCTTATTCTCCATTCAAGATAAAAAACTGTCCCTTAAGGGATATATCGACAAAAGGTGTCGCGTTTTAGTCTGAATACAACAACCACTAAGACAGACAAAAAGAATGACGACACCATTACTGCAAGATTTACAAGATCGTGGCTTGATCGCACAAGCCAGCGATTTGGAAGAAATTCAGACACTTCTCTCACAGCCTCAAACCGTTTACTGCGGCTTCGATCCTACAGCAGGCAGCTTGCACATCGGCCACCTCGTGCCTTTGATTATGCTTAAGCGCTTTCAAGATGCCGGACACCAGGCTATAGCCTTGATTGGCGGTGCAACGGGCATGATTGGCGACCCAAGCTTTAAAGCGACTGAGCGCAGTCTGAACTCAGAGGGAATCGTCTCCGGCTGGGTTAACGATCTTTCTAATCAAATTCAGCAGTTGATGAACCACCAACTGACCAAGCCGATGATCATGGTGAACAACGCTGACTGGATGAAAGCGATCAATGTGATCGACTTCTTCCGCGATGTGGGTAAGCACTTCTCGATCAATACTATGGTCAACCGAGAATCGGTAAAACAACGCCTGCAACGACCTGACCAAGGTATCTCCTTCACCGAATTTAGCTACGCCCTACTGCAATCGTACGATTTTGCCGAGCTAAACCGTCGATACGGTTGCCGTTTGCAGATCGGTGGCAATGACCAATGGGGAAACATCGTCAGCGGGATCGATTTAACTCGCCGTCAAAATGGTGAGCAAGTATTTGGCTTAACTCTGCCGCTGATCACCAAATCCGATGGCACCAAATTTGGCAAAACCGAAGGCGGCGCAGTGTGGCTAGATCCTAGCAAGACCTCTCCTTACGCGTTCTACCAGTTCTGGCTTGGCGCAGAAGACGCCGACGTTTACCACTTCTTGCGTTACTACACATTCTTGAGCTGCGAAGAAATTGCCAGCATTGAAGCGCAAGACCAAGCAAGCCAAGGTAAGCCACAAGCACAACGTATTCTCGCTGAAGAAATGACGCGATTTGTTCATGGCGAAGAAGGCCTAGCCAGTGCCGAGCGTATCACTCAAGCTTTATTCAGCGGTAATGTGCAACAACTGAGTTTGGGTGAATTAAAACAGTTGGAGTTGGATGGTTTACCAAGCATTGAGAGCACACAACAAGATTTGGTTGAGCTGTTGATTGAGTCGGGCTTAGCAAGTTCGAAGCGTGTTGCACGCGAACACATCAGCAACAACGCCATCAGTGTAAACGGTGAAAAAGTGGCGGCTGATAACCCGAGTTTAAGCTTCCCACTGTTTGATCAATATTGGTTACTGCAACGCGGTAAAAAGCACTTCTGCCTCGTAAAGCGTGCCGCGTAGCAACACTCGCAGTACAAAGCCTATAAAAAATTCCCCTCACCACTTTCGTGATGAGGGGAATCCAAATTTGAACGATTTTAAGCCTAACAATAGGCAAAGACGTTGCTTATTGCGTTCTTAAACGTTGCCAGTACTTTTCGTAAATCGCTAACGTTTCTGCGCCAACATCATTAATAAACTCGCCTTTTTTCATGTCTTCTGATGAAGGGAAAATAGTACGGTTATTTTTCAACTCTTCTGGCAATTTGTCACGCCCAGCGTTCGTTGCCGACGCATAACCCAAACTGGTCACGATTTCCGCTTGGTTCTCTGATTGGTACATGAAGTTAATAAATTTATGCGCCAATGCTTTGTTTTTACTGCCAGACGGAATAGTGAAGTTGTCCATCCACAATACCGCGCCCTCTTCCGGCATCACGAACTTCAGCTCAGGCATTTCAACCTGTCCTTGGAATGCGTTGCCGTTCCATTGCATGCCGACCGATGTTTCACCGGACACGTAAGGGACTTGCGGCGCATCTGAGTTGTACAGTAATACGTTGTTTTTCAGCGCTACTAGAGAATCAAAAGCCTGTTCGATTTCAGCTTCGTCTTTTGTATTCACGCTATGGCCATTTTTCTTCAGCGCCATACCGAACACGTCGCGGACGTCATCAATCAACATGACTTGTTGTTCGTATTGAGACTCCCATAAGTCTGCCCATTTGGTCACTGGTTGCTCAACTATGGATTCGTTGTAGCTGATCCCTGTAATGCCCCAAATATAAGGCAGAGAGTAATCATTTTTCGGATCGTGCGCTTGGCCAAGTAAACCGTCCATTGTGTCTTGCATGTTTGGCACTTGAGCGTGATCTATTTTCGAAAGCAGCCCTTCTCGACCCATTTTTTCAATGAAGTACGCAGAAGCAAAAACCACATCGTAACCAGAACCTTTTAGCAATTTTAGCTTGGTGTACATTGATTCATTATTCTCAAAGGTCGAATAATTAATCGTAACGCCTTCTTGTTTTTCAAACGCTTTTAACGATGCTTCCGGCAAATAGCCACCCCATGCATAAACGTTCAACGTTTTGCTATCTGCATGAGCAAACATGCTGAGCACAAGAGCACTCAGCCCCAATCCTTTGATGATTAATTTCATGGTATGCAATCCAACCAGTCCAGCGACGCGCTGGGATTCGGGTGCATAATTAGGTAATTGTTACCCAATTGAAAGAAAATTTAATTAATCTTTAACAGCAAAAATATTTATCGAATTTATAAAATTAACGCATGTTTTTAATAGCGACTGTGCATACCAAAATGATGAGACATTCCATCTTCCATTCGACCTCCTTTCCAGCCACCAGAACCGAGTAAATTAAGCACATCTTGAGCGGTATAATCGACACCAGCGAAGAAGTCATACGCCACGTCTGAGCGTATTGCTTGCAACTCTGGTTGATTTTCCAAATCAAGATCTTGCGGATCCGCATATAATGCCAACGCAATTTTTTGTTGGCACGCGCTTAACTCGCTGGTGCTCGTCTTTACCTGACCAACCGAAAAGTACTCACGACTGCCGTATCCCACCACCAATCTGGTACTCATTAGTTTAATCACTTTCTTAATGCGGCGACGTTGTATAAATCTCAACATGTTTTGTTATTCCTGTATTAAGTTGGCTATGGTCGTATTCTTTTGTTCGAATTAAAACACTCTGTTTTATCCGCGAAATTTCTCTAGCGCTTTTCGCGATGATCGGTTGTATAATACGATCCTGAAATATTTTGTTACGTTACCTCGGTAACCCCTGAGACTGCAACATGAACAACAGCAGATGGGTCGGCTTTATAGGCGGCACGATTGTCTTACTTAGTACCTTTATCCTCTTCGGATCTTCCGTCCACGCTGCTTGGTACCGAATCCCTGCGGAAGCCATTCATGGTATCGCCTTCACTTTGGCTTTTGGTTTAGGGTTAAACAGCCTGCTGGCGTACGCGACGGCAGTGATTACTCTTGCTGCA
This sequence comes from Vibrio sp. Vb0667, assembly GCF_033391095.1. Taxonomy (NCBI): domain Bacteria; kingdom Pseudomonadati; phylum Pseudomonadota; class Gammaproteobacteria; order Vibrionales; family Vibrionaceae; genus Vibrio; species Vibrio sp. Vb0667. The sequence goes on along the minus strand of NZ_JAWPOL010000001.1, from coordinate 213,770 downwards.
CTATTCTACATTGGCTTTGTCGTTAGCTATCGGGTCCATCAGAAACTTAAATAGTCTTCTGTCTCAACCTGAGCTTAATAACGGATACTTGGTAACTAAAAAGGGAGCAAACGCTCCCTTTTTAGTTATCAGCATATAGATGTTCTATGCCCGCTTTAATCATTAAGGTGGCATACCCTCAACGACTGCTGCATACCTGAAACATCATCACCTAAATACTCAACCGTCATTGGAACCTTGGCCAACAGAGTAAAACTAGAGTCACTGAACCTTCCATCAGCATCACTCTCCAAATGAACAAAAAACGCAGGCTTATCCGCAATCAAAGTAATTTGCCTCCCTTCAATAGAGACACCAATATTGGCTTTCGCTATCGACAAGGTTTTTAGCTCGTGAGTACTAAACCATGTGTTACTTATTCTGTCTTCACCGATTTGCGCTTCAACATAGAAGAAGCCTGACGTAAGTTCATCCTTCTCGATCAATTCATCCAACTGCCACAAAATCGTATTGCTGTCTGCTATGACTGTTTGTTCTAAGCTCCAACATTGCTTTTCTTCCCCTTGCCAATCTACCCACTTGAGCAATGCGTTGACGCTTGCGGACTCTTTGGCATCATTGAGCAAATGTAGGCTCAACTCGCCTGTATGCTCGGAAAATACCAAATACTGCGGCGCAAAAAAGCGTTTTGCATGGTAGTGCAACTGCTTCCATCGACCACTGTATTCCAAACTAGACCAAGAACTGACAGGCCAATTGTCGTTGAGTTGCCAGTACAGCATGCCGCGACAAACTGGAGAAATGGCACGCCAATGATCGCATGCAGTTTTGATCGCGATTGCCTGCTGAACTTGACTTAAATACAGCATGCTCTCAAATCCAGAGGGAAAACGAAAATAGCGCGTGAACATCTCTGTAATAATACTATGACCTCGAGGGTTCTTCTGATGTTGTTCGAAAGTTGGGGATGTAATATTCCAGTCTTGCTCAGGGACAAACCGCTTAACTTCAGCAAAAGATGGCCAAGATTGAAAACCAAACTCAGAGCAAAAACGAGGATTCACGTCAAGGTAGGCACTGAATGATTTTCCTGAATGCCAAACGTCCCAAAAGTGCATATCGCCTTTACTATCATCATGCCACGCATCACCGAAATCCAGTTCACCATTACATGGGGAACTTGGCCAGAAACGGCGAGTGCTATCTTGCTCGGTAATCTCCTTCTCAATCATGCGGTTGAGGCGATCGTAGTTAACCGTGTATTTGACTTTGCTGCGCTTAGATTCGTCATACCAACCAATAGCTCCAATCACTTCATTGTCACCACACCAAAGTGCGATTGATGGGTGCTTCTTAAGCCTCGGGATTTGGAATCTAAGTTCTTCTTCTACGTCTTTTAAAAACTCGTCGTTTGATGGGTACAACGAGCAGGCGAACATCATGTCTTGCCACACCAACAAGCCAAGTTCATCACAAAGGTTATAAAAGGTTTCACTCTCGTACTGACCACCGCCCCATACGCGAATCATGTTCATGTTGGCGTCAACCGCACTTTGCAAAAGGTTGCGATAACGTGTTTCGTACTCTCGCCCCGGCATTGCGTCAATAGGGATCCAGTTGGCACCTTTAGCATTAATCGGTACGCCATTGACGATAAATTCCATTGCAGAGCCGTGCTCATCAACTTGGTTATTTAGGGTTAACTGACGCAAACCAATGTTGTGCGTTAACTTTTGCTCTCTGCAAGAAATGGTAATGGGATAGAGATACGCTTCGCCATAACCCGATGGCCACCAGCGTTGAGGCTCCAAAATGTGGAACTGGCAATGATAGTGACCACTTCCTTTTGTTTGAATACATTGACGCTCACCATTAAATTCAACCATCATTTCATGGCGTTGACTGTCCGTTTCCACTTCAACTACTACATCAAGAAACACACTCCCATCGGCTTGCCATTGCTGCTCTGTCGAGAAACCTTTGAGCCAAAGCTCATTCACAATGTCGATTTGAATGGGGTCGTAAATACCCGATACCATCAAGCAAATGCCCCAGTCCCATCCGGAATGGCATTGTGTTTTGCGGATCAAGTTCATGTGTGGAATTTGGTTGTTGCCCATTGCCGATGGAATAGGAAATGGCAGTTTTTTTGCTCTTGCGATACCTTCTAAATCCACCCGAGCAAACTCAACCCGAATCGTGTTAGTACCTTGCTTTAAATGCGGTTTAATATCCACACGTTGCTGGGTAAACATGTTGCTGCAAGTTAGTGCTAACTCACCATTAACATAGAAGGTTGCCAATGTATCGACACGAGTTAGCGTCATCCAAATTTGCTTGGCAGACAACGTAAACGCGTCGACGTCAAACTCACGTGAGATATGCCACTCACACTCTTCAATCCATCGAACTTTGTTTTCATTATCGGCAAAATAAGGATCTGGAATCTGCTCTGCTTGTAAAAGCGCCGACACATTATCGCCCGGAATAAACATTGGAATTTCAAGATTGGGACGCTGTGGCGAGGTAAGCATCCACTGCCCGTTAAGTTCGAAGTGAGCCATCGAGTTAAACCTTAGCTTCGGAAAAACATGTTTTCTCAATGTAATCCTGATAATCCCATGCAAAAACAAGGGAAATGTTAATTACATACGAAATGCGGTGCATTTCACGTAAAAACTCTTTCTTTTGATCTCTACCCAAAAATCAGCAACTTGGCTAACCTGTTAAAAATCAATCGAAATCTAAGGTTATATTTGCAACTTCGACATGTTAACATCATCGGCTTTTTGAACATCCTCACACTTTTCGTTGAAACGATGTGAGGGGAAATGCACGGCTTCATAGCCCTAAAAAGCGAAGTAATTATGTCAAATATGACGAATGCCGCCTCCCACACAGCGCCTATTCAGGATGCTGACTATTCTGCTATTCATCCCCCATCTTTACTCAAGCGCCTCGAACTCACCAATCCTGTCTTTTGGTTAAGTGGTAGCTTCCTCACTCTATTCGTTTTACTTGCTCTAACGAATACCGACTCTCTAACCGCAATGGTTAACACCGGCTTCGGCTTTGCTACTAAATATTTCGGAGCTTACTGGCAAGTACTGCTTCTTCTGAATTTCCTAATTGGTTTGGCTCTTGCGTTTGGTCGCACTGGTTATGTGCGCCTAGGTGGTCTAGCGAAACCTGATATTGATAACTTTAAGTGGTTGTCAATCGTACTCTGTACTCTACTTGCAGGTGGTGGTGTGTTCTGGGCCGCAGCTGAGCCTATCGCGCACTTTGTGACTGCTCCGCCTCTATACGGGGAAGCCTCACCGAAAACTGCCGCAATCAATGCCCTATCTCAGTCTTTTATGCACTGGGGCTTCTTAGCTTGGGCGATCCTTGGTGGTCTATCTTCCATTGTCTTAATGCACTTGCATTACGATAAAGGCCTGCCTCTTAAGCCGCGTACTCTGCTTTACCCTGTGTTTGGTGATAAAGCCATTAAAGGCTGGATTGGTGATGTTGCTGACGCATGTAGCATCATTGCAGTAGCAGCAGGAACCATCGGTCCTATCGGCTTCTTAGGTTTACAAATTAGCTACGCGCTAAACTCATTGTTTGGCCTGCCAGATACGTTCGTAACGCAAAGTATGGTTATTATGGCGGCGATCCTGATGTATACCCTTTCCGCACTGAGCGGTTTGAGCAAGGGTATTCAAATCGTCAGTCGTTACAACATCATTTTGTCTGTACTATTAATTGGTTACATCCTGTTCTTCGGGCCGACAAGCTTTATCGTTGATGGCTACGTGCAAGGCGTTGGTCGTATGGTGGATAACTTCTTCCCTATGGCACTTTACCGTGGTGATACAGGCTGGCTAAGCTGGTGGACAGTATTCTTCTGGGGTTGGTTTATCGGTTATGGCCCAATGATGGCGATCTTTATTGCTCGTATCTCTCGTGGTCGTACAATTCGCCAATTAATCATGTCTATTAGCATCGCGGCACCGCTGATTACTTGCTTCTGGTTTAGTATCGTTGGTGGCAGTGGCCTTGCGTTTGAACTTGATAACCCTGGTTTGATTTCATCTGCGTTTGAAGGCTTTAACTTGCCCGCAGCACTGCTAGCGATTACTGGTGAATTACCTTACCCAATGATCATTTCGGTTCTGTTCCTGATCTTAACGACAACATTTATCGTGACGACAGGTGACTCGATGACTTACACAATCAGTGTAGTGATGACGGGCTCAACAGAACCAAACGCAGTGATTCGCTCGTTCTGGGGGCTGATTATGGGTATTGTCGCTATTGCGCTTATCTCAATGGGCTCTGGTGGTATTTCTGCATTGCAGTCTTTCATTGTAATTACTGCCGTGCCTGTGTCTTTCATTTTGCTGCCAAGCATTTGGAAAGCACCCGGCATTGCAAGCAGAATGGCGAAAGAGCAAGGCCTCGTTTAAAGCGCCTTCCTACCAATATGCGAAAAAGAGCCCTTAATTGGGCTCTTTTTAATTCTGCGCTTTATCCTACGCTATCAATACGAATCATCACTGCGTCTGGACGCCAATACTCGAATTCGCAGTCCATTAAATGCCCATCTTGTTTGTAGTTTACCCGCCGAATTTTCAGAACGGGTTGTCCTTCAGCTAGGTTCAACGCCTTAGCGACATGAGCAGGAGCTGACGTGGGAATCACATCAAAACGAGAGCGCTTTGTCTCGTAACCATACTTCTCACGATAAATGCCCGTCAGGGACATGGTGAGGTTCTCAGACAATATCCCCTCAAACAGTGCCGCTTTGAGCACGTTCTCAACAAACAATACCGCTCGCCCATCAATAAAACGTAACCGTTCAATTACATAAATTGGGGTAATTCGCTCCACCTCTAACGATTTGGCATACTCACCTGCGGCCATTTCACTTCGCACGTTGAGTAACTTAGTTTCTGCAATACGATGCTGCTCTCGAATCATTTGATGGAAGTGAGAACGAGACAACGGGTTGTAACAGATACGCTCAGGAGATACATACCAACCCCGGCGCTCTTCTCGATAAATAAGACCTTCCGTTTCTAAAGACACCAACGCATCTTTGATAGTGATTCGAGTCGTAGAAAACAGCTCACTGAGCTCTCTCTCTGACGGCAGTTTTTGTCCTTCCGACATGATGCCGGAAAGAATCTGCTGTTTTAAGCTGCTTCTAATTTTTCCTAATTGGGTACCAAATTGTCCGGTGCCTGTCGCTCTCATTCTGATCTAGTCCAACGATAATTTGACGAATAACATAAGGCGTTTACGTAACAAAAATATGACATTAATCAACAGAACACATACTGAACGTATGAAATATAAGTGCCATATAAAATCAGCAAAACTGTCAAATTACTTGCGCTAAATCGTCACATTCCATCCATAGCATACAAAGCGAACTTACTGACCTAGTCCAGAAGGATGGAGACAATGAAAACTTTGCTAAGTCGTTCAATTACCGCACCAGCGGCAATCATTGCGGTAACGCTCGCTACGCCAACAGTAGCGAAAGAAGCCGATATTGAATCTTTGGTAGCAGCAGCACAAAAAGAAGGGGCGGTTTACAGTGTGGGTATGCCTGACAGTTGGGCAAACTGGAAAGACACTTGGGCTGATTTAAAGTCAAATTACAACCTTAAGCACCAAGACACGGATATGAGCTCGGCTCAAGAAATCGCAAAATTCGAAGCTGAGAAGAAAAACGCGACCGCAGACATTGGTGACGTAGGCTTTGCCTTTGCACGTGTAGCGGTAAAAAAAGGCGTCACTCAGCCATATAAACCAACAACTTGGAATGACATCCCAGATTGGGCAAAAGACGAAGATGGTCATTGGGCACTTGCCTACACTGGCACTATTTCTTTTATCTCCAACAATAACCTCGTAAAAGACGCGCCAAAAACGTGGGATGACCTATTAAAAGGTGACTACAAAGTGACCGTAGGTGACGTAGGCGTAGCAGCACAGGCAAACAACGCGGTTCTCGCCGCAGCGTTCGCCAACGGTGGGGACGAATCCAACCTCAAGCCTGCGCTCAAATTCTTTTCTGAACTCGCGAAGCAAGGTCGTCTTTCATTTACCGATCCGAACATCGCCAACCTAGAAAAAGGCGAAGTGGAAGTGGCGATCATGTGGGACTTCAATGCATTGAACTACCGCGACAAAATTGACCGCGACCGCTTTACAGTGAGCATTCCTCAAGATGGCTCTGTGATTTCTGGTTATACAACCATAATCAATAAATACGCGAAGAACCCTAATGCAGCAAAGCTTGCTCGTGAATACATCTTCAGCGATCAAGGGCAAATCAACTTAGCAGAAGGTTATGCGCGTCCAATCCGCACCAACATCACGCTGCCTCAAGCAGTGCAAGACAAGCTAATTGCTAATGACCAATACAGCAATGTTCACCCAGTGACTGACTTCTCAGCTTGGGAAAAGTCCGCACGTAAGCTGCCACGTCAATGGCAAGAAAGTGTCTTAATCCACCAGCAATAAGAGTAAGTCGTTATGAGCAATAAGGTCATCCTTGTTGTTCTAGATGGACTGAACTATCAGGTAGCCCGTGATTGCATGGGCTACCTCAATGGTCTTCTAGAACAAAGTCGTTCCCAACAAGAAACTCGCGCAACGCTTTATCCTGTGCAGTGTGAGCTGCCCTCTATGTCTCGCCCACTTTATGAGTGCATTTTAACGGGCGTTCGCCCTGTAGAAAGCGGCATCGTAAACAACAATATCGTTCGTCTATCCAAACACGATTCCATTTTCAGTTTGGCAAAAGCCCAAGGAAAAGTGACCGCTGCGGCTGCCTACCACTGGGTAAGTGAGCTTTATAATCGCGCGCCATTTGAACCTGTTCGCGATCGTTTCACGCATGATGAAACCCTGAATATCCAGCACGGCTGCTTTTACCATTGGGATCATTATCCTGATGAAGCCTTGTTCCTGGACGCAGAGTATTTACGTCGAAACTATCAACCTGATTTCTTATTGATCCATCCGATGAATATCGACGATACAGGACATAAGTTTGGCCTAGACTCTCGCCAATACCGCAATTGTGCGCGAGGTGCAGACATTATTCTTTCCAACTACATCGATCAATGGCTTGCTGATGGGTATCAAATCATTGTGACCAGCGATCATGGCATGAACAACGATCTTTCTCACGGTGGGATTTTACCTGAAGAACGAGAAGTTCCCCTGTTTGTCATTGGTGATAAGTTTACCCATCAAGATTGTCATATTAAGCAAACTGATATTTGTGGCACCGTTTGTCAATTGCTAAACCTTGACCACACGAAGCCATACACTCAGGAATTGTTAGCACTATGAGCAGTTCAGTCCTCTCCCCAAGCTCCAGCGAATCACGCTCAAATTTGGCAAGTACTTGGTTAAAGCGCTTTAAGCCAGCCATTTGGTTGGTGCCTTTCGCGCTGTTTTTCTACCTATTTCAACTCGCACCGATGATTTGGGTACTGTTAAACAGCTTTATCTACGATGGCGAGTTTGCCTTCGATAACTACATTGAAGTGCTCGACTCCGCCTTTATGATGCAGGCGTTTGGCAACAGTTTGTGGTTAGCTGTATGGTCGAGCATTTTTGGCTTAGCCATTGCGACTCTGTTGGTCTCTTCTCTACGCAGAGTCGATTCTAAAGTCCGCGACGGTGTGATTGCGTTTACGAACATGAGCAGCAACTTTGCAGGCGTACCTCTGTCATTCGCTTTTATCATTATTTTGGGCACCAATGGGGCGATTACCCTTTTGCTCAAGCAGTATGGCTTACTCGGTGATTTCGACCTTTATGGTAAATGGGGTCTGCTGGCCATTTACATCTACTTCCAAATCCCGCTGGCGGTGTTGTTGCTCTACCCTGCGTTCGACGCGTTGAGCGATGATTGGCAAGCAGCTGCTGCGCTACTGGGAGCCAAAACATCACAGTATTGGGCGAAAATCGCTCTGCCAGTGCTCTCACCAGCCTTATTCGGTACCTTTATTATCTTAATAGCCAACGCAATTGGCGCATATGCGAGTGTTTATGCGTTGACCTCCGGTAACTATAACGTCATCACAATTCGAATTGCGAGTCTGGTATCGGGAGACCTGTTCCTTGAACCTAATCTCGCCGCTGCAATTTCGGTGATTCTAATGGCGTTACTTGCCTTTATCACAGTGATTAACCAATGGCTCATTTCGAAAAGCTATGCAGGTAGGAAGTAGTCATGAACAACGTTAATACTCGATTCCATAAAACGGTGGTTTATTCCATTGTTGGGATCATGCTCATCCCGATTTTAGCGACCTTTGTCTATTCGCTTTCATCACGCTGGGGTGCCACGGTGCTTCCAGATGGTTTCACTTTTGATTGGTACGTTAAATTGCTGACCGACCCACGCTTTTTGCAAGCGTTTGGGCGTTCGCTGTTTATTTGTATTGCTTCGCTAATCCTCAGTGTAATTCTGGTTCTGCCAGCGATATTCGTGGTGTTTTACTACTTTCCGAAGCTCGATAAGCTCATGAACGTATTGATTTTGCTACCATTCGCTGTACCACCAGTGGTGTCCTCCGTCGGCTTGCTTCAACTTTATGCTGACAGTGAAATCTCCCTTATCGGTACTCCTTGGATTCTAGTAGGTACTTACTTCACCATAGCGTTACCGTTCATGTATCGTGCGATTTCTAATAGCTTCGAAGCAATTAACCTTAACGATTTAATGGACGCTGCACACTTGCTAGGAGCAAGCACAACCAAAGCGTTTTTGATGGTCATTTTACCTAACCTCAAAAAAGGACTGATGGCATCGCTTTTCCTTTCATTTTCATTTCTATTGGGAGAGTTTGTGTTCGCCAATATTTTAGTCGGCACACGTTATGAAACCCTGCAAATCTACTTGTATAACATGCGTCAGACGAGCGGCCACTTTACGTCTGCCTTAGTGATGACCTACTTCCTATTTATTTTTTTACTGACTTGGTTGGCAAGTCGTTTCAGCCGAGGAGTCAAACAATGAGCTACGTAACAGCGAAAAATCTGACTAAATGTTTTGGTGATAACACCGTATTTGAGGACATTCACTTTAACATCGAGCAAGGTGAATTCATTACGCTTTTGGGCCCTAGCGGTTGTGGTAAATCGACACTACTTCGCAGCCTTGCTGGGCTTAACCCTGTCGATGGAGGCGAGATTTGGGTAAACGGAGAAGATATCACGCATCAAGTCCCGCAAGAGCGTGGTATTGGGATGGTCTTTCAATCGTATGCGCTGTTTCCCAATATGACCGTCGAAGGCAACATTGCATTTGGCTTAAAAATGAAAAAGCTTGCGAATGATGATATTCGACGTGAAGTGGCTAAAGTCATCAAACTGGTGGATCTGGCAGGTAAAGAAAAACACTATCCGCATCAACTTTCTGGCGGTCAGCGCCAGCGTGTCGCACTCGCTCGAGCGTTGGTGGTGAAACCTCGCATATTATTGCTTGATGAGCCACTTTCTGCGCTTGATGCCAAAATCCGCAAACACCTTCGTCAGCAAATCCGAGATATTCAGAAAGAGATGAATCTCACCACTATCTTCGTAACTCATGACCAAGAAGAGGCGATGATTATGTCTGATCGTATCTTCCTAATGAGTAAAGGGGAAATTGTTCAAGCAGGAACACCTGAAGAAATTTATACTCATCCTGCTAACGAGTTTGTGGCCGGTTTCATGGGGCACTACAACCTTGTAGAGGCCAATAAAGCCAAGCAACTCTTCAACATTGATACCGAATGGAAAGTAGCGATTCGCCCAGAGTCTATATATGTAAAAGAGCAAGGTCGTCAATATGATAGCCACATCTCAGCGCCACAAGTAGGTACGATCACCAACCACCAGCTTCTAGGTAATGTTATTCGCTATCAAGTGAACGTTGAAGAGTGTGAGCTCACTGTTGACTTACTTAACCGCTCTTCAGAACGCTTACTAGCGAATGGCAGCCAACTAGAACTACTCTTTAACCTAAACGAAATTCAACCAGTGAGAGCCTAAACATGTCCAAACCTTTGTATGTTTTTGATATGGATGAAACCCTAATAAACGCTGACTGCGCAATGATTTGGAACGAGTTTATGGTTGAGAAAGGCATCGCGACTGCTCCTTTATTTATTATGGAAGATCAGCGTCTAATGGCCTTGTACTCTGAAGGCAAAATGGACATGGAAGATTACCTAGCGTTCTCCATGAAGCCACTAGAAAACATGCCGATTGAAGAAGTAAACGCCTTGGTTGAAGAATGTGTTGAAAGCCATATTTTGCCTAAACAGTTCCCTCAAGCCAAAACCCTGATTGAGCAACTGTCTCGTGATGGTATAGATATGGTTATCATCTCTGCCAGCGTCACTTTTTTGGTGGAAGCCGTTGGTCGCCGTCTTAATATTCCAACCGCACTCGGAATTGATTTAATCGAGAAAAACAACCGTTATACTGCTGAAATCGACGGTATCCCGAGTTATCGTGAAGGCAAAGTCACGCGATTAAAACAGTGGCTAGAAAATCAGCCTGAGCCTTATTCCGAAATCCATTTCTATACCGATTCAATCAACGATTTACCGCTTTGTGAATACGCGAACTACGCTTATCTGGTAAATCCATGCCCACAACTCAAAGAACACGCCAACAGACCGAATTGGAGTGTGTTAAGTTGGGGGTGATATAGCCTCACAAGACCGTTCTTCCTAAGTAAATACTTTTCTATTTGTTCAAAGAGCAGTTCTTTCTGCTCTTTTTTACTTCTCTTCATCACAAATTAATCACTTGATTAAATACTGATTAATTTTTCACATGTCGCATGAGAAATCAGCGTCTTATAATTAATCAAATGTTTAATATTTTGAGAGAAGATTGTGACGGAAGCGCATCGAAGGGCGGGAAGACCCACAGATAATATCGACGCAAGGGAAAAACTGATTTTCCACGCGCGCGAACTCTTCACCATTATGGCTTATGACAAGGTCTCTACTCGCCTAGTCGCGCAGAAAGCAGGCGTGAACGTGGCGATGATTCGTTACTACTTTGGCAACAAAGAAGGCTTGTTCGAGACCATGTTGCGCGAAACACTGTCACCGGTGCAAAAGCAGATGCAGACGTTGGTATCCAACAGTAACGAGCAAAACTTTCTCGATCTAATGCGCACCTACTACCGCGAAATGATCAAGGTACCACAGTTCCCACGCTTAGTTGCCCAAGTTATGAATATGCCCCCATCGGAAACCCAACGCAAACTGCTCGAAAAAGTCTTCGCAGATATCAGTAAGCCAATGCAAGGCGTGATCTTTGATAAGTTGATCGATAGTGGCGTTTTACGAAAAGACGCCGACCCTCAACTTTGTCGCGTCTCTTACATCAGCTTGATGGTATTTCCTTTTATGGCACCACCAGCACTGCTCGCCATTCATGGCATTGAACTTTCTGAAGCCTTCTTGAACCGATTATTCGAACACAACATACAACTGATGAAACATGGATTTTTAGACTCGGGCGACCAATATGAAGATAAATAAAAAGCTGCTGTTCTTTCCTGCTCTTGCGGTGGGGGTCGTCATTCTGTTTTTGGCGATTAGCCTCAAACCAGATTTGCCCGTAAAACCCGCTGGAGATCGTGCACGGTTGGTCGAGACGATTCCACTTGAGCTCAAAGCCATTGCTCCAGTAGCCATAGGGTTTGGCAAGATCGCCCCAAAAGTGGAATGGAAAGCGATAGCCGAAGTGACGGGGAAAGTGGTCTACCGCCATCCGCAGCTGGAAAAAGGACAAGTGTTGCAAGCAGGGACAGAAATCTTGCGAATCGACCCACTCGATTACGAACTGAAACTGGTTCAAGCTCAAGCCGATCTCAAATCTGCTCAAACCTCTCTGGCTAAGCTGAACCAAGAAGAAGCGAATCTCAAAAGCACACTCAAGATAGAAGCCAACCGTCTGGTTATCGCCAACAAAGAGTTAGACCGTAAACAAAACCTACGTAAGAAAGGCTTAACCTCGCAATCGGATGTAGATCAGCAAGAGCAAAGCGCGCTCTCTCAACGTAAGTTAGTGCTGGATATTGAAAATCAAATTGGTTTGATGCCGGATGAGAAACGAGTCGCGGAAGCCCTAGTTAAAGTTAATGCATCAAAAGTGGATGAGGCCGAACGCTCGCTTGATAAAACCATCATCACGCTTCCTTACGATTTGCGTATTGCTGACGTAGAAATTGAGAAAAAGCAAGTGGTTAACCTCCAACAAACCATGGTGACAGGACATGGTATTGATGTCATGGAAGTGGAAGCTCAACTATCCCTTCATGACATGCAAACTTTGGCGGCGAGCATCGGTGAGTTTGTCCGCGATGAATCTGGTATTCCACAACCTGATATGAATGCGATTCATGCCAACATTGAACTCAGCAGCGGTAACCTCTCTGCAAGCTGGCCAGCAAAAGTTGCACGCATCAGTGAAACGGTTGATCCAAGCCAAGCGACTGCCGGTGTGATTCTGGAAATTGAACAAGACTACCGTGCATTAAACCCAACGTCTGCGCCTCCATTGGTGAACGGCATGTTTGTGCGTGCCTTGATTGAGGGACAAGAGAACCCGAGTTGGGTCATCCCAGAGCGTGCGCTTCATGGCGATAAGATTTACCTGATGGGAGATGACAACCGTCTGCAAGTCGTCACGGTTGAAGTGTTATATCGTCGCAATAACCAAGTGGTGATCGATGGTCAACTAGAGCAAGGTCAGAAGCTGATCATCAACGATTTGCTGCCTGCGATTAACGGCATGCTATTGAAAGAGTCACCTGAACAGTCAGAAACGGCTATTGAGGAGTCTGATTCATGATCCGATTCTTCGCCAAGCATCCAACAGCAGCCAACTTGCTGATGCTAACGCTGCTGATATTGGGGATTTCTTCACTTTCCACGATTAAGCGTGAAACTTTTCCTGAGTTTGATCCGCCCTACATCCTAGCTGGTGTGGTTTACCCCGGCGCTTCCCCTCAAGAGGTAGAAGAGAGCATCTGTATCCGAATGGAAGATGCTGTCGATGGCCTTGCCAACATTAAAGAAACTCAGTGTGAGGCGATAGAAGGCTCTGCGCGTCTTATCTTAAAACTGAATGAAGAAGCCGACATTGGGCGCATGTTGGTTGATGTTCAAACCCAGATCAACTCGATAAACGACTTCCCACAAGAGATTGAATCTCCTGTGGTCCAAGAGCTCGATTGGAACGAGCCAGTTGTGGATGTCGCGATCACCGCAGATACCACATGGCCAGAGCTAAAAGCGTATGCCGAACAGCTTAAACGCACGTTAAAAATCGATTACGATGTCTCTTTGGTTGAAGTTGCAGGCTTCTCTGACCACCAATACCGAGTAGAGTTAGATACTCAAGCCATTCGCCAACTTGGCTTGAGTGTGGGTGATATTGCAGAGCAGATTGGTCGTCAAAACGTCAAGTTGCCAAGTGGTAATGTCGAAACGCCAGATAAGAACTTTCTGATCCGCTTTGACGAACGACGCGTGACGCCGGAAGAGCTTGAGACTATCGTCGTGGGCTCTGGTACAAATGGCTCAATCATCCGTCTAAGAGATATTGCGACGATTACCGACCGGTTTGAATTGGACGAACAGAAAGTCCTCTTCGATGGTCACCCTTCTGCCCTACTAAAAGTCAGCAAAAACAAAGAAGACGATGCACTGCGCATTAAAGAACGTGTTGCTCAATTTGTCGAAGAACAACAAGCCATCGCGCCAGACGGTGTGATGCTACAAATGACCAATGACCTTTCATCCGTGCTTTGGGATCGCCTGACCATGATGGTCAAAAACGGTTGGCAAGGTATCATTCTGGTCTTCGCCACCATGTGGTTGTTCTTTAGTTTTCGCTATTCCTTTTGGGTCGCAGCTGGTTTGCCCGTTGCCTTCTTAGGTGGGTTATTTTTGATGGCGCAACTTGGCCTGTCCATCAACATCATGTCTTTAGTCGGGCTACTCATGGCCATCGGTATCATGATGGATGACGCCATCGTTATTGCCGAATCGATTGCCGCTCACCTCGACCGAGGAGAAGAGATCGATGATGCCGTGATAAAAGGCGTGAAAAAGGTACTGCCGGGGGTCATCTCTTCCTTTTTAACTACGGTGTGTATTTTCGGTAGCTTGTTATTTTTGCAAGGTGAAATGGGTGCGGTACTTAAAGCGGTTCCTCAAGTTCTGATCCTCGTACTGAGTTTAAGTTTGGTGGAAGCCTTCTTGATCTTACCTAACCACCTTTCTCATTCACTGCATAAACAAAAGCAAGAGCGAACAACACCGAAGTTCAAACAAAAGCTGCTCGCTTCTTTTGAAAACTTCCGCAACACCACCTTGGTCAACGCAGTGGATAAAGTGGTCGAGTATCGCTATGCCTTTATGGGTGGCGTGGTTGCCTTGCTTCTTATCTCCGCTGCCACGTTAGTAGGTGGTTTGCTCAAGTTCCAACCCTTCCCTGAACTGGATGGCGACATTGCAGAAGCGCGTATTATTCTTCCTCCGGGTTCTTCTCTGTCTCAAACGGAAGCTGTCGTCGGTAAGATCGTTGCTTCCGCTCAAAAGCTAGATAAAGAATGGACAGAAAAAGTGGAAGACGGCAATCCATTGGTTCTGCACATCACCAGTCAATTCAATGCTAACGCCGACGCGAATGAATCTGGCCCTCACATTGCCACGGTACGTCTGGATTTGCTGGGCGCCGAGAGTCGTAACACACTCATCGATGAATTTATCGACGCATGGCGTGAAGACATTGGTGAACTTGCGGATCCTATCTCACTGGTATTTAAACAACCGACCATGGGGCCAGGTGGCCGGGCGATTGAGATTCGAGCGAAGCATGATGATCTGGATGCACTCAAAGCAGCCTCTATCGACATTCAGCAATACTTGAATGAATTTGACGGTGTCCATGGCGTATTAGATGACATGCGCATGGGTAAAGAAGAAGTCTTGGTTAAACTTCGTCCTGGGGCGGAAGCTTATGGTATTAACGGTCAGCTCATTGCCAATCAATTGCGCGCGGCTTTCTTTGGCCAAACCGCAGACGAGATCCAAGTTGGGGTAGAAAACATTTCCATCGAAGTTCGCCTCAATAAAGCGCAAGCTGGTGACTTACAGCAATTGGCAAACTTCCCAATAATCTTGTCCGATGGTAATCAAATCCCACTCGCGACCATTGCAACTTTGGATTTCCAGCGTAATTACGTAAGAATCCAGCGCATTGATGGCTTGCGCACTGTAAGCGTATTCGGCGATATCGACAATACGAAAGCCAACTCAACCGCCATTATTCGTCAGTTCCAACAGGATGAAGCACCAAAGCTTATGCAAAAGTATCCTGGTCTTCGCTTTGATTTTGAAGGTGAAGCCAAAGATACCGCTGAAACTGGCGCATCAATGGGTAAAGGCTTCTTGCTTGGTTTGTTTGGCGTGTTTGCGATTCTGAGTTACCAATTCCGCAGTTATTTGGAACCATTCGTCGTAATGCTTGCGATTCCCCTCGCCTTTATTGGCGTGGTATGGGGACACATCCTACTCGGTCACTCATTAAGTATGCCAAGTATGATGGGCTTTGTCTCACTAGCGGGGATTGTGGTGAATGACTCGATTCTGTTAGTTCAGTACATACGCCATCATGTGGATGAAGGGGATAATGTGCATGACTCGGTAGTCAAAGCCAGTCGGGAACGCTTTAGAGCAGTATTCCTAACATCAATGACCACTGCAGCAGGTTTGCTTCCGTTACTGACTGAAACCAGTTTGCAAGCACAGGTTATCCAACCACTGGTTATCTCCATCGTGTTTGGTATTTTCGCATCCACTCTGCTGGTGTTGTTTATGATCCCTGCTGCGTATGCCATTTTAGCTGACTTCGGCCTAGTCCATAAGCACGAAGAAATCTAAAACGACTGATAAGTAAACTTATCAAAATGAACAAGAGCGGCTTAGGTCGCTTTTTGTTCAATACCAATGCGTTAAAAAACACACAATCACTTAACAAGCAGAGGGTTATTGTGTCTCATTAAGTGTAAATATGAACAGTTAAGGATTAAGTATGTTGAGTTTTATATAACCAAATCAAATAACCAACACAAGATTTATAATATGTCTTATTGTCAAAAACGGCATTTCACAGAGTAAAAATACACGTAGGCAACACATTCACAATTTAAACTCACGATAATGAAAACATTGATTGAAGAATTAACATTTTAACAATGATTACAACAATGTTAACTTTAGCCTCGTTGGTCGCGCTGGTGGTAAGCCTCTCACCAAGCCTATTGTCAGTTTTATATGGACGTTCGACCACCTCCAAAATGAATAGACACCCAATTTGGTGCCCTTTTTTCGCCCGTGAAAGCATTCTTCGCGGGCTTTTTTCTTTAAGTTAAGTATGAACGCTCTGGATCAACTTTTTTTTGCCAACCTTTCGGATTTGGAGGTAGTATGCGAATCAATAAGCGGAGACAGTGCTAGCAACTCTAAAACATTTTTTTCAAAGATTTCATCCGCGTGTCTTACCCAATCTAAAAACTTTTTTTGAGCAAACATAGGCTCGATTTCATATAAAAATTCAATACTAAAGTAAAACTCATTTTTGATAGGCAAATTGTACACTCTTCGATAGTCTTTTTTATACTCCAAATTTCCTTCTACATATTTTGAAAATGTATTTTCACCAATCTTGATATCTTGGCATTTGATTGGAGGATAACCACGAAGAAACTCTCCTACAAGGAACTCTTCTTTCGCTCTCTTTTTTTCTTCGTTTATCGGGTCCATTCCCCAACGATGATTTGCATACGCAATGGCATCATTCATCAACTCTGTATGATCACCTTTTTGAGAACCGTCAGGTGACTCTACAGCATGATAAAAATCCACGTACTCTTTCTCTATAAATGAAGATAGTTGATTAACACTAGTAATATATTTATCTGAAGATTTAATCCTTAACCGAATATATAAGCTACCTTGTTTATTGATTGGTAATAGTGGATTTATTATTTTATTTTGAAAAGAGAAATAAATCGTGGCCAAGTTTATAAACTTTTCATGCCGCTCTACTTTTGAATCAATATTGAATCGTTGTAATTCAATAAAATCTTGGTATACATGACCTTCATATATATTGTTCGGACATTCAAATGATAGTACTAAGTCATCTATCTGGAACGCATTATGTAATAAATTAGAGAAATCCGGCTTTCCTCTAAAACCATCTTTACACATTTTAATAAAACTCATATGTCTATCTCTTATTCTTCAAATATGCATCAATACCTTTAAACGAGAGCCTGCAATATGAGTTCTAATTCAAGTAAAGGTAAGCCACATACTAAGGTAGTATGAAGGTCAAAAAGGAGATCGGATCTTTTCTAAATTTTAAATATCTAACATCACCTCCACTTTACTGAAATCTACACTTTTGAAAGTTACATCCGCTCCATCCAGCAATAGCTCATCAAACACGCCAACTATTGATAATAGGCTTGAGGATCTGCTCTCCACCCATGAAATGAGAAACAAAAAAGCCAGCCTTAAAAGGCTGGCAAGTAGAGCAACAAGGTCAGTGCTTACTGCTAACTAACACCGAACTCGTATTGGATTCATTTTCGTCTGTTAGTCTCTTTTATCGGCGTTTATGACTTGCTTGCTTTCTCTTTGTGGCACGTTACCTTTACTAACTGTTCTTGCTCATCTTTAATGTTTTTCACGATACGCTCATCACGTGCGTGAATGGCATCCATGTTCATTTGCTGAATATCTGCTATAGCTTCATGTTTCATCTCAGAAAAGTCCTGACGTAAATCTGAGCTCCACTCCTCTTTGTCTAAAGTGTTAGCAGCAGCGATTGGTGATGACATTACAGCAATAAGACTTAGAGTAGATAGAAATACGCTTTTCATAATAAGCTCCTTGAGGATTAGCAGTTAATTTTAATTACAATTTATATATTGCACATACGATGCCAACTTTTATTTTGTTATTTTTCAACGACTTAAACAAATCCTCATATTCAACGTTATCTTCGTCTGGTAAATTTCGCTAACCAAGTGTCAAATTAGCCATACGAATTTAAAACATTAGAAACATACACATTAGAAATGCTTTGTCAGGCAGTTTTCTCATCAGATAATTACGTAACTGCCCACTAAAAAATCACTTTGAATCAAAATGCGGAAACAAAAAAGCAGCCCGAAGGCTGCTCCTAATCGTTAATATCAAGCTTGTTAACTCGATACGCTTGCTTCAACGCTCGACGTCACTGGCGACTTTCTGAAACGATTAATCAAACGATGGATAAACCTCTTAATCGATCTGAAAATATTTTTAATATCTTCAAGCATTAAATACAAACAAGGCACCAACACTAAAGTCAGAACCGTTGCGTACAACACCGCAAAGCCCAAAGCGACAGCCATCGGTATGACAAAACGCGCCTGCAAACTCGTTTCAAACATTATCGGCAATACACCCGCAAACGTCGTTATTGAGGTGAGCGTGATAGCTCGAAAACGAGCACAACCCGCCTCAACAACCGCTTGTTTGATGTTCATACCCTTTTCTCTCACTTGGTTTACGTAATCTGTCATAACCAGAGAGTCGTTGATAACCACGCCAGCAGCGGCGATCAAACCAAATGTCGACATCATACTGATGTCTAAACCTAGCCAGAAATGGCCCCAAATCGCCCCCGTCAGACTAAACGGAATGACGGACATTACAATCAAAGGTTGGGTATAACTTTTTAACGGTACAGCTAACAAGATGTAGACGATGATCATGCCTGCAATAAAGAACAAAATCTGTTCATTACGCTGCGCAGCCTGCTCTTCAATATCACCGCCCAATTCTGTTTTCACAGTTGGGAAGGCTTGCTTCATGTCCGGTAAGATATTGTCGTCAATGACCTTAACGATTTCTTGAGGTTCAACCAATTCTTCGTCTATGGAACCATAGACATAAACGGTTTGATACCCGCCTTCACGTCGAATGCTACTCACGCCCGGCTGCTCATTGATCTTCACCACATCACCCAACATGACCTTCTTACCTGCTGGTGTGGTAATCACAGCGTAACGCAATGATGAGAATGCTTCACGCGTCAATTGCGGGTAACGCACCATAACTTTAATTTCTTCACCATCACGAATAATGCGCTGTGCTTCGCCACCATAAAAGCTGCCACCAACTTGCTCTGCGATCATGGTGAGATCCAGACCGAGATCGTACGCTACAGGCGCAAGAGACAGGAGTACTTCTTTGCTTCCAGAATCAATAGAAGATGAAATATCATATAACCCTTCTTCCTGCTGTAAACGCTCTATCAAGTAACGCCCAGCCTTGTTGAGCTCATTGATGTTAGAACCAAACAACAAGTAACCAAACTCATCTCTGTCACCACCACCCGCACTCTGCTCGCGGATTTTGATGCTCTTCATACCTGGAATAACAGGCATAGCTTCACGCCAACGTCGAGCCAGTTCAAATGTATTGAACGGGCGTAACTCTTCATCAACCAGAGGTACTAATACACGACCTTCGGTGCGGCTTCTGTTGTACGACAGCACATCACGAATCATTCCTTGACCATGTTCCGCAATGGTCTCAGATTCGATCTTTTGCATGATACGTTCAATAGTCTTGAGTGCACTGATTGTCTGCTCACTTGAAACGGTATCATTCATTTCAATAGTGATCGCAGGATAGTCGGTCGGCACTTTAGGGTTAGGGATCACCCGAACATAATTCGCGTTGATCAAAGCCGCGCTGATCAGCAGTAAACCACAGAACACCGCAAACACTGTCCAGCGCCAATGGGTGCATGTTGTTACAAAGTTACGATATGGACCATTTACAAAACCAAAAAAACGTTGGTTAAATCGGTCACGCCAGCCACCTGGTTTAACTGGCTTAAAATGAGTATGCGCAAGGTGTGCAGGAAGGATCAGCTTCGATTCAATCAAACTGAAGATCAAACAAAGAATCACGACCCCCGCGATACCATAAAAGAAGGCACTATCAATACCACTCGAAAGCAAGAATGGTGCGAATACAGCAATCGTTGTCAGAACACCAAATGTCGCTGGCGTAGCAACACGTTTGACACCGCGTACCACGTTCTCGACACCGCCGCCCTTTTCTTCGATTTCACTGTACGCACTTTCTCCCATGACGATGGCGTCATCCACCACAATTCCGAGCACCATGATGAAAGCAAACAGCGAGACGATGTTCACTGTAATACCCAAAGCTGGCATCATCATTACAGCACCGAGGAAACAGACAGGTAGCCCAATCATTACCCACATAGCCAAGCGGAAACGTAGGAAAATGGTCAGCATAATCGCGACTAATGCAGCGCCTTGCAGCAAGTTTTTCAACATCATGTCGAGACGCCCATTTAAATAATAAGTCGTATCAACTAAGACTTTGAGCTTAACATCCTGCGGCAATGTCTTGTTTTTTGCTTCAATATAATTACGAACGGACTGTGCAACAGGGATAATGTTCTGATCACGAGTTGCTTCAACAGACATGTAGATCGCATTTTGCCCTGAGTATTCAAAATAGCGCTCTTCTTCCGTAAAGCCATCTTTGATCGTGGCGATATCTTGCAGTAAAACCTTCGCACCATTTGCGCCAAGCTTTACAGGAATATTTCTAAACTCATCACCACGGTAGTATTGGTTTTCAATCCTTACTGCAATCATCCCTGAGTTTGTTTTTACTTCGCCCGCAGAAAAGTTAGCTGAATAACGGCTGATCGCGCTGCTGATATCGCTCAACGTAAGGTCGTATTTACGAAGAACAAGTGGGTCAACTTCAATCGCTATTTCTTCTTCTGGCGCACTCAGATACACCAGCATGACGTTTTCTAACTGAAGTAATTCATCTTCGATTTGCTTAGCAAGCGGTTTAAGCTCCTCGAGCGGTCGGTCCCCAACTAACCCCATTTCGATTACATCTTGGCGCCATTCAACTTGGTAGACATTGATTGGTTCCATACCCGCTGGTAAGTTAGACAAGGTATCAATACGTTGGTTTACATCATCTAAGACACGCTTGATATCGGCATTAACGTCTACCTCGATGGAAACATACGCGCTACCTCTAGAGGCCGTTGAGACTGCTTTTTTAATCCCGGTGACGTCTTTAATCGATTCCTCGACCTTAACGAGAATACTCTCTTCTATCTCTTGAGGAGAAGCGCCAGGATAAGTCGCACGAACATCAATGTAGTTCACCTCAATATTCGGAAACATCTGCCTTTGAATAAAGAGAAAGCTCACCACACCCATGATAATGATGAACACCATCAAAAGGTTGGCAGCGACGGGGTTATTCGCAAAATAGGCAATTAAGCCCTTTTGTTTAGTATCTTCCATGACATACTCCTACTTACTGTACGACGGTTTCGGAGTCGTCACTCTTTTTTGCGATTTGTACCGCCATGCCTTTTTGAGGGTACTCGGGCAAGGTCAGTACCAACTTATCACTTTGCTCTAAACCTTCGCCCACCAACAAAAACTCACCTTCTGCTCTCAAAACCGTGACAGTTCTGGGTTGAAGTTGATTATCGCCATTCACTACCCACACGGTACGATTTTTTACTAATTCCTGTGGCAAGCGGTAGATATGCTTAAGTTCCTTACCAGTGAAGCTCACTTCAACGTAGGAGCCGAATTTAATTGGAGGCTGCTGGTTATCGACACCGTATGGGTCCGCGATTTGAATGACCATGTTAATCATTCGGGTAGCGCTATCAATCATGCCTAGATCACGAACTACTCGACCTTCTCTAGTGGTAGAAAACACACCTTGCTGCGTCACTGTCGCAGTGAGTTCACCAATGGATTCGGGTAAAAATGCACTATCAAAACCGGCAATCGGTACGTGCACCTCTGCCACTTCGATGTTGTTTAATGTGGCAACTCGAGAACCAGATGTAACAAATTGACCAACACCAATATCACGCTCAACAACCAGCGCATCGTAAGGTGCAACGACTTTGCAATTTTCTAACTCTCTTTTTGCTCGTTTGAGTGCCGCTTGAGCCGACTTCACTTGCGCTTGTGCGCTCAAAACGTGAGGCTTGCGTAAATACAGATCCGTCACTTGCTTATCGCTCAGTCTCTTTGCCTGACGTTTTGCCACTTCGGCTTTCGCTTGTTCCTCAATCAAGTTTGCGCGTGCACTAGCTAAATCGGCTTCAGCTTGTAAAACCGACGCTTCATAGTTGTCACTTTCAATTGTGAAAAGAACCTCTCCTCGTTTTACGATGCCACCCGTCACAAAATTCGGGTGCCAACTCGTAACTTCACCACTAACTTGCGCGGAAAGGTGTGTTTTTTCAAAAGGGACTAATTCACCGTGACCGGTAATCACCACTTTGTGATCGGTAGGAAAAAGAGAAGAAGCCTGAACAGTAGGTTCTGTAATTGCATCTTTGGTTGACTCTTTTTCCGGCGCAGTTGCGGCAATTGCAGCATATCCTGCATAAGAGCCTCCAACGACGACGAAGGGTAAAAGCCAACGTAATATGGGTTTTGCTAACATCGAAAATCCTTTTTTATTGTTGTTTTCAACACCACACTTTTATTCAGTCCATTGCTCCCGGTAAGCATGGTGGTGAGAGAATTGAATTTGAATAAACATCAAAGCGGCACTTGCCTAGTCTTTTAAGCAGCTAACTAGATAGTTATTGCCAATTCAAAGTTAATAAAATTAACAAAAAATTAACCAACTGCGCAAGTTGCTCTGACTTAACTTTTATTCTAAACAGCAAATGACATGCCAAGCATTTATTTATTAAAAATCATATGGTTATATAAAAAGCATTATTTTATCCAGTGTGCTATTGGTCATAATCACCAGATATTAGTGATTATGACCAATACGGCCATAATGATAATTAAAATAAATGATTATCTGCGCTCTAAAAGTTGAACTTAGTGCAGGCTCTATGGCAATTCATTGATTAATCGCTCGTTATCAAACGGTTCTGGGTGCATGTGGCGTCAGCTTAAGTCTATAATTTGGAGTAGGTAACACTCTGTAAGACAAGGAAATGTGCTTTGTTACAAACGCTCGCCAAGTTGCTCTTCCCCTCGCTGCTCACTATTTTATCGGCATGCTCATCCGTATCGTTGAATGACGCCAGTGAAAAGTCCACCAGCTTTCAGCTCGGTTATCAAAAGGATTCTGTTCTTGCGCAGTACTTTGAAGCTTACGGGAGAGACCCTAAGTCCATAACTGGCTTTGCACCGTTAAATCAGGGACACGATGCCCTTCTTGCTCGAACCTCTTTGATCGAGTCCGCCCAGAAAAGCCTTGATCTTCAATACTATATTTACCGTGGTGACGAAACGAGTCAGCTAATAACGTGGCGCTTGTATGAAGCGGCAAAGCGTGGTGTTCGAGTAAGGCTGTTGCTTGACGATATGCAAAAGCGAAACGACGATGTGATGGCTGCCCTCAATGCACATCCTAATATAGAAATCCGCTTATTTAACCCGCATCAGTATCGCGACTCCCGTTGGTTCGCTCTTGCTAGCGATTTTGAACGCCTTAATCGTCGTATGCACAATAAGTCTCTGATTGCAGACAGTGTTTCCGCCATTGTCGGAGGTAGAAATATCGGCAATGAATACTTCTCTTTTGAATCGCAAGTTGAGTTTGGTGATTTTGATCTTCTGCTCTATGGTGAGGCGGTACAACAAACTGCCGATCAGTTCGACCTCTACTGGAATAGCGCCTATTCGATACCAATGGAATGGATTACACCGAATTCACAGCAAATTACCGACCAAGCGATTCAAAAGCAGGTCAATAAACTCCGGTTAGAGGAAAAGTTTTCAACCGGCCGCTATGACTTCACTCAACTGGATATGTACCAAGATCTAAAACAAGGCAAACTCAAGCTCTACTGGGGAGAAGCGAAAGTATGGTTTGATCTGCCCGATAAAGTCGCGACCCGAGAGAGCCAACTTATTGATAATTTGTCGGAACTGGTTAAAAGTGTTGAGGATTCATTTGTGCTCATTTCTCCCTATTTCGTTCCAACTGAAGCAGGTACTCAAGCATTAAGTAACGCGGCCAAGCGAGGCGTTGATATCACGATTGTGACCAATAGCCTCGCGTCTAACGATGTGTTTGCCGTGCATGGTTGGTACGCAAAATATCGAAAAGATCTACTCGAAGCTGGAATCAAGTTATGGGAAGTAAAAGCGAGCGCGAAACTCAAAAGTAAGTGGAGCCTCACGGGGAGTAGCAGAGCAAGTTTACACGCAAAAGCAATGACGATTGATAACAAAACACTTTTCGTTGGTTCGATGAACTGGGACCCACGTTCGGCCGCTTTGAATACCGAAATGGCCGTTGTTATCGAACAGCCAGAATATGTGCAAATGTTTCTAGAACAACTGCCGAATCAACTGTCGAGTAACGCCTATGCCTTAACTCTGCGCGACGGGGACATTGTCTGGACCGACGTAAAAACAGGCGAAGAATACGACTCCGAACCAGAAGCAGGAGTATGGCGAAAAATGGGCGCTTGGTTCTCCGGAATATTACCAATTGAAGATCAGCTATAACAGTTGCCAATACTGCAAATCTCCCCAGTCACGCAAAACAAAATGGACGCTAGTTTTGGGGCTGGGGACACAACCAACATAAGGAAGTTCAATGCCAGCGCAATGGAATGAATACTATCAGAAGATTTTAAGCCAACCTCACCGCCCAAACGTGGAAAATGCCGTAAACCTACTTAAGGTAGAAGGCAAAGTCGCTCTCGATATTGGCTGCGGAATAGGTCGAGACAGCCACTTCCTCCTCGAAAAAGGATTTAAGGTTCACGCATGTGATAGCAATGAAGATGCAGTAAAAACTTGTTTAACACGCTTTGAAGGTAATAAACGATTTTCGGTTTCGCAGTGCTGTTTTACTGAATTTAATTATCCTCAGTGCAGCTTGGTTATCGCAAATGCCAGTTTGTTCTTTTGCCCTGACACAGGCTTCAAACAAGTCTGGACAAAAATAGACAGCGCATTACAACCAGGCGGTATCTTCTGCGGCGATTTCTTGGGAGTGAAAGACTCCTGGGTTACCTCCGAAATGCATCCAAACATTACCGCATTAACAAAAAAGGAAGTGGAAAGCTTATTCGAGGGTTACGGCCTCATTTCATTGCATGAAAGAGATGAAGACGGGACCACTGTAGTAGGAAGCCAAAAACATTGGCACATGTTTAGTGTGACCGCTCGAAAGCGCTAAAAATGGTCTCTCAATAAAGAAAGCAGCACTTCAAATCAGTGCTGCTATCAGAGATTAATTGACGGGATACACCACTTCAAAACGCTCTAAAACCAGCGTACGTTTCTCATGCCAATCGATGTTCAACTCATCGCATTCAGCTTTAAAAAATGCAGTATGTGCATCACGCCACCAGTTTAAGGTTCTATCACCTTCGCCTTCTGCGAAGGCAAACTCTGCGGTTACATCCTCATATTTGCATGTACTTACGTCAGTAATTCGTATCACGCAAACCGGGTCCCCATCCCAATTCGTCACTACTTGTAAATGACCGACTTGGGGCATGATTTCACCATGCTCTCGATACCAAAGCTCCAAACTGCACGATGCTGTTTTCTGTCCAATACGAACCAAATCTGCGCATACATTCGCGTTGTATTCGTCGGCACAATAATAGTCAGCACTGACTGATGGTACAGCTTCCCTTTGTTCTGGTGATAATAATTCTAGGAATTGTTCTAAGTAATCCTTAGCTCGCGCGTCCATGCTCACTCCATTAATCATAAATTCGCAAGGAGGATAAAAGATATCACAACAAATAACCACCAGGAACAAACTGAAAAACAACAAGAATATGACTTCTACGTAGACGACTGTTATTTCTTTTGTAATAACTTTGCTAAACGTTTGTGCTATTTGCTATTGTTGCATGGTCTATCTGTACTCTTCTCGTGAAAGGACGTTATATGCGCTTATTTATTGGTATTTTTTTCTCGCTGATACTTGCCTTGCCAACAATGGCATCGGAGGAAAAGTATTCAGAATCGGATCTGTTAGATAGACCATTAATGGAACGCTATATTTTAGATGAACTAAAAGCGCTACGTCAGGACTATCAAAGCCTAGAAAAGCGAATGATCACAGAGATCACCGATCGCGAGCTAACGGTCGCAGATAAATCGTTGAACTATGCCAACGTGACCGTTACATACTTCTTCTACATCATTGCTGGTGTCGCATCGCTGATTGCCTTTGTCGGATGGCAATCTCTGCGCGAGTTTAAACACAACACCAAAGAGATGGCTGATAAACGATTGGAGAAGATCGCCCAAGAATACGAGAAAAAGTTTGTCGCCCTTGAGCGAGATTTAAAACGCAAAACTCGCATTATCAGTGAAAACAACAAAGAGATTGAGAAAATCAACGAGATCCATAACTTATGGCTACGTGCACAAAGCTCTCAAACTCCAGAACAACGTATTGAAATCTATGATGAAATCTTATTAATTCGTCCAGGTGATTTAGAAGCGTTGACTTACAAAGCCGACGCAGCGATGGAAATCAACGAATACCATTGGGCACTTAGCATTTGTAACCGCGTACTTGAAGTCGATTACACCAACGGCCCTGCACTGTATCAACGCGCGTGTGCATACTCTCGCCTTGGTATCGAAGAGCAAGCTATTGAAGACTTGGAACGCGCAATTGAATACAGCCCATCCATTCGTGATTTACTTGCCGAAGAACGAGACCTCGAATTGCTGCACGGTAATGAGCGTTTTGAAAAGCTCTTACATCTAGCAAGCGAATAATGGAATAAACAGCATGAGCAGCCACTTTAATCTAGAAGACGCTAGCCAAGTATTGGTTGGTGCTTTTGCCCTAGCAGTCCCGATCTCATTTTCGGAGGAGGCGTGGCGATTGGGTGAGAGCCTACCAATGGCAAACTTGCTCATGCTGTTAAGTCTTTCTGTCATTTTCCTCAGTTTTTTCGCGTATCAAAGCGTGTTTCAAAGCCACATCAAGAATCGCGTATCCATCTTTATTTTTCGTGTGGTTATCGCGTACCTCATTGCGGCCGTTGTGGTAGCGTTAGTTCTTTTCTGTCTTGATAAGCTGCCACTCATGAATGAGCCTTTGGTTGCGATAAAGCGCGTTATCGTCATCACAATGCCTGCTTCGATGGGCGCGATCGTAGTCGACAGTTTCGACAAAGAATAGAGATAATCGCTACTCTTCTTCTAACGTTAAGTTCGACCCCGAGTGGTCTTTCCCTAATACATCTTCTGGGTTTCGCAGTGCGCAGGTTTCTAACGACAAGCACCCGCAGCCAATGCATCCGCCTAAATCGTTTTGCAACGCTTTAAGTTTTTGAATCTTTTGTTCTAACTGTTCATGCCAATGGCTTGCCATTTCTTCCCATTGCGCTTTGTTAGGGGCTTGGTGTTTCGGCAGTTCATCTAACGCATGTTTAATTTCTTCTAACGACAACCCAACTTGCTGCGCTGCTTTGATCACCGCAACACGGCGCAACACACTGCGATGGTAGCGACGCTGATTACCTTGATTTCTCCAACTCGAAATCAGTCCTTTTTGCTCGTAAAAATGTAGGGCAGATACTTTCACTCCAGAACGTTTTGCCACTTCTCCTACGCTGATTTCCATCCTTGACTCCCTGTGTATCAATTTTGTTAAAAAAATGCTTTACCTCAAGTTTACTTGAGGTTTTAAAGTTGCACCATCTTAATTAACGCTAAACCCCGGCGATCTCAAGATAATGTGTTCAGCGCGAACGACTTGGTTGTTAAACACAAGACAGTTGGACATCAACCTTTTGAAATCCATCGGGAGTTAGAGGCAAACATAATGAAAAATAAAACTCAGCCGTACTTAGCTGGCCGCTTCTTCGACAGCATTTCCTCTGGCTTATTCATGATGGCACTGCCATGGGTCATGCTTTCCGAACCTAACATGGGTACATTCGTCGCTTTAGTTTCTCTGAGCTGCACCGCGATTTCTTTTCTAGCAACGCCTTTCTTTTCCACTTTAATTGACCGACATTCACGCAAAGTACTACTCGTGCTCAATCAATGGATTCAATCGGGTATGGCTTTGGTGGTGTTCATTGCTTATTGGTTAGGGTTCGAGTCACACTGGTTGCTGGCTTTTGCACAATTGGTGTATTGGGTTTCGAGTAATTTTGCATGGACGACCAACAACGCTTTCACCCAAGAAAATTATCAGCACCATGAGTATGCGAAAATTTCGGGTCAGCAAGAAATTGTAATGCAATCCACAACCCTCGGAGCTGGCGCGTTGGGTATTGTTTTGCTTGAAATGTGGGGTATGAAAGAGTTTGCTTTGTTTGCGGCCAGCGCCTCTGCGTTAGCAGCGATGTTCTATATTCTGACGCCTTATACCCAACAATTAAGGGCATCAAAATCCGTTGCTTTCATCGCGCAACTCAAAGAGAGCAAACAAATATTCCGCCTCGAACCCCGATTTTATGGCTTTATTCTGCTCTCTTGCCTCTCTTATCCTGCATTGACGTATTTGAGCAAACTGGTGCCGATTTGGTTTTCTGAACAAGGCATCTCTGGCGATTGGTTTGCAGGGTTCAACATCAGTTTTGGCCTCGGCTCGTTGCTAACCGGCTTTATTGTCACCAAAGTGCTAAGCCGTTCCTCCCATAGCCACATTATGTTCGCTTCGATGGTTATGGTCTCTTTTGCGCTTATCGGGATGAGTTTTGCGATGAGCCCGCTGACCATCTTATTGTTTACGGCGCTGTTTGGCGTATTTAACGCGCTAAATCGCATTGCGAGAGTCAACTGGATGCATCACACCGTAGCGGTTCATCAACGAGGTCGCGTCGATGGCGGCATCAGCATGTTTGCCACCACCATTCAATCTCTCAGTTACGTCCTGATTGCAATATTGAGTCATTACGAACTAACACAATACGGTTTTGCAATCGCAGCTGCTGTCATGGTATTAGCAGTGATTTTGATGGGATTACTCAGCCGAGACGTCGAGCCGTTTAACGACCTGCCCCTTCATGCAGCAGCAAAGTGAAGCATAGAAATTGAGAAGTTGAGAAATTGAAAAAGCGAGATAGGAAGGCAACCAACATCGTCTTCCTATTTTTTACGCCAGCACTTTTGCCTCTATCGCTTATCAGCAAGGTTGGGTATTCTGAGGTGACCAACATGAGCAGAGAGAAATCGCAGTGAACTTAAGGCAATTAGAAGTCTTTTACGCCATTATGCAAGCAGGAACGGTGTCAGGCGCGGCTCGCTTACTGCACGTTTCCCAACCTAATGTCACTCGAGTTCTCGCCCATACAGAACAACAACTGAGCTTCGCTTTATTTGAGCGTGTAAAGGGCCGTCTCGTTCCAACTCAAGAAGCCAAAGCCTTATTGCCAGAGGCTGAAAAAGTCTATCAACAACTCGGACAATTTCGCTCTCTGACCAACAAAGTCAAACAGGGAACTCAACATTTACGAGTCGGTGCTCCGCCTGTTTTGGCCGCACACTTGTTAACGCCGACTGTCGCGTTGTTGTCGAAAGAGCACAGCATCTCCTTTGAGCTCTTAACGGCCAATCGCGATGAGCTGTGCTCAGGTTTACTGAAACATGAATTGGATGTCGCCATTGCGTTCGGTGAAGAAACGCCACCAGCGATCATGGGACACATGTTATTAAAAGAAAACTTGGCGCTAATTGCCCCTAAAAGCGCAGCGATACCCACAGAAAAAACCGTCACTTTAGAAGAACTCATCAGTCACGATTTACCCATTATCGGTTTAGATAGCCGAGACCCTCTGGGCTTGCTGTTACATCAAACCTTGTCAGCGCGTGACGAGCATTATCAACATGCCATTACCGTCCGCAGCTACTCCGCGGCGGCTGAACTGGTGAAAAACGAAGCAGGATTCGCGATTGTAGACCCTTGGACTGCAAAACAATATCGCCAAGATAATGCCGTTTCCGTGCATGCTTCGGAGCCAAATATGTCCTTCTCTGTCTCTATTTTATTCGCAGAGCACACACCTCAATCCATTGCGACAAAGCAATTTATCACCGCCCTAAAACAACAGATGGTTTAAAGGTATAACCTGAAGTTATACCTGCCTAACAAATAAGCATTCGGTTTCCTAAATCAGTCTGGCTACATTAATGAGCAATAACGATGACGAAGGGAACCATCATGCAAATTGCTCAACCTTACCTACTTTTTCTTGGCGATGTAACCGATCCACTCGCAGCAAAAACCGCACGTGGCATATATCAATGGCGACCTGAGATTTGTCTTGGCCAAATCCGCCTGACGCCAGAAACCGTATCGCTTGGTTTAACCGACATGACAATACAACAAGCGCAGCAGCAAGGAGCAAAAACGCTGGTGCTCGGCACGGCAAATCCAGGAGGCGTCATTCCCGAAGCTTGGCAAGCAACCTTACTTGAAGCGGCAGAGATGGGATTTGAAATTGCATCGGGCATGCACCAACGTTTGGCGGAATTTGCTCCTCTTGCCGATCTAGAACAACGCGGATTAACCAAACTATATGATGTTCGTCATTATGATGCCCCGCTCAAGGTCGGCAATGGCAAAGCTCGCGCAGGCAAGCGAGTACTTACTGTAGGGACAGATTGCTCCGTTGGCAAAATGTACTCTGCCCTTGCCATTGAGCATGCATTGAAGCGTAAAAACTGTCGTGCAGAGTTCAAAGCAACGGGTCAAACCGGAATTCTCATCGCAGGCAGTGGCATTTCGATTGATGCCGTAGTTGCCGATTTTATCTCCGGCGCAGTAGAAGCGATCAGCCCTAAGTTCACCGATCACGATTGGGACATCATCGAAGGGCAAGGTTCATTGTTTAACCCTTCGTTTGCTGGCGTAAGTTTGGGCTTACTTCACGGCGCACAAGCTGACGCTCTGATACTGTGCCATGAGATTGGTCGCCCGCACATCCGCAACTTACCACATGCGAGCTTGCCAACCATTGAACAAACGATAGAAGCGAATCTGGCCGCTGCTCGCCTAACAAATCCAAACGCTCAATTAGTGGGTATTTGCTTGAACACTTCGGCGGTCAGCGAAGAAGATGCAGCCCAGTTATGCCAGGATTGGAGCGACAAATACCAAGTGCCCGTCACCGACCCTGTACGTTTTGGCGTTGATGCGGTTGCAGATAGGCTCCTTACGATTTAAGAAACATTTACGGTTTAGAAAATAACTGCGGTTTAGGGAAAACTAGTGAGATGAAAATTCATGTAGAACCTGTCACGCTTGCCATGGCGACACCATTTCGCATCTCTCGCGGCAGTCGGACAGAGTGCCACTTAGTCCGAGTGACAATTGAACATCGAGGCATGACAGCCCAAGGTGAATGCACGCCATACCCTCGTTATGGTGAATCGGTTGAATCGGTGATTAAGGCGATTTCTCACGCCGCACATGAACTGCAAAGTTTGTATGCCAAAGGCGAAGCTGATGTCATGGTTCTCAAAAGCCAGCTTCAATCGTTATTGCCCGCGGGGGCGGCAAGAAATGCATTGGATTGCGCCCTTTGGCATCTTCACGCGCTTTTGAGCCACAAGCAACAGGTTCACGACCTCTTTACGTTACCCGAGGCGATTGTGACGGCGATGACGGTTTCTATCGACACGCCGCAAGCGATGGCAAAACAGGCACAAGCTTACCTTAGCCAAGGCGCAAAACTGCTAAAGGTAAAACTGGATGGTGAAAACGTGATTGAGCGCGTTGCAGCAGTACGCGATGCCGCGCCGCACGCACAAATTGTCTTAGATGCGAATGAAGCGTGGCAAAACCTCGACCTCGCGACGGTATTTGCTCAACTCGAACCGTTTAATATCACCATGATCGAGCAACCGTTGTCACAAGACTGCGACGACGTACTCGCCAGCATTCCACACCCCATTCCACTTTGCGCCGATGAGAGTTGTCACACCAGAGAGCAATTGCATCAACTGCTTGGCAAATACGAGATGGTGAACATTAAGCTAGATAAAACTGGCGGGCTCACTGAAGCACTATTATTAGCCGACGACGCCCAAAAACTCGGTTTTAGCCTCATGTCCGGCTGTATGTTGGGGACGTCGCTGGCGATGCGAGCCGCGTTACCCATTGCTGCTCAGGCGAGCGTTGTCGATCTTGATGGCCCGGTGTTACTAGGACAAGATGTAACGCCAAGCTTGGTTTATCGCGACGGCGAAATCGTTCTTTCCAAATAGCCTAAACAATCCAGAGGTTTTACTCCAAAAGTCAGAACCTCTGAGTTTATGATCTCGATAAAAAAAACAATCAGCCCCATCATGAAATAAGTCACATAAATTATATGGTTATTGAGGCATGCTAAGATTCCAGTAGTCCAAGAAGGTGATCTTATGCATCGAGTCATCCGGAAAATGACGTGGAAAACGAATAGGCGGTAATCCCGCCCTACTCCAATGCAGTGCGTGGGTTTCTATAACAACCCACTTCCTAGCAATTCGTAGGTTTTTCACGCCATCTTGCAAGGAGGCTCTATGCCTATCAATAAAATACGCAATATCGCTTTTGTCGGTCAAACCGGGACCGGTAAAACCACACTGATAGAAAAACTGCTCTTCACCTGCGATGCCACCCACCATTTAGGCAGCGTAGAAAAAGGCGATACTGTTACCGACTTCGACCCTCAATCCATCCAATATCAACACAGTATTGAAGCAACGCCAGTCGCACTGCGCTGGAATAAACACCGGCTCAATATCATCGACACTCCGGGACAAAACGAGTTACTTGGCCGTACTATCAGCGTTTTTCCTGCCGTTGAAACATCCGCCCTTGTCATCGACCCTCAAACACCACTAAACCAAACTTCCGATCGCCTATTCACCTTTGCAAAAGAGCAGCAAAAATGTCAGATGATCATCATCAATAAGCTCGATAACCACGGTAATCAGTTAGAGAGATTGATGGAGAACATCGTTGAGCATTTTGGTGACCACTGCTTGCCGATCAACTTACCTTCGACTGACGGAGAATCTGTAGTTGACTGCTATTTCGAACCAGAATTGGGACGAGAAACCTTACTTGCAACGGTAGATGAAGCTCATGAGACCTTAATTGACCAAGTTATCGAAGTCGATGAAGAACTAATGGAACTGTATCTGGAACAAGGCTCCGAACTCACCGCAGAGCAACTGCATGATCCGTTTGAAGAAGCACTGAGAACTGGACATGTGATTCCTGTCTGTTTTGTCTCAGCACAAACCGGTGCGGGCGTCGAGCTGCTGCTACGCACCTTGGCGGAGATCATGCCCATGCCAAACGAGGGTAACCCTCCTCAACTGGAAAAGAACGGCAAAAAAATCAAAGTAAATTGCGAAACCTTAGAGCACACCGTCGCACACGTGTACAAAGTCAGCGTCGACCCATATATGGGAAAACTTGCCTACTTACGTGTATATCAGGGT
Organism: Vibrio sp. Vb0667; assembly: GCF_033391095.1. Taxonomy (NCBI): domain Bacteria; kingdom Pseudomonadati; phylum Pseudomonadota; class Gammaproteobacteria; order Vibrionales; family Vibrionaceae; genus Vibrio; species Vibrio sp. Vb0667. Next base: position 180,172 of record NZ_JAWPOL010000001.1, on the reverse strand, counting down.
GAAATCAATGCGGGCAGCCAGCTTTATATTGGCGAAAGCAACAAGGCATTCAAGGTTGGGCACTTATATCAACTGCAGGGCAAAGATAGAACCGAGATCCCTCGCGCGCTTACAGGCGACTTCTGCGTTTTAGCCAAAGTGGATGATCTCGAATTCGATTCAATCGTTCATGACTCTCACGAAGAAGATGGTGTTCAACTCAAAACGTTGGATCTTCCTGACCCCATGTATTCTTTGTGCTTGAAGCCTCTTAAGCGTGGAGATGAGCAAAAATTAGGAGATGTGCTGAATAAAATTGCCAGTGAAGATCCTTCTCTGCGCATCGAACATCGCGCTCGCACCAACGAAACCATCATCAGCGGCCAAGGGGAGTTTCACCTCAAAGTCGCATTAGAAAAGATGGCGAACGTGTACAAACTGGACGTCGAAACCTGCCAACCAAGCGTCGAATACTTTGAAACCATCACCAAACCTGCCGAAGGGCATTATCGACACAAAAAACAAAGTGGCGGTGCAGGCCAATTTGGTGAAGTGCAATTGAAGGTTCGTCCACTCGAACGTGGTGCCGGATTTAAGTTCATCAACAAAGTGGTGGGTGGCGCCATTCCAACCGCGCTCATTCCTGCTGTTGAAAAAGGTATTTTGCAAGCGTTAGAGGAAGGCGCGATTTCTGGCAACCCAATTAAGGATGTGGAAGTCACCGTTTATGACGGTAAATATCACTCCGTCGATTCGAAAGAAATAGCGTTTGTCATCGCAGGTAAGAAAGCCTTTTTAGATGCGATTAACAACGCAGATCCTATTGTGCTAGAACCCATTGTCCAGATGGAACTGCACATCCCAACCGCGAACGTTGGCGATGTTTCTGGAGATTTATCTGGAAACCGAGGCTTAATCGAAGGCACCGAGCCAATCGACAGTAGCTTCACCTTACTCAGAGCCAAGTCACCAGTAAACGAGCTGCAAGATTACGCTCGTCGATTACGAGCTATCACGGGTGGTGAAGGCAGTTTTAGTATGACTTTAAGCCATTACGAGCCCGCGCCACCAGCAGTGCAAAAACAGGTCTGCCAAGGCAGTGCACAACAAGGTTAATTCCCTACGATTCAAATCAATCACATAAACAAAAAAGCGCCCTCATTTTGAGGGCGCTTTTAGGTAAAAGAAAAATTATTTATCGAGAGACAAACCTATCTGACTGATTTTGCTTTCAAACTCTTCGATGCTGTTCGCTTTGTAAGTCGGAGCACCGTTAAAGTAGCGCGGTTTCTCTGGCAGCATCGCATTTTTCAGCTCTTGTTCTTGATCGATATTGTCATGGTAAACCGTTACACGATTTGGAATATCCTGCTTCATTACAGCCATTTTGGTTCTCCTTTATTAAGACGAATAGTAAGCGTAGAACGAATTTATCGGAGTACAGGCGAGACTGTGTAAAATTTAGACACTCACAGCAAAATCATATTTAAACAGTTGCATTTAATATTTTTGAGGCACTTTGTCGTGGCTATTGGAAAACGTGAGTGCAGCGATTAAGGTGAGCTCTCTCTACATGAAGACAGGAAGTCCGGTGTCGCAACAAGAACTCAACCAAATGGGCAGTGCCAAAGTTTTTCTCATCGAAAAAGATGGCGTCCAAGTAATAGAAAAACGTAACCCTACTCAAATAGAAGTGGCGTTTTATCAACGCTATGCCGAGCAGTTTAACGCGCTTGGAATACACGTACCGCGCTTGATTCAACTCGACGACCAGAAAAACGTTCTGTACATTGAATACGTTCCCCACGCAGTCGAGCAAGCATTCTTACTTGAAGATGATCGAGTCATTGAACAACTCGTCAAACTGCACCGACTTCCACCAACATCAGATGGTGTTTATCACCGCCACCAGTGGACACCACAAGCGACTCAACAAGCACTCGCAACACTTAAACTGGGCTCAGAGACAGAACAGTTCTTCCACCAGCTACAACAACGATCGGCGCACCTTTTCGATGGGCAGAACTTGATCTCCGGAGACACCAATGCAGGAAACTGGGGACAGCGCCAAAATGGCGAGCTGGTGCTGTTCGACTGGGAGCGCTTTTCTACAGGGCATGTCGCGATAGATTTAGCGCCGCTCATCGAGGGCATGGGCACATTTGATGATTACTTGAACGTAGCAGACAAATATATAAAGTGCGCAGAGAAAGGTGAAACAACAGAATTGGCGCGCGATATCGGACTAGCAAAAGCGTGGATCGTTGTCGAGGTAGTCAACATACTGGTCTCCAGAGAGAATCCGCAGACCAGCAAGTATTTGGACTGGTTTCGGCAAACCTTGCCGCAATGGGCCAAAAGCCTTAACGCTCAGGTGATGAGTTAGGCTCTGAGATTTGATATAAACGCCTTTCAGGTTCTGCGCATGAGGTTTCGCAGTTGCATACTTTATCAACACCGACGTTGTTTAAACCGCCGCAACTTCCTTGAATGCGCTTGTTGTGAAAAATGACGCCAAGTGACATCAACAAAATGATTGCGAGAAAACCAAGAAAGGTAAATAACCAAACCATATTAACCTGCCTTATTAGCCATCGACTCTAGCTTAAGTATAGCAGGGCTAGATGTTGCTTTGAGTAGCGCCTTAGGTCTTGCCAACAAGGAGGGTTTTGATTTTTGGCCACCACAACCACAGGAGCCGCAGCCGCCTTTTTGTTTGTGAACACTTTTCTTATGATTGTTTGATGGGCGTCCTTGAGAGGGCTCAATCAAAGGCTCTCTTGGAACCGCAAGCACATCTTCCAAGGAACTACGAGTAGACAGCCTAAATACTGGCGTGCCACTGCTAAGTAGCTTTGCCAATACACGTTCACCGATATTTCGCACAAGAACAGCATCCACATTGTACCCTTGTAGAGACTGAATCAACTGAGACTTCGCATTACAACCCGCTTGTGGCATAGAAGCTATGTTCGCTAAGTTTTTTAGCATACCGTCAGTATCAGAATAAATAGCAATGTATGGTGCTTTTACAAAGTGGTTTGCCACCCGCTCACCATCATTAGGAATAGCATAAATCATAAGTTTGACTCCTCATTCGGAAAAACTAATGCATGACCTTCAACTAAACTTTTTGCGACTTTCAATCTTGCACTTTTTACTGTGTTACCAAAAGTTTGTCTAGAAACGCCCATCTGCTCCGCAGCTTGCTGCTGGCTAAGCCCCTCTAAGTCGGCTAAACGTAGCGCTTCTAACTCTTCTGGTAATATGGCGACTTGCTCCAACTGATTAAATGGAATGCCATTGGGCTTAAAGCAATGGTGAGCCGCACGTCCGCATATTCGTCTTTCTATCTTTGGTCTTGCCATCATTGTCCCTCAAAAACACAGAGTCAAATTACGCCTTAAACTGGCATATGCCAATAACATTTTTAGCATATGCCAATAAACTAAGTTTGCAAAAATCAACACGACAAATACGTAATACATCAGCATTAATTAGACATCTAATAATTTAGGAATTTTGATGACAAACGAACAAAAAGATCAATTCTAATTAACCGGATAATAAAAACGTTAGTTTGCGCAGATTTTTCATACAAATACACGCTAATGTGTTCATTTTATTGAAGAAGAAAAACTATAATCCAAGCAAATCATTAGTTTGAACACTAATGATTGTTTTATTTAAAGGATGTATACCTAAGGAACGAAAAAGAGAAGTTTGACGACATTGGCCTGAGCTTAAAGGGTAATACTTTCGATACAGAACCTGTCGAACGACCATTACTTGGCCTAGATGCCCTACTCTTCTTGCCAAATTAAGTTTCTTGAAAGCGCTTAGGTATATCAGAAAAAGGAAGTACATATGTCTGACTCAAATTGGCTCAGCGAATTCCCGGAAATGGATGCCTCTGATCTCAGGGCGATTCGCAAAACACTCGACGGCGCCTACAGAGATTTCTCTCGCGAGTATGGTGAACTCATTGAGTCTCTGTTTGATCCGCTCCTGGCGTTTCTTGTCTGGTTTGAAAAGCTTCTGATTTCTACACCTTGGTTCATTATTTTAGGTGTCTGCACCACTCTCGTTTATGCCGCTAGCCGCTCTTGGAAACTGGCCGCTGCATGTTTTGGTTCGCTGATTCTGATTGGCTATTTTGGAATGTGGGAAGACACTATGCGCACGCTCAGTATCATCACTGTATGTACTATGCTTGCCATCGCAATTGGTATCCCTATCGGCATTGCTATGGCGCGCTCTAATCGCATTCAGTCGGTGGTAACACCATTACTCGACGTCATGCAGACCATGCCAGCATTTGTGTATCTCATTCCAGTTGTGATGTTATTGGGCATCGGGAAAATTCCTGGCCTTATCGCAGTAGTGATCTACGCGATTCCACCGGTTATTCGTTTAACCAATTTGGGCATTCGTCTAGTTGATAAAGAAGTATTGGAAGCCGCAACCGCATTTGGTGCCAGCACTCGGCAACGGCTTTTTGGAGTTCAGCTTCCGCTTGCAATGCCAACCATCATGGCGGGAATTAACCAAACGATCATGATGGCACTGTCAATGGTGGTCATCGCATCAATGATTGGGGTAAAAGGTTTAGGTCAGCCTGTTCTAAAGTCTATTACCAATCAATATTTCACTCTTGGTCTTCTCAATGGTTTAGCAATTGTCGCCCTAGCAATCCTTTTTGATCGTGCTTCACAAGCGTATGCGAAACGCACTCAAGCTCATTTAAGAGATTCAAAACATGACTAGTCCACTTATCGAAATCAGCGGTCTTTATAAAATCTTCGGTACCAGACCCAATAGCGTGATTGAGCGCGTTAAGTTGGGACATAGTAAAGAGCAGGTTTTAGCGGAAACGGGCCACACGGTCGGACTAAAAGACATCAACCTGCAAATTCAAAAGGGTGAAATTTTTGTCATTATGGGATTATCCGGTTCTGGAAAATCCACCATGATTCGCCACTTCAATAGATTAATCGATCCAACCATGGGGCAGATCTTGGTAGAAGGGGTGGATGTCATGCAACTTTCTAACAAAGAACTTGAACAGTTTCGCCGTCACAAGATGTCTATGGTGTTCCAACGCTTTGGCTTGCTGCCTCATCGCACTGTTATCGACAACATCGCATATGGTTTGGAAGTTCAGGGAATGAGTAAAGAGGAGCGCTTAGAAAAAGCAAATGAATGGTTAGAAACCGTTGGACTGACGGGTTATGAGCACCAGTATCCTGCTCAACTATCGGGTGGACAGCAACAGCGTGTGGGCCTTGCACGGGCACTGGCTACCGACGCCGAAATACTGTTGATGGACGAGGCTTTCTCAGCATTGGACCCTCTGATTCGGAGCGAAATGCAAGATCAGTTGGTAGAGCTGCAACAGAAGCTGCACAAAACCATTATTTTCATTACTCATGATTTAGATGAAGCGCTTCGACTTGGCGATCGCATCGCGATTCTTAAAGACGGTGAACTTGTCCAACAAGGTTCACCAGACGAAATTTTACTGCATCCTGCCGATGAGTACGTTGAAGCCTTTGTAAAAGACGTCAATAGAGCGCGAGCACTGACGGTCGAAACGCTGATGCAGCCACCTTCGTACTGTGTTCGCGCTGAAACCATTGAAGATGCGCTGAGTGAAATGAAACGTGTTAAACGTGATTATGCCTACCATGAGACCAATGCAGGCTATCAAGGCGTGATAACACAGCAAGGATTGCTAAACGCAGCGAAGTTAACTCACCTATCAGATTGGCGTGATGATATCTATGAAGAGGTGCCTATCATCTCTCCACATTTAGCCATTGAGCAAGTGCTGACTGAAGTCATGTCGTGTGAACATTCACTGCCCGTCATCGATGAGCACGGCCATTTGAAAGGCGAATTAAATCGTCAGGTTATTGCGGAGCTGTTTTCTGATCAACGAAGCACAAAACGAGGCACTTCACACTCAAGCTTCAATAACGTTTCTTAGATGATGTTGATAATACAGCTCACAACAATGTGAGCTGTTATCAATTAACTCGCTCACAATCCCCTTTTAGATATTTGTCTGTGGGCTCAAGCTTGATACCCAAAGCAACATTTACATTGTTCTGATTTTCCTGACAATTTCATGCTCATATCCGGTTTTATTGACATAGTTAGATCATTCTATTGCTTTTTGATGACGCAAATCCTCGATAAATGTCTACTATTACTCTCATACAAAATCTTGATTTAAAGAGGGATAAAATGAAAAAGACAATGTTGGCACTAACAGGCGCGGTAATCATTCTTGCAGGCTGTCAAGATGAGAAACCTGCCGAAACAAGCGCAGTTGAAGTACCTCAGGCAACGGAAACTGAAGTCACCACCAGTGCAGACGTTACGACTGAGACAATTGACACGTTACCAGTAGAAGAAGAACAGGTAATTACTGAAGAGACATTTGTAGACTCTGAACACAACGCACAAAGTGCTCTGGACTGGAACGGCACCTACAAAGGAACACTACCTTGCGCGGATTGTGCTGGTATCGATATGACCATCACACTAAATCAAGATGGCACTTACGTACTTGAAGAAAGCTACCAAGACAAAGAAGACGGTCAATCAAAATCTGAAGGTCAATTCACTTGGGACGCAAATGGCAGCATCGTAACGTTGACAAATGAAGATGCACCAAACCAATACTTTGTTGGTGAAAACGTACTTATGAAGCTAGACATGAATGGCGAAAAAGTAACGGGTGACCTAGCACCACTATACAACTTAACGAAACAGTAAGAAGCTAGTATCAATACCTGATAAATACCCAAAATCCGAGCCACCCCAGCTCGGATTTTTTCGCTGTTTTAACGAAAGCTATTCCAGCAACCTTTCTATTCTGAAGCAACATTCTGCTTCTTACCCTGATTGTTCATTACATTTCCATACGCTTTGCCGATAGATGCTTACAACGTCATTTTGTACAGTGTTCAAAACAAAACAGAACAACTCGGAAAAATGATGAAAAAAACATTAATTGCACTACTTACTCTGACAGCTGCTGGCTCAGCTTTCGCTGGCGATACTTACATTCGTAACGGTAACATCTACAACAACGAAGGCGGTTGGAACGTAGAAGCTGGTGTGGCTCAAGGCAGCGATCTTTTCAAAGATCAAAAGCATAATACAGCACCAATTCTCAACGGTGGTTACCATGGTGACGACTTTAATGCCGACCTAAGTGGCATTAACTACCGCTTCTTCGGTAACACCAATGAGTTAATCAACATGAGTGCCTACCTTGTAGGTAGCGGTGTAATGCGCGACGGTGATACAGCGAAAAGCCTGAAAGGCACAGATAAACGCCGTTTCGCCGTCGATCTAGGTTTAAACGCAGACTTTACACTGGATCAAAACAACGTCATTTCTACATACCTTCAGCACGATATCAGCGGTGCTTACAAAGGTTACTTAGCGGGCGCGACTTACTTCCACATAATGAAATTCGGTAGTGTTGATTTTGTTCCTTTTGCTAACCTAACTTATCAAAGTGAAGACTACGTAGATTACTACTTTGGTGTAAAACAACGCGAAGCAAACGCAAACCGCAAAGCATACAAAGGTGATTCAACGGTAAGCTATGGTGTGGGCTACAAACTTGTTATGCCAATCAACGACAACTGGCAAGTAAGCCAAATGACACAATACACGCGCCTAGGCAGCGGTATCAGCGACTCTTCTATCGTTGATAGTGCAAACCAATGGGTTGTTGGCGCAAGTGTGTCGTACAACTTCTAATCCGACACGCCCTTATAAAGCCATCATTTCGATGGCTTTATGCGTTGGACATTTGCATCATCTTGCACACAGACGTTAGTGTGAATGAGCAATCCATAACCTATGTAAGTCGCTATAGCCTGTATTCTTCACCTGCACACCTCGCACTTGCTGTGTTTTTGTCACTTCTTCGTAGCCAACAAACAAAGGCAAATATAGGTACTGATCGCGCAGCGCTTTCTCTAGGTTTAATAAAGACTGCAGCGAGTGATCATCAGCCATCGCCCTGCGAACCTTTTCTCTGTGGCTTAACATCTGGCTTTGATCAAAACTAAAACGCAGTCCAGTTGCTATCGACAGCCATTCGAAGATGCCATATTCAAATGGTGCTTCCATGACTTCCTCAATGAAGAGCAAATCTGCTTGGTGAGACACTACCTCAGGAAAACTAATGTCATCAATAACGACGATCTCCAACTCCAATCCCGTCGCACGAATCACACTGTGCAACCATTCGGAATGACGAATTAAACTCGGTATCGTCCAGACAGGTTCAGCTAATACCACTTTACCTTTCAGTTTAGGTATCACACCACCATCTGTTATTGATAAATCTTGCTCATGAGTCTCTAACTGAATGCTGTCAACGGCACTTGGCGCATCATAAATTCGCTTTTGCACATGGATGTAATCAGCGAGTTGATACCAAGTCTCTTTTGTGAGTTGGGATTCCGCGCGTTCGCGGTAGGTCAGATATGAAAATGCGCTAATTTTTTCCACTTCAACGTGATCGGAGCTTTGGTTAAAGCTCAACATATTTAAGGTTTTAACATCACCATGAGACAGCGTTATTTGATCTAACAATGCGCGTGCTGAAAAATACTCTTTGTGCGCTTCAAGAGTCATACTCTCCTGGTTCCAGCCGCTGATTTTAAATGGCCCAGTCCCTATGTGGTAGGAATAACTAGAACCGAAAGAGACGACATCTCGACACAGAATAGACGCATGAGGAGTTGCTAGCATGTATGGAAACAACTTGTTCGGATACTTCAATATGATTTTTAAGCAGTTAGATGTTTCTGCAACCACGCTATCAATGCATTGCCAGAGCTCGTGAACTGGTCCTTTTATCTCCCTGAGTCTTTCTATACTCCAAACCACATCCTGTATATTAAGGGGCTCGCCATCATGGCGATATATGCCTGGCCGCAACCATAACGTCATTACCTTGCCTTCCATTTTCCATTCGTGTGCTAACGATGGCTCGATACCACCATTGGAATTTTGGGTCAGCAATACGTCATAAACGCTTTTCGCGACGTGTAATTCAGTGTGACGGTAAGTATTCGCAGGGTCGATTTTGGATACCCAAGGGTAAGAAGAAATCAAAATAGCGTTATTTGATTCGTTCAATCGATTCACTTTTTCAGAAGCGATAGTCAGTGCTCTAACCGCGGTTTGACCGAACCAATCAATAAGTTTCGTTATTGAGTTCATTCTTCCTCTGCCAAGCTCCTCAACCAAAAACTCGGTCATCGCTTGTTGGAGGGAAATATTAATACTGAGACGGCTAGCGTTACTTCGGCCAATCGCAGGTTGCCAATCGACCCAATCGTAAGTGGCAAGCTTTTTCATCACAATAGAAACATTGCGCCTCGACGTGCAAATCACCGCTTCTAGCTCAGAAAGCGTAACAAGGTGATACTGGTGAGGTTCAAAGTGCTTTAACAGTAGATCCAGATACCTAAGATTGACATCGTTCACAAAGATTCCTAAGAGTTATTCCAAAGCAAAAAAATAGCACAGGACGCTTAGCAACTAAACTTCCTGTGCTATATCTAAACAAATTCAAAGCTTGGACTCAGCTCGACCAACAGAAGTCAAAAACGTTTACTAAGCCAAGAGGTAACTTGAATAAGTATTCTTAGAAACGGTAGCTCATACCTACAGAGAATACATTGATGTCTGCATCAACCGTTACTTTTTCATTGCCAAATTTCGCAATGTCTAGCTCAGGCATCATGTATTCCCATTCAACTTGTAGAGCAAAGTTTTCAGTAATAGCGAACTCTGCACCTAAACCGTACATGCCTGTTACAGTGCTGTCAGAAATGGTGGTATGGCCTGCGCTACCGTCAATCACAGAGTTGCTAATTTTGAATTCAGCATTGAAGTAAGAAAGACCAGCTTTAGCAAAAAGGTTGAAACGATCGCCAATCGGTAGAGTCGCTTTTGGCTGAATCGATAGATACTTCATATCACCAACAGTAACAACTTTGCCGTCTAAAGCATCGTAGCCACCAATGGCTGCTTCTAGAGAAATGTATTCGTTGAATTTGTAACCACCGAATACTTTGCCTGAAAGGCTTGAGTCATCTTCAAGTTTAAGTTTAGTGCTAGCGTTAGTACCACCACCATTGATAGAGCCATTAACATCACCAAACGATGCTTGACCTACAGATGCACCAACGTAAGGAGCTGCGTTTGCAACAGAACATGTTGCTAGAAGGGCTGTCATTAGCCATGTTTTTTTAAACATTGTATTTCACTGCCTGTTAATTATTGAGGTTATGTTTTGCCCATCCTTAAGCATGCCATGCTATCCATTTCACTTGGTTTCAAAACCAAGTGGATGTTAATGAATAAAAACTCAATAAAACATGAAATATTTAGACACAACTTTGCCACTTTCTTTCTTAATTTTGACAATTTAGTCATTTCACAAGCATTGCTGCTTCAACCAGTTAGTGAGTTTGATGATTTCCGCTTGCTTGGCTCGACTCTTTTTATGAATAAAATAAAAGCTGTCGCCGGTTTCCAATCCATGAGAAGGGATGTACACCAAATCGTGCGCTTTATCTCTTTCATTGAGCATAAAATCATTCGCAAATGCGATGCCTTGGTCATAACGCGCCGCCTCTATTGCCAACAACATATGACTAAAATGTTGAACATCGACATCTTTCGGCAAGGTGTAACCGCCCGCTCTGCACCACTCTGCCCAATCTTTTCCTCTCTCTCGATAAATTGAGTCTGTCGACAAAATAGGGTATCGCCAAAGCGCTTCTGGAATCGGTTGATCTTGCAACTCTTTCCAAATTTTATGGCTGCAGACCGGATACAACGTCTCCGCGTATAACTTTACCGACATGTAGTTTCGCTTTGGCTTCTCTACCGTGATAAAACAATCGCCAACGCTGTCTGTCTGTTCAGGATCACCAACGACCATATTGAGTGTCAGATCGATTTCTGGATGTAGGCGCTTAAAATCAGACAAACGCGGAATAAGCCACTTTACGGCGAGCGAGCTATAAATCGCCAACCGTATGCTGCCTTTGTCCCCTTCTCGCACCTTTTGGCTGGCCATCGCAATTGAGCTAATTGCTGGGCTAATATCCTCTAAATAGCGGGTGCCCGTATCGGACAAAGAGAGCTTTCTGCCTTGGCGGATAAATAATGATTCACCCAAGTAATCTTCTAATAATCGTATCTGGTGGCTAACGGCACTTTGCGTCACATTGAGTTCTTCAGCAGCAAGCGAAAAGCTAGAGTTTCTGGCAACAGATTCAAAACAGTGAACCGCTCTGAGTGGTGGCAATTTCATTATCTAAAAATCTCATACTTAAACTAATAAATATCACTTCACTTCATCCTATGACATCACCTACTCTTTGGCAAAGAAAGAGGAGAGGAAAAAGTGAAAGTTACATCGGTCGGAGCAGCGATGCTGCTATTAATTGTTGGAAATCTCATTGCGGTGCTTTCGGACTCTTTAATTAAAAGTGTCGGAAATGAAGTGCCTATTTTTCAATTTGTCTTTTTCCGACAAATATCAGCGGTGCTTTTCCTGCTGCCAGTCTACCTGCTAACAAAAAATGCGCCTTTTCTTGAAGGGTTTAAGTGGCATGCTGTTCGCGCTCACGTATGGTTACTTGGTGCAATATTCATGGTTTTGGCGATCTCATCTTTACCGCTCGCAACTGCGAACGCGATCTTTTACGCCGCGCCATTGATCATGTTGCCGCTTGCAGCAATCTTTTTTGGAGAACAGTTGTCTAAGCAATCGGTCGCCGCAGCGATAATGGGCTTTGCCGGTGTATTGGTCATCATTCGTCCAGACCAAATCGATTGGGCAGCCATTTCAGCTTTAGTTGTTGCAATTACTTTAGCAATCAATAACTTGCTCATTCGAAAACTGCCAAAAAATCAGTCTGTGATGCAAACGTTATTGATGACAAACTTGGCAGGTATTCCAGTAGCCTTCTTGCTTGTTCTGATCGAAGCAGAACCTTGGGACTGGAGTGCTTTCCCTGTTGCTGCTGGCTCAAGTTTGTTCATCATGATTTATGCAGCAACATGTGTCATCGCTTACCGCTCGATCGATAGCAACAAAATTGCCAGCGCTGAATACAGTGGCTTAATTGGTGCCGTGTTTGTGGGATTGATTTGGTTTGGAGAAGTGCCAGACATATTTATGGCAATAGGAACCATTATGATTGTTGTGCCTCTGGTTTGGCTTTCTAAACGAGAGCGTCGCAAGAAAAAGTTGCAAGAGCAACAAGAAGCGCACGTTACTTAAAGTTGTGCTCTAACCCAAAGACTAAAAAACCGAGCCGTAAGTGCTCGGTTTTTTTATGTGGCTCTAATCGGTTTTTACGTAAGCGACTACGTGAGATAAAAACTGCCTTGCAAAGCGATCATTAAACCGGATGCGATATTCATGCTCGGCTTCCGACACTAGACGCCAGCCTTCAGCAAAGTATTCTTTGATATCATCAACCGCCTCTTCTTTATTTTTGATGTGTTTCGCGTTCCACTGATAAGTGCAAGAGACAACGATCAGCCCACCCACCTTGGTGGTTTTTTTTAGAGCATTGATCACGCTAAGTGGCGACTCACATTGATCAATCACATTTAAACATACGACTAAATCAAAGCGAGATTGGAGAGTATCGAGCTCAAAAGGCTGGTTAATTAGCGTCAAATCAACATGAGCACATTTCTGTACGATATCTCTATTCTCAACCTCTAAAGTGTTTAAGGTGTTCACATCGTGAAGGTAAGTAAGCTCGACGCGTTGTTCTTCTATTAACAGTTGCTTCAAGCCATCCATTAACCTATTTGAAGGCTCCACAAGCGTCGCTTCTTTAAGGTTAGGTAAGCGTTGCACTAGCTCATAATAATTTCTTCCCAGCGCCGCCCCAACCTCAAGTAGGGAATACGGCTGAACGCTGCTTCCGATTACCACTTGCGCAATAAAATCAGCAACTTGGGAGCAGTGAGGTGATGACAAAAAAGAAAGTGGGACTTGTTTTGAGCGACTGGTTATCATCTCAATCTGTTGCTCCTCAATGAACTTGTCGAACCATTGCGCCTCGAAATAACCAGCCAAACCGTGCTCGGTCAGGTAAAAATCTTCCATGTTTTTTCCGTTCGTACTTTAAGAAAAGTGATTGTATCGAACGCGGAAATTAACGGGTATTTCTGGCCGCACATTCCAATGGGAAAACAGATGAAAACGCCGCTTATGTGAAAAAGCCCTTTCATCTCAAAGATAAAAGGGCTTGTTAATCGCTTCGGTTAAGTCGCTAACTATTGTGGTAGAACAACGTTACCATCTTGAATTGGGAACGTTTTTGTCGCTGGCTTGCTCGCCAAACGAACCGTCGTTGGTGCACCTGAAACTTCGTAAGTGACGTCGTAACCCACTACTTTATCAGATGTCGTATATTCTGTATGACACTGTTTTTTCGTCGTTGTTACTACATCACCTTTTTGCACATTTTCCTGGATCTTACGACCTGTCAGTGCACCAGCAATCGTACCAGCTGCAGTTGCAATCACTTTACCTGAGCCACCACCGATTTGGTTGCCCAGCGCTGCTCCAGCTGCTGCGCCACCAACCGTACCAATAATTTTATTGTCATCCGCAGGGGCAACTTGCTCGGTTACTACCACGTCTTTACATACTTGGTGCGGCTTTTTCACCGTTTCAGTCACCGCTTCAACCAAAGTAATGTTTGCTTGAGTTGGAGCTGGTGGCGTTTTGTCTTTACAGCCTGCTAGTACAGCAACAACTGCCGTTGCAATTGCGATAGATTTCATATTCATGATTTACATCCCAGTATGGTTTGCTTTGATGAGCGTTATGGTAAATCGCAAAAGGGAAATCACATCAGACGAAAACAAACCCTCTGTCATTAACAAGTAAAGAAACACTGTTTTATAAAAGATACGTCAAGAAACACTCAGCAACGTGTCAACAGAGCTAAAACTGTATCACTACTGATTATGATTGGGCTGAACTAGTCTATGAGATTTATTTTTAAGCCAAGCTCAAAAATAGTTCGTCATCCGTTAAATACTTATGACGGTGGCTTAGATTACGCACGTGCATAAACATAAAATCAGGGAAACCAGGCGCTATAATGTTATTTGGTTCCCAGCATACACCGCCAACAAACACATATCGCCCCTGCTTGTCATCTTCGTGAAGGGGGTTATTAAGAGGAGAAGAAAACTCTGCTCGGCAACCTTCAACCACACAAACAATTTGTCCTTTAAAAAGGCCAATCACGCGCTTTACAAGATTTGCCTTGATACCACACTTCCATGCTTGGCGAGTAGCCATCTCATAGCCATATTTTCGGATCGCTTTCTTTTGCAAATGTACTACTAGGTTCATTTTGACTCCTGATTCAAGCAACTACGTGAAGCCCAAAGCCATAAAAGCAGATAGACGTCTATACCCGAGTGAGCTCATGGTACGTGGGAATAAACTACGTGATTAGACTGAGTTTAGTGTCGGATGAGATACACCGTCCACGATGCTGTAACGTATCGATTTACACCAATCAAAGGCAGATAACACATCAACTTTTGAGTGCTTTCCTGCGCTGTATCTGGTTACTTCTGTATATTACTATAACGAAATCACCCTCCACGTTTACCTATATAAATTTGTCGTAACGATAGAGGGTGCTTATCAAGGAGAGAGGATAACGCCTACACGTCGATGAGATAATTTTGACCTTCAGTTTCTAAACGATCAATCATTTTACGACACTCATTTAAATCAAGAGGTTGTTCAAAGCGGCGCTTGAGATTCATCAAAAAGAAGATATCTTCACACATGGCTTTCTCAGGTTCGTCACTGATTTTGGCGACCGGTGAACCATTGCACGTGACCATTTTTATCACGATAGAAAGTGGCTGGTAGGCGTCACCATCTTTATTGACATAATCACCCATATCATTGGCAAGAAAAGTACCGATACCAAAACTCACCTGAATACGTCCTTGGAAATACTCGCAAATATCTAACGCTTGTTCGAAGTTAAGTCCGTCGGTAAACACCAGTGTTTTTGTTAATGGGTCTATATTCAGCGACTGGTAGTGTGCAATCATTTTTTCACCCCAGCTATAAGGGCAACCACTATCGTGACGTACACCGAAGTACGCGTTACTTAGTTCTTCATCAAAGTCTTTAAGGAAAGCATCGATACCAATCGTATCGGTTAACGCAATACCTAGTGCACCATTAAACATTTTTTGCCAACGTTGCAACGCCACTTTTTGCGAATCTCGCACATTCACCAGAGCTTGGTGTCCCATAAACCATTCATGAGCAACCGTGCCGATAGGCGTCAAGTTTAGCTCTTTTGCTAAGTGATAGTTGCTTGTTCCTGTCAAACATTCCGGCACTTCCTGGCACAAATATTCCAGCATAGTGCGCTGAGCTTGAAAGGAAAAACGTCGACGCGTCGACATGTCAGAAAATTTAAAGTTAGTAATGTTACGACGTTTTAGTTCCGACTTTAGGTGTCGAACTTTCTCTTCTAAAACAGTGGTAAATTGCGCAACAGGGATATCTGACCAACGCTGACGGCTACGAACTTCAGACACGATGCTCATGATGATCGTTTCGTACAAGATGGTGTCTCGCCACAAACCGTTAATGGTAATTCTTAACTGGCTTGAGCCATCAGCCATGGCTTTGTTATGGAAAGAGACATCGCTTTGTGGGTTGAAACGGAAATGGCGCAGTGCATCAACAAAGTCAGGATTCAGGTAAGGCGCGACACGCTTAATATATTCAATTTCTTCTTGCGTAAATTGAATATCTTGCAGTTTAAGGACTTCGGCTTTTACCTCGGGCAAAAGCTCAGAGAGGTCTTCCTCACTGCGCACGATAAACTTATATGACACCATCGCATCAGGGTAAAGCGCTGTTACAGCGCTCATCATATTGACTTTGTAGACATCGAAATCCAAAGCACTTTGAATGATGCGGGAAGAAAATAGTTTGGTGGTCATTAGGTGCCCTTCTACATGCCCTTCCTGGGTATATAACTTTTTGTTACTAACTAATTTGCGTAAACAATAAACACCCATCTATAGTTTGTCAACTTTTGTTACTAACCACTCATTTTTATAAGGTTTTTTTGTCTAGAATTCGAGCAAGCATTGTGAATAAGTCAGAGTCATCCGTAAATTTATGCTCAAACCGTATTACGAACACTACCAAAAACGTTTCTAACAACTCGTTACTTACCCATTGATTGACCACTTGTTATGCGCTAGATTACTTACAAATCAATATTAGGACCCAACCATGATCGTATCTGTCGACATTATTCCATTCAGGCTATCTGGCTGTGCCGATAAGGGATTGGAAGTGTTGTTGATTAAACGTTCAAATCCAAATCGGCCATACCATGGAGTCTGGGCACTACCGGGCGGATTTGTCTTTGATAAAGACTTAACCAGTGAAGGCGGACGCCCGGCCGATGAAAACTTTGAAGCGGCGCGTCGCCGAATTTGCCGTGAGAAAATCCATACCTACCCTCGCCATTTTAGCGAAGCGTTTATCGACGGTGATCCAAAACGCGATCCAGAAGACTGGAGCTTAAACATTACGCACTACGCCTTAGTTGATCGTAACAATGTAGAGCAAATAAATAATGCAGGTGTACCGGAATGCCAACTTAAATGGTTTTCGCTACAGGCTATTCTCAATGGAGAAGAGACTCTCGCATTTGATCATCAAAAAACCATTGAAAAAGCGTGGCAAAAGCTTCGTGCATCCATTGAATACACATCGGTTCTTTTGTTTGCATTAGACAAAGAGTTTTTGGTTGCGGACATCATTTCTGCTTATCAAGAGTTTGGTATTGATATCAGCCGAATGACGATTAAGCGCCGCTTGATAGATTCAGGCGTACTAAAACCCACTAATAAAGTCGCTTCAACCAACAAAGGCAAAGGTGGAAAACCCGCAATGGTATATACGCTGACTAGCGACGAAGTAACCTTTTTTCAAAACTGTTTGCGTGGATAAACGCAGACAATCAGACAGACAAGGAGTCTGCCATGACTGTTCGAGTAAACTATCAAACTACAGCAGTGATCGACGTTGATCCAGAGAAAGGCTTTAGTGAGTTATGTCCAGATGAACTGCCCGTTGCAGGTGCGTTGGAAATCGTACCGGAACTTTTGAACAATCATGCCAAAGGCCGATTAAAACTGGTCAGTCGTGACTTACACCCACCAAAAGCAAAGTGGGATGCAGAATCGCCATCCAATATGCTTGAGCCCGTTGGTTTACCGAATGTGGATATAAAGTGGAACCGTCACTGTGTGCTTGGCACAACAGGTTCTGAGCTGCTAGATGGCTTACCACCCGTGTTGGACTATGATTTTCAAGTTAATAAAGGTATGGATCCTGACGCACACCCTTACGGTATTTTTTTCCATGATATTGCCGACACCAAAACGACAGGCGCGCATGAATTTCTAAAGTTCAACGGGATTGATACCTTAGTTATCGGTGGCCTTGCCTTAGACTTTTGCGTGAAAAAATCCGTCATGCAAGCGCTGGAACTTGGCTACAATGTGGTAGTTAATCTTGCTTCAACTCGTGCGGTGCTGCCTGATAATGTAGAGAATGTGCTGACAGAGCTCAGAGATAATGGCGCATTATTTGTCGAAAAAGCGGACGACATCATCGTAGAAAAGTTCGCCTAGAAACGATAGTAACCGAGAAGGATTTCACCATGCATCAACATGAAAAATTGAATTACGTTGAATTTGGTTCCACTAATGTCAGTGCGACCAAACAATTTTTTGAGCGTGCTTTTGACTGGAGCTTTACCGATTATGGTCCAGAATATTCTGCATTTTCAGGACAAGGGTTGGATGGCGGATTCTTCAAATCTGAGTTTATAAACCAAACCGCAAATGGTGGCGCACTTTTAGTATTTTATAGCTCAGACATTCAGGCCACTCAGACAAAAGTAGAGCTGCATGGTGGAAAAGTTATCCGCCCTATTTTCGAATTCCCCGGCGGCTGTCGATTCCACTTCACTGAACCGAGTGGAAATGAATTCGCAGTATGGTCAGAGAGCCATTAAGTCATCACAAATCAACAACACACCATCAACGTGAGCCCAAGCTAGCCAGATCCGGAACTGGCATTACATTTCTGGTTGACCTCATCCTTGGTTTAATTCACTGTTAGCGCAACAATTAATCGATGAGGCGCTAGACCTCGACCAAGGATGTCAAATGACTGCCGTCAGTTTTTTTCGCTTACTCTGCCTCGCTGCTATTTGGGGTGGCTCGTTTCTGTTTATGCGAGTCGCCGCCAACACATTCGGGCCGGCTTACTTAATCGAATTTCGAGTTACATTTGCCGCCGTCGCTTTGTTATTGATCGCCGTATATTTGAAGAAGAAACTCACGTTAACTGCGCATACTAAACACTTCTTTATTATTGGCTTATTCAATAGCGCAGTTCCATTTTTACTCTTTGCGTACGCAGCCCAGACACTGAATGCATCAACTTTAGCAATATTGAACTCAACCGCCCCAATATGGGGAGCACTAGTTGGCTTTGTTTGGTACCGCAGCCCACTCACAGCGAAATCTGTTCTCGGTATGCTAATAGGCATTGGAGGCGTTGCAGTCTTGGTCGGCTTAGATACTTCAACCATAGGTGAAGAAGCCATGCTCCCTATTGCCGCCAGTTTGATGGCTTCTTTCAGCTATGGCATTGCTACCAACTACACTAAAAATGCGCCACAAGTACCAGCTTTTGACAATGCTCACGGCAGCATGTGGGCGGCGGTTATTTGGGTACTGCCGCTGCTACCATTCTTACCAATGCGTGCAGAACCAAGTCATTTCGAATGGAGCTCTGTTGTCACGCTCGGCGTTGTATGCACAGGGTTCGCTTATTTGCTCTATTTCCGCTTAGTTTCTGATATCGGCCCAGCGTCAGCACTGACTGTCACTTTTCTTGTTCCTGTTTTTGGTATCTTATGGGGCTACTTGGTGCTAGATGAGCCCGTCGGCTCTAACACCATCATAGGAACAATTCTAGTGCTTAGCGGCACTATGCTAGTCACCGGTTTCTCCCCAACAGCAATGCTCGCGAAGAGAAAACGAAGCGTGGCTTAATCAGCCTAATATAACTTCCACACCTCGCTTTTTGATTTGTTCAAGGTCGCTTTTCGGAGCGGCTTTGTCAGTCAGCAGCACTGATATTTCGTCAGTCTTACCAATTGATGAGGGATAAATTTGCCCAAATTTACTAGAATCCGTTAGAACAATATTGCGCCTTTTTTTCGCAATGATGGTTTCTGCAATCTCAGCGCGCATCATGTCGCGGCTAGTAAAGCCAGTGTCTTGATGGAAGCCGTCAATACCCAAGAAGGCCGTGCTGAAATGAATGTTCTCAATACACAACTTAGTCAGCGGTCCGACCAAGCTCTCGCCTTGGTGCTGATACACGCCACCAAGCAAGATAATGTTGGCAGAAGTGTTACGGATGAGATGGGCGATATACGCCGATGGCGTAATAATGGTCACATCGCCGCGCTCAGCCAATGTCCGAGCCAACAACGCATTGGCACTGCCTCCTTCAATCAGCACTGTCTCATTCGGTGCGACCAAATCCGCAGCTTGGTTTGCGAGCGATTGTTTAATATCGAAACGTACTTCTAGGCGGGCATCAATGTCATCACTTTGCAACGCGGTAGCTGCGCCGTGAACGCGCTTTAGGTAGCCCTGTTGCTCCAGAAAGTTCAAATCCTGTCTGATGGTCACGCCCGACACGCCAATGATGTCAGAAAGCTCCGTGACTTGAACGCGTTTACGGTCGTTCACTAATTGCAGGATTTCATTTTGTCTTGGGTTCACAGATTCGCTCCTTATTGATGAGCTTACAGTATACTCACCTGATGTTTCATATGAAAAGAACTTGAAAGTAAAAAGGAAAAAACGCGTGGTCTGATTAGCCAAGCTGCACCTTGCGAATATCGCTCCCATCAACAGATAATAGGGCAACGAAAATGGGATGGAAGAAGAGGGGTTAGCTCCCTACATCCCAACAACGGTAAAGACTAGGATAAAAGTAATGGAAGAAATTTACTTCGCAGGCGGTTGCCTTTGGGGCGTGCAAGAATTTATGCGCCACCTTCCGGGCGTAATCAACACAGAAGCCGGGCGAGCAAATGGCACAACGGATAACACTCAATCCGAATACGATGGCTACGCAGAGTGCGTGAAAACCCAGTTCGACCCTGAGCAAGTTTCGGTTGAAACTTTAATGGGGTATTTGTTTGAGATAATCGACCCTTACAGCGTTAACAAGCAAGGTGAAGACGTAGGTGAGAAGTACCGTACTGGTGTTTATAGCCAAAACGAACAGCATCTCACCATCGCGAAAGCGTTTATCGCAGCACGACCGGACGCCGACAAGATCGCCGTAGAAGTACTGCCACTCACGAATTATGTACCAAGTGATGATGAGCACCAAGACAGACTCACAAACTTTCCGAATGATTACTGTCACATCCCATTAGATTTACTACATAAATACAGGGATAACTCGTAACCATTCAGTCAGCATCGCTTTAAAAGGCAAGATGCCTATCAGTTTAAATCGATGCCTTCCACTAATGACAATGTCATTTCTGCCGCCGATATTTCCTTACAACCCGACGAGTTTTGTCCGCACCACAACGGTGTGAATTCATCTCGGTTTTGCTTTTCCATAAGCGCTCTTAGTTGAGCCATTTCAATGGAGGCGTATGGGAATTTCGGCGCAAACTCACTGATGTAGCCTAGCTCCGACATCGCGCGATTCACAATGCCTCTCGCTGGTCGGCCCGAGAAAACATTGGTCACTGCGGTATGTTGCGCGCGTTCACTGGCAATGGCATATCGATGTAAAGACGATGTTTTCGCCTCATCACACAACAAATAGACGCTGCCAACTTGAACGGCACTCGCTCCTAATCTCAACGCGGCTTCCACCCCACTTCTATCAGCGATTCCGCCTGCAGCAATAACGGGCAAATTCACCCGTTTGGCGATTTGTGGTAATAACGCCATCAAACTTAATTGAGTAGTTAAATCATCCGATAAAAACATACCTCGGTGTCCACCAGCCTCCAAGCCTTGGGCGATAATACCGTCAACGCCTTTTGCTTCTAGCCAAAGTGCTTCGTCCACCGTGGTCGCTGACGAAAGGATCTTCCCTCCCCACCCTCTAATTCGAGCTAACAGATCATCGTCTGGCAAACCAAAGTGGAAACTGATCACTGGCGGTGCAAATGGTTCAATCGCGTCAGCAATATCATGATTGAAAGGCATCCTTGTCGGAGCGTTTGGCTGAGCCTGAACGGTTGCATCAACCTCGGAAAAATACGGT
This sequence comes from Vibrio sp. Vb0667, assembly GCF_033391095.1. Classification (NCBI taxonomy): domain Bacteria; kingdom Pseudomonadati; phylum Pseudomonadota; class Gammaproteobacteria; order Vibrionales; family Vibrionaceae; genus Vibrio; species Vibrio sp. Vb0667. The sequence goes on along the minus strand of NZ_JAWPOL010000001.1, from coordinate 158,715 downwards.
TGCAGCGTTTTTTGCCACTTTTCGTGCTTGTTGGCGTCATACTCCGGCATTTCATGGCAAAAGAAATTGAGGTTAAACGGTCGGTTAGTTGCCTGCTTGATAAGTTGAAGTTCTTTTACGATGGCGTCTTTGTTCAGCATTCCACAAGGTAACGAGCCAAGCCCGCCAACATTACTGACGGCGATGGTCATTTGGCTGTCTTGCACACCGGCCATTGGCGCTTGAATAATCGGTAACTCTGTTCCCAAAAGTGTATTAAATACCTTGTTTATCATGATCTTTCCTTGAAAACTTAACCTTTACCTGTGATGGATCTGCGCCATCGTTATCCAGACTAGACTTTCACATGATTAAACACTTATAAAGTTAAAGTGATGCATTTGTGCGCTATGCACTTTTGATAGAAATGACAAAGGGAGCCTATGGCTCCCTTAATATGCTGAATAACAAGAATCAAAGTGACTATCGTACGACATCTGATTCAAGCTCTAGCTCTGCCACAGACAGCATGGCAAACTCTTCCTCGGCGGTTGCTGCCACCAATTTGTTGCGGCTGTATAACCCATAATAAACACCACCGATAAGAAACAATCCCATTGTCATGAAAAAGGCTGAGGGATCAAAAGCATAAACACCTGTCATTGCGATCAAAGAAAGCACCAGAGAAATACTCGAAGTAATTATCCCACCAGGCGTTTTATATGGACGAGTTAATTCCGGCTGTTTAATTCGCAATAAAATATGGCTCAAGGACATTAATGCGTACGATACAGTCGCACCGACAACAGCCATCGCCAAGATTAAGTCCCCCTCACCCGTAAGTGAAACCAAGAACCCAAAAACGCCCGGAACCAAAAGCGCACGAGAAGGCACTTTTTTGTCACTGGTTAATGACAAAGTTTGCGGTAAATAACCCGCGCGGGAAAGCGCAAACACCAAGCGACTGTAACCATAAATGATTGAAAAGAAAGAAGCGATAAGGCCAGCCAATCCAAGTAAGTTCACGGCCATTGCTACCGTTGAATTGCCCGTAAGCTTTAGGGCGTCAACTAATGGCACCGCGCTATCGCCTATGACCTTTGAGCCAACCGCGCCAGCCAAAAGGACGACTACGAGAGTTGCGGTTAGCAATAAAAACAGCATCGCACCAATGATGCCTTTGGGAACATCTTTTGCCGGATTTTTTGCCTCCTCTGCCGCTAAAGGCACACCTTCAACCGCAAGAAACAACCACATTGCAAATGGCAACGCAGCCCATACGCCATACCACCCAAACGGCAAGATTTCTGTTGCCTGAGCCGTCGCCGGAGCAATATCGAATAAGTTATTAACGTCAAAGTGACCAATAAGCACAGCAGCAGTAATTAGAATAGCTAGCACAGCCAAACCGCTGATGACCATCATTACTTTGAGAGCTTCGCCAACCCCTGCCATATGAATAGCGATAAAGACGGCGTAGAAAAGTGCGTAAACAACAGGACCATCGATACCAACCAATTCATTCACTGCTGAGCCAATAAAAATCACTATCGCAGCAGGCGCGAGCGCATATTCAATCAAAACTGATAAGCCAGTGAAAAAGCCACCTGTCGGCCCCATCGCCTGTCTTGCGAAGCTGTAACCACCACCCGCAGCAGGAATAGCCGCAGACATTTCAGCTAAAGACAATACTAGCGTGAAATACATTACTGCCATCGCGATAGCAGCAATAAGAAAGCCTCCCCATCCTGCTTGAGCGATGCCAAAGTTCCAACCGGCGAAGTCACCAGATATAACATACGAGACACCTAAGCCCGCAAGTAAAATCCAACCTGCGGTGCCTCTTTTTAGCTGCCTTTTGGCCAAGTACTCCTGATGTTTAGACATAGTAAATCCTTCTACTTTGATGAAATTAAAAAGTTGTCGCTGTGTTTATCTTCAACGCTTGCGCCACTTGGCTCATTGATATCTGAGCGATCTTTCAGATTCACTCCTGACAGTTGTAATTTTCGAGCCTCCTTGAGCAAGTAAAATGCGCGTTCACAGGCATCGTCATAGTTGAGCCCCTGGGGACGCACATTGGAAATGCAGTTTCTTTGGGAATCTTTAGAGCCTCGTTTAGCCCCCCAAGTGAGATACATACCCATGCTATCCGGAGAAGTTAGACCGGGTCTCTCTCCAATTAAAACCAGCACGGCCTTGGCGTTAAAACATTCACCAACATCATCCCCTACCGCTACTCTTCCTTGCTTTACGATTGTGATAGGTGCGAATTTCCATTGATGTTCATCATCAGCGCTTAAAAGAGAAATCAATCGAGTAACAACAGGCACGGCATGGTTTTGAATTGCGACGGAAGAAAGTCCATCAGCAATAACAATCGCAAGATCAATGTCAGTGTTATGCTCATTTGCTATCAAGTTGAGCGTTTGCCAAGAAGATTCATCGAGTTGCCTTCCTAAATCGGGCCTTTGCAGGTACATAAGCCGATCACTTACTCGGCTGCTCACTACCACTGGAGGCTCTAAGGTATTTTCAAGAATCGAGTAAGAGTCCGACAAACCAGCAACGAGAGACTCAATATTCAAACTGCAATGCACTGCATCCATAGCTTGGGCATGATCCAGCTGAAATGAGAGTAACTCGTTGGTTGGTACACTGTTCCCGCTACGACCCAGAGCGATCCGAGCAGAGGTGAAGTCACGTAACTTGCCCCACGGGTTGTATGTGACAACTTCAGACTCATCTTGTGGGGACTGAGCAATGGTGATTACTTTACCCATGAGAATACCCCTTATTCAGTTGGTTAATTGCTCCCGAAAACGAGCGAGAGATTTGCTCACTTAACCGAACGTCTTGCACGCTCTCGAAAATCTGCATCTCCATTAACCATTGTTCGAACTCTGGTGCTGGCTTCAAACCGAGTACTTTTCTTGCGTAAAGGGCATCGTGAAATGAGGTAGTTTGATAATTGAGCATGATGTCATCAGACCCTGGAATACCCATGATGAACGAGCACTCGGCCACACCTAATAGTGTCAGCAAGTTATCCATGTCATTCTGATCGGCATAGGCATGATTGGTGTAACAGATATCGCAACCCATAGGTAAACCAAGCAACTTCCCACAGAAATGATCTTCAAGCCCAGCACGAATAATTTGCTTGCCATCAAACAGATACTCAGGGCCAATAAACCCAACGACAGTATTAACCAACAAAGGATCGAACTGTTTCGCGACAGCATAAGCGCGGGCTTCACAAGTCTGTTGATCGACTCCATGAAATGCATTCGCAGACAGCGCTGTACCTTGTCCGGTCTCAAAATACATCACATTGTTTCCTACACTGCCTCGATTCAAAGACAACGCGGCTTCATGGGCCTCTTTCAAAATCGACAAGTCGATTCCGAAGGTATCATTCGTCCCTTGCGTGCCGCCTATCGACTGAAAAACGAGATCGACTGGTGCACCCATTTCAATGGCTTCGATCGTGTTCGTGACATGAGTTAACACACAAGACTGAGTCGGTATTTGATAGTGTTGAATCACCTCATCCATTAAGTTCATTAACTTAATAGCTTGAGGTACATTATCTGTTGCCGGATTGATACCGATAACCGCATCGCCATTTCCGTACATCAGACCATCAAAAATGGTCGCTGCGATACCGTTGAGAGAATCAGTGGGATGATTCGGCTGTAAGCGAGTAGACAGGCGACTCGGCAAACCAATCGTATTCCGAAAAGCCGTGACAACTTGGCATTTTTTAGCAACGAGAATCAAATCCTGGTTGCGCATAATCTTACTGACTGCGGCCACCATTTCTGGTGTTAAACCTTGACGAATTTTAGCCAACGTTTCACCATCGGCTTCTTCACTCAGCAGCCAATTTCGAAAATCTCCGACCGTCAAGTGCTCAATCGGCTTAAAGGCTTCAAGGTCATGCGTATCGATAATTAGACGAGTGATATCGTCGCTTTCGTATGGAATAACCGCCTCGTTAAGAAACGTTTTAAGTGGTAACTCAGACAGCGCCATTTGTGCGACTACACGTTCTGCCGCTGACTGAGCACAAACCCCGGCTAACGCATCGCCTGAGCGCTCCGGTGTCGCTTTCGCCATCAAGTCAGCTAATGACTTAAAGGTATAGACTTTACTTCCTTGTTGCCGACGATAAGTTGCCGTCATTGCTCTTCCTCTTCACTATTTGGTTCGCTTTTTGCTGAACTATCAATAAGCTTTAAGAAAGTATTGCCAAATGTGTTCCGTAGCGTTATCAAAAACTGGCAACATTTATAAACCAATAATAAACAATGAGTTATATAAATACTGATCCAACATGACTCACAAAAAAGGAATGAGCATCACAAGGATGAGTAACCAAATACCCCAAACTGCACCAATGCTGTGCATCCATCACACTAAGGATGCAAACCAACAAGCTGCGAGTCTGATAAACTGGCAACAGGAATATGACCAACTCAGCGATGGTCGATTTTTAGGTCAAATTCGAGAACGACGATTTCCCAATTTCCATGTGTTTCGTGAAGACAGTAACCGCTCGCTAAGACAGCAATGCAGGGTTGAAGAGGGAGGTATTTGGTTGGGTTTGAGTGCGGAAAATAAGCCGCTACACCTAAATCACAGTCAGTTTAATTCAAGCCAACTTTTGCTTAGGCAAGGTGGCGCTGATTTTGAGTTAATGACACCGGAGCAGTTTTCTATCTATGGAATAGTGCTCGACAAAAACTTCGTTCACATCATAGAAAATCAACTTGAGCTTGGGAGTATCCAAAACAACACATTACACTTAACGGGTTTGACGGAAAAACACATTCAACAACTTAAATACTACTTAGGCACGTTACTTGGTTCCGCCGAGCCAAGATGGTCTGAAACCACACATCAAGCAATCTTAAAAGATATTGTGCTGGAGTTGTTCTCACTCAGTTCACTGCACACGAGCCATCCGATATCAAGCTCTCATCGTCAACACGTGATGCACCGTATAAAACAACAGCTACAGGATCTAGACTACCGTACACCGATAACCGTCAGTGAACTGTGTGACGCAGTACACGTCAGTCGTCGCACACTACAGTACACCTTTGAACATTGCTGTAATACTTCCCCAAAGCAGTTCATACATCGAATGCGCCTGAATCAAGTACGTAGAGTGCTACAAAGCCCTGAAGATAATCGAACAATTGCAGAAATTGCTTTTGACTTTGGTTTTTTCCATCTCGGGCAGTTCAGTCAAAGCTACAAGCGGCTATTTGGTGAGACGCCAACTGAAACGAGAAAATGGGAGTCCAGCAAATAAAATGACAGGCAGTATATTCTTTCAGATCCTGCGTTGGGGCCATGTTATGCAGTCGCAATGATTTGCTGAAACTTAGCATGAAACTCTTCAAGTGCCGCTTCAACATCCGGTTCTGCACGGCTCAAGTGCGAGATTAACGTCATAAAATAGCAGTCAAAAATCAGCGGTATTTTTCCCTCAAGGACGGAGCTTCCGTTTACAGATTGAAACAAAGCTTGGTTAAACGACTGATAATAATCCAAATCCCAAATCACTTCTTTCAACAAAGCTCGGCTCAGCTCAACGTTCGCAAAATAGTAGCGATAGTATTTCTCCGTCAGCGCCAAACCAATGTCGATATCGGTTTTACCTTCCACACTGACTAGCGTTTCTTGGCTGATCTGTTGCAGTTGCGCCAGCATCCCTTCGCGCAAAATCGACAGTTTAGTCGGGAAATGGCTAAACACTGTGCCATCGGCTACTCCTGCTGCTCTCGCTATCTGCCTTGTGGTCGTCATGTCATAGCCATTTTGAGCAAAAGATGCCCATGCGGCTTTTAGAATTTTATCTCTGGTCTGTTGTCGCTTCGTCATTGATGTGTCTGCTTAATGAGCCTGAAAGGATCATACCTTGCGTGGTTGAGATTGACAAATTGAGCGCGCTCATTTATAAAATTGATCGCGCTCATTTTATATAAAAACAAAAGGAATCGCTCATGTACGTATTAAACAAACTAGGCCAAGGATTGATTTTCTTCCCGACCATCTTCTGCTTTTCGTATATTTTAAGACCGATATTAATGGTCATCCTTATTCCAGGAGGACTCGCACTTTTGGCGTTAATCGGTGGCGCAGAAGTCAGAGCAGAACTCAAAGCCATGCTGCTTGAGGAGTTTTTTGGCGTTAGCCCATCGCACACCACCTCGAAAAAGGCGTGAGTGCGCTACAAACGTTGGCAAGGCTAAGTAAAAAAGAAAACGCGCAGATATCGAGATCTCAATACCTGCGCGTAGATGTGGTGAAAATAAGACTGGCGTTAGTCAGTATTCATGTTCTGGCCAATTCGCCATAAAACGCCACTAGGGTCAAACAAACAACATTCGCGCATGCCCCAAGGTTGCTCGACCAGCTCAGTCAAACGCGAACCAAATTCTTCATGACCCACTTTGGATAAGTGCTGATGCCAGCTTTCTGCGTCTTCTACGAGCAAGTGCATCATGAAGTTATTGCCGTGTTCTGGCTCATAAAAATTCTGTAAAAGAAACGCGCAGCTACCTTGAGAGAAATATGCTACATCACCGAAGTCCGATGCCATTTCAAAGCCAATCGCCTCATAAAAACGTTTTGATAGCGCGTAATCTTTCGCCGGAACAAATGATTTGATTTCAACAATATTGAGGTTTTCCATTTCCAATTTCCTAAGCCTTTTTCCATAAAACTGACTGACGTAATCTCGCTCTATGCCTTCTATTCGCCTTGCGTAATCTGCTGTGATGACAGTGGCACACACTCTGCCATTTGCGTTTGTAACCACGTGATAAATTTATGTTCGAGTTCTGTACGCTTTTTATCTTGACTCAATAAAACGTAATTGCAACTTGATGGAGAAAACCCAAATGGTGCGACCAAATTACCACGCTTAATATCGTCCATGACAAAAGGATACGATCCCATTGCGACGCCTAAGCCATCCACCGCTGCTTGTATGCAAAAATAAAAATGCGTGAATGATTGCTGAGTGTTGCCGTTGAAAGTTTCACAACGTGTTGATTGCTGCCAATCCGCCCAAGCATTCGGTCTGGTTTGGCTATTCAACAATCGAGCTGCTTTCAAATTGTCTTTAATGGATTGCCAATACTCAGGAGAAAATACCGGCCCCACCCACTCTTCCACAAGAATGGTTTTGTCGTAATCGTGATGCTGCGCAAAATCGTCTCGACGAATCGCCATCGAAAGCCCAGTTGATCCTAATGTTACCGGGCCACCAGCCGTCGACAAACGAACATCAGCACGGTGTTCATCATTAAACGCGGCCAACCTTGGCATCAACCAGCGCATGGTTAATGTCGGTTCACAAGACACTTCAAGATGCTGATGCTTCTCTTGCATAAGCGTATTCACGCCTTTTTCTAGCGTTTGGAATGCCGTTTCTGTGTATGTCTTGAGTAATTCGCCTTCTGCCGTCAACACGACTTTCCTGCCCTCTTTGAAGAACAAAGGTTGAGACAGATATTGCTCAAGTTGCTTGATCTGCTTACTCACGGCTCCGTGGGTAATGTTCAGTTTGTCAGCCGCTTCAGTGTAGCTTGAAGAGCTCGCCGCAACGTGGAATACATAAAAAGATTTCAGGTGACGCATCTGTGAGTTTTTCTCACCAATATGGGAATATTTTTCGATTATAGTCAGTAATAAAGACGCCTACAATTCCGCTACATCCCAGACTTCATCATTCAAACAGGAAATCGATATGGAATTTGTAACTCTTGCGTTATTAGGTGTGCTTATTGTTATTAGCCCTGGCGCAGACTTTGTTTTGGTATTAAGAAATAGCTTAAATCAAGGACGAAAAGCAGGCGTGTACAGTGCGATTGGTATCAGCATGGCGATCAGCATCCACATCGCTTACTCCATGCTGGGGATCAGTTACTTAATTTCACAAAATGAATGGTTGTTTAATCTCGTGCGCTATCTTGGGGCCGCTTATCTTGTCTACCTTGGGATTAAAGGAATATTCTCCTCGCAACCTGCATCAAACTCAGAAACCGTTCAACAGAGCGAGTATTCAATGTGGCGATTTTTCATGCAGGGATTTCTGTGTAATTTACTCAATCCCAAGACGATGCTGTTTTTTCTGAGTATTTTTAGCCAAGTGATTTCTCCCGACTCTAGTCAGCAACCCATCGCCTTGTTTTACGGGATTTATATGATTGCGCTGCATGGTATTTGGTTTTCTATCGTTGCTGTTTTATTCACGTCATCCCAGCTACAAGCTTTCTTGTTGAAGATTAAGCATCGACTCAATCAAGCATGTGGGGCGGGATTAATCATTTTCGGCGCAATGCTGGGCTTAAAGGTGTAGTGCGCTTGCGGTCCGATTACCCCAGTTCAAATTGATCATTGAACAAGTGGCAGTAATCAAATAAAAATCTACATTATCAATACTTTAAATTAGAAAAAACAGCCAACGTGCGCTGGCTGTTTCGATACAGTTAATGGATGACCCGAGCGTCCCCTTTAAATAACTGAGACAGATCGATAGTGAATATCGTCACTGTCGGACGTTTAGGCAGAGCATTTTCGATCGAAAACTCTGGCCCAGCTGGAACGAGGGGGAAGTGAATAGCAGTCGGCCACGTTGACGAAGCTTCATTACCGCCCGGCTCAGATATTGAGAAAGAAAACGCAGGTAAACGGGTCATAACACTTACCTCAAATGACTGATTAGCGGGCTCAAGCGAGCCCGCTTAGGTTTTGCAATGTTATTGTTATTTTAACGCTTACTTAATCACTAACGGTTGATGACGTTAGATATCAAGTTCTTTGTCTTCAACGTGGTTGGTGATCATCGCTTCAGTGGTGATCATCAAGCCAGCAACAGACGCAGCGAATTGAAGCGCTGAGCGTGTTACTTTCGCAGGGTCCAAGATGCCCATTTCGATCATGTTGCCGTATTCACCTGTTGCAGCGTTGTAACCGTAATCGGAATCACCAGCTTTGACAGCGTTCGCCACAACAGAAGCTTCGTCACCTGCGTTAGTTGCGATTTGACGAAGAGGCTCTTCCATTGCACGTAGCGCAACTCGGATACCCACGTTTTGGTCATCATTGTCGCCTTTTAGATCCGCCAATTCTTTCGCGATCTTAGTTAGGGCAACACCACCACCAGCAACAATACCTTCTTCAACCGCTGCGCGAGTAGCGTGTAGTGCATCGTCCACGCGATCTTTCTTCTCTTTCATCTCAACTTCGGTTGCAGCGCCGATCTTGATCACCGCTACGCCGCCAGAAAGCTTCGCAACACGTTGTTGAAGCTTGTCTTTATCGTATTGAGAGGTGGTTGTTTCGATTTGTTTTTCAATCGAAGCCACACGATCAGCAATCGCGCTTGCTTCTGCTGCGCCACCCACAATGGTTGTTGTGTCTTTGGTGATGGTCACTTTCTTCGCACTACCTAGTTGCTCTAACGTTGCTTTTTCGAGCTCTAGGCCGATTTCTTCAGAGATGACCGTACCAGCAGTTAGTACCGCAATGTCTTCCATCATCGCTTTACGGTTGTCACCAAAGCCAGGCGCTTTCACCGCGGTCGCACGCACGATGCCGCGCATGTTGTTCACAACCAATGTCGCTAGCGCTTCACCTTCGATGTCTTCAGCAATGATCAATAGCGAGCGAGAAGATTTCGCCACTTCTTCTAGTACAGGCAATAGCTCGCGGATGCTGCTGACTTTTTTGTCCACCAATAGGATGTAAGGGTTGTCTAGCTCGACGCTGCCATTTTCTTGGTTAGTGATGAAGTATGGCGACAAGTAACCGCGGTCAAATTGCATACCTTCAACCACAGACAATTCGTTGTTTAGACCTTGGCCTTCTTCAACCGTAATCACGCCATTGCGACCCACTTTCTCCATCGCTTCTGCAATGATTTCACCGATCGCGCGATCGCTGTTTGCAGAAATGCTACCCACTTGGGTGATAGATTCTTTGTCGCTGCATGGCTTAGACATTTCACGTAGTTTCTCAACCGCCGCTTCAGTGGCTTTGTCGATACCACGTTTTAGGTCCATTGGGTTCATGCCAGAGGCTACCGCTTTAAGACCTTCATTGATGAAAGATTGCGCCAGTACGGTAGCGGTCGTTGTACCGTCCCCCGCTTCATCATTCGCTTTGGACGCCACTTGTTTCACCATTTGTGCGCCCATGTTTTCGAACTTATCTTTCAGTTCGATTTCTTTCGCTACAGACACGCCATCTTTGGTGATGGTTGGCGCGCCGTAAGATTTATCAAGCACAACGTTGCGGCCTTTCGGGCCTAGTGTCACTTTTACTGCGTCCGCCAGTAAGTTCACACCTTTCAGCATTTTTTGACGTGCGTCATTAGCAAATAATACGTCTTTTGCAGCCATGGTTATCTCCTCAAAAAACTACTACAAAAATAATTACTCAACGATTGCTAACACATCAGATTCGGACAGAATTAAGTATTCTGCGCCGTCAATTTTCTCGGTTTTCACGCCGTAACCGTCATTGAAAATGATTTGGTCGCCCACTTTGACTTCCATCGCAGCGCGTTCGCCATTTTCAAGACGTTTACCTAAACCAACAGCAATGACTTTCCCGCGGTTTGATTTTTTCACCGACTGAGAAGTTAAAACGATTCCCCCTTCAGATTTATTTTCCACCTCTTGTCTTTCAACAATTAGCTTGTCATTTAAAGGACGAATTTTCATTTTTAAGTGCCTCCTACTTGGAACCAAAAATAAAAGACAAAATAAACATCAAGATGGATTTGCGAGTCGACAGCTCGCTTTCGATGAAAATAATAAGGTCGAAAAATGAGAGTTCAAGAGGTGAATTTGATAAAAATTTTTTATTAAATTAAATAAAATTTTCTATCGAATTATCGCATTCACAACCACTTAGCATCTCTTTATGATGGAAAATGTGCTCAATCAAATCTAGAGTGGTTACGTACTCTTAAAAAGGATAATCAAACAATGAAAAAGGCCGTATCTCTATTTCTTGCAACGTTGTGCGTTGGCTTCCTCTCACCCAACGTGTCGGCTTCTGAACGCGCTGAACAAGGGTGGCAATTGATTGACAAGGGCGCGATGATTGTCGATGTGCGTACGCCGCAAGAGTTTTCTGAAGGGCATTTGGATAATGCCGTCAACTTCCCTTTATCTGAACTTGATAAACATTTTCAAGACGTCGATAAAGATCAAGCTATCGTGTTGTACTGTCGCAGTGGTAACCGCTCTGGCAAAGCGTATCAATACTTACAATCACAAGGCTTTACGAATCTGCACAATGCCGGTGGCTTAGAAGAACTACAAGACGCCAAATAGTCGTCTCCGTTCTAATATACAAAGTAAAAGCACAGAGCGTGTCGCAAGCGTATTGTAACGCGCTCTGTTTCTAAATACTTATCTACAACAACTCTACTATCTTGGCCCTGCATCAAATTGAGCCAGGTTATCCGATATCTCGATCCATGGCGCTTTCGACGCGACAAAAATATGGAAATCAGGCTTGTGAGAAGGTGTGTCATCCAAGATACCAAGGCGAATATTGACGATCCCATTGTTCTTTTTCGAATACAGGCTCGATCCGCAGTGGCGACAAAAGCATAGCATGGTATTTTCGCTTTTCTGATAAGTTTGAATATCTTCTTTCCCTTGGATAATAAGCAGTTTATCCAACGCAATACCACCGGCAGATGAATAGTCAGAACCTGTGAACTTGCGGCATTCAGAGCAATGGCAATTTCCCATGTACTTAAATTCATCTGCCACTTCCAACTTTACCTTGCCGCACAGACATGAGCCTTTTAGTACTTCCATTTGAATTCCTTTTTGTTATGAATCTAATTGAATTAGATGGCTATCTCGACACCATGCCATTGCAATACGAAAAATTAAAGACAGGCAATACAGGTTTTCAAAAATGAAACGAAAATGTAAAACTTTCCATTCAGAGGGAAGTGCGCTGACACGTGAAAAATCGAGCTATTTTAGATACAAAAACACCAAGCAATAACGCTTGGTGTTTACCTCACAGAATGTCGCCTCAGAAAAGGCGCTTTCCGCTGTGCTTAAAAAATGCAGTGTTTAGTAAAGCTGGTCGCTTCGTTTGCAGTCCAGTCACCTTTCGGCTTATCTTTCAGGTTTTCACACCATTGCTCGCTGCCGACACCATCTTGCAGAACACAATGCTTTGCAAAGTCTACCGCGTTGTCTGCTGTCCATTCTGTTTTTGGCTTATCGCGCATGTCGTTACACCAGCCTTCAGTGCCCACTTCATCACTACAAGCGGTCAAAGCAGAAGCCGCCAACATCAGCATGACTAGTTTTTTCATAAATTTAAGGTTCCAGTTGCAAACAATAGTAAAATTAAACTCAATCTCTTCAACACATGCCCATTCAAGTGTCTGAATAAAGGCGTCACTAGCTGAAGTGACTTTTGTATCAACTATAACGAAATTATCAGTCTACGTGTTAAGACACCGAAAAATTATTGAGCGACTCTGTGTAAAGCGCGCCATTCTAAAAGCTATAGGCAGCGCGCTTTTGTTAGCTCACCAACCTTAAAAGAGCCAGTACCAAAGCACGCTAAACGCAGCTCTAATGCCATTTGTTCAAAGTGATCGACGACAGACTGCGTGCTGATCGTCGCAGCTTTTAATACCGCACCAGCTTGCCCAATGAGATTAGCACCCAAATGAATGGCTTTCGCCGCTTCAAGTCCGTTATGAACACCTCCCGAGGCGATCAAGGGTAATGTAGGATGCAGTGCGCGGATTTGAGCCAAACATGTTGCTGTAGGGACACCCCAATCGCGGAAAAGCTCGGCTGCACGCTGCATTTTCGGATTATCTTGGCAATACCCTTCAACCGCACTCCAGCTTGTGCCACCCGCGCCCGCAACGTCAATTGCATCCACACCAGCATCAATTAATCGCTGCGCAACGTGTCCGCTAATACCAAAACCGACTTCTTTGATAATGATAGGAACCTTCACGCGAGATTTAAGCGTCTCAATTGCCTGGAAAACACCAACCCAATTGTGGTCGCCATTTTTCTGAAACGCTTCCTGCATTGGATTAACGTGCACAAACAAGGCATCGGCTTGAATCGCCTCAACCGCACGTTGCGCATTATCGAGTTTACCTTTATCGAGCAATTGAGCGGCTCCAAGATTGGAATACAACGGTACTTCTTTCGCCAACTCACGAATGGTTTTACCCAAGCCCGAATGCTGACTTTCTTCTAAGCTAATCCGTTGCGAGCCCACACCCATGGCAATACCTAATTCACTTGCTGCTTCAGCTAGACGACAATTGATCGTTTCTGCGTCTTTTGCTCCGCCAGTCATCGAGCTAATCAAAAACGGTAGCGCTAATTGATGACCAAGAAACTCTGTCGATAAATCGATCGCGTGAAAGTCACATTCTGGCAGCGCACAGTGTTCAAACTCGACAGACTCAAAACCCGCCGTTTTATGCTTCATGCTCATATCATGATGTAAAACAGCATCTAGGTGTAAATCTTTTCGGTTAGTTTGCGGAGCCATAATGTCACCCTAAAGTAAAACAGTCGCGCAGTATTGCGATCCTTATCAGTAACGTCAATGCGAATTTTGTGAATTTGCCGGATTACTTTTCCGAAACGAGTAATGAATCTCGACTGCCCCTGACATTATAAGAAAAGAAACTCGCTTTCCGTTTTAAACAAGCCGGCAAGTTTCTCTTCAAATTGAGATAATCAGCGTACGATACCCATGATGCAAATGGATCACATTGCTCTGTAGTTTACTTTACGCTGTCCGACAGAATTAGCGACACAACAGTGCTTGTCGTCGTTGGTTCAAACTGTTCGGGATCATCACAGAATTGAATTTTTCCTTTTTCTTCTACATGGAACAGCGGTACAACTGAACTACCTTTGTGATGCGCTAAATAATCTTGATACGTGAAGTTATCGCTCAATTTCGTGTGTTTAACCTCTGCACCACGACTTAACATACTGGCTAGCTGGGTATAGCTTACATTGCCGCCCATCAGCAATTTACCATGGTACTCCTGAGCCACGGAGTGCTTCTCGCTGCCATTGCTGTTGGTTTTCACTTTTTGTAAGCAGTGAACTTTATCTTCCCCGAACTCGTCGACGAATTGCATGCAAGCCATAATGTTGAAATGCTGATCGGGCGTTAATGCAACCACTTGACCTATTCCTATCAAGTTCAAGTTGTCGTCCGCGTGACTAGAAATAGGGTTGCCGTAATAGTAATCCAGTCCCAACATACGAACCTGACTGATGTACTCCCAGTTTGAGTCAGTCATTAATACGCGACGGTCATAACGCGACAACGCCTGCCCTATTTCTCTTGCTACTCGGTTAGCACCAATCAACAAGAAGCCGCGTGGTGCTGGCTCTGCGACGCCCAACGTCAGCGCTACAGGACGTGCCGTCGCACTTTGTAACACGACCGTTCCTATAATCACCATGAAGGTCATAGGGACCAGTAAAATCGCTTCATCAATGCCGTATTCAGTCAATTTGATCGCGAAAAGAGACGAAATCGAAGCAGCAACAATACCGCGCGGTGCAACCCAAGACAAAAACAGCTTATCTTTGAGACGCAAGTTGCTGCGGAAGGTTGAAAGAAAAATCGATAACGGACGCGACACTAACTGCATAAATACAAACAACAATAACGCACCGCTACCTAGCGCAGCAAAATCATCCAGACTGATTCGAGCCGCAAGGAAGATGAACAATCCGGTGATCAGTAAAATGGTTAAATGCTCTTTAAAATGCAGAATTTGCTGAATATTGATGTTTTTAGCGTTTGCGAGCCACATACCCATTACGGTGACGGTTAGTAACCCAGCTTCAGACTCAATGTGGTTAGAGACCGAAAATACACCTAGAACCACCATCAAAACCGCAAATGGCTGCAAATATTCCGGTAGCCAAGAACGACGCATGATCGTCGCAACTGCATAGCCTGAGGCCGCACCTAGCATGACACCGACAGCAATGATCGTCCCAAACACTTCGACGCTATTTATCGCACTGTGAGATACGATAAACTCGTAAACCATCACAACAAAAAGCGCACCGAGCGGGTCAATCAAAATCCCTTCCCATCGCAAAATGTTAGCAAGCGTACTGTTAGGTCTTACGGTTCGTAGAAGTGGCACGATGACCGTCGGCCCTGTTACTACGGTTAAGCTGCCGAACAACATGGCAAGCTCCCAAGTAAAGCCGAGGAAATAGTGTGTTGCGATACTGGTCGCTGCCCACGAAATGATCGCCCCGATGGAAACAATGCTCCATACCGAACCACTCACGCCACGAATTTCTTTAAAATTTAAGGTCAAACTGCCTTCAAATAAAATCACTGCCACCGCTAAAGAAACCAACGGAAAGAGCAAATTACCTAATATCTCATCAGGATTTAACCACTGCATAAATGGCCCGACGACCAGCCCTGCCAACAACAAAAATAAAATCGCTGGCAAACGCAATCGCCAAGCTAACCATTGGCAACCTAAACCAATAACCCCAACCGCTGACAGCACCAGCGCTTCATTACCCACTTGCATCAATAATTACCTGTTTTTGTCTTTTTTCGCGTGAATGCGCTATACCCGAATACATTCAGCCTTACGGTCAAATAGAAACAACCGAACGTGCAAATCAAACGACTGACCTTCGATGACATCGCTACGAAACGCACATGTTTGAAGTCATTTGGCGATCGCATCAGAATTATGAATATAGTTGACCCCCAATGACTTAACGACTCATTTTTGTTCATCAGGTCTTAAAGTGGCACACAAGTGTGCGACTTTGTCGAATTCATCATTACGCATTGAGTTTCATTATGTAGAATGATTTCTAAAGAAAGCGCGGAACCTAGCACTATATGAGGCTAAGGCATAGAGCATGAACTAAGCTTTAGCGTAAGTGCTCAAAGTTAAGAATCGTGGTTCACGCGACGTACGCAAGGAGAAATGGATTGTACGTAATACTAGCACTGTTCATGGCGTGTCTCGCCATCCTCATCGGAGTGAAAGCCGCCAACCGAGCTGCACTTTTAGAAAAAGAACTAACCAAACTTCGTGAGGAAGTCACATCACTACGAGCCAGTGTCCATGGGGGCTCAAACCAACAAGCGCACCAACAATCCAGCATCGAAAAAGACACACCATCTGTAGCGACGTCACCTCACATAGAATCACAACAGAAAAATGTCTCATCCTCTGGGGAACATGATCCCGCTGCCAACCTAGACTTGGACCAGAGCGCTGCGAATCAAGGGTACGCCCAGACAAGAGAAGTGCAACTGGATGTTTTTAGTCAAGAAAATGAGTCATTCCTTCAGAGTAAAGTTCAGAGCCTGCTTAGCAACATCCAAGAAAATTGGTTGGTTTGGGTAGGCGCATTGGCCATGCTGATCGGTGGAGGTTATCTCGTACAGGTGATTGGTAGTCACATCCAGTTTTCGCCATTTATGCGAGTGTCCTTTGCCTTTGTGATCTCATTACTTATGGTGCTTGTTGGCGAGTGGTTTCACCGTAAAGAACAACAGAATCCGCAGCGGGCAGCACGAGCCCAAGGCTTTACGTATGTTCCTGCTGCCGTTACCGGTACGGGATTAACGGGCATTTACTGCACCGTCATTTTTGCCTTTGTGGTTTATCAAATGCTAACGCCAAGTATCTCGTTGATCATTTTGGCTTCAGCGGCATTTTTCAGTTTAGCATTATCATTGCGACAAGGGCCGTTAATGGCCGTGCTTGGCTTAATTGGTGGCTACACAGCACCACTGTGGATTGGAGGTAGTGAACCCAACTACTTTTTGTTAGCCGGATACATCTGCGCGATTTCGTTCGCGGCGACCTTATTGATGCAAAAAGTGCGTAGGGCATGGATTACGCCAAGTATCGCGATTCCACATGTCATTTGGATGTTGCTGTTGATTGAGAGTGTACCAACAGAACGGTTGTTCTCGTGGCTCGCGATTTATCTCTCCATCACTTTGTATCTCATTTTCGCGGTTCCGAGAATGGGTTGGATGCTCAATCCTCGCTTTCGTCACTATCAAAGCAAGTGGACAAACTCGCCGACCGCTACCGCTCTCGCAACTGCTTTATTGACCTTTTCTGCCGTCACCAGAATGCCGGAGCTGAACACTCTACAAATGGCGTACTGTTATACGCTGCTTGTTGCGATCATCTGGCTACCAGCACTTCGTACAGGCTGGTCATTACGTGTATTTTTGCCATCTATTCTCGTCTCAGCAACCGCGCTGATTGTTCTTACCATCGCTTTTGATGCGCTGTATATGTTAGAGCGAGAAGCTAGCATTCTATTCGCATTGGCGGTGAGTATTGCACTGATCGGCTATCGAACATATTGCCAATCACTTAGTGACCGTTCGCAACTCAGTGGGCTGCTTCTGCTGGTACTGGCTCCCGCGATGAGCTTAATTACGTTGTTTTATATTGACGAATTTATGCAGGGCTACCTGTGGTATTGGACTGCATTCTGCGCATTGATGGCCACTTACTACGTTGTGCTTGGTCAGCGTGCACGTTCGTTGGCATTAGAATGCTCTGCCGTTATGCATGCTTTAATCATAGGTATTGCTTTTGTTTGGTTGAGCGATACTTGGTTAACAACAGCAATCTCAATACAAGTTGCGATAATGGCCTTACAGGCTCAAGTCGGGTTATTTCGACCTGCGAGTTGGGCGATTAAAGTGGCAATGGGAATACTGGTTATCCGACTCACGCTGCTACCTTTCATCCCCGAATGGCAACCGGTAGAAGCTGGGCATTGGGCTTGGGTTCTTGTGAGTTATCTGCCTTCTCTCTTCATCTTGTCTTATGCTCGTTCAACACTAAAACAAGTGGACCGAGAACTGACCAACTGGTTTGAAGGGGCGTTTTTACATGTATTCTTAATGGCATTGTTCACCCAAACTAACTACTGGTTAACGGGGCAATATGGTTACTTGGGGCACATCGACTTCACAAGTGCGGCAGTCTTTGCCAATCAAGCATTAGTTATGGGTTTGGTATACAGCTACCGCAGCCAATTTGCGCAACGCTTAAGCCGTATCTACGAAATCTATAGTTACTTGCTTTGGTGCGCGTTCGCTATATTGATTATTTTGCTTAATACGGCAGAATCGCCGTTGGTGACTGATAACGTCTCGGCACAAGCACTTCCCATCTTTAACATGCTGAGTATCGGCTGGCTGTTACCAGCTTGCATCCTGCTTATCGCAACGTTTAAGCGCTGGAATACGTTGCAAGTTCATCGATTTGCGATTGCTAGTCTAGGCTTTTTACTTGCAGCCATTTGGTTGGGGATGTCTATCCGTCAATTCTGGCAAACCACATCGATGATGCTGTATCAGCCAACCAGCATGGCAGAGTTGTTCAGTTATTCAGTGGCTGGCTTGCTCGTAGGTGGATTGCTGACTTGGCGCGGCGTGACCCAACAGGGGCTGATGATGCAGCGTGTCGGTCTAGTGGTCCTTGCCGGTGTCGCACTGAAAGTATTCTTATGGGATGTGAGCTCTCTGGATGGGTTCTGGCGAGCAATAAGCTTCTTAGGCTTAGGTGCATCTTTGATAGCACTTGGATGGCTATTCCAGAAATTGAATCGTTCGGTGGCAAAAGCACTCGAGCCCTAGACGAGTCAAAGAGAGATTCCCGACAGTGCGCTGTTTTCGTTATTGGGGGACGATAACAGTGTAAAGCCGGGAATCATTGGAGTGTTCGTTACTTCAGTAAAGCGACCACGGTATGACGACGCACGTTTGCTTGCGCATTCAATGCCTGAAAAGTCGAAGTAAACTCGCCAGACTTTTGCATGAATCCATCCAGTTTTGCATTCACCTCATTGACTGAAAGCTGTGCGGTTTTGGTTTGGATAGAACGCATTTGAGTATTCAGTTCACCATGAAAAGCTTTCGCCTCCTGCAAGCTCGTTTGAACTTGTTTCAGATGCTGATTTACTTTGGCAATCGTCTGCTTGATGCCGTCGCGTGAGCCTAAATCAAACCCGAGCTCCGCAATACCATCTGGCTCAGACTTTAAGTTCAAAACGTTAGGCTGCCCCGCAGGGAATCGGTGCCCTTCCCCCGTTACCATCACCTTTTGCTGCATTTGTTGATAAGCGTTGTCTCTGGCTTCAAATAAAATGCTGCCATCATCGGCTAATGAGGCTCGCATTCCTAACGCAATCAAGCTGCGATCCAGCATTTTGACCGTTCGCTCACCGTCTGATTGTCCATCAAACTGAATCATCACCGCTTGACCTTGAGGAAAATCCAAACGGATTTGCTCGGCCTTGTCGCTTAAGCGATGAACATTCAAACCTGGAATAGAAAAGCGACGAATGTCCGCTTTATCCAGTTTTAAGTGCAGTTCGTTATTTAGGACTTTCTGGCCATCGAAACGTGCTTGCTCAACGACTTTTTGGATGGTGGCTTTAGAGCGAACCAATGTATCCTGCAAACTAGGAACATTTTGTACGCCTTGATTCACAGCTTGCGTCAAACCACGTTTAATTTGCGTGAGCTCTTTGCCAATCACCTGCAGCGATTTGGACGCGATCTGAACCGCCGTGGCTTGCTGCTGACCCTGCGTAAGCTGAATACCAGATACAGAGTAGGCTGACGCAGTGTCAGCCTGAATTTGCGCCGGGCGCGGTTTAATTGCCGTACTTGAGTCTGCAGAACGGGTCGGCATGATAGAGGCTTGTTCTTGTCCACCTAAGCGTATGCTATGGGGTCTAACCTCTACTGTACTCATTACCATAAAAAGAACTTCCTAACCTTATAAACGGTCAAACAGCGACAAACCATCGATCTTCACATAGCTTGCTTGCGTTGCTTGCAAAGCGGCCATGTAATTACTCAATCGTACCGACGCTTCACCATAGTCCAGAGCAGAGAGGTCTCCAGATACTTTGTCAACGAACAGCTTGTTTTCACTGTGCGCGCCACCAACAAGATCTAAGTTGTTGTGTCGACCACCAATCTCAGTCATGGTCCCTAGTACGTTTGAAAAAGTATCGTCGATAGCGCTGATACTCGCCTCAACTTCAGCTCTGAAGTTGGCGGTAGGGCTCTCAAACTCTTTGATCAGCGCATCAATTTGGTTAAGCACGTTATGGCCTCCCCCAAGGTCCAATATTTCTTTTGCAGTCATATTGGAATCCATCGTGACACCTTTAGCAATTGTTACTACGCGCTTGTCACTATTACCTTCAATTACGTAGCTGCCGCTCGCTTTACTTACAGCCGCAGTATCCGTTTTAGTACCAGAGAAAAGGTAGTGCCCTTCTTCATCCTGCGCGTTAAAAGACGACTCAATAGAGTCACGGTAACTCTTAAGCTCTGTAATCATACCGCCACGACTTTCGTCAGTAAGAGAGCCGTTCGCACCCCAAAGCGCGATGTCTCGCATGCTTTTTAAGCTTTCTTTGATCGAATCTAAATGGGTTTCTTGACTCGATAGCGTCGTTTTTACGTTTTCAATGTTGTTTTTGTACTGAGCAATCGCACTGGTTTCTCGGTCTAAGTTAAGCAACTTGATCGAAGCCATTGGATCGTCAGACAGCTTGGTCAAGCGCTTGCCAGTAGACATCTGTTGCAGAGCTTCGCCTAATCCCGCGCTATTGCTCTGCAAGCTGTGCAACATCATTTGACTAAATTGATTGTCACTAATTCGCATCTAAACTTTCCTCTTAGAATAACTGCAGAATAGAATCGAGCAGTTGATTTGCTGTGCTGATCACTTTCATGTTGGCATTGTGCGCATTAGCAAACATCATTAGGTTAGCCGCTTCTTCATCGCTGTTTACGGAACTAACATTATCGCGAGCTGCGTGCGCTTGCTTGTTCATGGCTAACTTCGCTTGATAATCAGCGTTAGCTTGGCGTGCTTTAATTGCGGTTTGACCCACCATTGAACTAAAGGCATCGTTCAAGCTTACTGAGCCGTAACCTGATACCGCCACTGGCTTGTTGCTTAACTCGATCAATGATTGCAACGCATCTGCGTTACCAGGTGTTCCATCACTTGAGAACGCAAGCTCATCTGGAGTTAGCTTGGTAATATCCAAACTGGCTGCAGGGTTTGCTGGGTCATAGCTGAACAGAGGTTTACCTGAGTTGCCATTTAAGTCTTTGCCAGTTGCAAGCACGGCGTTGTATTCATCCGCGAGAGCTTTCGCCATGTCATTCAGAGCCAATTGGTTTGGTTTCAACACTTCGGTTTGATAGTCATTAATCGCACCTAATTTGCCACCAAGCGAGTCACCAATCGCAAAACTTTGATTCGAGAACGTGACGTGTAAGTCCGCCAAGTAAGGATCACTCGGGTCAGGAATGGCTTCCAGTTTGCCATGGTCCGTACCCATCACAAGCGGTTGACCAGAGGTTAGTGTGACCTGAACACTGCCGTCATGCTGCTGTGTTGTTTTGATTTCAATGGTTTGAGATAACTCACCGATTAACCTATCTCGTTCATCCATTAACTGTGATGGGTTACCACCTGTACCTTGCATCTCTACCAGTTGCTTGTTCACCTTCGCGATATTTTCCATAAGGCTATTCGCGTGGTTAAGCGCTGCATTACGTTGGTCGCTCATGTCTTTATGTTGATTGTATAAAGACTCGGTAAGCGTATTAAAACGGCGGGCCAAAGCTTCAGATTCGTTAATGATCTGCTGGCGGTAAGGTATGGATTCCGGCTTAACGGTCGCATCGTTAAGCGCAGCGTTTAGCGAGTCCAAGCCAGCCGATATACTGAAACCATCGGCACCAAGCGTATTCTCCAGCTGACTCATGTTACTGGTGTATCCAGATGCGTATGCCGCCATACTGTTAGTCGACCACGTTTGCTTAATCAGAAATTGATCAGTAACGCGGCGAATGCTAGTGACTTCTACCCCTAAACCTGGACTTAAGCGATTGGCTTTACCATCATCGACAGACGCCATCAACGCTTGTTGACGACTGTAACCCACGGTATTCACGTTTGCCACGTTTTGCGCGGTTACGTCTAGGGCCACACGGTTCGCGCCTAAACCTGAAAGGGCAATATTAACTAGGTTCATTTACAGCTCCATTTTTCTGATCAACGGCTGAGAAAACGCGGTAGTCATACCGGCCTCACCGAATACCTGTTTAACAGAGGCGACGGCTTGAGAAGCGGTATTAAATAGGCTTGAATTCTTCTCCACCTCTTTAGAATCTACTTGTGAGATAGATTCAGAATTCGAACCTTTACCATCGTTAGCGGATGAGATGTTGCGCGCAGCATCGAAAGCAACCTCACGCATAGACGGGCTCAGCTGCTGGATGAGCATATTGGCAATGCCTGAGCTCTGTTTCTTTGCTAGTTCCATCGCCAGCTGTCCGTCATACATATCACGGAATACCCCTTGTTGCTGACTGGCAAACGGGCTGTCTTTATCAGCAAGAGCGTCACTACTGCTACGCATTTGGCGTAACACCATTTGTAGGAACATTGCCTCAAATTGACCTGCGACGACTTCAAGTGCGCCTTCTTGATCACGACTATGCTTGATGTTAGCCAATGCACTGTTGTCGTGATAAAGCATCGAATTTAACTGAGTTTGTTCATTGGTACTGTCTAGCTTCATCCTTAACTCCTTATATCACGACCAATTCAGCGTTCAACGCACCCGCTTCACTCAAAGCTTGCAGGATAGACATCAAGTCTGTAGGCGTGGCACCTAAACTATTTACCGCATTAACTATGGTGTTAAGTTCCGTGCCTGGAGGCCATATCACCATCTGAGCGAGATCTTCATTCACATCAAGATCCGTTTGGTTAACGACTTTCGTATCGCCATTTGCAAACGCATTAGGCTGACTAACTTGTTGTGATTCAGAAATTCGCACGGTTAAGTTACCGTGACTTACTGCTGCTTCACTCACTTTGACACTCTTACCGATAACCACGGTGCCAGTGCGAGAGTTAAAGACAATACGAGCAGGTTTACGGCCTTCAACAACGCTCATTTCTTCAAGCATCGACATCATGACGACACGCTGCTGTGTATCTTTTGGTGCACGCATATCAATGCGCGCTTTATTGATCGCAACTGCAACGTTAGGTCCAAAAGTGTTGTTAATTTCACGCGCAATATTTTTTGCTGTAGTGAAGCTAGGCTTGCGCAGGTTTAGGGTGATTTCATCACGTTGGTTGAAATCGGTTTTGATTTCTCTCTCTAAAGTCGCACCATTCGGAACGCGACCCGCCGTTGGTGTGTTTACTTCTACTTTGGAGCCACTTCGCCCCTCTGCAGATAAGCCCCCCACAACCACGTTGCCTTGCGCAATCGCGTACACTTCGCCATCAATACCACGTAAAGGCGTTAGCAATAACGTACCACCACGAAGGCTCTTTGCATCACCGATTGAAGACACAACCACATCCAACGTTTGTCCTGGGCCTGCCATTGGATCAACGGACGCTGTCACACTCACAGAAGCCACATTTCGTAGCTTAGGGTTCATACTGTCATCAATTTGAACCCCAAACTGACGTAGCATGTTGGTAATAGATTGAGAGGTAAATTTCACTTGGTTTCGGTCACCTTGGCCGGCTAAGCCAACCACCAAACCATAACCAACCAGTTGGTTTTCTCGAATGCCGCGAACATCGACCAAGTCCATGATCGGAATTTCCGCTTCAGCACGTGAAGTGCCTGGTAGTCCCAAGGTCAACACCAATAGGAGAGACATAAAGAAAGATTGCATTGTCTTCATTAGAAAGGTACCCATGGGCTGTTGAAGAACTGAGTTAGCCACCCGGCTGCGTTGCTGTCAGCTAGCGCTCCGCGACCTGCGTAGGTAATTCTTGCATCAGCAATTCGTTGAGAAGAAACTTGGTTACTGCGGTTAATATCATCCACACGGACGATACCGGTTAGACGAATAAACTCGTCGCCTTGATTCAGACGAAGCCATTTTTCACCGCTGATACGCAATACGCCATTAGGTAATACTTCGTGTACCGTTACCGTAATGGCACCTTGAAGCTTGTTGCCTTGTGAACTTGATGCACTGCCATCGAAGTTACGTTTGCCATCCACGCTAACCCCTAACTCATCGATAGTTTTCGTGCCTATGGTCGGCGCCACAAAGTTAATTGCTGAACTTTTACCGAACTTAGTACCCGCATTTTTACTCGATGAGGTTTCTTCTGATAGTTGAACCGTTAATACATCGCCAACTCGGTAAGCACGACGATCCTGGAACAGGGTCATCGTGTATTGGTGACGATAAAGGCTACCAGATTGGGTTTCCGGCAGCGTGTAATCGAGCGTTGGTGGTGCATATTCCTCAGCATTCGGCTCAGGCGGAATAAATTCCTGACGGCCAGCACATCCCACCAGCAACACGGCGGCTACTGCCCAACTCTTAGAAAGCCATTTCATTGCTTTTTCCTTCATCATCACCAATTTCATACTTACATTGATTGCGAAACAAACTTCAGCATGTCATCTGCAGCAGAGACCACTTTCGCATTCATCTCATACGCACGTTGAGTGGTGATCATGTCGACCATCTCTTCTACTACTTGTACGTTTGACCCTTCCAGTGCACCTTGCTTGATAATGCCGGCACCATCAGCTCCTGCAATCAGCTCATCAGCTGGACCGCTGGCTTCCGTTTCACGGAATAAGTTGCCACCCATGGCCTCTAAGCCTGCTGGATTGATGAATTTTGCAAGTGTAATTTGACCAAGCTGCTGAGGTGTTGGATCGTCTGCTGTTGTTGTAGTCACGGTGCCATCAACACCCACAGAGAAAGAGACCGCATTGTCTGGGATCTGGATTTGAGGCTCTAAAGGCAGGCCCTGACTGTTCACCATTAAGCCTTCTGAGTTTCGATGGAACTGACCATTACGTGTATACATGATCTGCCCGTCCGAGTTTTCTATTTGGAAGAAACCCTGACCCATTACAGCAAGATCCAACTCTTGCGTTGTATTTTGGGTATTACCTTGCGTGAACACTTTTTGTGTGCCAACAACGCGAACACCGCTACCTAGCTGAATACCACTTGGTAATTCGTTAACTTGGTCTACTTGAGCGCCTGGTTGACGCTGAATGCTGTAGAAAAGATCTTCAAATACGACTCGGTCACGCTTAAAGCCAACCGTGTTTACGTTTGCTAGGTTGTTAGAAATGGCAGTCATCTTCGTGTCTTGCGCTGCCATGCCTGTTTTACTTACCCATAATGCTGAATGCATTTTTTACTCCTTGCGGGGCGAGACTTAGCTCGCCGCCATTAATTTGTTACCAGCTTTTGCTAGAGTTTCCGCCGTTTTCATCATGCGAACTTGCATTTCAAAGTTGCGCGTCAGCGACATCACACTAACCAATTCATCAATAGCAGATACGTTACTGCCCTCAATGTGCTCAGGAGAGAGTTGCACGGTTTCATCTGCCGCGAATGGCACGCCATCTACGCTGTGCAGCAAGCTATCGCTCTCTTTTTGCAGCTGATTAATTTCCGGTTTAACCAACTTCAAAGTGCCTGCCACAATTTCTGCGCCGCCACCTGGTGGGATCACTGAGACTTGACCACGCTCGCTGATTTCAATCTTTTGGTAATCCGGCACAACCAAAGGACCATTGTCACCGAGGACAGGGAACCCATTGATTGTTAGAGCGCCAAAAGTATCGACCTGAATATTGCCTGCACGGGTGTAAGCTTCGTTACCCGCTGGGGTTTCTACAGAGAGATACCCCTCACCCATAACCGCAACGTCCAACGGACGTCCTGTTTTCACAATATCGCCAGCGTCGAAACGTGTTGAGGCAGAGTTGGTCACAACCATAGTGCGACCATCAAAACCTGGGCCTTGCATCTCTACACTACGCACACGCTCCATATCCGCTCGAAAACCCGCAGTATCAGCATTTGATAAGTTGTTTGAACGAACGTGCTGCGCTTTAAGAACTCGGCTGGCACCCGACGTTGCCGTAAATAACAAACTATCCATGCAAAACTCCCATTACACCGCGTTAAACAAAGCTTGAGTAAGCTTGTCGCTGGTAGAAATTGTCTTTGCGTTTGCTTGGTAGTTGCGTTGTGCAGTCATTAGAGCAACAAGCTCGCTGGTTAAGTCAACGTTAGAACCTTCTAATGCACCCGGAGTTAGGTCACCCATCGTACCTGAACCCGGAACACCCATAATTGGAGCACCTGAGCTAAAGCTTTGAGTCCATGATGTTCCACTCACTTTCGCTAAGCCTTGTGTGTTTGCAAAATCAGCAAGAACAACCTGACCTTGTAGCTGTGATTGGCCGTTAGTGTAAGTCGCGTAAACCATGCCGTTACCTTCAACGCGTACACCTGCAAGTTCACCTGATGTGTAACCGTTAGGACTATTAGTACTTACGCCAAAAGCTGCACCAAATTGCGTGCTGCCTTTCAGGTTAATGTCTACACTCATCGCGTTCGCGCCTGCTGCAGGGAATGAAACATTAAACGGCGCAGTTGGTGTTGAAAGCGAGCCATCTTTACCAAACGTTACAGGCACAGTTGCTACTGGCGTCGTACCGCCATCTACTTGAACGTTCACTTCCCACGAGTTAGAAGCAGTCTTAGTAAAGTACTGAGTTACCGTGTGCGAGTTACCCAATGAGTCGTAGACTTTTGTTGTGTAAGACGAGTTAAATGAGCTTGGATCTTTTGGATTGAATGGCGTTACGGCTTTATCAATAACAGACGCGCTTGCGTCGAAGTTCGCAACAAAATCTAAGCTGTCTGTTGCTTTAGCATTCAGTGAGGAAGTCGATACCTGAATATTACCCACAGAACCTGTCATTAGGTTGTTGTTGCTATCGACACTGTAACCTTGAAGCTTTGCACCGCTGTTAGCCGTAACAAAGTTGTTCTTATCCGTTGAGAACACACCTGAACGTGTGTACAACATTTGACCCATATTATCTTTAGTAACAAAAAAGCCACCGCCATTAATAGCTAGGTCCATCGCACGGCCAGTTCCTGTGATACTGCCGTCTTTGTCGAAGTTCTGTGAAATTGACGCGACTTCCACACCACCAGGTTGCATGCCGTTGTATACAGCGGAGAATTCTGTGCGCCCACCTTTAAAACCATACGTTGATGCGTTGGCAATGTTGTGGCTGATTGTGTTTAGCTCTGTGTTGGTCGCGTCCAGACCACTTAGTGCGATGTTAAAACTCATAAATAGACCTCTGATTTCCGTATTTGGTTAAGCACCAAACTGAGTGATTTGATAGAAAGGAACGTTGCCAACGCCATGGACATTGACTAATGCTGCGCCACCGGTATTTGGAATGCGCACTTGCTCAACAGTGCCTGCCATCAGCACATTTGGACTTGCTTGCCCTTCTTGCACTTCTACGGCCACTGAGTATTTGCCTGGTTTAAGACCAAGTTCTTCAGGATTAATTGAAAAGTCGACGTCACCTTTGCCGTGAGCACCTAGTGGCACTTTAGTTGATTGACCAAATTCATCTTTAACAACTAACGTGACTTGGTTTGAGCTATGAGCGAGTTCGATTTTTCCGTTTTGTACGTCTTCACCAAGCTGAAATTCATCCGCGTTGACGTAAACCGTTTGCCCAACAAGGCCCGCTGTTGAGAGCACT
Organism: Vibrio sp. Vb0667; assembly: GCF_033391095.1. NCBI lineage: Bacteria > Pseudomonadati > Pseudomonadota > Gammaproteobacteria > Vibrionales > Vibrionaceae > Vibrio > Vibrio sp. Vb0667. The sequence goes on along the minus strand of NZ_JAWPOL010000001.1, from coordinate 131,008 downwards.
TGCATGTTGTCCAGTAACACCATGCTCTGTTGCATTGTCTTAGACATATTCTCGGTACTTTGTACCTGCGAGAACTGAGCCAATTGACCAACGTACTCCGTACCATCAAGGGGATTAAGTGGGTCTTGGTTTTGAATTTGAGCCACCATCAAAGAAATAAACTCATTCTCCAATGAAGAAGCACTGTTCATGTCTTTAGGGTTTGGTGAGATACCGTTGCTGTCTTTTGCTTTTGTATTTACTGGAGCGTCAGACGATAAAGGAGTGTATTGTGCAATACTCATTAGCTACCCTGCCCTAATCTAAGCAGACCTTGCTGCATACTTTTTACATTGGCTAATACTTCAACATTCGTTTCGAAGCTGCGTGTTGCGGACATCATGTCTGCCATTTCAGCAACTACATCAATATCTGGGTAAAACACATAGCCTTCATCATTAGCCAGTGGGTTGTTCGGCTCAAAACGCTTCTCTGCATCTCCAGCATTTTTAACAACGTCAACAATGCGAACTTCTGCATTGGGATAAGCTCCATTTTCTGTTGTCATTTGCGTTTTTTGGTACACAGTCGCAAATACTGGCTTAAGCGCTTTATAAGCATCTTCTGGATTTGCAGATACTGCATCTGCGTTTGCTAAGTTACTGGCTACCGTATTAAGACGCACAGTTTGTGCTGTCATCGCGGAACCAGTGATCGAGTAAATATCAGTGAATGACATAATTAACGTCCCTCAATCGCTTTCGCTAAGCCATTAAATTTCATGTTGAGAAACGTCAGGCTAGTTTGAAAGTCCATGTTGTTTTGCGTGAATTTTGCTTGTTCAACACCAAGCTCTACGGTGTTGCCATTTTTGCTATTCTGGTAAGGCACCGAGTATTGGGCCTGAACCTGGAACTTTGGCACCGGTTTGTTCACACCACCTGCCGTTACTTGGTTCATTACGGTGGTGAAACTTAGGTCTTTCGCCAAATACCCAGGGGTGTCAACATTTGCTAGGTTACTGGCGAGGACTTTGGTACGCTGAACGCGAAAATTAAGTGCCTCTGGATGTACTCCTAAAGCATTTTCAAATGTGATCGCCATGCATCTTCCTTACAGTTGGCTCGAATACGCCAACATACAAACAAGATACGTGCCATAAAAAATAGCTATATATATCAATGATTTACAAACAAGGATGGAAGCCAAACTTCCGGTTCTCGGAAAGCATTAAAAACAAGAGGAAAGTGTCCACTTCCTCAACAATAATGCTGACGTTACTCGCTTTGACATCAGAACAAGCATTCGCCAACACCAATGACAAAACCCTAAGCGTTGAAGAGATAAAATCCGTTGTAGCAACGGATTTCGAACAAGAGGTGGATCGCGTAGCGCTCTCCAATCAGTGGGGGGAGTACAAACTAGACTTCGACATGTGGGTGCCCGGTTCAGCCAATCACTTGCCAGAATGTGAATCGCCTTTAGTTATCACAGGTCGTGACAACAACACGTTGCCAGTCGGTAACCTCAAGCGCTCAGTCAGCTGCGACAATATCGCATCACCATGGCGAATTAACGTTACGATAAAGTCTTCGCTGACTCTGCCTGTTTTGGTCGCGACAACCACGGTTGGCCGAAATGAAGTCGTAACGGCTAAACACATAAAGCTTGAAACCCGAACCATCTCTCGCCAAGACGATTTTTATACTCGCCCCGAGCAAGCAGTAGGCTTAGAAACCTCTCGTCGTTTGCGGGCTGGACAAGTGGTTAATCCATCCAATTTGTCGGCCCCACCTCTAATCGAGAAAGGCAATGAAGTCATAGTCATTGCGAGCAAAAATGGATTTAGTGCCAGCACAAAAGGAGTCGCCTTAGAAGATGGAGCGAAAGGGCAACAAATTGACGTGGAAAACCCAAGTTCGGGCAAGGTCATAAGAGCAGTCGTAACTGGATTAAACCAGGTTCATACTCAATTTTGATTTTTTGACTCGGGGTAACATTTTTTAATTTTGGCTCTCGTCAGTAACACTGAACTTCGAGTACAAAAAAAATATTTAATGTTTATCACATTCTAACCGCCTACTTAATTTAGAACATGATGATGAGGACCACAGCATGAAAATCGACAAAGTCGCGGGCGGTCATGTCCCACAAACAAAATTACAGCAAGCAAGCAAACAGCCTGTCGACGTCGTCGAACAGAGCAAAGTACACGAGCCTGCATTTCAAGCGAATACCGTAGCGATAGATCGCGCTCAAGCCGAAATGGCATCACTACCTGATGTTGATATGGAAAAAGTAGAACAAGTACGCAACGCATTAGCGCGTGGTGAACTTAGCCTAGATACAAAAGTGCTATCCAAGGCAATCATGCAGTTCCATACAGGTCACGAGTAATAAAACGCTAGGAAGACATCATGGCAAGCGCAGTATCGCGGCGAATTCAACAATTTGTTCGCTCTATATCTGAGGATATTAAGCTTTATCAACAACTGCTTCCTTTGCTTCAGCAGCAAAAGGTATTGTACTTAAAGTTTGATGGAGAGGCACTGAACGACAATGTTCAGAAACAAATGCCGATACTCAATAAACTCAGCCGCTCCGCCAATGACAGAAGCCAGTGTATGCGAGCGCTGGGGTTAGCGTGTAATGACGCCAGCGTAAAACGAATTTTCAATGCTTTGCCTGCCCAAATAGGTATGCAAGCTAGAAAACAATGGGCGCTATTGGAAACGTTGGTAAGTCAGTGCCAACAATACAATCAGAGCAATGGCCACAGCTCTGCGGCGTTCCATGAGTTGGTCAGTCAACTCAAACAACCTGTGCAACACACTTATGAAGATAAATCGTTCTAAACGATGTTCGTCTTGCCTACAGATTCAGTCGCCATCTCGGCTGAGTACTGTAGGCCTTTTTATTTTTATTGCCTTTCTGTCCTACCTTCCATTCACATGCCAGGCAAAACCAAATGCTGCCGATATTCAAACGCAGTATCAAGTATTAGCCCCATACAAGCCACAAATTGCCAAGCGTCTCGATTCATCCAAACCGGTAATTAACCACATTTTCAAACAGCTTCAAAACCACTCATTACCAAATAGCCTAGCCTTAGTGCCAATGTTAGAGTCTTCTTACAATCCCAAAGCCGTTTCTCATGCTAACGCCGCCGGACTTTGGCAACTGATACCAGCCACAGCGAAACGATTCGGATTAACGATAAATACAAAACAAGACGATCGCTTTGACACAGAAGCCAGCACAACGGCCGCGCTCAAGTACCTGGCGTTTTTATACAACAAATTCGATCAAAATATGGCTCTCACTTTAGCTGCATACAATGCCGGAGAAGGACGTGTTGCACGTGCTATTCAGCGAGCAGGAAGTCGAGATTTCCAACAACTCACGCTGCCTAACGAGACTCGCCAATACGTCAGCCGCTTCTATGCATTGGAAAAGTTGATAGATATCGGTCAGTTACAATCCTCATCATTTCAACCTTTACTCTTGTTTGCTCCAGACGCTCCTATGATTTCACAACCGCTGGTCGACTTTAGCCGACTGCCTCCGCTAGTTAATTTGTGATAAAAGCTACGACAGAGCCCAATGTCAGAGAAACGTAAAATTACAAGATCCTGTTCGGCGAATTTGAAAACTCGTGATCTCTATGCAAACGTGTGCAAAAAAGTTGAGGTAAGGTATCTCAAAGATAAGAAAGAGTAGTGGTTTACTAAAAAGCGCCCCAATTACGCTTGGCAATTGGGTAGATATGCGTCACATTGTGTTTGCAAAAAAACATGAAAACCAATGGTCAGACCTAATAATTATTTACACACTAAATGTAAAACAGCTATTGTTTTCATAGTTCGAAACAAATCTAACATATCAAGATGACGCTTCGCTTGCGCGTCTGGAATAAGTCCGGGTTCCGGGGGGGAGTCCGGACTTTTTTATTGCTCTAAAATCTTTGCCCACAATAGCGCCAACAGAAGCTAAGTCGTAATGATGCAAACTAGCTGTTTATAGTAATTCTTTAGAAATCAACTGAAGTAAAAACGTTTCGCGCTCAATGCTCATGCCTTTTTTCGGGCTTTCTGCCATCGTTTTTTCATTGTGTGCAATTGCTTCGTGTATGTTCATCCATACTGGGCGCATTCCATTTTTAACTTCGTAATCTTCATACGCCGTTTCGCCTAGCTCACGTTCGATTTTACATGTATAACAATACGACACCATGTGCATCACGTCAGCGTCATCCTTGTACCACGGACGAAACTCCTCAAAGATTCCGAAAGGCTTAATACCATGTATATTTTGGGCGCCCGTTTCTTCCTCTAATTCACGGACTAATCCAGCAATGACATCTTCACCATCATCAATACCACCGCCTGGTAGCGTGTAGTCATGGTAACGTTCTGTATAGAGCAACAGCACATCTTCACCATCAAGTACAATGGCTCGCGCTGCATTGCGCTGAAAAACAATTTTGTCATCCAAATGCTCTATGTCTGGATGAACGGTCGATTTTAAATGTCTCATCGAAAATACCACGGTCAATGTTTTGTGCGCATATTACCGAATTTCACACTTTAAATCATTGTTGTAGACCAGGTACGTTCGAGCGCTTGTCAGGAAGTGATTGATATGACCTTCACAACAATACGCCTAGAACAGAAGTGTGACGTGCTAATCAGCAATAAATGAGAATATCTAAATTCTTATACGTCCCTCTTACTTTTAACATCGATAAGACAATAATCTCTTAAAGTTGCCTATAATCAATACAATACTCGCCCACCCCATGCGGAGATAAAGAATGAAAAAGACAAATTTAATGATGGCTATGGCTGCAACATTGGTACTGGCTGGTTGTTCAACTTACGAGGGAGCGACCCGATCAACTGAGTATACCTCCGTTGCAAATCCCGCAGCCGTATACTGTGTTCAGCAAGGTGGTGAGCTGGATACCGTGTCGGAAAACGGCGAACGTGTCACTTACTGTGTGCTGTCGGACAATGAACGCGTCGAGCAATGGGAATACTATCGCGAGAATCACAAAGAAAATGAGGGTGACAACTACTAATTATTTTTATCGATACGTCACCTTCCCTCTATCACTTAGGAGCCTTTGGGCTCCTTTTTTATTTGATTTATCAAAGTGTTCTTACGTTGTTTTTACATATCTCTGACTTTACCGCACATCGACCCTATATCGAACAGTGTTCTATTCTTGACATTCCCCTGACATAACTTTCCACTTGGACAATAAAATTCCAAACACAGATCACACTAATTCACATTTCTTCCACATTTTCTGGGACAGGTGAGCAAGATGAAAACACAAATAGTAAAAGAAGCCGAGTCAGCCCCAAGCAACGTTGTTACTGAAAAATCAAAGCGCATTATTTATAAATCGAGTTTAAACGCCTTGATGATTGTCGCTATAAGTATTCTCGTTAACCTTAGTCTTCGTCTTGATTATGTCGTGTTGGGATCAAGCCTTGGCGAGCTTTCCGTTACAGAAACGCTCCAGCTTGTGATGCTTGCTATTGCATCATGGTCGTTTTTCAGCTTATCGAAACAACAGCCTCAGCTAAAGCATGCGGCTATTTTGATTGCAGGATTTTTTGCAGTACTGATTATTCGCGAAACGGACTATTGGACAGACATGATTCATCATGGCTCTTGGGTTTTCCCAGCACTTGCTGTCACCGCACTGGCTTGCGCCAAAGCTTACCAAGGTGGTAAAGGTACCATGAACGAAATGGCGACCATTTTAACGGTGCCACATATGAAGCTATTAGTTGGTGCTGTAATGCTATTATTAGTCTTCTCTCGTTTGTATGGTATGGGTAGTTTTTGGCAACAAGTGATGGACGAAAATTACATCCGTGATGTTAAAAATATCTCAGAAGAAGGTATAGAACTGCTTTGCTACTGTTTGATCGCATTAAGCGCCGTCCGCACAAAACGCGAGCTTAATGAATAGACTCTGGGTCAAAGCGACGGTTCAATGCAGTCAGTATCGGATGGAAGATACTTAATGCCTTTTCCGCAGCACCTATAGATTCATCCAAGGCCGTCATTTCGACGGCCTTTTTCATTTCTCCAATATGTTGCAAAGCCTCTTTATCGAGCGGGAAAGAGAGCAATTTGTGAATAGCATCTCTTGCGATCATAAGTGGCTTTTTTCGGACAATTGATAAATCTCGGAAAAATACGCCATGCTTGACCCCTTCTAAATAAACTCGGTAGGTTGTGAGTTCATCGAGTAGCAAGAATGTCTCCGCCATAAGCCCTTTATGTGGGTATGGCACGCTAATATGTTTGCTGATATCCAGTGGAATATTGAGAGTCACCCCCATGGATTCGCAATCGGATTTAAGTACTCGTAATAAGCCTTGCTCATCCATCAAATTCTGGATATCAATGATTCGTTCGAGGTGGTAGTCATTAGACAGCAAGATAACCTCAACCGGATGCCCCGACCATAACTCGAACAACCCACTTTTGCACAAAACTTGGGAAACATAACGCATGTTTTGAAACGTGTTCAACGACTCCGTTTCTAAGAGTATATGACGTTCAGGGAACGGATTCACAGAGTCTGCGTTTAGGGTTCTAAAATACGCGTACATCGCCTCTGCTTCAGAAACACTTTGTCCTTGCGTTACTCCGCCACAAAAAATAATCGCCGTTCGCTCTGTCGGTAGTGATGCAGTCCTACAAGACAAAGCTTCGACTCTTGTTATGCCCTCAGAGGTCAACCTGTTATTGACGAGGCGTTTACCTAAAACGATGACGATGTTGTCTAACTTCATTTTAAAATCTCGCGCTTAGTTGGCAGTGTTACAAAAATCTTCTTTCACTCCCGACCCACAAGCTTTAACATCTAGTTAACAACACTGTTCTAGAGACCTTTATAAAGGTTCACTGCTAAAGGAAGTCAATTATGCTGTCGATTTTCGATATATTTAAAATTGGTGTCGGGCCATCCAGCTCCCACACTAATGGTCCTATGCTTGCCGGATTCCATTTCACTCAGCTAGTTAGCGACTCTATGGCGAAAGTGCATCGGGTGCAAGTGGACCTTTATGGCTCATTGTCACTGACAGGTCGAGGGCACCATACAGACCGAGCCACGGTCCTTGGTTTGATGGGAAATAAACCTGATACCATCAAAATGAGCAGTGCCAAAAGTGCGCTACAAAATACCATAGACAATAATACGCTCATGCTCGCCGGTACACACCAGATTGAGTTTAGCTACGACCATGACATCGTCTTTCATAGCGACAACCTTCCCCTGCATGAAAATGGTATGACGATTACGGCATTAGACGCAGCTGGAGATCAAGTAGCGTTTGAAATTTATTACTCCATTGGGGGCGGATTCATCGCCACCGCCGACGAACTAGAGAACGGCACGCAACAAAATGAGGTCGCAGTACCATTTCCGTTTACATCCGCAGATGAGATGCTGGAAAAAGCCGAGACGAACGGTTTCAGCTTGGGAGGCATGATCCTCCAAAACGAACTCGCATTTCGCTCAGACGAAGAAATTAACCAAAGAGCAGAGCAAATTTGGAAAGTGATGTCGCTCTGCATGCAACGTGGTTTCGATACGGAAGGGATTTTGGAAGGTGGTCTAAATGTCACTCGTCGAGCACCAAACCTTTTGAAAAAGCTCGAAGCCAACGCTGCAGTTGAAAACGATCCGATGGAGATCATGGATTGGATCAATCTCTTCGCCTTTGCGGTTAGTGAAGAAAATGCAGCAGGAGGGCAAGTCGTCACTTCTCCAACGAATGGTGCAGCAGGGGTGATTCCGGCGGTATTGATGTACTACCATCGCTTCATCAAAGAGCTCGATGTTAAACAGCTAAAAGACTTTCTCGCAGTCGCCGGCGCTATCGGCATCTTATATAAAACTAACGCGTCAATTTCTGGTGCAGAAGTGGGGTGTCAGGGAGAAGTTGGGGTTTCTTCATCCATGGCTGCCGCTGGCTTAACAGCGCTAAGAGGGGGCAGTAACGAGCAGGTTTGTATTGCTGCGGAAATTGCGATGGAGCATTCATTGGGTATGACTTGTGACCCGATTGGCGGCTTGGTTCAAGTACCTTGTATTGAAAGAAATGCCATGGGAGCAATGAAAGCGATTAATGCATCGCGTATGGCATTAAAGCGCACAAGTAAATGTTTAATTTCGTTAGATAAAGTTATCGAAACCATGTATCAGACTGGTAAAGATATGAATAAAAAATACCGTGAAACCTCTTTGGGGGGCTTAGCTGTCATTCATATGGCACCGCCATGCGAATAATGGCAGGTGGTCATTGCGCTTAGCTTCTCACCATACGCTTATCTGGTAATTATGATCAGATGATATTACATATAGAAATGCCGCGTTCTTCGCGGCATTTTCTTAACAAGAAACTATTCGATTAATCACGTCGACCACGAAGTTCAATTTTTTGAGTTGCAGCATCCGAATGGATTGTTACACCGCCATAGGCCATTTCATTGCGACCCTTCAGCGTCAATTGAGAATCTGCACGCTCTACGTCAACCTGATTTTTCGTTGCCATCGTCATATCAATCGTGCCCGTGTATGACCCATCGCCAGCAAATGCTACGTTTGTTGAGCAAACCATCAAAACAAGTGCGATTAGTTTTTTCATACATCACCTCTATTATCGTTCTTACTTTCTTTCGGTGGAAAAACTGTAACAACAGAAACGCGCTCATACGAGGAAAGCCATTATTTACCAAATGGAAATCCATGCTAATAAACTGATGTAACCAAGAATAACTTATCGTTACCTTCAATAAATCAGGGATAAGGCAGCAACTTAAATTGACCGAGCGTTGTCTTTTCTTAAGAAATTCAGCGATATGATTTGTCGACAAACGCCAAGCGAGAGAATGTATGAGCGTTAATCTGGATATTCAAAATATTTTGGTATTAAAACGGATGTATGAGCTACGTAACGTCCGGTTAGTCGCAGAATCACTCGGTAAAACGTCAGGAGCAATCAGCAAAAATCTGACTAAGATGAAAACTCAGCTCAATGATCCGCTATTCGTTCAGACCAAAAATGGCTTTGAACCAACAGCTTTTGTGGAAGCGAACATTACGCATTTTGAGCAAATACTCAACAGCATTGATTCCATCAAACCACAGCATTTTTCACCAGCTCATTTTGACGGCTCAATCACTATTTATGCCAACACATTGTTTTGGGAGTACTTCGGTGACAAGTTTTACTTGGAGTTACTAAAGCACGCTCCAGAAGCAAAATTCTCATGTTTGCGCTGGGGTAGCGAAGCAAAAAAACGATTAATTGACGGTGAAAACGCCATTGCGATTCATTACTTTGATGAAGATCTGCCACAGTCAATTGTTCAGACCGAGCTAGGGCGAGGAAAAGCGGTATTTTTTGTTCGACAAGATCATCCCGCTCAAAACTCCCAAGAACTAGAAGAATACCCTTTTATACTTTTTAAAACGCCGGGATGGAACGACTACCGATACCCAGTGTTAGAAAGGCTCAAACATATGGGTTTTAGAACCACGCCTAAAGTGGAAATTGAGCATCCAGCGATGATTAAAAAAGTGCTTCTGCAAACGAATCATTTTGGCATAACGATGAGTGGACATGTTCCTAAGGGTTGCCGGAGTATCGCGCTTCCTGCTGGGCTAGAGCTTGATGTTCGCTACGTGATGAGCTGTCGTCGCTCTCAACAGCAAGCTCCGGTAAATCAGTGGTTATTAGATGTCATTAAGCATGTCGCTCAGTCCTAGACTGATGACTTGCTACTGCTAATAATAGCCAAACCACACATGCGCTCTACTTACTCGCTGAACGAACATTAAAGACTCTGTATTAACCATTGAGCAAAGGTGTTTACGTGTGATTTTTCGGATGCTCGAACCATCATATAATGTGCACCAGAACTTGGCATATGCCAATTTCCAGCCTGGACTAATACGCCCTGTTGCAGCTCATCCTCAACAAGAAAGTCTCTTACCAGCAACACGCCAAGTTGATTAATCGCAGCATGAATAGCAAGCAATGAGTGTTCAAACTCGGCGACGACTTTGCTCACCTTCCCTTGATAACCTTGGTGCGTAAGCCACTCTTGCCAAGATTCATGATAACCGCTAGTACAGATTTTAGGCGCTTTAGCTAACTGCGAGAGGTCATTTATCGGGTTTAAATGCATAAAGCCGGGGCTTGCGACAACAATCCAGTTTTCTTGGGTTAATCGTATGGCTTCTTGCTCTTGCCAATCTCCATCTCCGTTAATAATTTCGATATCCGCAATCGCACTGGCGTTTGGAACTGTATTAGCAGTTGTCGAGACTTTAAAGGAAATGTCTGGGAATTGTCGCTGAAAATCAGCCAATCTTGGCATTAACCACTGAGAGCAAAAGCTGTGAGCGACATGTAAGTTAACTTGCGTATTCTTGGGACGAGTAAATAAATGCTGCGTCGTGGTCGATAATGTTTGAAGCACATGATTAACCACAGGCCAGTATTCTTGTGCGGAGCAGGTCAGCGTAAGGTGAGTGCCCTTGCGCACGAATAACGTCGCATTGAGCTGTGACTCTAGCGATTTCACCTGTTGGCTTACGGCCGCACGAGTCACATTTAGCTCCTCTGCGGCTTTTGTAAAACTCTGTAGTCGCGCCGTGGCTTCAAAAGCTCGGAGCAAATTGAGCGGCGGTAAACTTTGCATATCATTCTCCCAAGCACTTGGCTGTCATGCTATGAACTGGTGATGACAAATTGATGAAAGTGCTGAGTTTGTTAAGCGGGATCAAAAAAGCCAGCGTGATACACGCTGGCTTTTGGAACTGTCTCTTAAGCAGGAATTATTCTGCTTTCTCAGTGGTTTGGTATTCAAACGCAGGGACAACTACTTCAACACGACGGTTCATTTGACGACCTTGACGTGTTTCGTTGCTTGCTACTGGGTTAGCTTCACCCATGCCTTTCACTGTCATACGCTCAGCCGCAATACCTTTTGCTTGGAACTCGTCAGCAACGGCTTTCGCACGTTTTTCTGTGAGTTGCTTGTTGTAAGCAGCAGAACCTGTCGTATCGCTGTAACCCGTGATCTCAACTTGAGCTTGTGGGTAAGTATTCATCAAATCAACGGTACCAGAAAGGTTCGACGCATCTTTCACTTCTGCACTTTCTAAGTCGAATTGTACTGTCGCTGTTGTTTGAGCAGGGTAAACGTGATCTACAATGCGGGTTGCAGGACGTGCTTCTACCACCTCTTCAACGGCTTTTTCTTGAACGACTGGCTCAGAACCAAACTTGTAGTTGAAACCGATACCGAAGAAATCTGAATCCATGTCTTCAATTACATCATCAGACATATCTTGGTAGCGTTGGTATTCAGCACGTAGGCTCCAGTTGTAGTTGATTTGGTATTCAGCACCCAGAGAGCCAGTTGGTACGAAATCTTTCTCGTCACCAGCCATCATGTATGCAGCACCAACTTTCGCGAATAGATTCCAAGAATCCGTTAGCGGTAGGTTAAATTTAGGAGCAAGCGTCAACGCCCAAAGATCACCATCAACGGTGTTTAGGCCAGGCTTTTTGAAGTTTGCAGTGAAGTCACCAAGGTAATCAACACCATACTCTGCTGCAACGTACTTGTTGAAGCTGTAGCCTAAGTGCATAGATGCTGCAAAACTGTCGTCGTCACAAGGTTCGTTTAGGTAACACGCATCGTTTAGAGAGTTGTAACCTACTTTACCGCCCATGTAAGTGTCAGCAAGTGCAACGTTTGAGATCACACCACCAGCAAGTACAGTAGCCACTGCTATAGCGATTTTTTTCATTATTCTTTTCCTTTTTCTTGTACACAAAGCAACACACCGCGGCAGCATACTGCCGTAAAATATGAAGCCGTAACTTTCTCTTTTCTTCGAATAGAAATAGCTAAATAGCGTAGGAAAGAATCAAAAATGATATTCAAACGCCAATGACGTAAAACGGAAAAAGGTAACCTCAAGACCATCTATTCATGAGCTTCATCCGCATACCCAACCGAAAAATAAAGTTCGTTGCGTTGGTTTAGCCATAGTCAATTCGTTGCGGAGAATATCACAAAGAAGCCAACTTTCTGTGACGCAAATCACCATAAAAGGCCACTTTCTCAAATTTAAGAATCATCATTTAAGCTTGTGAATGGCAACAAATTTTTACAGGGGAGCGTGGATGTGGAGAGCACAAAAAAAACAGCTCATTTAAATGAGCTGTTTTCGAAATAATGAAAAAGCGTTAACTCGTCGCGCTAAATTTTATCCGCTACGGTTAACGTTGCAGCTAATACATCTTGCCCAAACAAGACACTACGCTCAGGAGACCAACCGTAAAGTGGATCAGGGTGATTGTTGTTATCTTTAAATGGCATTTCGATTGTGTAAGACAAGCATTTGAACTGCTCTGCAACCCAATTTGAACCCACAGTCAAATTCGCTTTACCAGGCTCATCTTTATCGTAACCAATCTCATCTTGGAACTCTGGCGTAATAGTCAATAACGCTTGCTTAAATGATGCCTCTAAAGCGGCAAGATTTTCATCGTAAGAAGGAATACCTTCTGAGCCAGCGACGAAGTTATACGGAATCGCTTCATCGCCATGGATATCTAAAAACATGTCAACACCCGTTTCCAGCATGCGCTGACGCACAAGGTAGACTTCTGGGCTCTTTTCCATTGATGGCGTTTGCCATTCACGATTTAGGTTTACACCTACTGCGTTGGTACGCAAGTGACCGCGAATACCACCGTCTGGGTTCATATTTGGTACGACGTAAAGCACCGCTTTTTCAAGCAATGCACGCGCAACCGTGTCGTTTTCATCTAACAGACGTTGGATCATACCTTCCATGAACCATTCCGCCATTGTCTCACCTGGGTGCTGACGTGCAATCATCCAGATTTTCTTTTTGCCTTCTTCTGGCTCACCGAAAGTAAGCAAGCTCATGTCATTGCCATCTAGCGTATGACCAAGCGTCTCTAGTTGGCAGTGGTGCGCGCTTTGTGCCATGTGTAACAAGTCTAAATGACGATCGTACGTGTATGGCGCAAAGTACGCGAAGTAAATTGAGCTGCGCTCAGGGATTACAGTGAAAGTCAGCGTGTCGCCATCGAACTCTGCCGGTAGTCGGAACCATTCTTCACGATCGTAAGACGCAACCACATCGTAACCTTGCCATCCTTCTGGATAAGCCGATTTAGCCAAATCAAGCAATTTGATGGTGTGTGATTGCTCAGCTTCTGTCTCAAGACGGAAGTGGAACCACTGGTAGAATTCCGACATATTGTCGTTAGGAATTTTGAGTTGGATGTCGTTTTTGTCGTCCGCTTTCACTACGTGAATGCTGCCGCTATCGAAGTTGCTGAATACTTTCATTTTATGACTCACCTTTTAAATCTGAGCTTGAAAGACAGAGGCTAACACAAGGCTTCATCGCGCCCCAATGACTTTCACTGCAAACTGTCTCGTTTGTGGCTAAAGTCTTCAGTTTAGTCAAGCTTATCCGCTTTGCCTGCTGGTCCCGCGAGTTTTGCTAGCCACTTATCCCAGATAAACGGCGTTTTCTCGTTATCTTCTGCTTCCTCTTTTCGACGTACCGCGTTGCGCACTATCATAGCCCCGGTCCAGCGAAGCGGTTCTGGTGGGAAATACCCCAACGGTCCTTTGGCTAAACCACTGTTCGTCCACTCGTTATCGATTCCCAATATCAATGAAGATAAGATCTTTCCGCCCATTCGAGTCTGCGCTACACCATTGCCTGAATAACCAAATCCGTAAAAGATATTGCTCTGTTTATCTAGCTCGCCGAAAAAAGGGAAACCAGTAGCAGAACGATCAGAGCCCCCCGTCCATGAATAAGCAAACTCCTCTCCTCTCAAATGAGGAAACAACTTATCGAACGACTTGCGCAGTAGACCTTGGTAGCGTGTTGGCTTGTTAAACATTGCGTCAACTTGGTTATTGAAAGAAAACTGATTGCCGCCTTTCCCCAACATCAAACGGCCATCTGGCGTATCTCGGTAATAGTGGACGAAGATACGTGAATCCAACACGCTAGAACCTGCCTGCCAACCAGATAGAGGTAGTGCGTCACCAAGCGGCTTGGTGATCACCATGTCGGAAGAGACCACCACGATACTGTTTTTGAACTGTTTAAACTGCTCCACCATCCATGCATTTAATGCCAATACCACCTGCTGCGCTTGAATGTTTCCTTTAGGTGTACAGACAATGGCAGGTTTTCCATAATCTAGACGCGTCATCGGCGTGTTCTCATAAACTTCTACACCCAGATCAATAGCAACACGGCGTAACCCCCTCACTAATAATGCAGGTTGAACGCTGGCTGCAACTGGAGAGTGAAAGCCTTCTATATGTCGAGGTGAACCCGCATTGGCACGCAGTTCCTCCACCGAGCAACGACGCCAACTGTTCACTTCTAATCGCTTTAACTCGTCCACAACTGGCTGCATTCCCCCAGTTTGAGCCTGATTGGTTGCAGTGTAATAAACCCCTTTCAACGATAATTGCGCATCGATGTTGTGCTGCTGACAAAAGTCGTCAATCTCTAGCACTGCTTGTTCCGACTCTTTTACTAACCAAGCAGCATGTTCTTCACCGAATAACCGTTTCAATGTCGGAAACTTTGTCGACCAAGTCAGCATACAACCGCCGTTTGCGCCCGATGCACCACTGCCACAAAGGCCTTTTTCAATCACGACTACCTTTTTTTCCGGAGATTGCTGCTTAATCATAATCGCGGTCCAAAGTCCGGTGTATCCGCCACCAACAATCGCAACGTCAGTATTAATGTTCTGCTGTAACGGTTGTGGCGTTTCTGGTTGCTCAGCTTCAATTGCCTGCTTGAACCAATATGAATGATGTGTCATCGGGTATCCTCGTTAGTGCGTTACATCCATTTCCGCAAACACTTTACAAACGATGATGACAATCAACGAGCAAGAAAATCTAACGCTGAGCGATAGAAAATGTTGCACTGAGAGTGTGAAAATTTTCGCTTTCGACAAAAACAAAATGGGGAGCTCGTGGCTCCCCAAAACAAACAGCAAAAAATATTAGTGGTAAACAATTCAAGTCCGTCTTACTGGTTAGTATTTACCGGTATCACGCATGCGGTACTCGTATTGAACATTGAGAATAGGCTGGTAAACAACTTGCCCGTCACTTTGCAAGAACTCATTTACCATGACTTTTGAGTCAGTGATAGAAAACGATTGGCGATCAACATACGTTGTAAGGCTCGTAAACTCATCACGGAGTTGTCCAGATGATTTATTTTGGTAGCTTTGGATCATGTCTCGGCCCATTTCATAAGCCGCTTGTTTGCTATCCATTACGTCGCCATGGATAGTTTCGGTATCGTTTGTCCACTGATAACCACTAGCAAGAGCCATAGAAGGTGCAGCAATCAGAGCAATCGTACTTGCTAAAGTTGTTAAGCGTTTCATAAACCTCTCCTTACTTACCTTTACATCGGGCCAAAATTGGCTCGATACTTATAAGGTACGTATAAAGACCTAAAACACGTCAAAACAATTTCAAATAATGTTCAATTTTCGTTCAACTTATTTCACATTAACTTAGCAACTCAACGTCATATTCAGCCGACATTCGCATTTTCTTTCTTTTGAACAATGGGTTTCAACCTGACACTTCCTTACCAAACCATACAATACCTAAGGTCAATTTTCTCTTAGAATTCCAGCAAAAGAACAGTGTTCAAAACCTTACACAAACGTCGGACACAGCAAAAACCACCTCTTTTCAGTCGTGCTTTGCATTCCTCCTTTTCGGGTTCTTCGCTGCTCGTCCGTCGGTTCTTAATTGTCGCTATTGAGCACAAGTTAATCTGGAGTGAAAATGACCGCGAACAAATCCATTTTTTACCATAGCAAATCGATTTACTCAGATGATTATGCTGATGTCTACAAGCCAATTTGGACCTACAGAGCTAAGTTCATCTTACGTGCGCTTTATTACAAACGTGCATTTAAGCACCTTTCAGACAATATTGAATCGTCATTGTTAGAGTTGCTTTGTACACGTACGCATCGGTTTTTAGAGAAACCGTTTCGTCCGTATATCATCAAAAACAACTCAGCGTTCGATCGTTCTAACTTGGTAGTTGATCACTATAAAACTATTTCAGAACTGTTTTCTAAACAAACAATCGAAGAAATCTACACAGACTCGAAAGGCCTAACATTAGCCTCTTTTGAAATTGACGAAATACTGTACTCGGTGAGATTAGTATACGAAGCACGTTATCAAAAAGAAGGCGACATGAGCCTAGTGCTGCACAGCGCTGAAGATGGCAACTTCTACACGCTCTCTTTTACGCTAGGTCACATCGAATCTGGACGCAGCATTATGATTGGCGGCTTACAAGGACCGCGAAGCAGTGAAGAAAACAACGCGAAAATTAAAAAGCTAACTCGTAAGCTTTACGGACAGAGACCAAAAAGCTTGATGGTGAGCTTGCTCACTTTGCTCGCACAAATTTGGGAAGTAAATACGATTCTAGCGGTGAAAACGCAGTCCCATACTTACGCAGCTAAACGTTACAGCAAAGGGCGAATAAAAACGGATTACGATGCACTCTGGCAAGAATTGGGCGGCACCGAATACAATCGTCATTTTTACTCAATTGATGTAAATGCACCCCGTCGAGATATCGAAGGCATGTCGCGCTCTAAGCGTTCGATGTATCGTCGCCGTTATGAATGGCTAGACAACACCAAGGTCACTTTCGAACAAATATTAAAAGGCGAGCAAGCTAAAAGCTAAGGAGAAGCGTTCATGCGTTATTCATTCATTACTGCTTTAGTGCTGTCGGCTTTTTCTTTGTCAGCCAATGCAGAAACCAGTGAGCACATCATAGGTACAAACATTGGCTATGGCGATGTGAACTACGATGCTCCGACAAGCAAAGAATCAGGCGACATGTTCTTAGGTGAAATATATTACCGCTACATGCCAACACATAACTTTGGTATCGAAGCAGGTTATAAAGGCGCGTTTGACGGTATCGGCTCGATACTCGTGAGTCCGATTTCAGAAGTCACCGATACGAGCTTCTCCGGACCTCGCTTGAGTGGCTATGCTAGCTATCCTCTGGGTTCAGGTTTCGAACTGTACGGCAAGGCAGGTGTCACTCTCTACACTCTCGAATACACTTATAAAGTGAACGGTCAGAGCAAGAACATCGAACACTCAAGTGTCGGAGGTGAAGCGGCTGGCGGTATCGGCTGGAGCTATAAACACTTTGGTTTGAATGCAGAATATGTGTACTCAAAAAACAGCGATTTTGACTCTAGCGGCGTGATGTTTGGTGCGCAACTGCGTTTTTAAACAAGGCTTACAAGTTAATACAAAAGGCAGCGAGAGGCTCATTCGCTGCCTTTTTTCGTGAATATAGGTCAATACGCAAGCGCGAGAATGATCCCCGCCACGATAGAAGTAACGCCAAGCCCTCGGGTGAGATACCATTTCTCAGACAGAAACCAAATCCCCATAAACAATCCAAACACAATGCTGATTTGCCTTAGTGCTACGACCAAGCTCACGTTGTCTGTCATGGTCATCGCAAACAGTACCAAACCGTAGGTGGATGCCATCATTACCCCCGCCATGCTGGCTGTTTTGCGGATCTGCCACGCAGTCTTAATCTCATCTGGCTTGCCTGTAACCAAGCACCAAACAAGAGCAGGAATACCAATTGCCCAAAACTGCACGCCTAAGTAAAAGATCGCACTGTACTGATCATTCAAGATCTCTGACGCTTGCCCTGTGAGTAAACTCAGCGCTTCTTTATCAACCAGGGAGTAACCCGTTGTGCCTATTGCGGCAATCAATGCCCAGAACACACCAACGTTCAAATAAGAGCCCAATGTCATTTGACGAAAGTTCGTCAGTGGTACCAGCATACAACCAAGGGTAATCAGCAAGAATCCAAGCCACTGCTGACTGGATAATTCATGCCCCAATGCCACACTGATTACGCCGACCATCATCACAGGCAGTGCCCGAGCAATCGGATAAACCACCCCCACATCAGCGTGCTTATAAGCGACAATCAAACCAACCAGATAAACCATTTGTGAAATGCCGCTAATGAACAGCAATCCCCAAAACTCACTCGGTAATGATGTCCAGCCAATGGTTGCCAAATACCAAATCAAATAAGGGGTAAGAATGAAACATGCAGAAAAGCTGGCGGCCATGGTAAACGCGAGTCCAGAGCCTGAGTTGCTTTTGCCAAGGATATTCCAGCCCGCATGGAGAACAGCAGAGAAAACGACGAGACCAATCGCCAACAAATCCATTTCAACGTTCCTGTCTGAATAAAAGAAAGGCCCCTAGATGGAGCCTTAGATAATGAGAAAATCCACTTAACGATTGAGTTCCGCCAGAGATTCAATGCTGATGGCATCGTGTCGCCAATACTCGATATCGCAATCAATCAACTCACCGTGCTGGTTGTAGTTGATGCGCTCCACCACCATCGCGGGAGTGCCAGCTGTCGCGCGCAGTGCCTGAGCCATTTCACCCAACAAAGTGCTCGTTGAAATGCGGTAGCGAATCTTTTGATACGTCACGCCATAATGCTCGCGGTAAATGTCCGTCAGTGAATTTGATAAATCGTAGTCCAACAGGTTCGGAAACAGCTCTGGACGAATGTAGTTTGTTACGAATACCACAGGTCTGTCTTCAAGGTATCGCACACGGTCGACTCGATACACATCCGAGAAAGGCTGCAAGTCTAGCAAACGCGCGGCTTGTTTGTTTGCCAACGTTCCTTTTGCTGCAACCAACTCCGTTTTTGGCACACGATTTTGCGCTTTCGCCATGTTCGGGAAGTTCAGCGTTTGCGTTGGGTCGTAACGCAATGGCTCAGGTGAGATAAACCAACCTCGGCGATCTTCGCGATAGATTCGACCTTCCGCTTCTAGCAGTGATAAAGCTTCACGCAGAGTGACGCGTGTAGTATCGAACGACTCCGCCAACTTACGCTCTGCTGGCAGTTTTTGACGCGGCGATAGCATGCCCGCTTCAATCTGTTCAACAATCGAATCTTTAATTTTTACGTATTGCACGAAGTGTCCTTATCTTTTGCGCCAAGCTTGTGTGCGATTCTCTAACAATTTACCCAAAGTCATCTGAACAATCTTCGCAATTGCGGCAGCCATCATAATCATCACAGCCATTGCCGCTGCAGCGCCAGTTTGACCTGCATCGTCCATATTCAGAATCGAGACCGAAGCCGGAATCGTATCGGTTGAGTAAAGGAATACTACCGCAGAAGTGGTGGTCAATGCATTAACAAACAAGTAAGTCGCAATGTCCAAAATCGCAGGTAAACACACAGGTAATGTCACTTTAAAGAACAACTTGTATTGAGGAAGCTTCACCGATGCTGCTGTGGCTTCAATCTCCGATGGCAACTGCTTTAGCGCTGCCAGGGCGGTCATGTGACCCACTGTGTAGTAATGCACTACCGTGTTAATCACCAAGAATGCCATGGTGCCATAAAGTACGTTCAGAGGATTGTTCGCATCGTTGAAGTAAAAGATGTAACCCAAGCCAAGCACCATACCCGGAACCGCCATTGGCACCACACTAAGCATTTGCATCACCTGACGAATTGGACCAAACGCACGCCCTTTCTCAATGCAGTAAGCGCCGACAAAGATGATGGCTGTACCAATAACTGCCGTCCAACCTGCCAACGTTAGCGAGTTAAAAAATGGACTCCAACCGTAAGTGCTCATTTCAGCAAAGTTGTAGTTGTTTAGCGTCAACGCTTTGTTCCAAGGCCAGAACGTCACTAACGAGCCATACACCGCCATACCCAAAACCGCCAGCACTGCGATAGAAATGATGCTGCAGTAAACCAAACAAATGCTGTCGCGCGCTTTGTTGGGTTCTGGCTGATATGGCACCGAGCGAGTGTCAAATAAGCTCTTTTGCTTTTTCTGTACCCAGCGGTCTGCGCCGAATGCCATTACCGCAGGAAATAGCAGCATAATGCTGGTCACCGCACCCATGGCAAAGTTTTGCTGTCCCACAACTTGCTTGAAGATGTCAGTCGCCAGAACGTTATAGCTGCCACCAATCACTTTCGGCACACCAAAGTCCGTGATAACCAGTGTAAAGACGACGATAAGCGTACTGATCAAACCGTATTTCGCCGCAGGTAACGTCACCATAAAGAAAGTTTTGATTGGTGAGGTTTTAAGTGCGCGGGCTGCTTCATACAAACGGGCATCTGAAGTGCGCAGCGAAGTGGTCAAAATCATCAATGCATGAGGAAAGGTCCAGAAAATCAAACCCATCGAGATACCAATCACGCCGTAAATCGAGCTTCCTAACAGCATCTCTTTGGCAATGCCTTGATTACCGAAAAGGAAGATTAAACTGATCGCTGGTAGCAACGAAGGCGCGAGAATCGGCGCAGTACCTAGGATTTGGAACAAACCTTTAAACGGCATGCATGAACGAGTCAGCGCGTAGGCATAACCAAACGCAAGCACACCGACTACCGAGGTCACAATCACGCCCAAAGTGAAGGTGTTTCCCACCGACACCCACAAGCTTGAAGAGGAAAAGTACGTCGCAAAGTTTGCCAGACCGACAAATTCGCCATTGGCATTTTGCACACTCTTGGTCAACATTGCCCAAAGCGGCATTAAGATGAACAGCACCATCATGGTCGACAAACTAGCGAGCAGACCGAACAACACAAGGTTGTCGCGGCTAACACGTCCGAGTAAGGATTTTGCTTTGTCTCGTGTAGTCAGGCTATTCATCGTCATTGTCTTCGCATCCATGTTTACACCTACGCCGCTAGTGCTTTATCAACCGAGGGCACGGCGTAACCATGCAGCCCTTCTTCAGCAAACTGGATGTAACGTACATCGCCCGCCTTGATATTGAGTTTTTGAACCGTTTCCACAGGCACATCCACTACGATGGTTTTCGTTGAGCTGTCGTTTTGCAATACGCAATCAATGCGGAAAAACGCCCCCAGAAACTCGGTTGCCGTAACTCGCACAGGTAAAGAATTGGTGTAGTTTTCTACGAACTTGATGCTTTCAGGACGCACCGCAAGGTCGAAGCGGTCACCGCGTTGGATCTTACGATTAGTCAAGCTGGGCGCTGGCATTAGGGTTTCTGCAATGCGTACTTGGGAGTCCGTTGCTACTGAGGTTTCAATAAAGTTCATGCTACCGACAAACTCAGCGACAAAGCGCGTGGCTGGTTGTTGGTAGATCTCTTGAGGTGTGCCGACTTGCTCTATCACACCATGGTTCATTACCACGATACGATCCGCCATCGACAACGCTTCATCCTGATCGTGCGTAACCATGATAGTGGTAATGCCAAGCTTACGTTGCAGCTTACAAATCTCGTCACGTAAGTGAACACGTACTTTTGCATCTAGCGCTGACAGCGGCTCATCAAGTAGCAGTAGACCCGGAGATAGCGCCAGTGCACGAGCCAAAGCAACACGTTGCTGTTGACCACCAGAAAGTTGGTTAGGGAATTTCTCGCCAGAGGTTGGAAGACCAATGGTTTCTAGCCAGTAATCCACCTTCTCTAACGCTTCTTTGGTCGACATGCCTTGGTTCTTCAAACCCACCGCAATGTTCTCTTGCACGGTAAGGTTCGGAAACAGCGCGTAAGATTGGAATACAATGCCGAAATCGCGCTTCTCTGGTGGTAGGAATGTGGTCTCTTGACCGTTTTGAAAAATCGCACCAGACGTTGGCAAGTCTAAACCTGCAATGGCACGTAATAGAGTGGTTTTACCGCAGCCAGAAGGGCCAAGAAAACAAACGAACTCGCCCTTTTCAATCGCTAGCGAGATTTTCTTTAATGCAGTGAACTGTCCGAATTGCTTCACTACATTTTCAATATTTAGGTAATGTTGGTTAGTTGACATAGCACACGCTCCAAATGGTATATACCAACTTTAATTTTGGAGTGTTACGTTCCAATGACAAATTTATAGCCAGAAGATGACAAATAGATGAAGGGAGATAAGGTTTGTTTAAGTGGTAATTAGAGATTCCCGACTTTCTTAAGTTCGTCATTCCAGCGAACCTAGGTGAGACTAGGAATCTACTTTCAGCAAACTTTGAAATAACAGAGAAAACAAAAAATCCACCTCAACCGAGGTGGATTTCAGTATTCAACTCAAAGCAAATTCGATTAAGACTTTGGCTCTGATTTCGCGTCGAACTTCTCAGACCATGCCGCTAGGATCTCTGCACGCTTACTGCCCATTTGCGCGAAGTCCATCTTCGCCATGTTCTCTTGAACATTAGGGAAGTTAGACACAGTCGCTTTCACTTCTTTATGTGCAACCACCGGGTACATTTCTACGTAAAGCTCGTTTGCTGCTTTAGAGATTGACCAGTCGACAACGCGCTTCGCTGCATCAGACTCTTTTACTAGACCAACGGCTTCTGATTCCCAGCCGATGCCTTTTGGTGTGATAACCGCTAGTGGTGCACCTTGTGTTTTCAGCTTCGCGCCGCGGCTCGCCATCGAGATACCGATAGCCACTTCACCCATACCCGCTTGAACACATGGCTTAGAGCCCGAGTGCGTGTAGTGTGCAATGTTCTTGTCTAAGTCACGCATGTAGTTCCATGCCTGATCTTCACCCATGTTTTGTAGCCAAGCAGAAACCTGCATGTAACCAGTGCCTGAAGACGCTGGGTTCGGCATTGCAATGTGACCTTTGTAAACCGGCTTCGTTAGGTCTTCCCAAGACGTTGGTTTCGGTAGGTTAAGTTGTTTCGCTACCGCTTCGTTGAAACAAACTGCGTTAAAGAACGCATCGTTACCAAACCAAGCTTGGTTTGATTGAGGGTCGTTTAGATTCGCGTGCAGCTCTTCCAAACCTTTTGGTGTGTAAGGCTTAAGAAGACCTTCATCTTTAAGCAGTGCCATTGACGAGCCAGCAAGACCCCAAACCACTTCCGCTTGAGGGTTGTTCTTTTCTGCCAGCAATTTCGCCGTCATGATACCGGTTGAATCGCGAACCCACTTAATCTTGATATCTGGGTTATCTTTCTCAAACGCAGACTTGTATTTAGCAAGAATGTCAGTTTCGAAAGCGGTGTAAACCGTGACTTCCTGTGCTGCCATTGCATTCGTAGCTAGCAGAGAGACAAGTGCAGCCAGCGATCCTTTCATCAAACGGTTTTTCATCATTTTCTCCAGTTAATTTGGCTAAGTTCTCATTTGGTCTGTACCAGTTGACGATATACACCCTACTGAGCCTTTATGACGAATTCATGACCATTAAATGGCAGTTTTACGAAAATTATCGATGAATAATCGTTCAATTGATCCGCAATTTTCTGGATATTAAAGTTTTGTGAAATTGAAGATTCGCCTATTTACTGCCCTTTTCTTCCTCGCTAGAGTGAACTCGAAATTTGGTGTAGACCAATTAGCTTATTCTGATGGAAATCGAGATGAAAAACGAATACCTACTACTGACTCCAGGTCCTCTATCTACTTCTGAAACAGTACGCGAAGCCATGCTGAAAGACTGGTGTACTTGGGATGATGAATACAACAAAGACATTGTAGAAGTGATCCGCACTAAGCTTGTAAAACTGGCGACGGAGCAAGACGGCTACACCAGCGTACTAATGCAAGGTAGTGGCACCGCATCAGTAGAAGCGACGATTGGCAGCGCCATTGGCAAAGATGGAAAGCTGCTAGTTGTCGACAACGGTGCTTACGGTGCACGTATCGCTCAGATCGCTGATTACCTAAATATTCCATGCCATGTAGTTTCCCCAGGCGAAACATCACAGCCACACTTGAACGAGGTGGAAACTGCATTGGCATCGGATCCTACAATCACACACGTGGCGATTGTTCACTGCGAGACAACCACTGGCATGCTCAACCCAATTGAGGCATTTGCTTCTGCGGCAAAAGCACACGGTAAAGTCGTGATTCTCGATGCCATGTCGAGCTTTGGTGGCATTCCTATCGATATCGCAGAGCTAGGCATCGATTTTATGATCAGCTCTGCAAACAAATGTATTCAAGGCGTACCGGGCTTCGGCTTTGTGATTGCGAAACAAACTGAGCTAGAAAAGTGCCAAGGTCAGGCACGCTCTTTGAGCCTTGATCTGTACGACCAGTGGCACTGCATGGAAGTGAACCACGGCAAATGGCGTTTTACGTCTCCAACGCACACGGTTCGCGCTTTCTATCAAGCATTGTTAGAGCTGGAACAAGAAGGCGGCATTGAGGCTCGTCATAACCGTTACCAAACTAACCAGAAAACACTGGTTGCAGGTATGCGCTCTTTGGGGTTTGAGCCACTACTGAGTGATGACCTTCACTCGCCAATCATCACTTCTTTCTACTCTCCGACGCACAGTGATTACCAGTTCAAAGCGTTCTACACACGTTTGAAAGAGCAAGGTTTTGTGATTTATCCGGGTAAGGTATCGAACGCAGATTGCTTCCGTATCGGCAACATTGGTGAAGTTTACCCAGCAGATATCGAGCGCTTAATCGGTGCGATTGAAAAAGCAATGTACTGGCAAGTTGCGTAAAGCAGCCTTCTGATTGAGAGAGCGTTATGACTCAGAATATCAAACCGACCCATTTCCGCAGCGAAGGCGATGTCAACACAACACCAGCGCGCCAAGCTTGGAATGCATCGATGGATGACGAACGCACGCAAGCTTTGTTAAAGCGTGATTCAGAGGTCTTTCTTCATCAAGCCATGTCGACACCTTGCTTAGATACCTTGGAAGCAGCAGAAGGCATCTACATTCAAGATGCTACAGGCAAAAAGTACATGGACTTCCATGGCAATAACGTCCACCAGTTGGGCTATGGTCACCCGCATGTGATTAAACGTGTGCAAGAGCAAATTGCCAAACTGCCGTTTTCACCACGTCGTTTTACCAATGAAACCGCGATTGAATGTGCCGAAAAGCTCACCCAAATCTGTGACGGTGAATTGAACCGCGTGTTGTTTGCTCCAGGTGGCACATCTGCAGTGGGCATGGCTCTTAAATTAGCACGCCACATCACGGGCAACTACAAGGTGGTGTCGTTGTGGGATTCCTTCCACGGCGCATCATTGGATGCCATCTCAGTAGGTGGCGAAGCGTGTTTCCGCCAAGGCATGGGACCATTAATGGCAGGTGTTGAACGCATTCCACCAGCAGTGTCTTACCGAGGCGCTTTTCCAGTTGCCGACGGTAGCGATGTGCATTATGCCGACTACCTTGAATACGTGATTGAGAAAGAAGGCGGCGTGGGCGCATTTATTGCAGAAGCGGTTCGTAATACCGACGTTCAAGTGCCAAGCAAAGCCTACTGGAAACGCATCCGCGAAATCTGTGACAAACACAATGTCATGCTGATCATCGACGACATCCCTAACGGCATGGGTCGCAGCGGTGAATGGTTTACCTACCAAGCCTACGACATCGAGCCAGATATGCTCTGCATCGGTAAAGGTTTGGGCGGAGGCTTAGTGCCTATCGCAGCCATGGTGACCAAAGACAAATACAACACTGCTGAGCAAATCTCCATGGGTCATTACACTCATGAGAAAAGCCCTATCGGTTGTGCTGCAGCACTGGCAACCATGGAAGCCATTGAACAAGACGGCTTGCTAGATAAAGCCAAAGCCGACAGCCAGTTCATGCGTGAAAAGCTGCTAGAGATGAAAGCCAAGTACCCAGTGATTGGTGATGTTCGTGGCATCGGCATGTTGTGGGGTATTGAACTGGTCACCGACCACGAGAGCAAAGCACGCGCGTATGACGAAGCGGAAGCTGTGCTTTACCAATGCCTCAACAACGGAGTGAGTTTCAAGGTATCGCAAGGCAATGTGATTCAACTCAGCCCACCGCTGATCATCACCCGCGAACAACTAACAGAAGCGTTGGCAATTTTCGAAGAAGCGATCGCCAAAGTGTGTAAAGACTTTAACTACTTTTAGGGTCGATAGACCTCAACAAAAACCAATTTATCCAGAGCGCGGTTCCAACGTGTAGGCAAGCGCTCTGGCAAGCAAGAAAAAGGATTGAACATGAGCAACTCACCAATTCAAGCAGTGATCTTTGACTGGGCTGGCACTATCGTCGATTTCGGCTCTTTTGCGCCAACCAGCATCTTTGTGGAAGCATTCAAACAAGGCTTTGATTTTGAAATCGACCTTGAGGAAGCGCGCGAACCAATGGGGCTTGGTAAGTGGGATCACATCCAAGCAGTGGGTCGTATTCCTGCCGTTGATAAGCGTTGGAATGAGAAGTTTGGTCGCTCAATGACCAGCGAAGACATCGACGCTATCTACGCAGCATTCATGCCGCTGCAAAAAGCAAAAGTGGCTGACCACGCAGAGCCAATCCTTAATGCGATTGAAGTTGTGAACGGTCTGAAAGACAAAGGCATCAAGATCGGTTCTTGTTCTGGTTACCCTCGCGAAGTGATGGATGTGCTGATTCCTGTGGCTGCGGATTACGGCTACAAACCGGATTACGTAGTAGCAACGGATGACCTGCCGCAAGGTGGTCGCCCAGCACCATTTATGGCACTGAAAAACGTGATTGAGCTGAATGTTACCGATGTTAATGCGTGTATCAAAGTGGATGACGCCGCACCGGGCATCGATGAAGGTCACAACGCAGGTATGTGGACCGTTGGTTTGCTGCTTTCTGGTAACGAAGCAGGCCTAACGTTTGAAGAATACCAAGCCGCGGACGAAGCAACGCTTGATGCCGCTCGTGAAAAAGCGCGTGCAAAACTGCTCAAGAGCTCGCCGCACTACCTTATCGATACGATCGCTGACTTCCCAGAAGTGGTTGCAGATATCGAACGTCGCCTAGCAGCAGGTGAGCGTCCTTAGTAGAGAATCATTATTCTCACGCATAAAAAACCTCTCAGCATCGAGAGGTTTTTTGTATCACGTATTAGTTTCTAACCAAATGAGGTTAGTTGATCGCAGTACTCGCTCGGCGTTTTAGCTTAAAGCCCATGTCCGTTGCATGTTCTACAGGCTCACCTTTAATGGCTTGCAGTAACTTGTCTGCGGCTTTCGTCCCCATACGTTCGTAATCGAATTCCGCACAGGTCAAACTTGGGTAGGCGTGCTCACCCATAGAAGAGCCTTCCAAACAGATAATCGCAATGTCAGTCGGGACTTTCAGCACTCGGCGATGACACTCAAACAACGCGCCAATCGCAATCTCTTCATGGCTACATACCAGAGCATTCAAACTTGAATCGCGCAGCAATAACTTTGCCAACCCTTCCGCACCTAATTGTGAAGATGGCGCTTCGTGGGTGGTTAAGAAATGGTCCGGTGCAAGGTAGTTCTCAATCATCGCGCTTTGCCAGCCGTGTAGCTTACGTTGCAAAGTGGAGTGATCCCCACGCGCACCAATGAAGCCCACGTTCTTGAAGCCTTGCTCAATCACATGCTTGGTACAGGCTTTACCCACCTCAAAATGGTCAACACCGATATTGAGGTAACTGGCTTTCGAACTTAACTCAGCAATTTCCAATACTGGCGTGTTCGAGGCTTCCAAAAGCTGATTAGTACGTTGGCTGTGTTCATTACCAAACAGCACGACTCCGGCTGGGCGGCTCTCAAGAAATGTCGAAAGCAGTTTCTCTTCTTGCTCTACCGAGTAGTCGCTGTAGCCAAGCAGTAACTGATAACCCGCTTTGTTCAACGCTTGTTGAAAGCTCGGTAAGAAAAGCGCGCACGCTTTTTCAAACAGGGAAGGAATGATAAGAGCGATGGAGTAACTTTCAGCAGACGCCAAAGCCCCTGCCGCTTTATTCGGGATATAGCCGAGCTCATCAACCACTTGTTGAATCTTTTCTCTCAGCTTGTCAGATACTAGCTCGGGCGTTCGTAATGCTCTCGACACCGTCATGGTGCCTACGCCGGCTTTTTTAGCGACGTCCGCCAAGGTGACATTGCCAGTACTTCTTCGTTTGCGAGGTTCGCTCATTGTTCTTATTTAGTGTTCTCTATTTTCTGCCGCGACATCTTACCACAGCGTTTTAGTGGTTTTGATATTAGCGCATTAGAAGTCGATCACAAGCATATGAAACTCGGATGACTGATAAAAATGGTAGCGCTATCACAGTTTATGATAGCGCTATCAGATAGCGCTACCATTTGTGATCATTCTCAGGTTTTTCTGACAAATTGATCGATAAAGTACCCATCAACAAAACAACAAACCGGAAAGATCCAATGCTACGTGAACTGATTACCTCTGATGTGATTCGCATCCATTCTGATGCTACTGACTGGAAAGATGCGGTGAGCAAATCCTGTGAAGCACTGATTGAAAATGGCGCGATTGATCCAAGCTACGTGGACGCTATTTACCGCTCACACGAAGAGCTCGGTCCTTACTACGTGGTAGGTCCTGGTATGGCAATGCCACACGCTCGCCCTGAAGATGGCGTTAACCGTTTGTCTCTTGCTATCACGGTGATTCAAAACGGCGTGAACTTCGATTCTGAAGGTAACGACCCAGTGAAAATGCTGGTTACGCTAGCCGCGACAGACAGTAACTCGCACGTGGATGCGATTTCTAAACTGGCTGAGTTGTTTATGAATGAAGAGCATGTAGAAGCCATCTGCTCCGCTCAAAACACACAAGATGTTCTTGCGATCATCGAAAAATACTAACTCCTGATGTGCCCTTCAAAATGGGCATACACCCCTATAAAAAGAAAAGGTCTGAATTATGAAAATTATGGTTGTTTGCGGTCACGGTCTTGGTACTAGCCTAATGATGGAAATGAGCATCAAAGGCATCGTGAAAGAATTGAATGTAAACGCAGAAGTGGATCATATCGATCTAGGTTCTGCAAAAGGTACGGATTGTGACATCTTCATCGGTACTAACGACATCGTTGAGCAGTTGAACGCACTGGGCGTTGAACCACGCATCGTTGCGCTTGATAACATGGTCGACAAAGTGGCAATGAAAGAGCGTCTATCTGTGGCACTTCAAGAGCTTGGCGCTCTATAAGGTGGCGTTATGGAATTTTTCAGTTTCTTAATGAACGATGTCCTATCAGAGCCGGCGGTTCTGGTAGGTCTTATCGCCCTAATCGGCTTAATTGCCCAGAAAAAACCGGTCACCGAGTGCATTAAAGGCACGGTAAAAACCATTCTTGGTTTCATCGTGCTTGGTGCGGGTGCGGGTCTGGTTGTAACTTCTCTGGGTGACTTTGCGACGATTTTCCAACACGCGTTCGGCATCACTGGCGTGGTTCCAAACAACGAAGCTATCGTCTCTATCGCGCAAGAAGCGTTTGGTAAAGAGATGGCGATGATCATGTTCTTCGGTATGTTAGTGAACATCTTGATCGCTCGCTTCACGCCATGGAAATTCATCTTCCTAACAGGTCACCACACGCTATTTATGTCGATGATGGTAGCGGCGATCCTTGCTTCTAGCGGCATGAAAGGTGTTCCACTGATCGCACTTGGCTCTCTGGTTGTGGGCTCTGTGATGGTGTTCTTCCCTGCGATTGTTCACAAGTACATGAAGCAAGTAACAGGTTCTGACGACGTTGCGATTGGTCACTTCTCTACCCTTTCTTACGTGCTAGCGGGCTTTATTGGCAGCAAGTTCGGTAACAAAGAACACTCTACTGAAGAGATGAACGTACCTAAGAGCTTGTTGTTCCTACGTGATACGCCAGTAGCAATCTCGTTCACCATGGGCATCATCTTTATGGTGACGTGTATCTTCGCTGGCGGTGACTTTGTACGCGAAGTTAGCGGTGGTAAGCACTGGTTCATGTTCGCGCTGATGCAATCCATCACATTCGCCGGTGGTGTGTACGTTATCCTTCAAGGTGTACGTATGGTTATCGCAGAAATCGTTCCGGCGTTTAAAGGCATCTCAGACAAACTAGTACCAAACGCGAAACCTGCGCTTGATTGTCCGGTTGTATTCCCATACGCACCAAACGCAGTATTGGTTGGCTTCCTATCGAGCTTTGCGGCGGGTCTTTTGGGTATGTTCCTACTTTACGTGATGGGGCTTACTGTGATTATCCCTGGTGTCGTTCCACACTTCTTTGTAGGTGCAGCGGCAGGTGTATTTGGTAACGCTACAGGTGGTCGTCGCGGTGCAATCTTGGGTGCTTTTGCACAAGGTCTACTGATTACCTTCCTACCAGTATTCCTAATGCCAGTACTGGGTGACCTAGGTTTTGCTAACACGACCTTTAGTGACGCAGACTTCGGCGCTGTTGGTATCCTACTGGGTCTGATTGTTCGCTAAGTAGTTAGTCTGAATATAACTAGCTGATAACTGACTTGATTGATGCGCGAATAGGCTCATCGGCATCAATCTTCAAGAATATCTCGTCATAGCAAACGACTGGCTTTAGAAGAAACCAGTCATAAAAAATAATCATAGAAAACAATCGTAGAAAGAAAACAAACGCCCCTCACGTGAGGGGCGTTTTTCTTTTTGGCACTATCTTAAGGAGGTTTGGCTTATTGAAGCGTATTTCCGTTAGATAGCAGCTTTCTTGTCGGCTCTTGCTCGGTGTATTCGACCGCATCGTGAGCGGCGAGCTTCTCAACTTTCGCCTGTTCACCCACCACAATCAACACGTGTTGTTTCACCAGAGCGTCGACCACTTCAATGTTGTGCTGACGAAGAAGCGCTCTCACTTCGCTCTCTTTTCCTTCATGATACTTAACAAAGTAACGTGCAGGTTGCTGCTCGGCTTGATCTTGGCGTTCATCCACGAGAGGAAATCCTTGATTGTTTGCCAAGCTGCTTGAGCTCAGTCCGATTGCCAATAGTGCGGTAGCGCCTACCGCAGACAAAGAAAGTAAGGTCAACTTCTTCATAGTCACTCCTTATTGAAAGGTCAGAGTCCAACTGTTGATGGTGCCTGTGTCTCTTCTGGCACTGTCCACCGCTTTTAGTTCCCATGTACCTTGCGATTCAAAACCAGAAAAATCCGCTTGGAACGTATTTTTTATATCGTTAGCGCTGCTGCCGGTATTATTGTGAAGTACAACTTCTCCACCAGTCGGTGACGTTACAGTCACTCGTAAATCACCGATGTAAGTGTGGCTAATATCAACGTCAATACTTACTGTGCCTGAATCACCAGAGCGATCGACTTCTACTGCACTGATTGCGCCAGAAGATTTATTATCTGGAATCGCGACAGGGCTGGTATTTGAGAAGCTAGAATCCGAAGAGCTACCACCATCAGGTCCATTACAGCCAGCGTCCAAGAACAGCTTCGCCGCTTCAGCATTAACTAGGCCGTGGCCAGTACGGTTGTCTCGACCAGCAACATCAATATCTGTTGCAGTTTTCACTAGTGCATTACGCACTTGCGCTGCTGTACAGGTTGGGTGGTAACTCCACACCAAGCCAGCTACGCCCGTTACGTGCGGTGTCGCCATTGATGTACCATTGTAGTATTCGTAATCTTCACCAGAGGTTGTTGCAACAGTAATTTCCTGACCAACATACCCCAACAGCTCTTGACCAAATGCACGATCAACCGTTACCGAAACCATACGATAAGCGTTGTTTGTGTCTACCAAGAATGGGTTTTGTAAACCAGGTAGTTCAGAGTTGCTGTATACGATTGCAGCTCGCGCACCCGCATTGTAACAAGCCTGAACCGCATCCACTTCAGGGTAGTTTCCTGAAGACTGGTTGCCAATACGCTCAGTCAAACAAATTTTGCCCGACATATCACCACAGTTAAAGTTACCGCCAGAGACATCACAGCTATCTAGCGTTGCCGTTACTGAACCCGCGATTGGATCCGGAACATACGAAGAACCGTTATTGATCAAACGATTGTGAGGAACAATCCCACGATCAAACTGACTGACACCATTCAAGGTAATATCAGAAAGTTTACCTTCACCTACCGTAACCGTTGATAAGATCGCCACACCCGGGCCTGAGATCTCAACTTGATTAGTAGATTGTGAGAACGCTGCATGATCATTTTGATTATCAACAGCCGCAACAGACATCACTGAGTCATAAGAAGCTGGATAGCTGTGCGCTGTATTGCCATCATTACCCGCAGCGGCGATCAATAGAACGCCTTGATCGTAAATATTTTGCAGTGCATTTTGCTCAGTTCGGCTTGATTGACTACCACCAAGGCTCATGTTCACAACGTTAGCACCATTATCGGCACAGGTCTGGATTGCTTTAACAAGCCCAGATGAGTAACCCCAACCCGATTCGTTAAATACTTTCACGATGTGCAAATTAACATTCTGGTTTGGCATCACACCCTTTACACCTTCGGTGTTGGCAATCGCAGCAATCGTACCCGCGACGTGAGTACCGTGGGCATTGTTGTTACCCGGATCACTCCATGATCCCGTACCACTATCGTTAGTACCAGCAACGCGGTTACCGCTTAGGTCGTTGTGCGAAATGTCGTACCCTGAATCGATAATACATACAGTGCGATTACCCGCATTGAAGTCAGCTAGCAGTTGAGCATTAACCGCTTCATATCCCCATGGGGTCGTTTCGCTGAGCAAATAGCGAGGTGGATCGACTTCCACGTATTCCACATCACTACGATTGCGAAGCGGCTCTAAGTCATCGCCATCCAATTCAACGCTGTAAATGGCGCGATTGCCTAGTTTTTCCACCTTACGTGCCTTCACCTGTTCTAGAACAGACTCCTGCGCGATTCGTGGCCCCCAGAATGAGTTACCACCCATTGAAGAACGGCTGACTGCATCTTCTTTGAATTTGACGATGTACTTCGTCGGTAACTTAGATTCATCAAATCCCATTGGTGGAGCCGCAAACGCTGACATCGAAGTGGTCAGTGCTATTGCTACGGCAGACAACGAAAATAAGCCTTGTTTTTTACTTGTTGTGTAGTGCATTTGCCCTATTCCTTATTTGAGCTAATTTTTATTCACTATATTCTCATGAAAAGTCATCATCATGATGTTTGCATGAGAGCTTCAGCTATAGTTTACAGAGCAAAAATGCCAAACAATTTGTTTCATAAATATACAAATTTGTACAAAAGATCATTCAATAAACACTTTAAGTTAACATTAAAAATCACCGACAAAACCTTATAAAGCAATTACTTAATTAACAAAAAGTGAATGTTAAATTAATGTTAGTGAGTAATTATTCTAAATATCACCCATTTAATCGATTGCTATGCTGAATGGATTTTTTGACCGTGGTGCCAAAACTGAAATATTGAATATTTAGTTGTTGACTGTCTTGAGCATTTACTCAGAATTAGAAGGTTTAGTGAGAAAAATTCTCATCTAAATACTGTTATAGCCGAGCGTATTCACGCATTCGGAACAATAACCATTACAAGAAGAGTGAATGATGAAAAAAACAATCACACTATTAACTGCATTACTTCCGCTTGCCTCCGCCATTGCAGAGGAGCCAACTTTATCACCAGCAATGGTTTCTGCGGCTGAAGTGGTTAGCGCGCAAGAAAATCAAACTTATACGTACGTTCGATGCTGGTATCGTACGAGCCACTCTAAGGACGATGCGGCTACCGATTGGAAATGGGCAAAAAACCAAGATGGTAGTGACTTCACTATCGATGGCTATTGGTGGAGCTCTGTTTCATTTAAAAACATGTTCTACACCAATACCTCACAAAACGTAATTCGTCAGCGTTGTGAAGAAACACTAGATCTAGCGAACGAGAACGCAGACATTACATTTTTTGCTGCTGACAATCGTTATTCTTATAACCACACGATCTGGAGCAATGATGCTGCAATGCAACCAGATCAGATAAACAAAGTAGTGGCTTTAGGCGATAGCTTGTCTGATACAGGCAACATCTTTAACGCGTCCCAATGGCGCTTCCCTAACCCGAATAGCTGGTTCTTGGGTCACTTCTCAAACGGTTTTGTTTGGACGGAATACGTTGCTAAAGCCAAAAACTTACCGCTATACAACTGGGCAGTTGGTGGCGCAGCAGGTGAAAACCAATACATCGCGCTAACTGGTGTCGGCGAACAAGTTTCTTCTTACTTAACCTACACAAAGCTGGCGAAGAACTACAACCCTGCTAACACATTGTTTACGTTAGAGTTTGGTTTAAATGATTTCATGAACTACAACCGTAGCGTGCCGGAAGTAAAAGCGGATTACGCTGAAGCTCTGATTCGTTTAACAGACGCTGGCGCGAAGAACTTCATGTTGATGACACTGCCTGATGCAACCAAAGCACCACAGTTCAAATACTCAACACAGGAAGAAATTGAAACGATTCGTGCGAAAGTATTGAAGATGAACGAGTTCATCAAAGCACAAGCGATGTACTACAAAGCCCAAGGCTACAACATCGCATTGTTTGATACACACGCACTGTTTGAGAAGTTAACCTCGGCACCAGAAGAACACGGTTTCGTAAATGCAAGCGACCCTTGCTTAGACATCAACCGTTCATCCTCTGTTGACTACATGTACACTCACTCATTACGTTCTGAATGTGCAGCATCTGGCGCAGATAAGTTCGTGTTCTGGGATGTGACTCACCCAACCACAGCAACGCATCGTTATGTGGCTGAAAAAATGTTAGAAAGCAGCAATAACTTAGAAGAGTTTCGCTTTTAATAAGCCGTTGTTGTTCATTGCAAGTTAATCTGCATAAAAATGACCACGATGCTTCGTGGTCATTTTTTATCGATATCGACCCCCGATAACGGGTTTATTTGAGCTCGCTTACTTCAAGCCGTTGATTTAGAGACGTTGACTTTGAGCAGTCTCATTCAGCGTTCTGTTTTGGTACGTTACCGCGGAAGCTGTTCACCATAATAGAGATCAACGTCTTTAAGGTTTCATCATCACTGCGGTATGAGTAGGCTCGTATACCCGTAAACTGAACCTGGAACAACTGAGCAAGAAGCAATGTATCCTGGGCTTCAATTTCGCCATTCTCGATTGCTCGCTCAAACAGCTTTGCAAGAAAAGATTCAAATTGGTTTGCTAAGCTGTTTGTTTGATTGCGCAGCGCATTAAAATCCTCAGCAAATTCACTTGCTGATTTGACTAACATGCACACTTCACTGGGATTGGAGTCTCGCTGATTGATAACCACATCAATCGCGAAAGCTTCTATTGCATCTAGAACCGTTGTGTTCTGAGCTAAATGCAACTCAAACAGGGCTTGCAAGTTCGCAACGTACATTTTTAGCGCTTCACAATATAGCCCCTCTTTTGACCCAAACGTCGCATAAATACTTCCAGGACGCAGATTAACGCTATCTTGTAAATCACGTGTAGATGTTGCATGAAAACCTTTCTTCCAGAATAGATCCGAGGCGGCTTTCACCACTTCATCACGTTGGAATTTCTTTGTATTCGCCATGAGCAATTATCAATTTTGAACATATGCTCAATTTTATATTGAGCGACCGCTCAAAATCAACTATCCTGTTCTTGCCTAATCCGCTCATATCCAATTACAGGAGATTTAAACATGGCAGAATTTAAACTGTATACCGCAGAAAACGCACCCGAAGGATCAAAGCACCTGATTGAAAATTCAGTCAAAGCGTTTGGCATGCTACCAAATCTTCATGCTGTTATGGCTGAAGCGCCAACCTTGCTTGAGGGTTATCAAGTTGTGCATGAGCTATTTCAACAAACATCATTTAACGCAGAAGAATTGACCGTCGTATGGCAAACCATCAACGTTGAACATGGTTGTCACTACTGCGTTCCTGCTCATAGTGCGATCGCGGCGTCAATGAAAGTGGATCAGGAGATTGTTGATGCTCTCGTCAACCAAACACCATTGGCAGACGAAAAACTTGAAACACTACGAGAAACAACGCTTCAAATGGTGCGTCAACGTGGTGTAGTGGAAGAGTCTCAGATAGAGAAGTTCTTTGCGGCGGGTTACGGACAGCAGCAACTGCTTGAAATTGTACTTGGTCTAGCGCAAAAAGTGATGAGTAACTACACCAATCACCTAGCTGACACTCCGGTTGATGCACCTTTCAAGAAGTTCGCCAAGTAACTTAAGCTTTTATTACTGGTCCCATTGATGGGACCAGTAATACCTTCAAAAAAGGCTTTGTTCATGACGCTTCGCTAGTGTGCGCTGATCCCTAATTACAACGGCGCAACGTCGGTTCCTCCTAAAGACTGGTAAAGCGTAACCTGAGTGAGAAACTGGTTGTAGCGGTTTTCCAACAAAGAAGCTTGCGCGTTTCTGGTGTCTTCTTGTGCATTCAAATAGTCCATGATCGATGTCGAGCCATACTGATACCGCGCAGCATAAATGGACTCAGCAGCACTTGCGGCATCATACTGCTCTTGTAAACGCGCCGCTTGATACTTCAATTTTTCTCGTGCTGACAAGGCATTTTCGACATCTTGGAAGGCGGCGTACAACACTTGGCGATAGCTCACAATGGCCGATTGATAGTCTAAATCGGCAATGGCTTGGCTGTTTTTCATCTCATTCCACTGCAAAAACGGTAGCGTCATATCCGCACCTAAACTGCCGATCGGGTTGGAAAGCAGGTCTTTGAGCGCTTGTGACGATCCACCCAAAGCCCCAGTGAGCGTCAGCTTAGGCAAATAGTCCAAATCTGCTGCGTCTTTATTTGCTAGCGCGGCTTTGACTTCGTAAATCGCTGCTTTAATGTCGGGTCTGCGGATCAATAAATCAGACGGAGCACCAACACTCAACGATGGCATATCGCCTTCAGGCAGCATTTGGATGGTTGCACTGATGCTCTTCGGCGGTTGATTGAACAAAATCGCAAAGGCGTTGTTTGCCTCAAGTAAACTCTGTTCAAATTCACTTTGCTGCGCTTGTAAGCTTGCCAACGTACGTTTGGCTTCAAGCACATCTAACTGATCCACAGCGCCAAGTTGGTACTGTTTTTCAATCAATTGTAGCGTTTGAGCTGCGTCTTCCACATTACGCTGACTGAGGTTTAAACGCTGTTTCAGATAGCCGATTTGCCAGTATAACGATGCCGTCGTTGCCACCAAACTTTGTGCGGTCGCCTCGCGATCTTGTTGACTTGCCATCGCCGTCCACTTGGCTTGGTCAACGTCCGCCGAGATTTTTCCCCACAAATCCAACTCGTAATTGACGGACAAGTTAGTGCTGTAGCTATCTGCCGATTCCCCGCTATCAAGAGATTTTTGAACTTGTCCTGATGTGGAAGAACTCAACGTAGGGAAAAGGTCATCTTGCGCTAAACCCAGCTGTAAACGCGCTTTCTTTAGCGTTAGCGTTGCCAGCGTCAAATCGTTGTTTTGAGCCAACACTTGAGTAATGTATTGATTAAGCGTTGGGTCGTTAAACGCCAACCACCAAGGATCCATACTGACATCACCCGCAACATGCATCTGCTGCCAACTTGCAGGCACTTGCACCGAAGGTGCTTGATAGTCACTACGCATAAGCGACCCACAACCTGACAACCACACTGCGCTTAAGGCAGCCGCGACCAATCGAGTCTTGAATTTCATTGTGTTACTCATTTTTAGTCTCTCGCTAGC
The DNA here is from genome assembly GCF_033391095.1 of Vibrio sp. Vb0667. Classification (NCBI taxonomy): domain Bacteria; kingdom Pseudomonadati; phylum Pseudomonadota; class Gammaproteobacteria; order Vibrionales; family Vibrionaceae; genus Vibrio; species Vibrio sp. Vb0667. Next base: position 93,368 of record NZ_JAWPOL010000001.1, on the reverse strand, counting down.
GCTTCTATCGGATCGAGTTTGGCGGCATTGCGAGCGGGTAAAAAGCCGAAGGCGATGCCAATCAACGTTGAGCAAATAAACGCCCAGATGATCGAGTTCATTGAGTAAATCATTTGGAAGCTGCTGCCAGATGTACTGAATGCAAAACCAATCAAAAATGCCAAGCCAATACCAGCAATGCCACCACACAAACACACCAGTACCGCTTCAATCAAAAACTGACGCAAAATATCCGCTTGCCGCGCACCCACAGCCATTCGTACACCGATCTCTTTCGTGCGCTCTGTCACCGACACCAACATGATGTTCATTACGCCAATTCCGCCGACAATTAGGGAGATCACCGCAATCGCTGAGATCAGTAACGTCATGGTTGCGGTGGTTTTCTCGATGCTCTGACGAATGGTGTCAGTGTTAATCGTGAAGAAATCTTCTGTACCGTGGCGCATTTTTAACAAGTTGATGATGCTCTGCTCTACCGCCGCACTTGGGGCGTTCTCATCAATCCGTACAGTAATGCCGTTGAGGTAGCGTTGTCCCATCATTCGTCCCGACATAGTGGTGTATGGCACCCAAATTTTCAGCGCGTCGCTGTTTCCAAACGCGTCTTCTTTTTTCTGCGTGACACCCACAATACGCACTGGCAATGAACCTAGAAAAATCACTTCACCAATCGGATTTCTATCCGCAAACATTTCCTTTCTGGTGTTGTCATCAATCACTGCTTCTTGGGCGAGTGAGTTCACGCTCTCTTCATCCCAAAACTGACCTTTGGCGATCTCATAACCGCGCACACGAAAATAATCTTCCCCAACCCCTTCCACAGACGCGGTTGCATCCTGATTGGCGTAACGCACGGTTAAGCTGTTGGATAAAGACGGCGTGACACTGTCGACAAAAGGTAGACTCTCCAACGATTTGGCATCGTCGGCGGTTAGCGTTTTCACTCGTCCGGAGCGGCGGTCACCAAACCCTTTGCCCGGCCTGACATCAATGGTGTTTGTTCCCATGGATGAAATATTCGACAAAATTTGCTGTTGTGAACCATTACCTAGTGCCACCACGGAAACCACCGAAGCTATACCAATAATGATGCCGAGCATGGTCAAAAACGTGCGCATTCTGTGGCTAGACATCGCCAGCAGCGCCATTTTGAGCGCGTCAATAAAACTGTCCCACTTCCACCACTTACTGGCGGCTTGCGCTGGGCGATGAAAAGATGCGCTCGGTGTCTTTTCTGCTTGCTCATTAATTACAACTTGTGCATTTGGCGTATCTGCAATGATTTCACCATCTTTGATTTCAATGATGCGATCCGCAAAGTTCGCCACGTTCATATCATGAGTCACTAAGATGATCGTATGCCCAAGTTGATGCAACTCTTTAAGCAGTGCCATCATCTCTTGCCCACTGTGACTGTCTAATGCGCCAGTGGGCTCATCAGCAAGAATCACCTCACCACCGTTCATCAGTGCACGAGCAACACTCACGCGCTGTTGCTGGCCACCACTCAGTTGGCTGGGCTTGTGAGTCAAACGATCTTCCAGCCCCAAGCGAGCCAATAACGACTGCGCTCGCTCCGTTCTTTGACGATGAGGAACTCCCGCGTAAACCGCAGGTACTTCCACGTTTGCCACCGCGGTTAAGTCCCCCAGCAAATGGTAACGCTGGAATATAAAGCCAAAATACTCGCGGCGCAGTTCCGCCAGTTGGTCGGATTCCAACGTCGAGACATCTTGCCCATTAATGAAGTATCGACCACTGGACGGTTTATCCAAGCAGCCGAGCACATTCATCAGCGTCGATTTACCTGAGCCTGATGCACCCACGATCGCGACCATTTCACCGCGTTTTATCTCTAAATTAATGTGGTTCAACACGGTAAGCGACTCGTCGCCAGAGACAAATCGTCGAGTTAAATCCTCAACTTTTAAAAGCACGTCACTCATCTTAGAACCTCATCGGAGGTCGACGACGATCACCTCGGCTTGATGATTCTCCATCCATAGCATTGCCAAGAACAACTTGGTCGCCCTCCTTCAAACCTGAGAGAATTTCTGCGTTCACTTTGTTGTTGATACCCACTGTCACGGGCTTTTGCACCACTTGGCCCTGTTCAAGCACTGGCACGGTATAGTTGCCTTTGCCGCCAGATTTTTGCAGCACTTGTGAAGGGACAATCAAGGTATTTTCCGATTGCTCAAGGACAATCGAAACTTGCGCAGTCATGCCGATGCGCAAAATGCCTTGCGGGTTCTTCACATCAAATACAGCGTTGTAGTAAATGGCGTCGCTATCTGAAATGCTCAAATCGCTGTCATCGCCATCCATGATGGTTGGCCCCGGCTCAATGGCGCGCAGTGTGCCTTTAAACTGCTGATTCGGTTTGCCTAAAATGGTGAACAGCGCCATTTGGCCTGGGTGAACAAAAATCACATCGGCTTCCGAAATTTCGGCTTTCACCGTCATCGTATCTAGCTTGGCTAACTCGATAATAGTTGGCGTGGTTTGATTGGCGTTTACGGTTTGTCCTTCTTCCACCGCGGTGTAGACCACCGTGCCATCCATCGGTGCGTTGATGGTGGTGTAACCGAGATCTAACTGCGCATTGTCGACGTTGATTTTGGCTTTCTCGATTTCGGCATCCAGTTGCGCTAACTCGGCTTTGTAGATGGCGAGCGTCGCTTCGGCATTCTCGTAATCAGCTCGTGAGCTCGCTTTCGCTGCCAACATGCCTTTTTGGCGCACGTATTCATAGTTTGCTTGTTTAATCTGCGCTTGCTTAGCCTGGTACTGAGCGTTGAGACTATTAAGAGACGCTTGGGCTTCTTTGAGGCTATTTTGCTGAGTCAGGCTGTCAATCTGTGCAATCAAGTCTCCCTGTTTTATCTCATCCCCTAAGTTCACAGCGAGGCGTTGAATTTGCCCAGATACTTGCGCACCTACATTCACCAATTTGGACGCTTGCAACATGCCGTTGGCTAATACCGCCTTTTCGATATTGCCTTTGCGAACGACTTCTGTCGCGTAAGGAGAAATGGGTTCTGGACGTTGCAGATAATGATAACCACCAGCACCAATAGCAAGTAGGCCACACAAAACGAGCCATTTTTTATTGAGTTTCATAGCAGGAGTGAAGTAAATAATCGTTTTGATTTTATACTGCTATTTGTCTTAGCCGTACAGGGTACGAGACGTAAAGATAGGTAAATTAACGTCAAGAAACTGAGTGAATAACTTCACTAACGTGAAAAATCAGAGATATTATAGTCACTTCAAAACTTTATTATTCAATACGTATAGCAAAGACCATTTTTAATATAGAAATTCAAGTTATAAGTATTATAAACAAAACTTTTAAATACCAAAAAACTAGTAAAAACTAAACTTATTCAATATGCAATCATTTTAAATTTCATGATGGTCACTTTGATGATTGAATTTAAAGAGGAGTTAAGTGGCAAGTTAAATAAAAAATACCCACATAACACAGGTAAGACCGAGAGGAGTGTGTCATGTGGGTTTAAACGATAGTTCTCTTGCTGATTTGAACTACCAACGTTGGGATGCAATGGAAATACAAATGACTCAGAGTTTCCATCACGGACACTTTATCGCTGGATTTCCCTCTATTTGTTAGGGAACAGTCAGTACAATAAAAATAGAGAAGTAATACCGCAAAAATAAAAATAGAGGTTCAGGATTTAATTTACACGTAAAATAACCACTATATTCACGCCATGAAGCATTAATAAATTCAACAATAAATATTTATTAAGTTAAATTTACTTATTGTCAGCACACTGTTAGCTTTACTCTTAAATGCACTGGTCAGATTTGTTTATTTTACTGATTTTCGTTGCAATACAACTTCTAATTAATTCATGAGAAAAACATGCAGCGACAATTAACTCTTTCACCGATTTATTTATTAATCGGGTTAGCCTCATCGACGGCGTATGCCGGTGGTTTTCAAATTAACGAACATTCGGCGACGGGTCTTGGTCGTGCTTTTGCTGGTGATGCTGTTATTGGTGATAATGCGTCTGTAGTCAGCCGCAACGCCGCAGCGATGACGCTGTTTAAACAAAATGCCTTATCGTTCGGTGTCACTTACGTCAAACCTGACGTTACCGTTAAAAATGCGCAATATCATCGAGCTAACATTAATGCGGATGTCAATGTTGGTATGGGCGGTTTTCCTCCGTCCCCTCAAGTTGAAATTACCCCGTCCTTCTCTCAAACCGTGACCGACATTGATGACGTCGATGGCGTTGGTCAACCAGCCGTTGTACCCAATTTTTACTTTATTCACCCTATCAACGACGACTGGTATCTAGGCTTATCGGCATACTCCAACTTCGGAACCGACATGGAGTTTAAACCAAACTATGGCGCACCTGTTTTTGGCGGTGTCACCAGCGTAGCGAGTGTCAACCTTGGCGCAAGCTTGGCATACAAGGTGAACGATCGTTTTAGTATCGGTGGTGGTATTGATGTGATTTACGGCTCTGGTGAGCTGTACCGCGATATGGACGTGGGTGTTTGCGTTGGTGGGAACATACTTGGAAACGAACTAGAACAACGCTGTGGATCCGTAAAAGGCAACGCACTTGATGTGGAAGCTGGCGGCATTGGGCTTGGCGCGAACATTGGCATGATGTACGAGTTTAACGAACGTCATCGCTTAGGTTTAAGCTACAAGCACAGCCCTAACATTGATGCCAAGGGTGACATCCACTTTGCTGGCGAATCGTACGACTCGCTTGCTATGCCGCTACCGGATATTGCGGAGTTTTCCGGTTATCACCGCGTCTTACCTAAATTTGCCCTGCACTATTCTGTGCAGTGGATTGGTTGGTCAGCATTTGACAGCTTGAAAGCTGATGATCAGTTGCTAAAAGATTTTCAGTGGCAAGACTCCGCGCACTACTCCATCGGTGCGACTTGGTACGCCAATGAACGTTGGACACTTCGCACGGGTTACATGTTCGACAAAACACCTGTCGATGAGCTGACTTCGCTTTCTATCCCAGATTCGAACCGTCACTGGTTATCTGCGGGGGCCTCTTACCAATGGTCATCAGATACCACGGTTGACATCGGCATGACGTACTTGATTGGTGAAGATGTCAACGTAGAAGAGTACGCGTATGAAGGTGTTCCTGCACCGATGGTAACGGGCGTGACCCATTCAAATGCGTTCCTAATTGGTGCCCAACTCAGCCACCGTTTCTAATTTGTCAGGCAGTGATCAAACCTCTAGGTCATTGCCTTGTAACAACGCTTATCAAAGCGACCGAACAGAGACATTATTATGAACAAAACACTACTTGCTTTTTCACTCTCACTTCTCACTCTAAGCGCGGCTCAGGCTTCGGAATGGGGCTATGGCAATGACAAACACGGGCCAGAACACTGGGGAGAAATCGCCAAAGACTGCGCAACCACGAAAAACCAAAGCCCAATCAACATCGACAACCCAGCCGATGCAAAACTGGAAGCACTGAACCTTTCGTACACTGGTCAGGTCATTGGTTTAACCAACAATGGTCATACGCTGCAAGCGCAAGTGAATGGACGTAATAGCTTCACCATCGATGGCGAGACGTTCGAGCTGCAACAGTTCCATTTCCACACACCTTCAGAAAACCAAATCAAAGGCCGCCAATATCCACTTGAAGCGCACTTTGTACACGCCAACGCAGACGGCGAGTTGGCGGTAATTTCGGTGATGTTTGATGCTGGCGATCAAAACGCAGGGCTGTCTAAACTGATCAACGCAATCCCACAAGAGAATCAAACCACGTTCTTTAAAGATACGTTTGAGATTAACGACTTACTGCCAAAAACTGCAAACTACTATCGATTTAACGGCTCTTTAACCACACCACCATGTTCAGAAGGTGTGCGATGGTTTGTGCTTAAAGACACTCAAACCTTATCCAAAGATCAAGCCGCGAAACTGATGGAAGTCATGGGACAAAACAATCGTCCGCTGCAACCGCTAAATGCGCGCGTTGTACTTTCTAACTAAACGCCACATCCGATAAGGGGCATCGTATTTGCCCCTTATTTTGATTCGCTCTAACCTCACTTAGTTACAGGAACCCCCAATGAAAACTCCATCTGTTCTGTCACTCTTACTCGCACTCGCCCCGACACTCGCCTTCTCTCATAACCTTTCTGTCGGTCAAACCACCCCTTCCGTCAGCATTGATACCTATGGCGAAATGACGCTGCAAGGAGACGATGTGGCTTATCAACCTTGGGCAACTCAGCAGATGTTAGGCAAAGTCCGTGTGATACAAGCCATTGCAGGTCGTAGTAAAGCTAAAGAGATGAACGCGCCGCTGATGTCAGCAATCACTGCCGCTCACTTTCCTGAAGATCAGTATCAGACCACAACCGTGATCAACCAAGAAGACGCCATCTGGGGAACCGGTACATTTGTAAAATCGTCGGCAGAGGACAGCAAAAAGACATTCTCTTGGTCTTCCATGGTGTTAGACAAAAATGGCGTATTAGCAACAACTTGGGATCTGCAGCAAGAAAGTTCTGCGATTATCGTACAAAATAAACAAGGCGAAATTTTATTCGTGAAAGAAGGGGCTTTAACTCAAGACGAAGTCACACACGTCATCGAACTGATTAAACAGAATATCTAAACCTAAGGTAAGGAAAAGCTATGAAACTGTTCAACACCATCGCACTCTGTCTTTTAGCGGCTGTAGCCTCTTTCCAATCGGTTGCAGGAGACAACGATTGGGATAAGATTGCAGATAAGACCGTCAGTTTTAAATCGGAAACCGACACAGTCAATCCACTGTCACCATTTGCTAACGCTCGTTTCAGCCACATAAAAATCAAATGTACGCAAGGTACGGTCGATCTGAAAAGCGTTAAAGTAATCATGAAAGATGGTCAGGAAAAGACGTTCGACAGTTTAGGGGTTCTGACTAAAGGCATGTCATCAAGAAGCTTAAGCCTACCAACAAAAGATAACGCGAAGTTAGACAAAATCGAGTTGAACTATGAATCGGTTGGCAGCACAGCGCTGCAAGTCGCGGGGGTGACCAAAAAAGCGCAAGTGGAAATCTTAGGTAAGAAAATCGACGAGTAAGCGATGGCTCAACGAACTCACCCAAACTAAAAACAGCGGCACTAGGCCGCTGTTTTCATTAAAAAATCGTCATGGATAACTAAATGAATTTCTTCAGCTTCGCCAAACCATAAGCGGCGATGGTGACACAATCTTTGATCGTGCCGTCGATCATCATCTGTTCGAACTCCTCAACAGAAAAAGCGCGAGTGATCAAATCCTCTTCTTCACTGTCGAGTTGATTGCCCACGTCCGTTAAATCAGTGGCGAAGTAGACGTGACATGTCTGATTCAAAAAGCCGTATGCGATAAACTGCGCGCCAACATACGCCATTGCGCTCGCCTGCATGCCCGTTTCTTCACGCAGCTCGCCTTTGGCAAGCTCAAGATGATCCGCATCTGGGTTTGATTCCCACGCCCCTTGTGGGATCTCCCAACAACGTTGGCCTACGGTGTAACGGTACTGCTGAACCAAGTGAATCATCCCGTTATCGATAGCCAGAATCGCAGCACAATCAGGTTTGTCGACCACACCATAGATGCCCTCTGCGCCGCTCGGACGTAAAATTTTGTCCTCACGCACCGTCATCCACTTATTCTGGTAAACGACTTTGCTGTCTAGCTGTTTGATGTCTGACATGGTTATTCCTTGATTTTTCTGAGGGTTACTGCGGAATAATACCCGATTCGGTTACGCCACCAAAATGTTCTTTAGTTCACTCAAAGACTCAACGGTGTAATTTGGTGCGATACGCTCATCGACGCTTGCGCCTGTGGTATTTAACCAGCAAGTTTCAATACCAAAATTATTACCACCCAGAATATCGGAATGCAGGTTGTCACCCACCATCAGTACGCGCGTTTTGCATGGGTTGCCCATTTGCTGCATCGCGTATTCAAAAATACCTAAGTCCGGTTTTGCTACGCCCACTTGTTCAGAGATCACCACTTTATCGAAGTACTCAGTCATCCCTGTGCGCTCAAGGCGAATTGCTTGCAACTCTGTAAAACCGTTGGTGATGATGCCCATTTTAGCTTTGCCTTGCAGCGCTTCCATCAGCTCTTTTGCACCTGGCAACAAGCTGCAAATATCGGCCATTGCTTCTAAAAATGCGCTATTGAGATCTGCTGTTGTGGTATTCAACTTCTCAGCCCACTCGGTAAAACGCTTATGTTTTAGCTCATCTGCCGTTACTTTGCCGTCTTGGTAATCCACCCAAAGCGGTTTGTTTACGGTTTGGTAATGAGCAAAATCTTGTTCAGTAAAATCTACGCCTTTGCGAGAAAACATAAGCTGTAAACCTTTGAAAGCATCAAAGTGGAATAAGGTTTCGTCAGCGTCAAACAGGATCCAATCGTACTTCATTTTCTTCTTCCCAAAATCAAGGTCGTAATACTGGTGCATAGTCTAGATTGTTTTCTTCTTGAAGATAATCTCTATAATTGGAAATTAATTGTATCCTTGTGCTCAACAATAAATGCTTCACGATAATAGGAGATTGATGTGAACGCGATTGCCTCCCTGCCCGTTTTTGTTGCTGTTGTCGAATGCGGCAGCTTTTCCCTTGCGGCCAAACAGCTGAATCTGACGAAATCGGCGATCAGCAAACGCATCAACCAACTAGAAGACGATTTGGGCATTCGTCTCCTTAATCGAACTACACGTAAGCTGAGCCTGACCGAAGCAGGAGAACGCTATTTTGAGTACGCCTCTCAAGCGCTCAACCTAGCCCAGCAAGGCGTAGACGCGGTATCGGAACTGCAAGGCTCGCCACAAGGTCGGCTCAAAATTACCGTGCCGATGTCTTTCGGTGTGCTGCATATCGCGCCTTTGATCAGCGAGTTTCTCGCTCGTTACCCGAAAATTGAAGTGGATTTAAACCTCGAAGACAAAATGGTCGATTTGGTTAAAGACGGTTTTGATTTGGGGATCCGTATTGGTGAACTCACCTCTTCCAATCTAATCGCAAAACGTCTCGCCCCTTGTAAAAGTGTGCTTTGTGCCTCACCAGATTACTTAGCGGAGTTTGGAACACCGCAAAAACCAAGTGATTTAGTCGGTCACAACTGCCTGCGCTACTCCTATTTCCGTGGCGGCGTCGAATGGATGTTCATCAACAACGGCAGCGAATACAAGGTACTTCCAAAAGGAAACTTTATCGTCAATAACAGCGAAGCCATTCGCCAGTTGCTGTTAAGAGGTTCGGGCATTGCTCAACTGCCAACATTTATTGCAGGAAGAGACTTTGCCGCAGGAAATCTAAAACCGGTGATGGAAGAGTACTCTCTACCAGAACACGCCATTTATGCGGTGTTCCCTGAGCGCAAGCACATGCCGTTGAAAGTAAGAGCCTTTATCGATTTTATCAGCGAAAAGCTCGGCACAGATTTACCTTACTGGGATCGTTACAATAGCCCAGAAAAATAACCATATTGATGATAAGTGAGTGAGATTTCACTACTGACACGTTCTGACATTCCATCCGCGTAACCTTATTTGGAACTCAACAGGCAATCCGCCAAAACCAATAAGGAATCACAATATGGAAACCGTTATCGAAACTGTGCAATTTCGTCTAACCGCAGGCACAACAGAGCAAGACGTGATCGCCGCTGCCAAACAGTCACAAACGTTTGTGAAGAATCTGCCGGGCTTTTTGTATCGCTCACTCAGTCACGAAGCGACTGACGGTGTGTGGACAGACATCATTTACTGGCGTTCAATGGACGATGCAAAACAGGCGGGAAAACAGATTAAGCAAGCCGTTGAATTTCAGCCTCTGTTATCAATGATTGACTGCGAAAGCTTCGAGCTTAAACATCACAACTTAAAAATGTGCAGTGAGCTAGAGAAGTAATCAGCCACACTACCACTAACAACCAGTAGGTCTAGATAAGGAACATCATGAGCAAATCAGAACGACTGTTTGAGCTACTGACGCTTCTGCGCGCAAAGCGTTACGCCGTGACAGCGAAAGAGCTCGCAGAAAGAATGGAAGTTAGCGAACGTACGATTTATCGCGATATTCAGTCGTTGCTTAGTTCTGGTGTTCCGATTCAAGGTGAAGCAGGTGTTGGCTACCTGTTGCAAGCTGGCTCTCATCTGCCGCCTTTGATGTTCTCAGAAAAAGAGATGATGGCGCTTGAACTGGGTATGCGGATGGTTCGAGCCTGGTCGGATGTTGAACTCGCCGAAGCGTCTCACTCTGCGTCCACCAAAATACTTTCGGTATTGCCCGATAAGCTCAAACAACAAGTGGAAGATTGTCCGCTGATTGTGCCCGATTATCACACCCAATCCGAGACTGCCAAACGAGGGCAGCTTCTGCGCCACGCGATTGATCATCAGTTTAAGGTCAGTTTGGATTACCAAGATGAAAGCGGACAAGTGACCGAAAGAAAAATCCAACCGTTAGGCCAGTTCTTTTGGGGCAAAGTCTGGACGCTGGTCGCCTGGTGCGAATTGCGCGATGGCTACCGCCAGTTCCGCCTCGACCGTATCCAAGCACTGCGTATGCACGATGAAGAGTTTCAGAGTGCGGAAACCAAATCTCTCAAACATTATATTGCGCAGTATGAATCGAAAGATTGAGTGTTCTTCATCCTTCCATCACAAGGATTCTAAATTGCTCTGCTCAATGCGAGATATTTGGAAAGGCACGTTTAGTTAAACTAATGTTTCATTTTTAACAGATGCGCAACCAACCTAAGATCGTTAACTTAAGTAGCACGTCAACCACACCGGAGCGTGAAGCTATGAAAGTACTGATTCAATACACCCAAGCAGGGAAATATCGAGATCAAGCGTGGGAGTCTTTAACTCTTCGATCTAAAGGTGATATGCAGGCAGTTACCCCTTCTTATGCTGCCCAACTTATCGAACAAAGCAAAGCGACACTTGTGATGACAGAAGACGGACAGATCATCTTTCACTCCTAAATTCCATCAATCCTATGACGAAAAAGGCCTGCATTGCTGCAGGCCTTTGTATGAGTGAATTAAGAGTTATTTACTGGAAACTCACTGCAGTTGGTAGGCGATCAAGCATCTTGTAGTAATCACCAGCCACAGCGCCGATATCACCACGCAAATACGCTTGAATCATATTGAGATCTTTCAGCCAAAGTTCTTTGTCAGCATCTGAAGACGCCATGTACCCTGCGTACACATTGTCGACCGCGAACATCATGTCTTCGGCGTGATCGTTGTAAATCAAAAGCATCGCATCTGTGTAAGCTTCGAACGCTTTCAGCTCATCGTGCGCTTTACCACCTTTATAGCTCAATGTGCCTGAAGTTGCATCGATGACCAAATCACCCGAAGTCACATTCGCTGTCGTAAAGTTGATGAACGACTGGCTAAACGACAGCACACCTGCCGCAATATCCGCATCAATGGTTCGCTTCATTGCGTTGACCATTGGCGCATCCAGCAGCAATACAGGATCGTGGAACGCTGGGACAATCGCTGTTCGGAATGGCCCCCAAGCACTATCGATGCTCTCTGCGACCTTGTTTAGTGTTGCAGGCTCATAGCTATCTAGGTAAGTTTTTAGATCGTAACCTTTGGACGTCACCAGTTGATTTGCGTAGTCGTAAGCCAGCTTGTTTGCTTTTGTTGCCACAAACTTCTCGCCGTCGATAACAAACTCAACCTTGTCACCCGCGATAATACCGTAGCGGTCTTGTTGCTTCGTAAACGTATCAAACTGAGATTGACCACGAGTCTTCACTGTGTAGTCGTAAGACTTCATTTGGCGCACACCCATTCTCAAGATGACATCGCCAACACGTCCGCGGCCTTCTGCACCAATATCAAGGAATCTTGCAATACCACGAGGCATTGGTGGTAGGGACTCCATTTGCTCAGTGATGTGTAGGTTCACGGTAACACCTTTTAGATTGATGTATTCCTTACCGTCTTTACCCACCAATTTAACTGGCGTATTTAACGCATCATTTGCCACGACGTTGCCCATGATGTCTTCGTATTCAGCTTGCACCCCAGGGATATCAAGCAGCGATGCAAAGCTCACCTCATCAGTAAAACGGTTCGAGAATCGACGTGCCAAGAAATAGCTAGCAAGCGCTTTGTCTGGCCAGTTACCCAACACAGACACCGCATTTGACCAAGGGTAATCCGGGTCAAAGCTACCAATTGAGTTTAGGAAGCGTCCATTCGCAGTTTCCGCAACAGCTATATAGCCCTCATCTGAATCTTCGATAAAGCGTGCTGCCAAATCATCAAAACAGCTGGCTGTTGAAAGATCGTAATCAGCCGGAATTTGGTGTGAGTTGTTGTCTAACAGTTGACCAAAAGAAATCACTTTTTGGTTGCCTGCCGCATTTTCTATCACACATTGATGCTCTGGTGTGCGCAAGATATCAAGGAAGAACGCCGCGGATTTTTTCGCACCATTCGCGTAATCACAGAACCATGAGTTATCGGCTTTGCCTTCGCTACAGTATTGAGGGTTTGAAGCAAGGCGCAATAAGAAATCACCCGGCTTATCCGTTGACGAAGTGTAACCTAAATTGGTGTACAGGTTATCGATGCGCTCAAGATCTTCCATCTTGTCACGGATAGCGCTCATTTCCATGTAACGGCGCACTAAGTAACCAGGATAATCGGACGAGAATAATCCTGTGGTCCCATATAACTCCAAGTTGCGTCGATCATAGCTATCGAGATAGTTCTGCCACTCGTAAGAAACAATTTCTTCTAGGTTTGTACCTTCGTCAAAACGGTTACAGTCGCTGTTTAGAGAAACGTTCCCATCGGTACAGAAATCGTAAGACTTACGCTCAATTTCATTCACTTTATCTAGGTAGTAAAGTGCGCCATAACGAGTTTTCGCATTCAGTTCAGGATCATCAGACAACGCAGCGATATCGAATCGGCTAAAGTCACAGTTGTAGAGTGATTTGCCTTTCTCGTCCCCCGTTAGCGCCTTCACTTCAGAACACACCATCAGCGATGTGTTGTCTGGATTGTTGCCAAACTTGTATGCAAAGCTTTGTTGGTAGGCTTGCTGATCAGCGAGGTAACGAGCATATACCGCTTTGTCTTCATCGCTCGCACTGTCTGCCGGTTTCGCAACAGGTGCAGGAGCTGAACCTGAAGAATCTTGAATCGTCTCGACTTTACGGCCGTAGCCGAACTTAAACGCCGCAATGTCGTACAGACCCCAAGTTGGCGTTTCATCCAACATGCTTGGTGCGTAGTCCATTGTCGAACTGTAAGCAGGAATGTTGTTCAAGCCGAGTTGATGCGCTTGCTCTAGCGTGTAGTAGTTCGCTTTGTCATTTGAGCCTTTAAAGTTATGGCGCAGACCCATGTTATGACCAAGCTCGTGAACAAGCGTATTGCTGTAAGTCGCAACCGTAATCGCATCTGCGGCTTTCACTTGCAACTCTTTTGGCAGGTATTTCCAACGCTTAAGCTGACGCGATACTTCGTTACCTGCGTCATCAAGTTTGATCTCAAAGTAACGCTCGTCATCCAACTTCAAGTTGTCCAACATGGCCTTGTTGGTTGAAGAAACCCACGACGCTTCGATTGGATAGACGTTGTTCTCTGCCCAGAAAGACAAACGGTTCTCTTCAGCTTCAACCACCTTTTCAAACTCCATGTCATCATTGAAGTTTTTCATTAGCTGAGTTGGGCTCTTCGTCGCTGCTTTTCCAGAAACGATGTCTTCTTTTGAAACGAGCGGCGCATGAATGTTTTCATCCGATTTCAGGCTAGTCATCGCCGCCATTGTAGAAAGCGCTTCAATTCTATCCGCAACTTCTGTTTTCACAGATTCGCTGCTGGTTGGCAATGGATCTAAGCCATCTAAGTCCAGTTGATTACGATTATAGAAACGCGCCAAGTTATCCCAATAGAAAGGCACACCCGTTCTTGCAACGCCTGCGTATTGGTTCACGTGGCCTTTGATGATTTCCCCCGTCATCGGGTTAGAAACCGACGGGCCATAGCCAAGCAGACCGTTCGCTAAAGGCTCGTCAATCAGGTTAATCACGTTGTAACGCAGATCTCCTGGGTGAATACCAGCCGCTTTGGTTTTGTTCACAATCTCGATTTCAGGCTTGCCTGCATCCGCCCCAAATACATTCAGCGCTTGGTTCATCTTGTCGATCGATTGCAGCGTTGCATCCAAGAACAACTTGTTCTTCTCTTCAAAGAAATTGTCGCTCAAGTAATATTTGATAGAGCCTTGATCTGGGTTGAAACGATTGAGGTAAACCACATCACGGTCGTATTTATTCGTGACTGGGTTAAGCTTTTTCGTCGACGTAGTGAAGAAACCAATGTCGTTCTCATCACCCACTGGGTACAAGATCGGTTGGTAACCTTCGGTTGCCACTTCACTTTCGTGCACTAACGAATAGTAGAACCGAGATTTAAACGCGCCATCTACAAGCGCTTCATCCAAGCTCGCTTTCGTTGCAAAGTTGATGTAGTCGGAAATATTATCTAAATCGATACGGAACGTGCGCTCTAGTTCGAAATTGAGAAGACCGTTTTTAGGGTCAAAGTCCCACGAGATCAATCGTGGTGCGCCAATTTCATCAATGCCTTCGGTAATGCCATACAGATCTTCCATATTGAATTCTGCAATTTCGAGATCTTCAGGACGAGGAGTGAAGTGGGTTTTCTTCTTGTAGTTTAGGCTTGCGTCTTCGTTGGTTTCTTCTTTGTTGGTGCAATCACCATGCGCGTCTTCTTGACAGCGATACGCCGCAAAGTCACCCGGAATCGTCAGCACTTGCGCGAAGTTAACGCCGTCGTCGTCTGCGACAAATTTCTCTTCACCGCAGTAGTTATTAGCATCTTTGCTTAGATGCGCGTCTGGGTAGTTTTTATCGTAACTGCGAACTTCCAGACCTTCTTTGGTAAAACAAAGCTCAACGTAACGAGGTGAACCTTGCAAGAATGGGAATTGGTTAAGAGCAAAGCGTGGAGCGGCACCAGTCGTCGGAACGTAAAACCAACGACCGTCTTTAAGATCTTTTACTGCGACTTCTTTTGCATCTCTTTCGACATAGTCATACGCCTGATCATCTGCGCCACAGCCTGCAAGTGCGGCCGTTATTGCTGACACCAGAGTCAAGTTTTTAAACATTATTTGGATATCCTTAATTGTTGTTATTTTCCTAGAAGGAGTAAGTCACTGTCACGATGTAAGACGCTTTCTCTTGGTCCAACAAATCGATGTTGCCCAAGGTGCCTCGCTCTGCATCTTGATAGAAACCCGTTGATGATGCCGCGAGTAGCAATGACCAGCTTTCATCAAGCTCGTATGTGCCGTACAACGCCCCCTCATACTGCCAACTGCTTCTGCGCGTACCTTGATAACTGATGCTGTTACCACCTAACGCCGTAATCCCCACTGCGAACGATTCCCACGACTTTTCCGCAACAGCAAACAACGAGTAAGTCCACTCAGTCAGCGAGCGTCCACCCATGGTTTTGTATTCGTGGAAATTTTTTCTCAGTCTTGGCGAAACCGAAAAATCGACTCTCCAAGCTGAAAAAGAGATCGGCACATCTAAACGAACTGCGGTGTGCAGTTCATCTTTACGAGATGTTTCTGAAGTTGGAATGGTGAGCTGACCCGCAACGCCGATTTTCCCTGTATCTCCAAAGCGATATAGGTTCGTGTATTGCAAGCCCAACACCGAATCTGTCGCGTAGGTGCCGACTTCATCTTCTAGGGCACGATAGCCCCCCGTAGAAAAATAGGCTTTTGTGTCGCTCGAAAAGGAATAAACGAGATCGCCTCCCCACGAGAAATTGCGGACAGAACGGTAGTCGTCTTTATCGTAAATGTTTGTATCGTAAGATAGGTAAACGGCCCCACTAAACTTACAAACAATACAGGACGTATCTCCTTCATTTTGTGTAGATTCAGGCGTGCTAGTGCTATCAATTACACTCGTTTCCACCGCGAATGATGGCGCTGAAAACAGCGTACCCAACAACATTGCAAGCGGCGTCATCATCCACTTTGTTGTGTGCTGCATGTTTTGAAACTTCCATGAGAATTAAGTTCATTAGAATAAACTTAAAGACAAACAGATTATTGGGATGAAATTCCATAAAAATTCAGATAATCAACCCCAATAAACCTATCAACCATAAAATTACTCTTATGGTTAAATCCTTATTTAACTTTTTAATACTATTTATCTGAGTATTGTCGCGTTCTAATTTGCTTAAAAACGTACTTTAAAATGACTTTTTATAAATAAAGCCACACACCACAACATTAAAGAAGCAGCAAATCAACGTCATTAAAACAAAAGTTAAAAGACAATTATTATCAACAACTTAAAATCAACAAAAACAGTTAAAATGAATGAGTCAAAATGTATAAGTTAAAATACAATAAAAATATAAGAACATCATTCCGTTTAATTTTAGTCGTTATTGTATTGAGAGAGTTTAATTTTCAATTTCTAAAATTGGTGGGATACACATAAGAGAAATCATCAAAACCATCCGTTGTTAATAATGAATTTCGCATTTAAAACAAAAGATAGAAACAAGATCAAATTCATGTTTTCTAATATATCCATTCAACCTTTCACAAGTTTGAATAGAAAATCAAACCTTTAGTCAATCTAAAAACAACAAAATATTCACCAAGCGAATACACAAAAGATAAATCAAAACTAAATAGCACATACGGTCAGCATATTTGTGAATTACTATTCATTAATTATTTTTTTATAAATTAAACGTTAATGTGACCAATTTCACACAATTGCGCTACATACAACATAAAGCAAACGAAATTTAAGTGTTTACTGACCCAAAACGTGTCGATAGAACAGAGTTTAAACATCGAGCTGAAACACGTATTTCCCACCAAAATTTATTATATATAGCAGTGAGTTATCTGTATCCAAGCGGTTAAAATGCGTACTAATGTGACTCATTTTTGAGAGAGGAACACAAGAAGAGCAAAAGCACTAAAAGAGGATGATGCGATTTGAATAACCAGTGCTTCAAACCGCACTTATGAACTTATGCAGAGAAAGAAGGACTATCAGTTACTATTGAATGGTTTTATGACCACAGTTTTCGCAGATCAAATGACGTTCAAATTCATCCATAGAGGCAAGGAAGGCGCCGAATACTACACTTTTGAGAAAGCCAGCGATGAACTCTTTCTTTTTGCGATTTTTATCACCTTCAAAGCCACTTTTTTTTCTAACTAACACCACGACATGATGCGTTTCTACCCCACATGTAGGGCACATGAGGACTTCTGTCTTGTTCGACATCTTAGGCTCCTTGATGAATTATCCCTTTCTGCTGGCATGATTCTCTTACGCCTGTAAAGCGAGTCATCATGCCATCACTATCGATTCTTACTCTTCTTCGTTGAGACGACGAATCAACTTAGCTGGCGTGCCTCCGTATAGACAATCTGGCGGCACATCATGGTTGACTACCGAGTTCGCCGCAATAACCGAGCGAGCACCAATCGTCACACCTTGGTTAATGACCGAATTTCCGCCAATCCACACATCATCTTCAATCGTGATAGGTTTACAAAACGTTTCCCAACGCCGACGACTTCGGTAATCAACAGAATGAGAAGCGGTATAAAATTGCACGCTCGGTCCAATGAGCACGTGGTTCCCGATGGTAATTTTGGCACCATCGAGCATGGCAACGTTCATGTTGATAAAGGTTTCTTCACCTATTTCGATGGTCTTACCAAATTCACAATGAAAAGGGGACTGGACAATACAACGGCCTACCTTGCCAAATAGCTGCTTTTGCAATTCGTCGCGCTGACTTTCGTCGGTGTTATTATTAAGTGCTCTAAGTGCTTGAAGAGCATGGCTTCTAATGGCGTCAATTTCTTTGTCCATGCCATCAAAGACCTGGCCAGACATCATTTTTTCTAGTTCTGTCACTGGAAGACTCCTACAACCTGCAATTACTGCTTTCAGATTCTTCACAAGGTACGTGAACTGCGAAATAAAAAAAGAGAAAAGCCCGGACTTTTCTCTTTCCTGTTTTTATATTTTGTGGAGTCTGTCAACTTACACAATTTCCCAACTGTGGGTCATCTCAACACCTTCGCCTAGCATTAAGCAAACCGAGCAGTATTTTTCTAGCGAGTCAGCCGCCACTTTTGCTACGACTTCTGGGTCAAGCTCGTCACCTGACACTTCAAAGTGGATATTCACTTGCGTAAAGATACGCGGTGCGGTTTCACGACGCTCTGTGGTTAGCTTGGCATTAACTGACGAAACCTTTTGGCCTGCTGTTTTCAAACCATCAACAACATCGACAGAGCTACAGCCACCAGCAGCCATTAGTACCATTTCCATTGGGCTTGGTGCGGTTGCACCACCATTGCCATCCATCACTACGGAGTGGCCCGACTGAGATTGCCCAAGGAATTTAAAATCTTCTATCCATTTAACTTCAGCTTGCATGATTTACCTCATTTAGCATCGCTTATTCAAGGCATCGTTGCCCTTACTAGCGGTGTGTTTCTTGTCGATACTTTAGCTCTATCGCATAAAAGGGCAACGGAATTTTCAACATTACTGTAATTTTTTCGCTCGGTTACCTTTCTCTATACGTAACACTTTTTATTTAAGTAACACTTTCTACAAAAATAACGATGAGGTAGCTATGAAGAATATGTCTAAGTTATTGGCCGGTTTCTCCTTCGCACTTCCAGTCTTGTTTCTACTATTGAGTAAAACAGGTACCGCCGATACGATGGATAAGCTGAAGGCTTCAGAGAATACAAGAATCGCAACGCTAGCTGGCGGTTGTTTCTGGTGTACAGAATCGGATTTAGAGCAACTGCCCGGCGTAATCGATGTTGTATCAGGTTATTCAGGTGGTCATATTGAAAACCCGACTTACCGCCAAGTCTCTTCTGGTAAATCTGGTCATATTGAAGTGATTGAGGTGAAGTACGATCCTGCTGTCGTGAACTACGAGCAAGTGCTGGACTACTTCTTCCGTCATATCGACCCTACCGACGATAAAGGTTCATTTGTTGACCGTGGTCCTCAATACCGTCCAGCGATCTTCTACCATAATGCGGAGCAAAAGCAGATTGCTAAGCAGTTTATGATGGAAATCGACAAGGCGATGATCTATCCAAAACCGTTGAAAACAGAGCTGATCGAGTTTGAAAAGTTTTACCCTGCGGAGTCGTACCATCAGGATTACTACAAGAAGAGTAGCTTGAAGTACAAATACTACCGCTACGCATCAGGTCGCGATAAATATCTCGACGAAGTATTTGGTGAAGATCGAAAAGAAAGTCCTAAAACACTTCGACAGTTGATTGAAGAAAAAAAGCTGCTTTCGAAAGTGAAAGCGTACAGTAAACCTGCTCAGTCTGAAATCAAATCAAACTTAACAGAGCTACAGTATTACGTGACGCAAGAAGAAGGCACGGAGCGTCCGTTTGATAATGAATACTGGGACAACAAAGAAGCGGGAATTTATGTGGATATTGTGACCGGTGAACCGCTATTTTCTTCTACTGATAAATACAAATCTGGCACAGGTTGGCCAAGCTTTACTCGACCAATTAACCCGGGTTACATCGTGGAGAAAACCGATTATAAACTGCTCTACCCTAGAACGGAGATCCGCAGTAAGTTTGGTGATTCACACCTAGGTCATGTGTTTAAAGATGGTCCGAAGCCGACGGGATTACGCTATTGTATGAACTCTGCTGCGATGAAATTTGTACCTGTGAACAAGATGGCGAGTTTAGGCTACGGCGATTACCTGTACCTATTTGATAAGTAGTTTTAACCAAATTAGGAGTGAACATTCAGCGCGATGAAAGGTTTTAAATCCAACCTTCCCATGAAAGTCTGTCCGGTCTGTCAGCGCCCATTTTCTTGGAGAAAGAAGTGGGCGCGAAATTGGGAGGAAATCGTTTATTGTTCTGAGCGTTGCCGAAGAAATAAATCAACGAAAACGTAGGTCACTCCGACCCTCTCTGGAGTATGTTATTTCATTTGTATTAACGTTTGTACGCGTTCTCTTACCAAGGTAATAACGTCCCATCATAAGCCCAAAACGCCCCGCTATCTTGCGGGGTTGCTTTTTCTATCAAGCCTAATAAATCCTTAGCAACTCGCTCTGGCATGAACAACTTTCCCTCTGGGACATTGGTTTGAAAAGGTGCCGACAAAGCGGTATCTGTGGTGCCAGGGTGAAGTGAAAGCACCGTGCCATGTTTGACCACTCTTTGCCATTCGATCGACATGGTTTTTAGGAACATGTTTAATGCGGCTTTCGATGCTCGATAGCTGTACCAACCACCTAACTGATTATCGCTAATGCTGCCAACTTTGGCCGAAATGGTCGCAAACTTGGGTGCAGTACTGCGCTTTAGCTTGGGCGTGAAGTATTTCGCCAACAGCAAACTTGGCAAAGTATTAACCGTGATGGTTTGCTGAAAGAAGTCTGCGTCGAGCGAGCTAAGATTCTTCTCAGGACCTTTCTCTTGGGTGTGCAACATACCAACACAGTTCACCAACCAATCGACGTGTTCAATCTGCTCACTGAACGCTTTTACCT
The DNA here is from genome assembly GCF_033391095.1 of Vibrio sp. Vb0667. NCBI lineage: Bacteria > Pseudomonadati > Pseudomonadota > Gammaproteobacteria > Vibrionales > Vibrionaceae > Vibrio > Vibrio sp. Vb0667. Next base: position 72,676 of record NZ_JAWPOL010000001.1, on the reverse strand, counting down.
GCTCGTCTTGCGATACATCCACTTGATGCCAAACGACATTTGGGTGTTGCCAATCTGGTTGCTGCTTACGATAAGTGGCATGCACGCGAGCTTGAGGAAACCGAGCTGCGGCTTCTCTCACCATCGCCAAACCAATTCCACCATTGCCACCGACGATGAGTATTTCCATCACAAGTTCTCCACGTTTTCTATGTAGTGCTCTGCGGTATCAAGAATCGCTTGGCGCTGCTGTTCTTCCATGTTGTCCCAAGAGCGGAAAATCATCCCGATTCGTGGATTGGCTGCGAGGCGCTTGTCGTGTTTGTTCATAAAGCGCCAATAAAGGCTGTTAAACGGACACGATCCTTCCCCACTCCTCGCCTTATTGTCGTAATGGCAACCCTTACAGTAGTCGCTCATTTTGTTGATGTAAGAACCACTCGCCGCGTAAGGTTTGGTGCCAACAATGCCGCCATCCGCAAACAATGCCATGCCACGAGTGTTCGGCATTTCGACCCATTCAATCGCATCAACATAGATACCGAGATACCACTCATCCACTTGATCTGGGTCGATCTCGGTTAGCAAGCAAAAGTTACCAGTGACCATCAATCGTTGGATGTGGTGTGCGTAGGCGTAATCGAGGGACTGCCCAATCGCATTGCGCATACAAGCCATTTTAGTTTCACCATTCCAGAAGAAATCTGGCAGCTTTCTTTCTGCGCCCAATTCGTTGTTTTTCGGGTAATGAGGCATGTTCGCCCAATAGACCCCTCGAATGTACTCTCGCCATCCTAAGATTTGGCGAATAAACCCTTCAACTTGAGAAATGTCGATGTCCGCGTTGGAATGAAATGCCTTGAGTGAAGCATCAATGACTTCTCTCGGGTGCAGTAATTTGCTGTTAAGCGAGAATGAAATTCGGCTGTGATACAAGCTCCACTTAGCGTCGTGCTGGCCTGTCATGGCATCTTGAAAACGTCCGAATAACGGCAGACAGACTTGGCAGAAATGCGCGAGTAAAGAGAGGCTTTGCGCGCGATTAATCGGCCACAACAAGTCCCCTTCGAGATTTCCGATGGTTTTGATGTCATGTCGTGCCAGCCGCTCAATAATGCCGTGGATGTCAGTACTGAACATCAAAGGTTGTGGCAGTTGTTCAATGTCTTTGGCTTTGAGCTTGTTACGATTATTGGCATCGTAATTCCATTTTCCGCCGACGGGCTTTCCGTCTTGCATCAAGATGTCGAAGCGCTTGCGCATACGGCGGTAAAAGTGCTCCATCATGATGTGTTTACCTTGAGGAAACTGCGATTCTATTTCCTCAAACGGCAACAAAAAATGTTCCGAGTCGACACAACGCGTCACGACCCCATCAAGCTTTAGTTTGGCTAACTGCTCCAGAAGACGGTATTCATCCGGGCGTTGATATTCAAACTTACTTGCACCAACTTCACTCGCGTAGTGTTGCAAGACTTGCTCAAGATCGTCGAAGGATTGTGTGTCATCCAACGTGAGGTGCAGAACTTGGTGACCTTCACTCTGACGCTCTTTCGCAAACTGTTCCATTGCGGAAAAGAACGCACACACTTTCTGAATATGATGCGTGACGTAAGTATTCTCTTGCTTGAGCTCCGCAATCAGGTAAAGCACTTGCTCATCCGGTTGCTGAAACCAAGAGTGCTCACTGTTAAGTTGATCGCCCAAGATCAATCGTACGGTTTCAAATTGCATTACGGTTTCTCCGATGACGAAGCTTTGTCACTGCTGCCCATCACAATCGGCCAATCGACCATGTCTACACTATCCAAATGCGCGCCAGGACAACGACCTTGCCACCTATCGATGAACTCCATGTGCGGGTCGTACATTTCGGTTTGCTTTTCGAGGTTGAATTGTCGTGAACCACGCGGATCAGCACCAACGCCTGCTAAGTATTGCCAATTTCCCCAGTTTGATGCCACATCGTAATCGACCAGTTGTGACTCAAAGTACGCCGCGCCATAACGCCAATCGAGGCCAAGCTCATGCACCAAACAACTGGCAACTAACTGTCTGCCACGATTCGACATATAACCCGTTTCATTAAGTTGGTGCATACACGCATTGACGATAGGAAATGGCGTTTCACCTTTCTTCCATTGTTGAAAACGGTGCGCGTAAAAGCTGGTGAGTGGTGCTCGATTTTGGATGCCACCGAATCGGAAGAGCTGTCGCTTGTGTCGACGGGCATACCAATAAAAGTATTCACGCCAAAGCAGTTCGAAGTAAATCCAGTAGGTTGAATCATTTGCACCATTCTCCGCTTCATAACGTTTCAACATGGCATAAATAGTTTTCGGAGAAACGCACCCATGAGCTAACCAAGGAGAGAACTTGGTGGAGTAATCCATGCCATCTAAACCGTTGCGTGTTTGTTTGTATTCACTGGCTAGTGTGGAAGCAAAATACTGGCGACAATGTTCAAGCCCGCGGCTTTCTCCACCATGAAACGCAGCTTTTGCGTCAAAGTAATATGCAGTAACGGAAGGAAGATTCACACCTAAAGGAATTGGAGGTAACGAACGGATACTCTCGTGGGGCCGAGAGATGTCTAAACCTTCAACTTGCTTTCTAAACTGCGTGAAAGTGGTAGGCAGATTGCTCAAGTCAAATGGCAGTTGTTCTTCCCTTAACAGGGTCCGGATTGCTTGCTGTTTTATTTTTACATGAGACGCGCCTTCAACTGCGCGATCTAACGCTTGTTGCTCATCCGAACCGGGAAAGGCGTCAGCATATATATGTGTGACGCCGAAGCGATTAACAGCATACTTGATTGCTTGATCGGGCGTTAGTTCAACCGCCCATAATCGCTGACCAAGGTGATTCAAAGATTGATTGAGTTCACTAAGCGATGAGTCGAGAAACTGCAATTTCGCGCGCCCGAAAGAGGCTTCCTGCGCAAAGTGATGCAAGTAAGGCGTCATTGAAGGGTAGCAATACAAGCAAATTAACTCGTCCATTTCTACACTGGCGCTTTTCAACAGTGGGTTGTCGTGCAATCGCAAGTCGTTCGTGAACCAATAAAGTCCTATTTTCTTTTTCAATTCGCACCCTCAGATGTTAATTCTTCGTCTACGAGTTCTTTTCACGGAGACCCTGACGTTAAGCCTTTTGATTTACTTGCTTTTATACGAAAACGAGAGTTTGACGATCATTAGGTTACTAACGTTCACACGGAATCCATTTGCTGGATATCTCAAAACACGCAATACCACCAAATGCCTGTACATGTTTCATACTGATATTTTATAAAATTTGAATCCAACGGTATTGATCACGATCTTAATCACTCATTTTCTATATAAACCATGCAAAAGTGATAAAAATTAAAGCGACATTAGTTAATATCCGTTAATCTAAGCCCAATCCCATTTTGCTAGTACCATCGCAGAAATGACCGACGAGTTTAAGAAATCAACCGCTAATTTAAAAAAAGCGGTCCCACTGATGATCAAAAACCATGTTGCTGCCACGCCAGCCAACTACGCGCTTTGGTATACCTACGTTGACAAGACCATTCCAGAACTCAACTTTGAGTTAGACACGGTGTTAGAAAACTACGGTATTTGCCCGCCAGCAACCAATAAACAGCTTTACAACAACTATGTGGCCAGCAAAGCAGAAACCAGCCTTGAAGATCTTAGAACCAATGTAGAAGTTCTGCTACACGAAGTATCCAGTTCAATGAGCGATACGATTTCAGATACTTCCTCCTTTTCCGAGATGGTAGACAAAAGCTTTAATAAACTGGAAAAAGTTGAGGACAATAGCCTAAGCATTGAAGAAGTGATGGTGGTGATTCGTCAACTTGTCGCAGAGTCACATGAAATTCGTCACTCAACAAAGTTTTTGAATAGCCAATTGACTAACGCGAGTGAAGAAATTTCTCGCCTCAAAAACCAACTGGCTGAAGTACAGCAAGATGCGTTGTTCGATGGTTTGTCAAACCTATACAACCGCCGAGCATTTGACAAAGATCTCTCTTCACTTATTGCATCAAATCAGGCAATGACCTTGATCATGCTTGATATCGATCATTTCAAATCATTTAACGACAATTACGGGCACCTTTTTGGCGATACAGTATTAAAAGCCATTGCCCGCCGGCTACAACAAAGCTGTCGAGATGGGATATGTGCGTACCGTTTTGGTGGTGAAGAATTCGCGTTAATTGTACCTAACAAATCTCTGCGAATTGCTCGCCAATATGCAGACACACTACGCCGGATGATAGAAAAACTGCGTATCAGAGATAAGCGCTCAGGCACACAAGTTCACAGCATTACAGCTTCTTTTGGGGTAGCAGAATTTGAGCCGGGTGATACGCCTGAAGCCTTAATCAATAAAGCCGATAAACAGCTTTATGAAGCAAAACAACTCGGTCGTAACCGCGTGATGCCAATTTAAATAAACTGGCTAAGCGAAAACGACTTTTATGATGAAAAAGAAAACCCCGCGCTGTAAAGTGCGGGGGTTTTGTATCCAATCATGAGTATCTTAATCGACGCTGTAACAGTAACTTAGAATGTAGTCGTCACCATTTTTTGCGGTATATTCTTTATCTTCACTGCATGCCATCGGCTTACCTTTTTTGTCGCCTTTGATTAGACTTATCCAATGGCGCATCGCGGTTGGTGCATTGCCAGTTAGTTCAGGATGAAACGTCGTGCGAGTTTCTAATTGAATATCGTCAATGTCCACTAATTCCACGCAACCAGTGCCTTTGTGACAGCCAAACAGCACTTCTACATGATTGCCCGAATCATCTTTAAACAAAATCGACTTTGGATCTTCCTTTCCACCAGTGTACGCCACAAAATGTTTCGGGCTTTTCAGGCCGCTGTGTGTACCGTCTTTGAAATAAGCCAAAACATGGCGGTAATCAATCACGTAACTTGATACATCTTGGTGCGACCCGTTCTCCAATGGGAACATGCGGTCAAGGAGTTGCTTCGCTTTTACTTGTTTCTCACTCTGCTGCTCAGCACTTACCGCTTCGACGGCAAATACGGCTTCAGCGATAAATGGGCGTTGTTGTTGTTGCATCTCTTTTTTATCGAAGTTCAGCATATTCATCGTCATATCCTCGCACTTAAAAACTCGTCCTAGAGTAAAAACTTAAATCCTTTATTTAAGTTTCAGGCAATTCTGTGAAGTGGATGGTTAATTTCCTTGCCTGCTCATTATGTAGACTAGCGAAATATTGACTACAATTTCACAACAAAAATTTTACAATGTGAATTTTACAAAATGTCTGTGTCAAAAAGCCTTATTCGTCAGTCTCATTTTCTTGGTACGAAAATTCGTAACCTAAGAAAAAACAACCATTTAACGATGGAAGATTTGTCTGCCCGTTGTGTAAGAATTAATCCAGAGTACGCTCCTTCGGTTTCTTACCTTTCGATGATTGAGCGCGGAAAACGCGTACCGAGTATCGATATGCTCGAAGTGATCGCGGAAGTTTTTCAAAAAGATCCGGCGTGGTTTTTAGATGATGAACCCGAATTAGAAGCCATCACACCCAACAAAGGAAATCGTGGCGGGATTAGTGGCATGGCGTTGGAGCCGAGCTTCCTGTTTTCCAATGATATTCTTCAAATCGCGATACCAGAAATGCTCTCCCAAACAGGTATCACGGGGCGTCAATTCGCCCACTTACTGATCCGCGCACACCAAGAAAACCATCAAAACCATTTTCCTGATTTAGAGCGCGCCGCCGAAGAGGTCGGCTTGAAGCGGCTGAATCTATCTGTAGAAGATCTCGTAGACATTGCAAAGAGTATGGGATTGGATATCCGCTGGGTAGATCGAGCGCCACAAGATGTGATTGATGAACTGGGCGTCAGCGCCAAACAGTTGATTACGTCTTTCATGGAGCCACCTGGGACTATTTATCTCAATAAACGAATGCGTGACTATCCAACCCGATTGAAGTATGACTTGGCGGTATATATCGGCCATCGAGTGCTCCATAGCAGCGATGCAATGAATAACGTTTTATCTATCGGGCATCAAAACAATTGGGAGCAAATGGACAGCCCTGTGTCGAACTCTGAACTCAATTCGCAAGATATCCTGCAAGCTTGGCGTGATTTTGAGTCCAGCTTTTTTGCTGGTGCCTTGCTTTGCCCCAAAGTACCATTTCGTCAGTTGCTTGACCGCTCCGGTTACGAAATTGATGTTCACAAAAAGGCCGGCGTTTCTCCTTCCGTTGCAATGCGTCGCATGACGGTGGTCTCGCCTTACCCTCATTGGCACTATTTTGATGCCTATGGCCCCGGCAAGTTAAAAGCAGTGTATCGAGGAAATGGTATTCCATTGCCTTGGGGCAACATGCGCAAAGTAAACGACCCTTGCCAGCACTGGGCGGTATTCCGACGCCTTTCCCAGCCTTTGGATACCAGTTCAGCGCAAATCTCGATCTTAAATGTTGGCGACGAGCCACGTATCTACTGCTGCGAATCGGTCAACGTATTTGACCCTGCGGGAAATAATCGCGTGCTATGTGCCGGTATTGATCTTAACCCTGCTATTTCTGCACAAGGTGGCGATGCCGTTTCCATAGCGGAAGAACTTAAGTCCCTTTGTGTCGCTTCCGGCGGAAGTAGTGTTATTCCTCCCCACATCAAAAAAGACTTAACGACTATCGCTAAGATATTAAACATCAACTGGATAGAGCGCGGGATTCAAACCCAAGCAAGGTTGATCTGCTCCAGAGGGGCGGTTTGTCCAAGACAACCTAGTTGTTACAGCAAGTGCGGAGAAGCTGATGAGACGGGCAGCGACGTGAATATCATCGGGCTTTAGAAAGAAAAAACGCCAATCACAATAAACGTGATTGGCGGTATATACTTGTGAACAATTTGTATTCACTAACAACGTCAGTTGGCTAGGTGACCCTCGGCTTAATAAGGGTCACTCTAAGTAAAGCACGATGCGTGCCAACTTTAAAAAAGCCGTTTTTTAGTAGATCCAGATGCATATCGTTGCTTTATTAACCATTAATTTCGCAAACTGCATTTGCAAAATGCAACATTATTCAAATATGCCACTGAATGCACTACTAATAACGACTCTCTCAGCAAAGTGTCTGTGAACATATGAAGTCACATATTCTTGCACCTCAATGATGATGAGATTTCGGGCTCCCAACTTTACCATTCCTCTAACCCCTTATTGAAACTGGGTTCAGGCTCATCCGCCATGCTTTTGTTGATACATTCTCTCATCGGCTATTTTCATCATTTGCTCAGGAGATGACATTTTCGGGTCAAATATCGCGTACCCAATACTGGCTTTCAAATAGATAAGCGTTTCATCGTAAATGACGGGCGTCGAGCATAGCGCTAATCGAAGTTTTTGTAGAAGGGACTGAACATTTTCTTCCGTTCCTGGGTGATGAACTACAACTAAGAACTCATCACCGCCCATTCTGGCCACGATGTCTGATTTACGCAGAGAGCTTTTTACCCTTTCAGCCGTAGCGATTAAAACTTTGTCACCTGCGTCGTGACCATAGGTGTCGTTAATGTGTTTAAACCTATCTAGGTCAATATTAATTAAGGCGAAGCTATAACGCTTTTTATAACGTTTCGCTATTTCGAACTGCTGCTTGTAAAACTTCATAAAATAGCGACGGTTTGGTAAATTCGTGAGTTCATCGTGTAAAGCTCTGTCATCTGCAATGGTATACAGTCGATAAATGGCGAACAGCGCGAGGCTAAGTGCGAATATAATGGGATAGCCGATTACTCTAGCTAAATGCAACTGATGCCAAGAGATTTGGCGATCAGCTTTGCCTCCAGAGAAAACCACCATACTCCACCCACCATAAGGAAAATGAACCATCTCTTTTGCATATGCCATGCTACTTACACTTTGCGCGCCAAAGAAAGCATCACCAAATGAGCCACCGCTATCGTAACCACGGATCATTAAAGGGTAACGATACGAGAAATCAATTACGCCGGTTTCTCTCATCAGAGCATCGAAATCAATCACCGCACTGATCACTCCCCAGTAGTCCTGATTCATTGGAGGATCAAGAAAAACAGGCACACGCACGATCAAACCTCGGCCACCTTGAATCAAAGTCACTGGCCCTGCGATGAAAATTTCTTGTACATCCTTGGCTTTTTGCACCTGTACCCACTGCTGTGGCACTGCGCGGTAATCAAGGCCGATTAGGCGCTCATTACCTTGGCGTGGAAATACATGACTAATTACATCATTTTTCGCGATACCGATGATTGTAATATGTTTACTTTTATTTAGGATTCGGTGAGCGGCGATACTCAATTCTTCTTCTTGGTTTTTAGGAAGTAACGTAATGAGTGTCGCTAAAGTACTGGCTTTGTAGATATCCGCCATAAGTACCGCTTCCAAATTGGAACGGAGAATGGAAAGTTGTTCTTTGGCCTCAACTTGAACTCGCTCTTTGTGAAGCTCTTGCTGGTTTCGATTTAACAGCTCGATAACCCCAATACACAAAGCGAAAAAGGTGAGGAAGAACAATGCAAAATAGCATCGTTTTCTGGGTAAATAACGCATTTTCTCCCCACAACTCGTATACAACTACGAGATTTTTTATTTATTGTTAAAATTCTTATTATCACAAGAATAACCAATCATAATCAGAAAGGTAACAGTGATTGACAACTTTTATGTTTTAGGTGTGAGATGATGCATCAACAAGGCGATTTATTTGGCGGCGATCTATGGCAAGAAGTAGAAAGAGGAAAACTTTATTATGATCCTCAATTTCTTAACCATCTTGAGGCGGATAATTACTTTGACCAACTTCGAAAGACACTGCCATGGCACCAAGAACACATTACTATGTTCGGCAAGTCAGTACTTCAACCTCGCTTACAAGCGTGGCACGGTGATGCAGCATATACTTACTCAGGCTTAACCATGCAACCTCACCCTTGGACTCCTGAGTTAACTCAGCTCAAAGTGCGTTGTGAATCAGTTGCTGATGTCACTTTTAATTCTGTTCTCGCTAACTTATATCGACACGGCCAAGACTCAATGGGCTGGCACCAAGATAATGAACCAGAGTTAGGTAGAAACCCTGTTATCGCATCTTTGAACTTAGGTGAAACACGTCGATTTTTGCTTAGAAATTTACATTGTAAAACTGAGATTGAATATGAGCTTTCTCACGGCTCCTTACTGATTATGGCTGGCGAGCTACAGCATCACTGGAAGCACTGCGTACCAAAAACCGCGAAAACCAAAGGTGAACGTATCAACCTGACTTTTAGGCAAATTTTTAACTATTGACTCAGCTTTTACATTCTCAATTAATATTGATGGTAGGTTTAGGTTCAGGACTTCATAGGGAATGGATTTATGCGTATTAAACCTCTTAGCTTAGCGGTCTTACTCTCTTGCTCACTTACCTTTGCAGCTCAGGCATCACAGGAAGAGGTACCGCTTCTCGATAATACTCAATCAGCGCAGTTGATTCGTAGTACCTACGAACAGGAACTGTTCACTTTCCCGGCGTTTAAAGAGGGCCATTTTGGCTTACGCATGTACCGCCAAACATTAGATGAGAAATATCACGCTGCCATTTGGACCGACATGGCACAAGTAGCCAGCCGGTTAAACCAATTTGCTAATGAAGTTGTTGAACCAGAAGACATCATTCTCTATTCATCTCAAAGGCTGACCACGTATCAAGAGAAAGAAACCGAACGAGGGCAGCGACGCTATACCGTGACTAAACACCATCCTGAGTACCTTTATCTTGGTGTGGATTTGCTTGGCGCAATGGCAAGAGCAAACGAATACGGCCTAAAGCATAAACAAGACAAAACGCTGAGAAAAATTATTAGGCGCTACGATTTCTCGCGTTACGTTACGGACAAAGAGATGATAGAAGCATGGGCAGCTCAGCTTGCAAACCAAGTCTACTGGCTTCGTCAGTTAGGAGAGCAAGATGTGGTCGAGGAATTCACTCAAACCTTCCGTGACACCTACCCCGACGATAAAGATAAGATGCTTTCAGCTCAGCAGTATTGGAACAAACTCTATGGGATGACGCACATCATCTTTGCCGATTCACAGTATTATCAGGAGCGAGTAAGCGAGAAGAAACACCAATGGATTTATGATTACTTTCGCAACAATATCGACACTATCCTACTGCGCGCCAAAGAAGACGTGATTGCGGAAGTCGGCATTTCGTTTTTGTTAGCAGGCTTGGACCATGATCCGGTCGTAAAGAAAACCCGCCAAGCCATTCGTCACGCAATCAACGCAGAAAAAGGGATGATTCCGTCGGTCGACGGTAACTTTGATCTCAAGTACGGCGAACACCGTAACGTGCTAGCCATCATGCTGCTCGATTGGAAAGGGGTACATAAAGCGCCAACTTATCAAGAGCACCCAGAGGCTTTTAAATCGATACCTTACGGCTTAATGCCCAAGCCTTAGAAATAACAAAACCCGCCATTTAGGCGGGTTTTTAGTGTGTATCTTCAATCTAAATTAGAGAGAGATAAAAATGCCCGCTAAGCACGCACTCATCAGGTTAGCGAGTGTACCAGCAGCAACCGCTTTTAGGCCTAGACTTGCAACATCTTTGCGGCGCTCAGGTGCCATCACGCCGATAGAACCCAACTGAATCGCAATTGAGCCAATGTTCGCAAAACCACACAACGCAAAAGTGATAATAATTTGAGTATGCTCAGACAGTGTCGCTTTGTGCTGCACAAAATCGATAAACGCAACAAACTCATTCATCACCACTTTCTGACCAATGTATGAACCCGCAGCTAGGATTTCGTGGCTTGGCACACCAATCAACCATGCGAGAGGTGCAAACAAATAACCAAAAATCGCTTGTAGCGTTACGCCAGAGAAACCAAGTATCTCACCCAAGTTTTCTAGCCCCGTGTTCACCATCGCGATAACACTCACGAAAGCGATAAGCATGGTACCAACAGCAACAGCAACTTTCATACCGCCCATAGCACCGCTTGCTAGCGCATCAATTACGTTGCTTTCTTCTGATTTATCTAGCTCAATATTGTTGTAATCGCTTGGCGTTTGACGCTCAGGAACGATAATTTTTGCCATCATCAAACTACCTGGCGCTGCCATAAAGCTTGCCGCGATCAAGTATTTGAGGTCGACCCCCAAACCAGCATAACCACCAAGCACACTGCCCGCCACTGAAGCCATACCACCAGCCATCACAGCAAACAGTTCAGAGCGAGTCATGTTAGAAAGAAATGGACGAATAAGAAGTGGTGACTCGCCTTGAGATAAGAAAATGTTCCCTGTTGCAACCAAAGACTCTGCTTTACTCGTACCCAAGAACTTCTGGATAGCGCCGCCAATAAATTGAATCACTTTTTGCATAATGCCCAAATAGTAAAGGGCGGAGATAAGAGCACTGAAGAAGATGATGATAGGAAGGACACGAATAGCGAAGATAAAGCCAGAAGAAGCGAGGTCACCAAAGAGGAATTTAATCCCTTCATCAGCAAAGCTGAGTAGCCCCGCGACACCATTACTTAAACTCGCCAGCGCCGCTTGACCCAACGGGAAATAGAGCACTAACGCAGCAAACCCCATTTGTAGCATCAAGGCGCGAGATACAGTTTTCCAATTAATGGAAGAACGACCCTCAGAAAGTAGGAAAGCACAACCTAGCAGTGCAACAATACCAAATAGACTAAATAGAACACTCATGAGCTGGACCTACTAAACGTTGAAAAAGAAAAAAGAGCCAAAGGAATTGGCAGAAGAAAGGGACAACGCAGCGAGTGATAACTCACTTTTAGATCCAGAATGTAGACAGAACGAATAGTTCGACATCTTATTTTTACCTTATACAAGCAATTGAACGTAGCTGGTCCGGTCCGTGGGGTCATTCACTGCTGGCGAGCATGTTGCTTGGCCTGCTCCATGTGACGGCTTGTATGGGTAAGGGTCCTGAACAACTAAACCCTAATTCCCGCTTAAACGGGACGCAAGTATAGCCAACAAAAAGAGATATTCATCACATTTATTTACGCAAACGTTCAAGCGTTCAAAATTTAGGCAAAAGCACTCTTTTATCGTCATACCATTAGTAAAAGTAAGGAAATGAGGATAGGCGTTGATGGTAAAAAACATAAAAGTGACCAATAAATATGCAATCAAACTCGAAAGAGCCAAAATTCGTCATTTTGCTCTCGCCAACAGGTGGATTTTGGTTATAATTCGCGTTGCTTCTTTCGAGGCCTCTGAGTATTCAGAGCATCATGATGCCGAGATGGTGAAATTGGTAGACACGCTAGCATGAGGTGCTAGTGCCTTTGGTGTGAGGGTTCGAGTCCCTCTCTCGGCACCATTATCCTTCTTCCCTAATTTTGTTCGAGTGTAATGCAAAGTTCTAAGCAGGCAAGACAGTCTACAGATGCTAATCAACTTCTGAGTGAGCTTGCGGTTCACGCTTTATTACACCTGCACTTTAAAATTCACGCGTCCTCGCATGGCCTCTCCCTTAAAGAACGTAATGACTTACTTCAGAAATGGCTGAAACCAAAACTGAAGAGTAATCGCTATAAGCTGATTAAAAAGCCGTTAAAGTCTTTGACTCAGCAGGCAAAAGGTGAGAACGGAAATCTGGAAGTATTACTCGAGCGCTGCGTCGGTGCAGACAAACCCAGCAACCCTCAACCCGATCTAGATAGCTACTTGCTGCTGATCAACGAGATTGAGAAGAAACTGGGGACTACCGTGTTATTATCGCGACCGGAAGACGTCGACTTATCTCACGACCAACACGGCTGTTTGCTGTGTGTGCTTTCTGAGAACTTAAATCAGCACTTCGATGATAATAACGCCCTAATCGCTCCTATTTCGATGCTGTTCCGCGGACCAATGAGTCAACGCTCACTTTTCCTTGGCAGCATTTACGCCAGTGGTACCTTCAATTATGAAGTGCAGTATCAAGACGACCAGTTCGTTCGCATCACATTAGAGTTAGCGTAACTGTAACGCTAAGAAATAAACGAATCGAAAAAGGCCGTGAAACTCGCGGCCTTTTGCTTATCTAGATTTAAACTTGAGTTAATCGATCTCTTTAAATCGAGCAGTAAAGTGGCGCAGCACTGGTGGCTCGTACTCGAAAGTGAGCCCTTTTAACTCATGTGCACGATTTTTCAGTTCGATAATCGCATCCGCAATGTAATCCATATGATCGTTTGTGTAGACACGACGTGGAATGGTCAAACGCATCAACTCAAGCTCTGACGCTTTTTGTTTACCCGTTTCCGGATCTCGACCAAGCAGCAACGATCCTATCTCTACTGCTCGAATACCCGCTTCCAAGTACAAAGCATTACACAATACCTGCGCAGGAAACTGATCCGCTGGAATATGTGGCAAAATCTTAGCGGCATCCACAAACACCGCATGACCACCCGTTGGGTATTGAATCGGAATACCGCCTTCACGTAAGCGCTCACCTAAGTATTGAACTTGGCTAATTCTATAGTGAAGAAAATCCTCATCCGCGGCTTCATACAAACCGCGAGCGAGCGCTTCCATATCACGCCCAGCCATGCCGCCGTATGTTACAAATCCTTCCATGGGTACGCAGCGCGTCTGCACCGCCTGGAACAACTCCTTATGATCACGAATACAACACATGCCACCAATGTTTACCATCGGGTCTTTCTTAGCTGACATGGTGAGCATATCACCGTACTGGTACATCTCACGGATGATTTCCAGAATCGATTTATTCTCGTAACCCGCTTCACGCTGCTTGATAAAGTAGGCGTTCTCACAGTAACGAGCCGAGTCAATCACCACTGGAATATCGTACTTGGTTGCAATCTCGTACACACTGCGCATGTTTTCCATCGACACAGGCTGACCACCGGAGCTATTACAAGTAATCGTGGTGATAATTGCACAGATGTTATGCGAACCGTGCGCTTCAATTGTTGCCACCAGCTTATCGATATCAAAATTGCCCTTCCAATCATAAGGCGTAGTGGTGTCGAATGCTTCTTCCGTTACCACGTTAATCGCTTTACCGCCATTGAGTTCAATGTGACCCGCTGTGGTATCAAAATGGTAGTTCGAGATAAATACTGGCGTTTCGCCACCACGCACCTGACGCATACGCTCAATCAAAGCGGGGAACAAAATTTGCTCGGCACCACGCCCTTGGTGTGCAGGCACGGTGAGCTTATAACCGAAGAAGTGCTCCACTGCATCACACAGGTTGTAGTAATTTCGACTCCCCGCATAGGATTCATCCCCCATCATGATGCCAGCCCACTGATTATCACTCATGGCACCAGTGCCAGAGTCAGTCAGCAAATCGATATAAACATCATCACTACGAAGAAGAAATGGATTATAGCCCGCTTCTTTTAACGCGACTTCACGGTCTGCCAAAGTCGTCATTTTGATTGGCTCAACCATTTTGATACGGAAAGGTTCTGGAATACGTTTCATTGTTAACTTCCTTATACGCATTGCCCTACGCAGTTTCACGTAAGACTAAAAAACAAATAGATAGAATGCTTTTCAATGCGATTGCATTGAGGAAATCAACGAGAAGAGATTTTACTAAGAAGAGACAAGCAGTAGTCTAGGTTATACCAGAACGACAGCACCAAACGGCTATCGAGAATATCCTTTATTCTCATCGTCTTCGTCCTCCTGATAAAAATAAAAAGCCAGAAACCCCATGTCTCTGACCTTTTCAATATAGTGCAGTTTTCAATCAATTTTCAGTGAGGTTACCCTCATTTTAAGAAGGTCTCGCCCTTTTCATTCTGCGTTTGATATTACTTTCTTTGACTAGGTAATCGAAAAGTGGCGCGAATAAGTTAGCAAATAGAATCGCTAACATGATGCCTTCTGGATAAGCCGGGTTCAACACTCGGATAAAAATCGTCATCACACCGATTAATAGTCCGTATGCCCATTTCCCGTTATTGGTAAAAGCTGCCGAGACAGGGTCTGTCGCCATAAAGAAGGTACCAAACGCAACCCCACCAATCACGAAGTGCCAGTAGAACGGCATGGAGAACATGGAGTTAGAGTCTGAACCGATCGCATTCAATAGTAGTGAAGCTCCGATTAAACCGACCAACACGCCCGCAACAATTCTCCACGATGCAATCTTCATAAAGATGAGAACCAAGCCTGTTAGTGCGATCAACAACGTGGAGACTTCACCCATCGAGCCTGGTAAATTACCAACAAAAGCATCTCCCCATGAAATTGTTTGTCCTGTCATATTATTTATCAAGGCACTTTGCCCACCTTCATACCATTGGCTAAGTGGAGTAGCGCCAGAGTAACCATCAACCGCGACCCATACCGCACCACCTGACATGTTGGCAGGATAGGCAAAGTATAAGAACGCGCGCCCTGCTAAAGCTGGATTTAGGAAGTTTCGTCCAGTACCACCGAAAATCTCCTTCGCCACAACAATACCGAAAGTGATACCTAAAGCCGCTTGCCACAGTGGAATTGTCGGAGGAAGGATCAGCGCAAAGAGTATAGAGCTGACAAAAAAACCTTCGTTCACCTCATGCTTTCGCACAATAGCAAACAGAACTTCCCAGAAACCACCAACGATAAACACCGTCGCATAAACCGGGAGAAAGTAAGTAGCACCAAGCCACATTTTACTTCCCCACCCCGCTTGTGAAACCGCATCTAACGAGCCCCATACCCAACTCAGTTGCCATGAAGAAACAAGCGCTTGCTGAGCTGAGGCTTGATCCATTCCATACAACAAGGCATCACTCGCTTGCTGGCCTATGTTGTACATACCCCAGAACATGGCAGGGAAGACCGCCAGCCACACCATGATCATAATACGTTTTAAATCGATGCTATCTCGAACGTGAGTCATGCCTTGGTTTACCTTACCAGGCGTGTAAAAAATGGTTTCGACAGCTTCGAACAATGGGTAGAACTTGTGATACTTCCCACCTGGACCAAACTTAGGTGTCGCTTTCTCAAAGTAGTGTTTAAGGCTCATAACGCTCCTCCTTTATCTAAAAGATGGTACGCACATGTGTAAAAAGCGATCGTTTTTTAATCTCTTCGTCTTCCTTCTTCGTACTTCACCTTGTTCGCCACTCTTCTGTCTCCTCTTTAAATCCGGCGAACAGTTTATCCAACGAAAAAGGGACCGCTCATGGACACACTCGCCATTGACCTAGCTAGATTCCAATTTGCCTTTACTGTCTCTTTCCACATTATTTTTCCAGCTTTTACGATTGGTTTGGCAAGTTATCTCGCTGTATTAGAGGGCTTGTACTTAAAAACGGGCAACAAACAGTACATGCAAATCTATAAGTACTGGCTCAAAATCTTTGCCATCAGTTTTGGTATGGGTGTGGTGAGTGGCATCGTGTTGAGCTATCAATTCGGTACTAACTGGAGCGTGTTTGCCGACAAAACAGGCCCAATCCTAGGCCCGCTAATGGGTTATGAAGTTTTTACTGCGTTTTTCCTCGAAGCTGGGTTTTTAGGCGTGATGCTTTTCGGTATGGATAAGGTGGGTAAGAAGCTTCACTTCGCCGCGACTTGTATTGTCGCATTCGGGACGTTTTTGTCTGCTTTTTGGATACTTTCGGTTAATAGTTGGATGCAAACACCAGCGGGCTACAGTATCAACGAAGCCGGACAGTTTATCCCAGAAGACTGGTGGGCGATTGTCTTCAACCCTTCTTTTCCTTACCGGCTCGTTCATATGTTGCTCGCCGCTTACCTTACTACTGCCTTTGTTGTAGCTGGCGTTGCCGCTTATCACTTACTAAAAGCAAACCATAACCCTCTAGCCAGAATTATGTTCTCGATGGCAATGTGGATGGCTGCCATCGTGACACCAATTCAAATCGTTGCTGGAGACATGCATGGATTAAACACCCTTGAACATCAACCCGCCAAAGTCGCCGCGATGGAAGGGCACTATGAGTCTCACCAAGGCGCGCCATTGATCCTCTTCGGTATCCCTAACGATGAAGAAAAACGTATGGAATACGCACTGGAAATCCCCAAACTCGGTAGTTTGATTTTAACTCATGACCTCAACGGTGAAGTGAAGGGATTAGATGCTTTTCCAGAGGAGGAACACCCTCCTGTCTCTATCGTTTTCTGGTCTTTCCGAGTAATGGTCGCGCTTGGTTTTGGCATGCTTGTTATTGGTTTGTGGAGCCTATGGCTAAGAAAGCGTCGCAAACTATTTGATTCAAGGGCACTTCAACGTATTTGTGTCCTGTTTGCCCCTGCGGGGTTCATTGCAGTTTTAGCAGGCTGGATAACCACCGAAGTCGGTCGACAGCCTTACACCGTATACGGTCTTTTAACCACAGCCAATTCGGCATCGCCTATTGATGCCGCCGCGGTGAGCGTCTCCCTGACGGCGTTCATCGTGGTTTACTTTGTGGTTTTTGGAGCTGGCTTCTTCTATCTCCTACGTTTGATGCGCAAGTCTCCAACTCGATATGAAGAAGGTCTAGATAGCCGACTTCCTGATGGCACGAAAACTGATGCCATCACACATTCTAACCATCTAACCTAGGAGCTAACTCATGGATTACGCATTAATTTGGTACGCTTTGATTGGGCTCTCTGTTCTGATTTATGTCGTGTTAGATGGCTTTGATCTCGGTATTGGTATCCTATTCCTCAGCGCTAATGACGATGAAGAGCGCGACATGATGATGAACAGCATCGCTCCTGTTTGGGATGGGAATGAAACTTGGCTAGTTCTTGGCGGTGGTGGGCTTTTTGCCGTGTTCCCCCTCGCCTACGCGGTCATTATGCCAGCACTCTATGCTCCTCTGATTTTAATGCTGCTCGGGTTAATTCTGCGCGGGGTTTCTTTTGAGTATCGCTTCCGAACACAACGCGGAAAGTTTTTATGGGATAGCGCTTTTTTCATTGGTTCACTCACCGCGGCATTGATGCAAGGCATTATGCTCGGAACCCTGCTCCAAGGTATAGAGGTTAGTGAACGAGCATACGCAGGTGGATGGTTTGATTGGCTTTCGCCATTTGGCGTATTTTGTGGCTTGGCGCTTGTTTGTGCTTATATTCTGCTCGGTTCATGCTGGTTATTAATCAAGCTTCCAGAAGAGCTGATGGGGCGCTATTACGTGGTCGCGCGACGATGGGGGCTAGCGATGGTAGCCTGTATATTCATCGCCAGTTTGTGGCTGCCATTGAGCCAAAATATCGTATTTGAACGTTGGTTCTCATTACCAAACTCGCTACTGTTTTTCATATTACCAATTATTGCAGCGGCACTTATTTGGCAGCTATTCAAAGCCTTACTCGACCACAAAGCCGTCCGAGCCTACGTTCTTGCGATCGGCCTGTTTCTTTTGTCCGCGATGGGTTTCGGTGTCAGTACATTCCCTTACTTGGTCCCATTCGCACTCACTTATCAAGACGTCGCCGCGCCAGATAAGAGTTTGGCATTTTTACTTGCCGGTGCGGTGGTATTACTTCCTCTGATCATAGCCTACACGGCTTATTCGTACTGGGTTTTCCGCGGCAAGATTAAACGTGGAGAAGGATATCACTGATGAAACTAAAACCCATTTTGTGGTTCATTGGCATTTGGCTGGTAAGCGTGGTCGCCTTGTTTATCATCAGTTCGTTGATACGAACTGCGATATTGTAGGCCCAGAGTCTACTGCACCACATCTGAAGCCATTGAGGTCTATACTCAAGCAAGAGTAAAACAACGGAGTGTTTTTATGACCTTAAAGCGGTTTCTGGTAACTTTGATTCCTTTGACGGTTCCACTGTTTTCACCAAATGCTTTGGCCGTAGACAAGCAGATGTCATCCGCCATGAAAAGTAAAATGCGGTCTATTTGCTCCGCAACAAACGAGCAGGGCCGTTGGCAACTTGCTGAGGCAACTCCTGACGCCAGACGCTCACTCAACATGGTGCTTTATCAAATGAATGCCGATGATAAATTGAAAGCAATTCATGAGGTGAGAACCAAAATGGTCGGCGGCACCCATTATGCGTTTGAGTTCGAGTTGCAAGATGGTCAGGTCTGGAATGCAATTGTATTGCACAGTGCCCGAGGCGATTACATGATAGAAAGACACGCCAAGAAAGGGGAACTCTGCCCTAAAGATGGCAACTCCTAATTCCCAGATTCAAATACAATAAAGGCGACAGTTACGTCGCCTTTGTTTTATACCGTTTTCGCCTCTATCTTTTCATTCACTTTATCGCAAATGTACTCTCCAATAGGCATTGCAGATGTCGCTGCAGGAGAGGGGGCGTTGCAAACGTGCAGGCTTCTGGCGCTTTCGGCAAACAAGAAGTCATGAACCAAGGTTCCGTCGGATAACACCGCTTGCGCACGAATACCCGCAGGATATGGTTTGAGATCGTCTACCTTGATGCTTGGGCAGTATTTATTGACCAGCTTGAGATAGCCCGGCTTCCACCACGAGTTCTTAAACTCATCCAATCCGGTTTTTAGATGCTTTTGTGTCACCTTCCAGAAACCGGAGAAGCTCAGCATTTGCATGGTATCTTGCAAGCTGAAGTTAACCTTGTCGTACCCTTCTCGCTTCCAGCCTTGCACCGCATTTGGACCTACGGTCACACTGCCATCAATCATGCGAGTCAGGTGGACGCCCAAGAATGGCAAATCAGGGTCGGGAATTGGATAAATAAGATGATTCACCACTTGGTCGTGTTTGCTATCTAAGCGGTAGTATTCACCACGATAAGGGATGATTTGGAAATCGGTCGGAATAGACATCATCTTCGTCATGCGATCCGCCATCAAGCCGCTGCAAGTAACCAAGAACTTAGCATTGAGCTGCATGGTTTGACCGTCTGAAATACAGGTCAGTTGAACTTCTTCGTCCTTCTCTTCGGCAGCCACCACTTTGGTTCTCAAGCTGATTTGACCGCCGAGCTTTTTGAACTCTTCCGCCATCTGCTCAGTGACCAAACGATAGTCCACAATACTGGTGGTTTTGACATAAATCGCGCCCAATCCCGTGATGTTTGGTTCAGCCAGTTTAAGTTGAACTTCATCGAGTAGCTTTACGTCGATGCCGTTGACATGGCAGCGCTCATAGAGGGCATTCATGCGTTCGACTTCTTGCTCATTGGTCGCAACCAGTAACTTGCCACAGTTCTCCACCGGAATATCGTGCTCGGCGCAGAACGAAATGGTTCGCTCTACCCCACGCTTACAAAAATCCGCTTTTAAGCTGCCCGGTGCGTAGTACACCCCGGCATGAATCACGCCGCTATTGTGTCCGGTTTGGTGCTGGGCAAAACCGGACTCTTTCTCAACCAATAAAATGGATTTGTCTGGATGACGTTGCTGTAGTTGCCATGCTGTCGACACACCAACGATACCGCCACCAACAATGATGTAGTCATAGACTGATTTCATACGACCTCTTATAAAACCGATAGTTGAGATTGTTGCAATTTGAACTTGCGACCACTGTAAATGAACACCGCGACAAATACCGCGCAGCTTGCCACACGAACCAACATTGGGATATCGTGCCAAACCAGCAATGTACCCACCACTACCAACAAGAGACGCGTCAGAATGTTTAGAGGACCTTCCAAGTAGCCTTCAATCGCACCAATCAATGCATAGGTACCGATGATGGCAAAGAAGCCTACGGTAATTACCGACGTCACATCCCAACTGACCAAGCCTGTATAGGCAATAAGTAGCGGTACAAGATACAAACCTTTAGCGATTTTCCACGCCATCAGGCCGGTACGCATTGGAGGTGTTTTCGCGATGGTTGCCGCTGCAAATGCGGTCAAACACACTGGAGGCGTTACGTTACTGTCTTGCGATAACCAGAAGATGATGAGGTGAGCAGCCAGCAATGCCAAGCCTACCGCTTCCATACCCAAACTTTGCTCTAGTAGGGTTTCCATAAAGTCCGCAGGTACTAGCGCCACCATTTCTTTCGCGGTTTCCAACGCCATTGGTGCATTAAGCAGTTCCAACTTTTCTGGCGCCGCCAACATGAAGATAGCTTTTGCTTGTTCAGGCAATTGACCCGACACCATCAATTCAAGCAATTGGTTTTCGGCAATTAACTTGTAAAGCGCAGGGGCAGACAGAGTACCCAATACAATATACGCCGCTGTCACAGGTAAACCCATACCTAAAACAAGAGAAGCGAGCGCAATCAGAACGATCATGATGAACAAGTCGCCATTCGCCCAACCGTCGATCATCAGTGAGAAGGTGTTGCCGATGCCAGTTGTACTGATCACGTTGATCACCAAACCGATACCCACCAGCAATACGGCGGTTGTCGCCATGTTCTTTGCACCTTGCGATAGCGCTTCGATGATCGCTTTTGGTCCCATCTTATGATCTTTCGAGAACCAAGAAGCCACCACCACAGAAATGATTGACAAACCTGCAGCGTAAGTCGGTGTAAAACCTTGAACCAACAAAGTGACCAATACCGCCAGTGGGATAAGGTTGTGCCAACCGCTGATCAGCACTTTTAATAGAGATTCATCACTTGTCGTGATTTTTTGAACGCCGCTGCGTTTGGCTTCAATACGCACAAAGAACGCCACAGACAAGAAATAGATAAGAGCAGGAATGAAAGAAACGGCAATAATATCAACATAAGGAATTTGCGTGTAAGACGCCATTATGAAAGCACCCGCTCCCATCACAGGTGGCATCAACTGACCACCTGTCGACGCCGCAGCTTCAACGCCCGCCGCGAAGCGCGAAGGGAAACCTGCTTTTTGCATTAAAGGAATACTGATAACACCAGTTGAAACCGTATTTGCCACACTAGATCCAGATACTGAGCCCATCAATCCCGAGCCAATCACTGCGATAAAACCGGGACCACCAATGATTTTGCCAGCCGCAGCACGTGCCACATTGATGATGTAATCACCGACACCAGAGCGCACAAGAAACGCACCAAACAGAATGAACATGAATACGAAAGTCCAACTGATGCGCGAGATAGAGCCAAACATGCCCTCAGAAGAATAGAAGCTACGGTAGAGCAAGGTTTCCATGCTCAAACCCGGGAAGTGGAAAATACCTGTCGCCCACTTACCCCAAAGCACAACGTAGCTTAAACACACCACAATCAGCACTGGAATAAACCAACCCATGGTGCGTCGGATAAGCTCAATCACAATCAGGATTGCCATGATGGCGAAGACCCAATCGCTGGTCACGAACTTGACGCCACGTTCATACAGCGCATCTTCGGCATAGGGAATGTAGAGCAAACACGCGACTGCGCCCATGGCAATTAACACATCGATGCCGAGTGCAATCTTACTCTGCTTAAGAGAGATATGAGCCGGATAACAAAGCGCACAAATCACCGCAAAGCCAGCAAAGTGGGTCGCGGAAATCCATAACTCTGGTAACGTCGATAAGGTATTAAACCAAATGTGCAAAGCAGACAACACCACGCCAAACACTGTGATTGTGGTGGTTACCCACGGAAAATCAGTGCGCGTGGGCAGCTCAAATTTCTGCAATTCCTTTTCTATTGAGTCGCTCATCTCATACTCCAAGCTCTGGCGGCTTTTTCCATCTTAGAAATCGGTAGGGATAAAATGCCCCGAGCCGAAACTCGGGGCGAAGTTGGCGTTATTTCGCCATTAGGTCTGATGGGATTTCGATGCCCATTTCTTTGTAGTAACGCACCGCACCTGGGTGAAGAGGCACTGGCAAGCCTGCAATTGCTTTCTCAATTGCCATTGCTTTGGTTGCTTTATGAATACCTTGTAGGAAAGGCAGGTTCTCGTAGATCGCTTTGGTTAGCTGGTAAACGTCCTCTTCCGAGATATCTTCACGAACTGCCAAGAAGTTAGGCTGTGCAATGGTGGTGATCGGCTTATCTAGACCTGGATACGTGTTCGCAGGGATCTCGTACTTCGTCCATAGGTTGTAGTTGCCGTTCGCCTCTTTGATTTGCTCGTCAGTAAACGAAAGGATCGAAATGTCTTTACCCAACGCAGCAAAAGCTTGAGTAACCGCACCAACAGGTACACCCGCAGGCGTGTTCATACCGTCAATGGTGCCGTTTTGAAGTGCGCTCGCACTACCGCCGTAGCCCATGTAAGCAAGGTTGAATTTATCAGGATCTACTTTCAGACCTTTCATGATTTGGCGACCAGAGTTCTCAGTACCTGAGTTCTTCTTACCGATAGAGAACTTCTTGTCATCTAGGTTGTTCAGGTCAGTCACTGTGCCCGTTTTTGCTAGGTCAGAGCGAACAATAAAGTGCTCAACGTTTTGCCACAGCATAGAGACCGAACGCAACTGCTCTTGGCGACCGCTCTTCTCATAAGGACCTTCACCAGACCAAGCCCATGCACCGTAAAGACCTTGCAGAATCGCGAACTGTGCTTCGTTTTCGTTCAGTAGTTTGACGTTTTCACCAGAGCCCGCAGAGCTGATTGCAGAAAGGGAGAAGTGGTGCTTTGGTGCCAATTTCACTTTGCTTAACGTCGCCAACGCTACGCCCACAGGGTAGTAAGTACCACCTGTCGATGCCGTTGCAAGAATGTAGCTACGATCTTCTGCCGCAGCGTTAGCAGCAATACCAAAAGAAGTCACAGCGACAGCCAAAGCTTTTACCAGCTTATTCATTTTCATTATTACTCTCCGTGTAGTCGTTTCACGATTGGGGATTTACATCATGTTAAACCTTTATTAACAACACATTCCCTAGAGCAATTGAAATGCCAACTTTTAAACCTTTGTATTTATTGAACTAAGAGCTGAAAGACATCAAAAATGAGCAAGATTCTGCTGATTTGATAGCAAAGCAATGAGCAAGATCTTGCCTATCTAAGATGAGAAGGTTGTACGCCTAGATCGCAAAAGGTTAATAAAATGTGATCAAGACAAAATAAATGCACGATTCACTAATAAGCAATATTTTGCCGATGCAATTTTGGATTGAACTGCAGCTAATGAGCATCTTAACAATAAGAAGAAAAAGCGTATCATTCTAAACTGCTCACTTTATCAGCTAAGGTTTATAGCCTAAACGACTTCAAATAGCACAAAAATACAGCAAAGCAAGCCATGTTACAGAAATGAAAAGTCATTTATTCTAATTTTGAATTTAAAAAGCAGCTCGATCCACCAGTTCAGAAACAAACATTGACCGTATCAACTTATTTTCTACTTCGGGGTTGTGCCAATGGCCCTATGTTCGTTAGTGTAACAACACACCAAGGCAAACATATTCCTTGGTATTTTTTCGTCTTTAAGGATCACCCATGTCAGCAACTGCGCAATTACAATTCGCTTTAAAACGCCCATCTGGCGTTGCTGCTGCGATCCTCCTGCTCTCTCTGAAACTGATTCAGAGCTGACAGGCTATATCTAAACTTTCTGTCAGCTTGAGAAGAAGCTGACGGGAACACCACATACTCCTCCCATTCCTTTCAGTTTCTTCCAAGCGAAACATAAGAGGAATAACAATGTTAAGCGCACGCAATATCGCCGCTTTGGGCTTCATGACTTTCGCCATGTACTTAGGCGCAGGTAACCTGATCTTCCCTCCATTTTTGGGTTACCAAGCAGGTGAAAACTTTCTGAGCGGGATGTCTGGCTTCCTCTTAACGGGTGTTGGTCTGCCTGCGATGGCACTGGTGATGGTGGCTATCGTAAACGGTTCAGACAAATTAACCGCTGCCCTGCCTAAACCTTTGGCGACAAGTTTTTGGGTGATGGTATTTATTGTGATTGGCCCTGCGTTCGTAATCCCACGTGCGATTACCGTCGCTTATCAATTCAGCTTTGCGCCAATGTTTGGTGATGCCGCTTTGGTGCCTTTCACTATTGCCTTCTGTGCTATCACCATTCTATTTGCTCTATATCCGGGTAAGTTGGTCGACAACCTAGGCAAGATCTTAACGCCTGCCTTGATGGCAATCTTGATCATCATGTCTGTGACGGCTTTGGTTTCTCCTGCAGGTGAGCTAACTGCCGCAACGGGACCATACGTATCTGGCGCATTTGCTGAAGGCTTAACCCAAGGTTACATGACCATGGATGCATTAGGTTCTATCGGTTTTGGTTGGATTATCTTCCGCGCGATTCGCAGCATGGGTGTGGATTGCCCGAAAGCCACCGCAAAATACACGCTAATCGCAGCTTTGATGTACGCGGTTGCCATGGCATTTGTTTACATCTCATTGGCTTACATTGGTTCGACAAGCTCATACTTGGGTTCTGAGTTCAGCAATGGTGGCGACATTTTAACGGCATTCACCTTCAGCCACTTCGGCGCATTTGGCTCACTATTACTAGGTGCCGTGATGGTATTGGCGTGTTTGACTACTGCTATCGGCGTAACCACAGCAGGCAGTGAGTTTTACGACAACACTTTCAGCAAAGTGAACTACAAAGGCTGCGTTATCACGACCATGGTATTGGCTGGTTTGATCGCCAACGTAGGTCTAGAGCAACTATTGGCTATCACATTACCAGCGGTTGTGGCGCTTCACCCAGTAGCGATTGCGTTGATGATCATGGCACCGGTGCGCGACAAGATGTCGCAAATCATGGTCGTCGCAACCGCGTTCACTGCTCTAATGTTTGGTTGTGTTGATGCGCTGCACATCCTAGGTTACATGCCAAGTTCCACTGATGAGTGGATGGGTAATTACATGCCTCTGTACAATGACTTTGCTAGCTGGATTGTGCCTAGCGTATTTATGATGATTGTTGGTCTGCTGTTTACGACGAAAACCAACCAAACCGAACAATTCGAGCTGGTGAATGAATAGCCGTTTAACATAAGACATCGCTCAATAAGTGCGTTACTATGTAGCTCGCTTATTGATATCAGGCAAAGGAGTTGCCTGAATGAAAGATTGATATGGGTCGCCTATGGATAATCAGTATCTAGACATCAGAACACTGAACTTTATCGTTATTCTGTTCTCTTGCATTTACTCTATTAGTCTGCTTTGTTATCAATACACTCAGGGTAGAGTCAAAGGCCTAAAAACCTTCTCGATATCACTACTTTTTATTGGTTTAGGCCCTTTTTTACTTGGCTTTAGAGGCTCTGCGCCAGACTGGCTGACCATCGTCATAGCCAACACTCTCATATTAGTCGGCTTCTTGCTTACGCTATATAGCGTAAGCATTTTTCGTCAATACCCTTTAAAATTGGCTCACTGTCTTACCTTGTTAACACCTGTTTTCAGTGGTTCATTTTACTATTTCACCTTCCATGACCCTTCTATCAAAAGCCGCATTATTTATCTGAGCATGTATATTTGTATCGTCACCTTCTTTAGTGGTGTCGCCATGCTTAAAGGTACCCAAAAGGACTTAAAGCTCCCTGTTAAAGCAATGGCTTACTCTTTCTTTGGATTTAGTTTTTTTATGGGATTTAGGGCGCTTTGGAGTACTTTTTCAGGTGAGTTACCAAGTTTTATGGTCGCAGGCCTTATCCATCAGCTGACTTTCTTATTTAGCATCTGCCTGATCGTTGCTTTGAGCTTTAGTATGCTATGGTTAATTAACGGACGCTTGGTGCAATCCATTAATGATCTCTCTCATTTAGATGCACTCACAGGGCTATATAATCGTCGAGCCATGGAAGAAATCGTTCCAAACTTGGTTAGTAAAGCACATAAAAAAAGCCAAGCAATCAGCATTATTATGACTGATGTAGACAAGTTCAAAGCGATTAATGATCACTATGGTCACACGGTTGGCGACTCCGTCATGGCAACGATCTCCACTATTTTTAAAAAGCATCTTCCTGAGTCCGCCTGCATTGTGCGATTTGGTGGTGACGAGTTCATGATTGTTTTGCTCGAAAAAGCACAGCAAGCCAAAATTGTCGCAGAGCAAATTCGCCTTGCGGTCGAAACTGAAACCGCTTTGCAATCATTTAAAACTGAAGTGACCATGAGCTTTGGTATCAGTCAGTTATCTGAAGGGCAATCACTTCAAGAGGCGCTTGCTGAAGCAGACGAAGCGCTATATAGCTCTAAACATACTGGAAGGAACCTCGTTACCTTGTTTGGAGAAGGTAAAGACCTAAATTATAAGTTTGTCCCAGCTCCTGCCAAAAGCGCATAACATGTTTGTTATGCCAATGATTTTACATTAGCTAGAAATCGTACTAAGTATAGTCGGAGCGATTCAAACCAAACTTCTGCATCTTTTGGTTAAGGGTTCGACGTGGTAAATCCAACTCCTGCATCACCTCATTGATGCGTCCATGATGCCTGACTAAAGAATCATGTAGCACCTTACGTTCAAAGTTATGTAGCTGAATCGCCAACGGCACGCCCGCATGCGTCTCTTCGGTTGTTGAGGATGGTCGACTGGAGAGAATTTCCATTACGGAGACGGTTTCATCCAATGCAAAACGCATCGCTACATTCCTAAGCTCACGTACGTTACCAGGCCAAGAGTAAGCAAGAATGGCCTTTCTATCGGCTTCACTCAGTGGGCGGCTCTCAGGGTTACTTTTCAGAGCAAAGTGTTCGAACAAGATCAACGCGTCTTCTTCTCGCTCACGTAGCGGTGGCAAATAGATCTGCGCCACATTAAGACGATAGTACAAATCCTGACGAAACTCGTCATGATCATTGAGATCTTCTTTCGCGGCGGCGATCACTCTCAAATCAACCGAGATCTGCTGATTACCCCCAACGCGCTCAACCGTATGTTCCTGCAATGAACGCAACACTTTCACCTGCATAGACAGCGGCATACTCTCGATTTCATCAAAGAATAAAGTGCCTTTATCCGCGTATTCCAACTTACCAATGCGCTTTTTACCCGCTCCGGTAAATGCCCCTGCTTCATGCCCAAACAGCTCACTTTCAAACAGGTTCTCAGGAATAGCGCCACAGTTGATTGGCACAAAATGATAGGATCTGCGTTGGCTTTCATTATGCAAACTGGTCGCCACCAGCTCTTTACCACAACCTGTTTCGCCGTAAATGATCACGTTAGTATCAATGCGTGCTAACTTGGCTACTTGTTCTCTAAGCTGTTGCATCACTCGGCTTCGGCCAATCAGCATTTCTTCTAAGCCGCTAACGCTAGATAGATACTCTTGGCGATCTTGAGTAGACGTTTGTGCGCGATAACTCTCGACCGCATCGGTCACTCGCTGGGATAGGCGCTCAGGTTGGAAAGGTTTCTCGATAAAATCAAACGCACCGTTTTGCAACGCCCCAACTGCCATATCGACATCACCATGTCCGGTGATCAAGATAACCGGCGTTGGAATGTGATTGGCAATCAGGCTTTCTAGTATCGACAAGCCGTCGGTGTCCGGCAGGCGAACATCACTGACAATCGCATCAAATTCTTGGCTAAGAATGGCGGCTTTGCCCTCCTCCCCCAAACTAAACGCGGTCACGTCGAACCCCGCGAGTTGCAGCCACTGACTGGTAGCCTGACGAACAATGTCATCGTCTTCGATAAGTGCAATTTTAGGGGTGTCGTCAAAAGCCATGAGTTACTACCGTAGGTGGAATAGAAATCGCTCTTTGCTAACGGTAGCAAAAACCACTGAGGAGAAAAGGAGCTAGATCTCACTTCTTGCTTACAAGTCTTTAACATCCAACCAGTTAGGCGCACTCTTTAATGACTCTCGGTGAGAACGCACTAGCTGAACGGAGTCAGTATGCAGCGCAAAAGGAATGGCAAAACTTGGCTTGTGGTCGTAATTGCAGCAGTGCTGATGTTGTCTTGTTATAGCGCCAGCAGAGAGGTTGCTCGTCAATGGTTGAGCGTACAAACTCAAACCGAAGCTCAACAAAAACTGCTCGACTATATTGGTGAAGTTCGTCGTGCACTTAAACGCTTCTATCACCTGCCTTACCTCGTCACCAACAATCCAGAAACCATCGCGTTTGTGAAAGGGAATCTGACTTATTACGAACCGTTGCAAACCCAACTGACTCAACTCGATAAAGCCGCCAATACTGAAGGTTGGCTAATCCTGTCTAACTCTGGCGAAGTATTGGTCTCGAGTTTAATCGAAGAGCGCTTTAGCCTGTCTGACCGAAAAGCCATTGTGGAACAAATTCACAATCAAGGCGGTGGGGTTTCCTTGGTGAACAAAACCAAAGGTTCGAGCCCGTTGTATTATCTTGCAGCCCCTATCTATGATGGTTTGGATATCGCAGGTATTGTCGTGGTGCAAATCAACCTCAGCCTGTTGACCGAACAGACCATTACCAGCCAAGACATCATTACGTTGCAAAATCGCCAGCAACGCTTTTTCCTATCAAGCAGCTCGCTTTATAACGCAGACTGGTTTAACGAACCGAGCAACACCGTTC
Organism: Vibrio sp. Vb0667; assembly: GCF_033391095.1. Classification (NCBI taxonomy): domain Bacteria; kingdom Pseudomonadati; phylum Pseudomonadota; class Gammaproteobacteria; order Vibrionales; family Vibrionaceae; genus Vibrio; species Vibrio sp. Vb0667. The sequence goes on along the minus strand of NZ_JAWPOL010000001.1, from coordinate 43,312 downwards.
AGTTAGAAACGCAGCGCTTATACGACAACACCAATATCAGTGTGTGGACACTTAACCAGCAACGTTATTTTGCGCACACCGTTAAATTGGATGATTTGAATTGGTACGTCAGCTACCTCACCCCTTCTAAGCCGATTCAACAAACCATCAACGTGATTGGTTGGAGCGTAGCGGCGCTGCTCTTGTTGGCTGTATTACTCGTCATCATTGGCTTACAACGTCGCCAAAAGCACATCAATCAACAGCGAATTCAAGCCCTGTTGGAAGAGTCTCAACGCCGCTTGAAACAGATGATCAATAAGACCCACGTTGGTTTGCTATTGATTGATGAACAAGGGCAACTGTTCGATCTCAACCCAATGGCGAAGCGTTTGTTCTGTTTACCAGAAAGCGTCAATCGACATGCTTTTGCTTGGGAGTTATTCGACGCAGGCAATCCCAACTCCACCACACTCAAGTTGCTTAAGGATTTACCTAAACATAAAGAGCTCGCAGAGATCAGCACGGTCGAAACCATTGCCAGACGCAGTGACGGAAGCGTCTTCCCTGTCTTGTTCTCACTGACCAGTTTCCCTTGGCATGGCGAGCAGTACTTCCTTGCAACGATCATAGACATCAGTAAGCGGAAAAAAGCCGAGCAATCGCTGCAACAGGTCAACCAAGAACTGGCGCAACGGGTAGAAGAGCGTACTCAAGCGCTAAAAGAAGCGCAAAGCCAGTTGATTGAATCGAGCAAAATGGCCGCTTTGGGTCGCATGTCGAGCGCGATCACTCATGAGCTCAATCAACCACTGACAGGCTTGCGTACCCTGCTCACAACAAACGAACTGTTAGCAGAACGCGGTGAAACCGAGATGATGAAAGCTAACAACGTATTGGTGCAGAAGCTCATTGATCGCATGGCAAGCATGACTAGTCAGCTAAAGACGTTTGCCTATAACAAACCAGAAAGCCTACAAGCAATTTCTCTTACCTCCGCACTCGAAGAGACCTTACGCGTTTATCAAACCCAATTAGACAAAGTGGATGTGCGTGTTCGAGTTCCTCATGACTTACCTAACATCATGGGCGAAGAACAACGACTGCTTCAGGTGCTCGGTAATCTTGTCTCAAATGCGCTAGACGCAATGAACAACACCACCAACCCGCAGCTCAACTTGATCGTCAATCCAACCGTTAATCGGGTCGAACTGATCGTCAGTGATAATGGCTGCGGCGTGTCGGATGAGATGCTCGAATCCATGTTCGAACCCTTCCAAACCTCAAAGAAAATTGGTGAAGGATTGGGGCTGGGTTTAGCGATTACGGCCAACAATATGCGTGATATGAACGGACAAATTACCGTGCATAAGAATGAACAAAATGGGCTGACTTTCACTCTATTGTTCAAATCAGCCTAGGTTGATATTGATTACAAAATCATCATTAGAACTAAGCATCCCCGCTGTTTGAGAAAAATACGATCTCGATACAAGTATCGAGGTGTCTCCTACACTATTCTCAAGCAATAAATCCACAAACATTTCCTAAATATAAAGAGTGAGAAGCATGATTAAGTTTCCTGAACATTTTCTTTGGGGTGGTGCCATTGCTGCAAACCAAGTAGAAGGGGCGTACAACCTTGGGGGTAAAGGGTTATCGACATCAGACATGCTGCCAAACGGTATTTTGAGTCCGCATCAAACTCGTGAAGAGCGTACGCCGGGTATCAAAGACGTGGCGATCGACTTCTACAATCGCTACCCAGAAGACATTGCGCTATTCAAAGAGATGGGCTTTAACTGTCTGCGCCTGTCTTTAGCGTGGAGCCGCATCTTCCCGAACGGTGACGAGCTAGAACCTAACGAAGAAGGTTTGGCGTTCTACGATAAAATTTTTGACGAACTTGCCGAGCATAACACCCAACCTTTCGTAACTTTATCTCACTACGAAATGCCTTACGCACTGGTTGAAAACTATGGCGGTTGGGGCGATCGTCGCGTCATCGAATTCTTCGAACGTTATGCCCGCACCGTGCTGGAACGCTACAAAGACAAAGTGAAGCTGTGGTTAACGTTCAACGAAATCAACATGTCTCTACACGCACCATTTACTGGTGTTGGTTTGCAAGAAGACGCCAGTGAACAAGAGATTTACCAAGCGATTCACCACCAACTAGTCGCCAACGCAAAAGCGGTAAAACTGTGTCAGCAAATCGTACCCAACGGCAAGATTGGTAACATGCTGCTTGGCGCAATCAACTACCCATACACCTGTAACCCTGATGACGTGCTGGCTGCCATGCATGAAAACAACAAGTGGTTGTTCTTCGGTGATGTACAAACACGTGGTCAGTACCCAGGCTACATGAAGCGTTACTTCCGTGAAAACGGCATCGAAATTCAGATGGAAGCAGGCGACTTAGAAGAAATTGCGTCTGCGAGTGTCGATTTCATCTCATTCAGCTACTACGCAAGCGGCTGTGCAAGTGCGGATCCGAAACAGAAAGAAGTGGGTAACATCGTCGATAGCGTACCAAACCCATACCTTGAAAAGAGCCAATGGGGCTGGCTGATCGATCCAAAAGGCCTGCGTGTTCTGCTGAACTTCCTTCACGACCGCTACCAAAAGCCACTGTTCGTCGTAGAAAACGGCCTAGGTGCGCGTGATGAAATCGATGAAAACGGTGAGATTCAAGATGATTACCGCATCGCTTACTTGAACGACCATCTTGTACAAGCACATGAAGCAATTTTGGATGGCGTTGAGCTGATGGGCTTCACCAGTTGGGGACCAATCGATTTGGTCGCGAACTCAACCGCTGAAATGAGCAAACGTTACGGTTACATCTACGTTGATCGCCACAACGATGGTCAAGGTACGTTAGAACGTAAACGTAAGAAGAGCTTCTTCTGGTATCAAGATGTGATTCGCACTGCGGGCGGCTCGCTGAAAAACTAAGCTTATTATCTAGATACAAGCCTAGATACAAAGTGCATGTGTATTTAGATAGAAAAAACAAAGCCCTGCAAACGCAGGGCTTTTCTTATTCCCGATATTCAGTCGTATGACCTATTGGTTAAACACCAATTTCACCACCGTCTTCACGGCGAATAACCACCGTCGCGGCACGTGGACGCAGTGTCATCCCCGCAGGTGTTTCTTCTGCTGCATTGTCGCTGTAAGGCCAGTTGCCTGGGTGCTGAATGTTCACGAACAGAGACTTGTAGTCTGGGCTAATGGTAAAGCCCGTCACTTCACAGCCGTTAGGGCCAACAAAGAAACGTTTCAACTCAGCTTGGTTTTCTGCACCGATCACTTCTTGTGTGCCGTTTTCATCCGTCAGCTTAGAAGGTACAACCGCAAGCATTTGGTCATTGGTGTAAGACGTCACTTCGTCTGCACCGTTGTCTGTTTGAATCCACAGAATACCGCGAGGGTCAAACGCTAAGCCGTCTGGGCTCGCAAACTGGTTAAGCTCGGTCAAGCTCGAACGGTTAGTGTCCGCATCACCGTTTGCTGGAGAACCAAACACAAAGATATCCCACGTGAAGTCTGTTGCTGCTTCGCCTTCATCCCAACGGATTACGTGACCAAACTTGTTGTTCAAACGTGGATTTGCAGGGTTAGTTTCCTCTGTACGGCGCGTATTGTTCGTCAATGTTAAATATACTGAACCCGTGAATGGATCAACCGTACACCACTCTGGTCGATCCATTGGTGTTGCCCCAACTAAATCCGCCGCACCCGCAGTATTGATGATAATTTCAGCCAGTGAATCAAAGTGATCCGCTAACGTACCACCAGCGGTTGTTACGCTATCAAGCGTTAATGGTAACCAAGTACCTGTGCTGTCTTCATTGAAGCGCGCCACATACAGTGTGCCTTCGTCCATGTACTTGTCACCCATCGCCAAGCGGTTATCAGGGTTAGCATCTGCTGGATCCCACGCTGCCGCAGATTCAAATTTGTATAGGTATTCAAAGCGAGAATCGTGACCAGAATAAAATACCACTGGTTTGCCTTCTTCAAGCTTACCGAAAGTACAGCCCTCGTGACGGAAACGACCTAGCGCAGTACGTTTCTTCGCACGTGAGTTTTGCGTGTAAGGGTCAATCTCGACAATGTAACCGTGACCATTGGCTTCATTACGGTAATCATCCATCGCACTTGCTCCTGTTGGAGCCACATTAAAGCGAGAGAACTCATCAAGACGCTCTTCTGCATTTCCTGCTAATGTCTCCCATAGGTAACGAGTGCTTTGGTCATCGACACCAATGCGATCTTGCTCTTCTGTACGAGTCCCGGCGTTAACAAAGTAACCTGGCCAGTTCTCTTCACACGTTAAGTACGTGCCCCACGGCGTGTAGCCGTTGCCACAGTTGTTTAACGTACCACGCGCTTGGCTGCCATCTGGTGAGAAACGAGTGACAGTTAAAGATGTGTGGGCTACCGGGCCAGACAAATCCATGACTGTCGCACCAGTATAACGACGGTTTAGTGGGTCGGTATCAACCAACTTCCACATGTTGTCTTCCAGTTGAATGCGAACCACTGATACACCGTGCGCGTTAATCTCTTTGCGCACTTCATCTACAATGGTACGTACGCCATTTTCAACCGTCGGACCGTTTGGATGCAGTGCTGATGTGTCGATGTACTCGTGGTTAATACATAGCAAGCCATCTGTAGTGCTATCGTTCAATGGGAAAAAATGCATGCCGTCATGGTGCATGCCTAGCGCATTTAACTGATCGGTACTGGTGTTGGTACCATCATTTTGCCATGCGCTGCCTTGTGCATTAAGTGGTGTTCCCCAAGGTACTAGTACTTGTGCGGTGTAGCCTTGTGGAATTGAGACTGCGTCAGTGAGTGAGCCAGGGATAGATTCAAAGTTAAGAACGGCTTTAGATGCGCCCGAACCACTGCTTACTGTACTCCCTGAGTCAGACGAGTTACAACCAGCCAATCCGAAAGCACCAAACGCTGTCATCGCACTGATACCTAAACCACCTTTCAGAATGCTGCGTCGAGATAGGCTCGCTTCTAATACTTCTTCAAATGGTTTGTTTTCACTTTGGTTATAACGCGTCGCGTCAAAGGTTTCCTTGCTCATTTTTACTTTCCCGATCTTATAGTTTAATTAATAAATAAGTGATTAGTTGAACGGCAAGAAGTTTGGATAAGAAAAATGACAAAAGTGCTTAAAACATATGAAACTTGTGTTTCAACAATACTGCAAACCAACCAACACAGCTAACGAAGCAATTAAATTCTGGTCACATAATCACCAACTGTATCGCTTCATTCTGATTTTACTTGGGCTAAAGTATGATAGAAGGTATAAGGTGTACGAAATCAAATCATCTACGAGAGATAATCATGAAATTAGACAAGATCGATAACAAGAGCCGTCGTATCCGTAAAAAGCTGTTCTTAGGTGAGTTCGCAATCCTAGGTTTCGAGATCAGCTGTGAAACAGACATTAACGACTTCGACCGTTACGATGCATTCGTTGATGACTTTATCGACTACATTGACGAGCTTGGTCTTTGCTTCGGTGGCGGTGGTCTAGAACTGTTTGAAGGCTTCCTATGTTCTACTGACCGTTACGGCAGTGCGACTGAAGAACAGAAAGCGCAAGTTATCAAATGGTTAGAAGCACGCCCAGAAGTGAAAAGCGCGCAAGCGGGCGAACTAGTTGACGCCAACTACCTGTAACTAAAGGGCAACCTGTAATACGCAGAGCTCAATAAATGGTAGAGAAAGCTGGTCTTAAGACTGGCTTTTTTATTTTTTGAAGAATGCGATAGTAAAAATAGGTGGGTTGGGAAGTTGCGCGGAGTGAATGTGATTGTGGTGTTTTTGAGCTGGCAATCAACGGGAAACTGCGTTCCACAGCCAGCTCGTGCCTTTAGGTATAATTAACTATGATTTTTTAGCTGGTGCGTCTTTCGTGTCTTTCCAGTATTGAATACGCACACGATGTAGCTGAGCTCTTCTAGTCTTTTTCATAGTAAAGTCCCTCATCTTATATAAGTAACGCTCCTCATGGAGCTTATTGTCTAAGGTCGTATCCCCTTCAATCTATAAGGGAACCAATCATTTAACCGTGACCAATTTCACAACATAATGATAATTACCGGTTTCTTGCAGCATGTTTTTACTGGCAAACGGCATATTATCTATCTGACACGGTTAACTTACTCACCAGATATGACAGAAAAATGGCAATCAAGTTCCCTACTTATACTGTCATTGAATCTTAATAAGGATTAACAAGGTGGGCATTTCAGATTTACCATACTGTTTATAAAAACCGCAAGAATTTTTATTTCTTTTCAAACAAATCTCTACTCAAGATCAATTCACTTTCATCTTTATCGTCTCCCTTTTAACGCATTGTGATCCAGTTCAATCCACAGAACTCGGAACAAAAAGCGCACATTAATACATTCACCACCAAACTTGTGCGAGATCTCTTACAAGAGTTGTAAGCAAATAGATTAATCACCTCTAAGAGCAATGCCAGAAAAAACATTAAATATATGATTTAAAAGTAATATTTAAATTCACTTAAAATAATAAGTAAAAATAATTTAGAAAAGTTAATTGAGTCAAATCAGCAAAACATCAATACTCAATTTGTCGACAGGATGTTGGCGGGAACAGGAAAAAAGCCTAAAGGATTGGGTATCTTCAGGATGAAGATTTGATAACTTAGGATGAGTTGTCAGCAAGGATGTAGTTAAGCTCTAGGATAGAGTTCGCCCGTCAGGATGATAGGCAAGAATGGACACCGCTAGGAAGGCGATGAACAAGGAACTCGGTTAAAGGACTTAGCCACAATCAAGGATAGATGCAGGGAGCACCTATTAGTAGCTGGATTGCTGCGAAAAAGAATAAGCCCCGTCTGGGAAACCAGGCGGGGTTTTATTTTGTCTGTAATGTATTGATAACGATTCATCTTTTATCGTTTAAGTCTTCTCTGTTTTCATAAAACACCGTGCTATCATTTTCTTTACGTCTCCCAACAAAGCTCTCAGAAAATCACACACTATGCTTAATCCTGTTTGGTTACATACATTTAAGACATTGATTGAAGTCGGTCATTTTACGCAAACGGCAGAAAAACTTTTTATGACTCAGCCTGGCGTCAGCCAACACATCAAAAAATTAGAGCAAAGCTGTCAGCATGCCTTGATCAAGCGCGAAAACAAAAGCTTCGAATTAACCGAGCAAGGCAGGATTGTCTACGCATATGCGCTCGAGTTAGAAGATAGAGAGAAGAAGCTGCTCGAAGAGCTCAGTTTTGATGATGCGTTTTCAGGCCACTGTAAACTGGCTTGTTCTGGTGCAATGGCGTTAATGTTGTATGGGCCCATTTTGGAGAAGCAAAAACAGCACCCGAGCTTATCGTTACATTTAGAAGCCGCGCCAAATCAATCTATTCTCAACGCCATAACGCAAGGGCACATCGATATTGGTATCGTGACTGATGTTCCCAACAAAGGTCTGTTTCACAGTGAGCGAATTGGTAAAGAGAGGTTGTGCTTGGTTCTGCCAAAGCATTATCAAAATAAGCAGATAACGCCACAACTCTTGCATGACTGTGGTGTCATTAGCCACCCTGATGCCGAGCATTACATGACGCTGTTTTTTGACCAATGTGAAGAACCACAGCTCCAAGAAATTAAGATGAGCGATTTACCATTATCCGGCTACGTAAATCAATTGAGCCAAATTTTGCTGCCTGTCAGCAAAGGACTTGGCTTCACCGTGCTGCCTCAAAGTGCGGTCGACAATTTTCCACTAAAAGACACGTTATACATTGCTCAACTGAAAAACACTGTATGTGAAGAGCTATTTCTAGTTCGTAAGCGCAGTCGTGCTCTACCTCTGCGCTATCAGACCATCAAAGAAGTGTTATTGGATGTGATCGGTGGTGCGCATCAATGATGTTAGCCACTCTTCGCTGGTAATGCGTTCCTCTTGGCAATCCACCCAATATGGTTTGCCAGATAACCAGCTCTTTGACGCGACCTCTTTTATAAACACATCCACGGAATCAACGTCATCTTTGGCGTAATCCCATTTATTGCGCATGTGTTCTGCCGCTTCTTGATTAGTGTACGCCTTGCCGTTGCGGATAAAGGTGCAAGAGGATTGCTCAACTCGTTTTATCAACGTCGAGATATCTTGCTCTACCCCTGCTAGTGCAAAGGTAGGCAGAATGCTTAATGTAAGTAACAACGTCCACTTTGCTTTCATCGCACCTTTATCCTTATCCCTGACCACATAACTACTAATAGTAACTACTGATAAGTGACTTAACTATTCTGGTGTTTGACTGCTTAGCTCAGCAATTATTGCCACCATGCCTTCGCAGGCTGAGGCTCCGCAATCGCCAAGCGTTGACCAATCTCAGGGCTCACTAACGTTACACCGCGCTCTTCACTAATATCTAACGCGCGTTGCATCGGCTCATTCCAATCATGCATCGATAAATCAAACGTACTGTTGTGAATTGGCATCATCACTTTGCCCTGCACATCAATGTGTGCTTGAACGCTTTGCTCTGGGAACATGTGAATGTCTGACCAAAGTTCATTGTATGCGCCGGTTTCGATCATAGTGAAGTCAAACGGACCGTACTTTTCACCAATCTCTTTAAAGCCATTGAAGTAACCAGAGTCACCACTGAAGAACACTTTGTGTTGTTGTGCATTAATAACCCAACTGCCCCATAGCGTCGTATCGCGGTCTGTCAAACCTCGACCAGAGAAATGCTGAGTCGGAGTTAGTGTATATTCAATGCCGTCAACAGAGTGTGACTCCCACCAGTCTAGTTCGATCACTTTCTCTTTGGGTACACCCCAATTCACCAGTAATTGGCCAACTTTTAACGGCACCAAGAAAGTGCCCACTTTGTCACCTAGCACTTTAATAGAAGCTTTATCTAGGTGATCGTAATGGTCATGACTGATCACCACCACATCGATAGTTGGCAAATCTTCTATCGTGATGGGGGTTTTGTGAAAACGTTTTGGTCCAACCCATTTCACAGGAGACGCGCGATCACTGAATACAGGGTCGGTCATCACCAGTTTTCCATCGAGCTTCATTAATACGCTTGAGTGACCCAGACGATAGATGACGTCATCTTGCTCTTCTAACAACTGCTGCGCTGTGATCGCATGCACTGGAATTTCAATCGTTGGTGTTGGGTTAAGGCGCTCAGTCGTAAAATACGCTTTCATGATTTCGAACATGTCGCCCAAACCGCTTTTGTATTCCAACTCTGTATTTGCAAATTTGTCCGGGTATGTTGGCGCTTTTTCAGTATCAACATTAGAACAAGAAATCATGGATGTACCCATCGCGAACGCTCCTACTGTGGCTAGCAAAGTTTTTTTCATAAAAAGTTAACCCGAACAAAAGTAAACTAAACAGTGCAGTTTACATTCTAATTATCAAAAGTAAACTACTTAGTGTAAAATAGATCAAGAAATGATCTTCTTAAATTAGCAAGCTTATGAATGTAAAAAGAAAAAGTCGTAGCGAAACCAAAAGAGAAGCCATCTTATGCGCGGCAAGGCAAGCGTTCCAAGAGTTTGGGGTGCAAAACACCAGCATGGATAAGCTCTCTGCAATCGCACAAGTCTCTAAGCGCACGGTCTATAATCACTTCCCTTCTAAGGAAGCGATCGTGACGGAGTTGCTGACTGAGCTTTGGCGTTCGTCAATGATGGAAAGCGATATTAAACGATTGCCCACTCTGCCACTCAAAGATCAATTGATTGAATTACTCTACAGCGAGATCATTGTGGTGACGGAACCAAACTATATTGAGCTGGCAAAAGTGGCATTTGGGCACTTCTTATTTAAGCCGGAAGATCTCAAAGAACAAGCAGAACAAATGTCGAAACAGGAAACCGCCCTGTACCGCTGGCTTACTGAGAAATCGAACAGTGGCGCTTTGCAAATTGATGATGTACATATAGCAAGCACTCAATTGCACAACTTACTTAAAGGCAGTGCATTCTGGCCGCAGTTAATGGGAATTCGCCCCTCTTTGTCGAATGAAGAATCTAGGCTGTTAGCTACCCAAACGGCGGAACTTTTTTTAAGTCACTATCAAAACAGCTAAAAACAGCGGTCAAATTGGCCGCTTTTTTAAGCGATAATTCGTGACAAAGCGATGAAATTTTTGCTCAATTTTATTTATCTCACCCTTGACAGTCTCATACCGCAAGGCGTGAGCGTTCGATAAAATATTTTTGTCGTGTCGACGATGCTTTTTCGTTTTCATCTCACAAAAAAACGCCCTAAGGTGCGCACCTCTGACGACGTGGTTGTTCAACCACAATTCTAAATCGTTGAAGTAAGTAGGTTATGTCATAACATGATCACCTGCCTACTGCATTCTATGCTCTATACTTATATTTTAATTTGGTACTGACTTACTAAGGAATTGCCATGCGTATTGCTATTCTCTCTCGTAATGAGAATTTATATTCAACCATGCGCCTAAAACAGGCGGGTGAAGAACGTGGGCATCAAATCGATGTGATCGACACGCTTCACTGTTATATGGACATTACGAGCAACAACCCTAAGATCCGCTACAAGGGTGAAGAATTACCGCAATACGATGCTGTTATTCCACGTATTGGGGCATCTATTACGTTTTACGGCACTGCTGTTGTACGTCAGTTTGAAATGATGGGTACATTTTGTGTCAACGAATCTGTCGCGATCAGCCGCTCTCGTGACAAGTTGCGCTCATTGCAACTGCTATCACGTAAAGGCATCGGTTTGCCACGCACTGGCTTTGCTCACCATCCTGACAACATTCAGGACGTGATCAAAAACGTTGGTGGCGCACCTCTAGTAATTAAATTGCTAGAAGGCACTCAAGGCATTGGTGTTGTACTTGCTGAAACAAATAAAGCGGCAGAAAGCGTGATTGAAGCTTTCATGGGTTTGAAAGCTAACATCATGGTGCAAGAATTTATCGAAGAAGCAAAAGGCGCGGACATCCGTTGTTTTGTTGTCGGAAATAAGGTGATTGCCGCAATGAAGCGCCAAGCAAAAGAAGGCGAGTTCCGTTCTAACCTTCACCGTGGTGGCTCTGCACAACTCGTGCGTTTGAGCAAAGAAGAGCGTGCGACCGCTGTAAATGCAGCGAAAGTGATGGGCTTGAACCTTTGTGGTGTGGATATCCTTCAATCTAAAAATGGCCCAGTGGTAATGGAAGTGAACTCTTCCCCTGGTCTAGAAGGCATCGAACTAGCAACGGGTAAAAACATTGCAGGTATGATCTTCGATTTTATCGAGAAAAACGCTAAGCCAAATTCAAACCGTACTCGCGGTAAAGGTTGATTTTTGTTTAACGCACAAGAGAGCCAAAAACCGGCTCTCTTGTTACTCGTCGCTAGGATGACACTATGAATCAGAAAATGATCATTGGGAATGCCGAAGCTATTTGCTTGCCAGAGTTAGGGATTACTCACCTTGAAGCGCGTATTGATACAGGCGCTCAAACCTCTTCATTACATGTAGACAATATTGATTGCTTTGAAAAAGATGGTCAGTCTTATGTTGCATTCGATTTGCACCCAGATGTATACCATTTAGAACAAGTGGTTCGCTGCACAGCGAAACTAAAAGCAAACCGTAAGGTTAAATCTTCTAACGGTACTTTTGAGCACCGCTGCGTGATCACAACGATGCTGCGTATGGGCGACCAACAATGGCCAATCGACATTACGTTGACTAACCGTGAAAAAATGACTTACATGATGTTGTTAGGTCGTCAGGGTATGGCAGACAAAGTGCTCGTTGATCCTAGCCAATCTCACTTATTGGCATCTTAACCCCGTAGCTTCAGATGAGTGATCGAACGTTTTTGTTGAGCATCACTCGTCTGGCTTTATCTTAGCCTACTTCCTACGAAATAACGCAAACAACAATCCCTTCGCTTTAACTTTTGTCACTCGCCAGTGCGTCATTGGCTTAGTCGGCGCTGTATTCAAAATGTGCTGATACGCTTTTTCATCCAAAGTCACCTCTCCCCCATGTGCCAAAAGCAAACATTGCGGATTCATCTCAAACACACGCTTTAATGATTGCCGATATTGATTCGGATGAAATATGGGAAACGGAGCAATCAGATGCTGTTTCACCTGCACCATTAAATCCGCCACATACAGTACATCTTGTTCAGAATGATAAACCGACAGATCTCGGTCGGTATGCCCTAGTGTTTCTAGCACCTGCCAATCATCAAATCCAGGAATAAACTCTCCATCAATAAGTTCAATATCTGGCTTTAGCTTGCGGGAATACCACAGGTTTTGCTTTGGTTTACGCATCCGATTCGCCATCCAGCGTGCTAACATCAAATCGGTCAAATGCATTAGCCAACCGTCTACACCGCTATACCACTGGTTCTCTCGCTTTGCGGCCAATAGCTTGCATCCTGTTAAGTCACGTAGTTTGTGCGCACCACCAGCATGGTCTGGATGCATGTGGGTCACAACAACCAACTTTAGGTCAGAAAAAGGACGATGGAGTTGATGTTCAATAAAGTCTTTAAGATGAGGGATGTCTGCTCGACTGGCACCATCAAGCAACAATAATTTATCGGGATATTCGGCGAGATACATGGTCTGAATGTACCCCTGAATTCTGTGCAGCTGCAAAATATGTCCTTATTTTAGTGAGATGCTTCATGACCGAATCCTTACTGGTCAGACCAACTATAACAGCAGAATGGACGCTTCGGTAAACAAATATTCACACGTAGCGACGACAACAAATCATAATCGAGATGATAGATTTTAATCATTAGACTCAAGGGCCCTTTTATCCGTTAATGCGCGCACACGGAGTTCGTGTCAGGGTATGAGGTAAATACCTCATGATTTGCTTTTTTGTACTTTTCCTTCTAATTAAGGAGTTAAGTACATTTTTGTGAGAATCGAGTTGGAAAAAGCAACTAAATTAGACCGCATCCGCGCGGACTACAACGTTCACTACTGGAGCCAAGGTTTCTACGGCATTGATGACCAAGGCGAAGTATATGTATCACCACGTAGTGATCGTGCACATCAAATCCCTTTCAGCGCTATTGTAAATGAGCTAGAAGCGAAGCAGTTAAATCTGCCTGTATTAGTACGCTTCCCGCAAATCGTGCACCAACGTGTGCATGGTATTTGCCACGCATTCAACCAAGCAATTGAAGAATACCAATATCCAAACAAATACTTGTTGGTGTACCCAATTAAAGTAAACCAACAACGTGAAGTGGTGGATGAAATTCTAGCGAGCCAAGCTCAACTAGAAACCAAGCAGCTTGGTCTTGAAGCGGGTAGCAAGCCAGAATTGTTGGCGGTACTTGCATTGGCTCAACAAGGTAGCTCCGTGATCGTGTGTAATGGCTACAAAGACCGTGAGTATGTGCGTCTTGCACTGATCGGTGAAAAGCTGGGTCACAAGGTATTCATCGTATTAGAGAAGCTTTCTGAGCTGGATCTGGTACTAGAAGAAGCGAAAAGTTTGGGCGTAAAACCGCGCCTTGGTTTACGCATTCGCCTCGCCTCTCAAGGCGCAGGGAAATGGCAAGCAAGTGGCGGTGAAAAATCGAAGTTTGGTTTATCAGCATCGCAAGTGCTTAGCGTTATTGAACGTCTTAAACGCGAAGGCAACCTAGACGCGATGCAACTGGTTCACTTCCACCTTGGTTCACAGATGGCAAACATCCGTGATGTACGCAATGGTGTGAACGAGTCTGCACGTTTCTACTGCGAACTACGCGCACTCGGTGCAAACATCGAGTACTTCGATGTGGGCGGCGGCTTGGCAGTGGATTATGACGGCACACGCAGCCAATCATCGAATTCGATGAACTACGGACTTGCAGAATACGCACGTAATATCGTCAACACTGTGGGCGATGTGTGTCTGCAATACGAACAACCAATGCCAGTGATCATTTCGGAATCGGGTCGCTCGCTAACAGCGCACCACGCTGTATTGATTTCTAACGTAATTGGTACCGAGTCGTACCTACCGGAAGAAGTACATGAGCTTGATGAGGACGCTCCGCTGTTGCTACAAAACATGTGGCGAAACTGGGAAAACTTACAAGATGGTACAGACGCTCGTGCGTTAATTGAGATTTACAATGATACCCAAAGTGATTTGGCAGAAGTGCACTCTCAATTTGCTACAGGCGTGCTTAACTTGGAACAACGTGCGTGGGCAGAACAATTGTCACTGCGCATTTACTTCGAATTAAGCCGCAAGATGAGCACTAAGAATCGCTTCCACCGTCCGATTCTGGACGAGTTGAGCGAACGTCTTGCGGATAAGTTCTTCGTGAACTTCTCTCTCTTCCAATCTCTACCAGATGCTTGGGGTATTGATCAGGTGTTCCCTGTTCTGCCACTTTCTGGTCTGGGCGAGGCGGAAGAGCGTCGTGCAGTGATGTTGGACATCACATGTGACTCTGATGGCGCGATCGATCACTACGTTGATGGTCAAGGCATCGAGAGCACGCTGCCTGTACCAGCTTGGAGCAAAGACAAACCGTACTTAATGGGCTTTTTCCTAGTAGGCGCATACCAAGAAATCCTTGGTGACATGCACAACCTATTTGGTGATACCCACAGTGCTGTAGTCAATGTTGATGAACATGGTCAATTTGAGATCAGTTACATCAACGAAGGTGATAGTGTAGAAGACATGATGCGCTACGTTCATATCGACGTGGATGCGATTCGTGACAATTATAAACAATTGGTTTCACAGCGAGTTGAAGCCAATGAACAAGCACAAATCCTAGCAGAACTAGAACAAGGTCTAGCAGGATACACCTATTTAGAGGACTTCTGATATGAATGATTTGTTTACTAAAACTGATTATTCGCTTTACTCCAACTCTATGTCGTTTTTACGTCTGCCGTACATTCGTAACCCGGTATCGGCAGACGCAGACGTTGTGGTGTTGGGAGTCCCTCTGGACATGGCAACATCTGGGCGTCCAGGTGCGCGTATGGGTCCAGATGCAATTCGCCGTGCCTCAGTCAACTTGGCATGGGAAGGTAAGAAGTTCCCTTGGAGCTTCAACGTATTGGATAAACTGAAAGTGATCGACGCAGGTGATCTCGTGTTCGATTGCGGTGATGCGGAAGATTTTACTTACCGCCTTGAAGCGGCAACCAGTGAAATTCTAAAAAGTGGTAAAACCATGTTGGGATTGGGCGGTGACCACTTCATTACGCTACCTATCCTGCGTGCCTATGCGAAGCATCATGGCCAAATGGCGTTGATTCACTTTGATGCTCATACGGACACCTATGCAAATGGCAGTTCATACGACCACGGTACGATGTTCTACCATGCGCCGAAAGAAGGTTTGATCTCAGCAAAGAACTCAATACAAATCGGCATTCGTACGGAGTACAAACAGCAAGATCACGGCTTCAATGTGATTAATGCGATGCAAGCGAATGACATGTCGGTGAACGAGATCCTAGAAGAAATTCGTCGCACCGTCGCAGACAAGCCAGTATATGTCACTTTTGACATCGACTGCTTAGACCCGGCCTTCGCACCGGGAACTGGTACACCAGTTTGTGGTGGCTTGAACTCAGACAAAGCGCTGAAAATTATTCGTGGTTTAGCCGGCATGAATATCGTGGGTATGGATGTTGTCGAAGTATCGCCTCCATACGACCACAGTGATGTTACCGCACTAGCGGGAGCAACCATCGCACTAGAAATGCTTTACGCATACGCATCTGAGCGCGAATAGACATAATCATTTCTAAGGGAGCTTCGGCTCCCTTTTCTTTCTGATGCTTTCCTCTACCTTTTATTCACTCGTTTCATCTTGAACTCAGCTCAACCGAGCAGACGCTTTATTTTTGCACTTTAACCATTAAAACCAGTTACCTATAAGGCTCATTCTATTCACGAAAAGTAAAAGACTTAACGTAATTAGACAAAGAAATGCACCGCTTTTTGAAAACAAAGTCGGATTAGTTTTTCTAATTGAAATCATAGATTTTTATCTTGCTAAACTTCACACTTTTCGATTGCTAATTATACAAGCAAGCACTATTATCTCGCGCAAATACCCCCGCAACACAAGAATTCAGTTGGCACTCTGTAAAAGAGCGCTAAGGGTTTTTACGTCTTAAATTTTTTGGAGAGATACGCAAATGTCTGCTTCGTTTCCATTAGCGAAACTTACCTTTTTAATCGCTATATTGACTGCCGTGGGTCAAATGACCCAGACAATGTACGTGCCTTCAATCGGTCATATGGCGGGCGAGTTTTTGGTATCTGCGTCATCACTTCAAGCTGTGATGGCTTGTTACCTAATCCCGTATGGCTTGTCGCAATTTGCGTATGGCACACTATCGGACCGCTTGGGACGCAAACCGATCATCATCGTCGGGCTGCTTATCTACATCGCGGGTACACTGGTAGCATTATTTGCACATCAATTTGAATGGTTCTTGATTGGTAGCTTTATCCAAGGCTTAGGTATTGGCTGCGGCGGTGCGATGTCACGCACTCTGACTCGCGATTGCTTTGAAGGCTCTGATCTACACAGAGCAAACAGCTTAATTAGCATGTGTGTGATTTTCTCACCATTAATGGCACCAGTATTAGGCGGTTACCTAACAGAAGCTTTCGGATGGCGGTCGAGCTACTTGTTCTTAGCGCTATTTGCTATCGCGGTTGTGATCACCATGATGACAAGCATGATGGAGACGCTACCAAAAGAGAAGCGCAAATTCGAACCAGTAGCCAAAAGCTACAAACACGTTTTGTCTGACCGTCGCTTTCAAGGCTTTTTGATTTGCCTGGTTGCAACATTCGCTGGTGTGGGTGTATTCGAAGCGGCGGCTGGGGTATTGTTAGGTGGGGTATTAGAATTACCAGCAACAACGGTAAGTTTGCTGTTTATATTGCCGATCCCAGGTTACTTGGTGGGCGCAGGCTTATCTAGCTACATCGCAAGACGTCGCTCTGAGCGTCGTGCTTTAAATGTAGGCTTGGTCTCTATTTTTGTGGGCTCTGCTATTGTGCTCATCCCAGGCTTGTTTGGTTTAACCACGGCATTAACGCTGGTTGGAGGCGCAACCGTGTACTTTTTGGGTGCGGGTATTCTCTTCCCAGCAGCAACAACTGGAGCGATTGCGCCATTCCCATACCATGCAGGAACAGCAGGCGCGACATTGGGTGGCATGCAAAACTTGGGGGCAGGTGTAGCAACTTTGCTCGCGTCACTATTTCCAGCGCATAACCAGATGCCTTTGGGCATTTTGATGATGGCAATGTCGGTAATTGCAATGCTTGGGTTAATGTGGGTGAATCGAGCACACAATCACTCAAACGAAGTACCGCAAGTTATCTGATCATTATCAGCTTACTTTCAAAATCCAAAAGGGACACACTCAACAAGTGTGTCCCTTTTTTCATATCACACTATATCGATTTCCCGATGAGAATGATTTAACTTTCGAATTGATATTTGTTAAAAATAACAGCTGCTTACACAATGTGTTTTCAGCTCCCTTCAAATTGAGTATCCAACTCGGAAATATTGAGGATTCTCACTTTTTCGGTATACCCCATAACAAAGAATGGACAACTGAAAACCACTAACAAAATGAAAGCCCAGCCCTCAGGATGAGGCCACTTGGGTGTACAATAAGGATAAAATCAGATGCGTTTCACTTTAACTACGTTGGCCGTCTCGGTCGCGCTTGTCGCCGGATGCAGCAATCAAGGAATCCCCAGCATGACTCAATACTCCCAAACACAGATCGTTGCTCAACAAACTCAAGCTCCGGTTGCGAAAAAAGTCCCTCACGCGATGACTATTCATGGCGATACCCGCGTTGATAACTACTACTGGATGCGTGACGACGAACGTAAAGACCCTGAAATTTTACATCACCTAGAGAAAGAAAATCAGTACGCAGAAACCGTTCTAAAGCACACTGAAACATTTCAAGATACGCTATTTGAAGAAATTAAAGGGCGCATCGCAAAAGACGACAACTCTGTACCGGTTCGTAAAGGCAACTACTTCTACTCCAGTGAAGTGACCGGAGATAACGAGTACGAAGTCCATTTGCGAGCTAAAGACTTTGCAGGCAAAGACAAACAAATCATTTTAGATGTCAATGAACTAGCAAAAGAACATGAGTTTTTCAGTATCGGCGGCCTATACGTTAGTCCGAATGAAAACTTATTGGCGTATGGCGAAGACACATTAAGCCGCCGCGTGTACACCCTTAAGATCAAAGACCTGACAACAGGCAATTACCTACAAGATGAAATCGAAGGGGCCTCAAGCGCTGTCGCATGGCAGAACGATAACAACGCCTTTTACTACATCAAAAAAGATCCACAGACCTTATTGGGCTACCAAGTTTATCGTCATGTATTGGGCACACCACAAAGCAACGATGAGCTGATTTTTGAGGAAACCGACAGCGCCTATTACACCTCACTAAGCAAAAGCAAAGATGGCGAAGATATTTATATCTGGCATTCGAGTACAGAAACCAGTGGGGTCTCTATCATTGATGCGAACAACCCTAAAGCAAAGGCGAAACCGTTCTATCCTCGTGAAGATGGCATTGAATACAGTATTTCTAAGCTAGGCGATTGGTACTACATTTATACTAACTATCAAGCCGTCAACTTCCGTTTGATGAAAGTTCATCAAAATGACATGCATGACCGCTCTAAATGGCAAGATGTGATTGCCGCAGACGACAACACTCAACTTGTCGACTTCGAGTTATTCGATGATCACATCGTCTACGAGCAGCGCTCTAACGGCCTAGCAAGCGTCACTGTACGTCAGCTTTCAACAGGAAAAGAATTCCCCCTCACATTTAATGACGATGCGTTTGCTACCTATTTGACAGGTAACCTAGAGCTGGATAACGAAAAAGTTCGTATTTATTACAGCAGTTTAACCACTCCAGGAACCTACTACGATTTCGATCTAAAAACGGGCGAGTCAGAAATCATGAAGCAAACACCTGTACTTGGTGATTTTAATCCTGACAATTACCAATCAGAACGCATCATGGTCACAGCCCGTGACGGTAAAGAAGTACCCGTTTCTTTGGTGTATCGTAAAGACTTATTTAAGAAAGATGGTACGAATCCACTCTACCAATATGGTTATGGATCTTATGGCGCAACCATTGAGCCAACTTTCCGCTCGACACGTTTGAGTCTATTGGATCGCGGCTTTGTTTACGCCATTGCTCATATTCGTGGATCTGAAATGCTTGGCCGCCCTTGGTATGAAGACGGTAAAAAACTAACCAAGCAAAACACATTCAACGACTTTATTGATGTGACTAAAGGTTTGGTTGAACAAGGCTACGGCGCGAAAGATAAAGTCTTCGCTGTTGGTGGCTCTGCAGGAGGTCTCTTAATGGGGGCTATCATCAACCAAGCACCAGAACTGTACCGCGGTATCGGTGCACATGTTCCGTTTGTGGACGTGGTAACCACTATGCTCGATGAATCAATTCCATTGACCACCAATGAGTATGATGAATGGGGTAACCCAAATAACAAAACATACTATGACTATATGTTGAGTTACTCGCCTTACGACAACATCAAGGCGCAAAACTACCCGAACATGTTGGTAACGACTGGCTTGCACGACTCTCAAGTACAGTACTTTGAACCAATGAAGTGGGTCGCCAAACTTCGTGAAATGAAGACAGACGATAACGTTTTGTTGTTCAAAACCGATATGGAAGCCGGACACGGCGGCGCATCTGGTCGATTTAAGCGCTTAAAAGAAGATGCGCTAGAGTATGCCTTCTTCCTCGATTTACTCGATAAAGAATAAGCGTATTAATAGAACTGTATCTCTAACAACAAAAAATGCCCGCAAGTTGCGGGCATTTTTTATAGACGCACTCTCTAAACAAGGAGTGGGGTTACCTAAGCACAGAACGACCAGCGTCTCTTATAGCCAAAGGAAAGCAGAAAGAAAAACGCCTACTCACAACGAGTAGGCGTTAACACAATAAATGTGTTTAGGCAGTAGAAACTGGCCTATTTATTAGAAGTAGTAACGAGCACCTAGAGTCCAGTAGTCGTTCTCTT
Source organism: Vibrio sp. Vb0667 (assembly GCF_033391095.1). Classification (NCBI taxonomy): domain Bacteria; kingdom Pseudomonadati; phylum Pseudomonadota; class Gammaproteobacteria; order Vibrionales; family Vibrionaceae; genus Vibrio; species Vibrio sp. Vb0667. Next base: position 23,158 of record NZ_JAWPOL010000001.1, on the reverse strand, counting down.
CATTGTTGTAGTCGTTACCTAGGTCAAACTGGTAACCAGCGAAAGTAACGAATGCAGGAGTTACTGCGTACTCTGCTTGTAGCGCAGTTTCGCTTGAAACTGTCTTGTTGTCTTTGTCGTCTTCTACACCTTCGTAGTTAACGCTGAACGTCCAATTGTTGACTCCGTACGCTAGTAGGCCCTCAATCTGAGTAGTTTCTTCACGCATCTCGTAGAAGTATTCGTTCATGCCGTATACAACAGCTGCGTACAGACCAGAGCCATACTCACCGTAATTTACAGAAACAAGGTGTGATTCAGCAGTTTTAGTACCTAGACCAGAATTCTCAACATCACCGCCGCTGTATACGTAGCCTAGACCAAAGCCCGCAACAGAGCCGCTCAGTGCGATTTGACCACGTTGGTCATACTTGCTGCCTTTAGAAACGTATTCTGGAAGACCTGTGTTAGGGTTTTGTTGTAATGATAGGCCTCTATCATCATTTTCACCTTGCCAACCAAGACCTAGGTTGAAAGCAAAACCTTCGCCAAACTCAAAGCTTTTACGGTAGCTGATCATTTTTTCAGCACGACCAGTACCTAGATTGTTGTGATTGTCGTACAAAAAGTCGTTCGCGAACGCGATTGGTAGATCCGCAACGCCAGCGACATCGTAGTACGGAGACCACTGTGTACCTCCCACTAAACGGCCAAACTGCTGGTGGGTCGCGCCGATGTAGCCCAAACGAGTTGAAAACGACTGGCTACCACCATTTAGGTAGTTAAGTGCCCATTCGCCTTTAGCGTCGATAGTGATACCGTTGCCAATGTCTTTCTTGCCCGCAACATTGATACGTGGAGACACTTGGTGAACTTTTACTTCTTCTTCGAAATACTCACCCACGCCAACTGAAACGTGACCGCCGATCGATAAAGATGTACCATCGCTGTTGTAAACTTCTGCTGCGAAGGCCTGTGAACCACATGCTAGTGCCGCCACTGCAACGGCTAGAGTTTTCATTTTCATTGTTAACATCCGTATAGTTGTTTGTACCGGTTCGCTTAGAAACAGATTAAATCCGAATCAATCGCAACGAACACATAACAAAGTAGTAATGAAATAGAAATGAAACAAACACTTTCTTATGCAACCAGTGGTATCAATGCTCACATTTTGAACTTAATCACAAAAAAATAGGGAACTTTTCACTCCCCATCATAAAATCTGTGGCTTTTTACGTGTCACATCTCCCAACGTGCGAGTGGCTTCTCAGTTTTGATACCGTTACTGCCCCAGCGGTCAATAACATCAATTTGCAGTATGCGGCTCGGTTTAATAAGCGATGTCAAGGTTTTCGACGGTCGTTTATCCGTCACTAACCATAGCGTTTTATCTTGTTCAAACTGAGCTTTTAAAGATAATTTGTCTTCTTCTGTCCACTCAAGTTCCGGCTTAAATTCGCGCCCAACCACAAACAATTGGTTGCCAGAGGCAAAGTCCTCTAATGACTCACTCATCAGTACCACTGAATCGATGCCTTTATCGAAGATCTCTGCCTGTTGTTGGTTGATCAGTTCACGCACATTGAGCATAAGAGCCTGTTGATTCGTTTGAATCGCCTTTTGGTGTTCAGGATATACACGTTGTAGATCCTCTCCAACAATGCCCGCCATTCGGATTAAGTTTGTAGGGTTCAGCCATGCGTACTTCGATGTTGACCCGTTTTCCAATGTCAGAACTGCAACTCCTTGAGCTCTAGGAGAAATGGCCTGCGATGCATCGATTTCAATCAAGTGAATGTTGCCCTGTCGAGCGTAAACATAAGTCGGGTCTTGTTTCCAAATCGCACCAAGAGTAATAGCAACCGTCGCGGCTTGACCCGCTTGCTTAACTTGCTCTGTACCTTTATTTGCGAACCAGTTCTCAAGACGCTCAACGCCGTAACGCTTTGGAGGCAGATACTGAGTCTCTATCCCTGTACCTTTCATGAGTTGCTCAGACAACATGTACGTGACGGGAGTGCTGGTTAAAATGTCTTTGGCGCTTGCCAACGATGGAAGTGTTGTCGCTATAACCAAACCAAAAGTTATCGCTAATTTTTTTATCTTCATGTTCATTACTTTATAAAAAGGGTTACGCTTTTTGGATAATTCGGTAAACCGTTGCTGTTAGGAAAAATGCCGCAGAAACAATGATGATGGATGCGCCTGATGGCACTGGTAGCTCAAGCTCCATCGGCAGTATGGTTCCTACTAAACACGCAATGGTTGCCAATAAAGAAGAAAGGAGAACAAAACTGCCCATGCGTTTAGTCAATAACCGAGCCGTTGCACCAGGAATCAGTAGCAATGCACCAACCAATACCGCGCCAATAATCTTTACCGCGGCGATGGTGACCAAGGTGATCATCATGACAAATAAGTAATCATAAAAGCTGGTATTAAAGCCGCGTACACGTGCAATATCCGGGCTGATACAAGTTAGCAAAATGCGGTTAAACGTTGGAATAAGAAGCAGTAATATGATCAAACAACTGATCGCTAAAATAAGGATATCGTTGTCCGTCACAGTCAAGATCGAGCCAAACAACACGTTCTCCAACATGTGAATGTTGATCTTGCGAGCAACGTACATTAACAGCGCAGCACCAACCGCTAACGCTAGTGCAAGAAAAACCCCAACCAGTGTGTCGTAAGGTACATTCGTACGATTACGAACAAAGTGAAGCAACAGCGCAAAAATCATACAAAAGCTAAACAATCCGATGATCGGATTCTCTGGCGGCTCACCGAGCAACACACCAATCGCGATTCCGGTAAGCGCAGCATGCCCAACCGCTTCAGAGAAAAAAGCCAGTCGCTTGGCGATGACTAATGTACCAAGACCACCAAGTAATGGTCCTAATATCAGCGCTGCAACAATTGCGTTCACCATGAAAGCATAAGAAAAGCTATCGCTTAACCATCCAGCTTCAACGCCGCTAACCGCTAACTCTCGCAACCAATCCATTATGCAGCCTCCACTTTTGCTGTGTAGTGCTTGAATAATGTTTCTATACGATCAGGGCTTAGCACATCTGAATGGTGTCCTGACGCCACAATTTGACGATTTACAACATGGACCTGCGCATCTAAACGGCGCACTGCGGTCACGTCATGGTGTACTGCCAGTACCGTTTTGCCTTCTCCAACGACTTCATGAATCAAACCTTCAAGATATCGAACACCTTGCTCATCCATGCCAGTTGTAGGTTCGTCTAAAACCAATAAATTGGGCTCATCCAGTAAAGCTTGCGCAAACAAAACACGCTGTTGCTCACCGCCAGAGAGTTGCCCCATACGACGGTCGCTACGCGTTGCCATACCCACGCGATCCAGCTGGGCCAGGGCATGTTGAGTTTGTTTCGTTTTACGTCGCCAAAATAGAGGGATACGAGTTTGGTTAAGCAGTACAAAATCCATCACGGTTAACGGGAGGCTTGCTTCAAACATCGCTTTTTGTGGCACATACCCTATCTTCCCCGATGCAGCTGATGGTTCTGGCCAATTGAGCGCTATGTTTCCCGAAAATGGCGTGAGTCCAAGTACCGAACGAAGCAAAGAGGTTTTACCACCGCCGTTCGGTCCCATAATCACGTGACATTTCGCGTTCTCGAATTCGGCGCTGATGTTCTGCAAAATGATATTGTCGGCGTATTTTAGGCCCACGTTACTTAAGGAAACGGAAGGTCCAGTCATTACGCCTTTTCCCCTGCTCGCTTACTCGCCACAAATTTCATGGCTTCGATTAGTGTTTCCACATTATCTCGCATCTCAACCTCGACTTTATCAGCCTCATACTCACCGTGAGTCATGTGAGAAAAGCGATAAAGCTGCACCCCGGTCGCCTCTTCGATGGTATCAACAAAGCGATTCGGCATATTGAGCTCATAAAACAGAACATCAATGCCCGATTCACGAATTTTCTCTATCGTTTCCTGTAGCTGACTTGCACTTGGTTCTACACCATGAGCAGGCTCAATGACAGCGGCAACGTCAACACCAAACTCCTGAAGGATATATCCGTAAGCATTGTGGGTTGTCGCCACCTTCATACCAGCCGTGTCCAACTCACCAAGAGACAACATTGCATCACGCTTCATCAGGCGAAATGTTTTCGCGTATTTACGAGCATTTTGGCGATAGAACGTAGCATTGTCTGGGTCCAGTTGGCTTAGCTCACTCGCGATGGTGTAAACCTTTTGAATGGTTGTTGATAGACCGACAAAGGTGTGAGGGTTCACTGCTCCTTGACCAACAGACTGCCCCATAGCGGGCAATAAAGGCACTTCTTTGTTCGCTTCGATAACCACGAGATCATCACGCTGAGAAGCCTTGATCACTTTCAGTGCAAAATCGTCATGACCAATACCATTGATCACTATTACGTCCATTTCATTTAAGCGCTTAAGATCATTAGGTTGTGGCAAATAGTTGTGAGGATTAAAACCAGCATCAACTAAAGGAACGATGTCCGCCTTCTCACCAACAACGGCTTTAACATAGCTGTAATAAGGTTGAAGCGTAATACCAATACTGAGTTTATCGGCAGCAAAGCCAGTAGAAGACACCGTCAATAACGCGGTGGCTGTAAGAATACGACGTAAAAGAGAGCGTTTGATCATAGTACTTATCAATTATGTTGTCTTAATGGGCGTGAGAATGAGAGGAAGAGTCTGACAGAACGATTTGTTTCCACCCGAAATCGTGGCGTTTAGCTAGATCGCTTAGTCCCTCCACATTTAACGAACGGCTAGAATCATTAAACCAAATATCAGCTTGAGAACTGCGGCTATCCAATAGCATGGAAGCAGAGCCTTGGGCACTGGTCTTCACGCCAATGTAGACACCGTCATCAATTCGTTGCCACTGATGAGAACCTTTACGCTTCCAGTTTTGGTCTTTCACGAACGGAGCAATCCAAAGCACCTCCATATCAGAGATCTCAGGCCAAGTTCCGGTATCTAACTGCAAATCACGAATCTCTTCATGAGCGAGCTTAAGCTCAGCGATCAACCCCAACTCATTTTGATGTAAATCCGTGATTAACACTTGATGAGACTGCATGTCTGGCTTTTCAGTCGCGACCTGATGGTAGGGCATAAGTATGGCTGCTGAACTGAGAATTGCTGCGATTGTCAGTGCGACCCACTTTCCTTCTCGGTTACCATCATCAGGGCGAACTTTCTGTACACTCATTTCTCTTTCAGCTCAACGATATCCACTTCCACCGGGCTTTCATGTCCGGCATCAAATACCAAATAGAAATCTGTTTCAGGGTGAGTAAATTCTGCGATGGAACGCTTATCTGTTTTTTCTTTGGCGATCAGATTGTCGTCGTAATCGTACATTTCGACATCGTAGTCGACCGCTGTCGATCCATCCGAGTAGCCCGCTTCACAAATCACTTTATCTTGCGCCAAGTGACAGCTCATCAGAGGAAAATGTGCAGCAGCGTGAAAGGACGCAAATCCAGAAAAAAACAAAACCGCTTTTAGAAGAGAAGTGTTATTCATGATAATTCCAAAATGGCCCAGCAATTGCTGAGCCTAATTCGATTAGTTAAGTTGAGTTTCAAACGTAAGATGAACATTGGCACTCGCTTTATCCGCCAATGGATTATCTTTTAATTCACCTTTGTAGTTCGCTTTCATTAAGTAGCGCCCGGCGACTTCTGGCGTGAAGATCACTTTGCCATCTTTATCGCTCACCACATCGATTTGTTCTTGATGGTTTCGGTACATGGTCCCTTCACGTGTAATCTCAGCAGTAACGCCCTCTTGTGGCTCTCCGTTAAAGAAAAACTGGAAAGTCACAGGCTCACCTTCAATGATGTCCGATGGATGCGTGATCGGTTTCATCTCCAGCATTTTGCCTTCAATCTCCAACGCTTTGTCCGTTGGCATACCAACCGTAATGTAGCTTTCTGCTCGGGTGTAACTTAGTTGAGTAACCACATCACGCGCTTGCTCAGGAAGCACGTCACCACGCTCAGCTTTGTTTGCTCGCGCCCATTTCACCGTATCACGACGGCCCGCTTTGTATTGTGTGTAGTAGCTCGGCTGATTATTAATCGCGACTTTGTGCGTGCCTTCTTCTGTAAAAAAGAAATCAAACATAGAGCGACGCTTGCCACGAACAACAAAGTTAGGACGCTCAGAGCGGCCATCCGGCATCACCACAAATGCCTGGTCACTACCCGCAGGCTTATCAAAAACAAACGTTCCGTGAGAGGCAGTAACATCAAATGTCAGCCAGTCACCGCCTTCTTTAGAAACCGTAAAGTGAGAGGGCAGAACCCAACGTGGATGTGCTTGTGCGGTGGTGGTTACAGCCAATCCCATTGCCATTACACTCGCCAATGCCACTGCTTTCATTTTGGTTTTCATTGTTGTGTCCTTTAATCACTTAACTTGATAATTGACGGTGATGACACCCGTCTCTTGTGTTGGTTTAAGCTCATAGCGTACGTCACTGTCCGCTAGCGTTATTTTTTGACGTAAGTAGTTTCGCCCACCGTGTTCACGAACGACTTCGACGTACAACGTGTAATTTCCTTGTTCCAAACGCTCCCCTGAGTCATTGGTTCCATCCCAGACAAAGCGGTATTGACCAGCAGGACGTGTTGCAGAAGTCACCGCATCAACAAGTTCACGATCATAACGACCCGTTTTTCTCCACCAGCTGCGTAGATCTTTTAACCATTCGTCTTTCCCTACCCATAACTGAATGGTTTTAACTGGTTTACGCTGATCGTTTTCAACCCAAACCGCCACATAAGGGCGTGCATACATTGAGGTATCTATCTTTGGAAGTTCGAGTTCGAAGTCGACCTTCGCGTTATCTGGTAGAGGCGCCGCGGAAAGAGAGAAAGGAGTAAAAGCCGCGATCAAAGCGGCTTTACAAAAGTGATTACGGCGGAAAAATCTTCCTGTGTTCAACATAAGTGTTCTCTAAAAAAGCTGTTATGGAACAGCAACAAAATAAATTACGAGCGACAGTAACGTACCAAAGCTCATCCATTGCATTGACGTTCTGAGCGTCTTCTTCTTAGGCAGTAACAAGCACACGCCTGTAAGAACAAAAAACACCATCAAAAGCGCAGTGACGTCGATAAACCACTTCCAAATCCCACCACTGTTGCGTCCTTTATGTAGATCGTTCAGCAGCGCAACAATACCGTAGTGCGTCGTTTCGACGTCTGCTGCACCAGTAGTCATATCAATAAAGACCGTAGCGTTATAACCCGGGCCTTTAAAATCCATAGAAAGCTCTCCGAGTAACAACTCACCTTGCTCAACTTCGGTATACACATCTAGTGCGGAGGGAGTGCCGCGAAGCTCGGTTTCTTTAGTCAAGAAAGCCACCAGCCCTTCACGATTAGGTTGAAAGGTATCTGAATGTGAGAATAAAACTGAGTGCGGAACCGTCAGAGTATGTTGTTGAATGATAGGTTCGCTGCGTTCAAACAATTCGGGGCGATTGAGGGTAATACCAGTTACTGCAAAAAACAGCGTAACTAAGAGAAGAGCCATCGAAATATAGATATGTAGGCGGCGAGCCCAAGTTTGAACACCTTTGCTTTTAAGCAACATAGAAACAATCATCACCAATAAATGTGGGGCATAATTTAGGTGATAATCATTCGTATTGGCATTTAATTTACATTGTTTACTTTAAACAAAAAAATACCCGAGACTGAGCTCGGGTATTTAATAAAAATGTTCGCTATGAGTTCTGCGTCGATTCTACTTTGCGTAGCTGAGATAGATACTTAACCCAACTTTTTGCCTGATTCGATGGCTTAATCTCATTCGCTCTTTTGGCATTAGCGAGCGCATCGTCAAACCGCTTAAGTTTGTAGTAAGCGCGAGTTTTGATAAGTGCAACATCCGCTTTACGACCTCTGACATTATCGAGCGCGGCAATGGCATCTTTATAATGGCCTTCTTGCACCAGCAGTTGAGAATAGTTCCAGTAATACTGCCTATCTAGCTGAGCTGCAATACGCCAGCTATCAATAGACTCTTCCCACTCTTTTGCCATTTGCCAATACGTTGCTTGCTGAGCTTTTAGCTTACTATTCGAGTTTACATCCTCTAGCTCGTTCATCACCAATGCAGCTCTCTCAGGAATACCTCGTTTCGCGTACAATTGTGCCAGCAGCTTTAAGTCATCTTGGCTAAGTTGTAACCCTTTCAGTTTTGCCAACGCCAAAGAGTCTAGGGCACGTTTGTTGTCATCAACCCGTAGATATAGAGCAACAAGCTGACGCCACCATTCAATTCGCTCAGGTTCAATCACTATTAAGCGTTTGATGGTCGAGATTGCCGGCTTCCACTTTTTCAGTTCTAGCTCAGCAGAAAGCTTTATCGACAATGCGCCAAGCTTGTCTGGCTGACCAAACTTCTCATAACGAGCCATTGCTGAAAGCACTTTTTGCCACTGACTCAGTTGATAATGAGATTGGGAAATACGCAGCCATAGTTCATGCGCTTTTTGACCTTTAGGAATGTTTTTGCTCAAGGCATAGTAATGAGGTAAAGCCTTAGAAAAACGTTGCTCGTTCAGCAGTATATCAGCCAACATTTTTCGGGTTTGCCATGCTTGCTCATCTTGTAGCAAACCACTATTGACTGCCAACTCAAGTTGCTTAATCGCCGCTTGAGTTTGCTCGTTCTGCCAGTAAAAAATACCCAACATTCGAGCGACATAAGCTTGGTCATATCCACGAGAAAGCTCCATAGCTTCAAGAGATGAAATCGCTTCTTTTAGTTTCTCCTCTTGAGCCAAGTTGTGTGCTCGTTGAACTCTCGCTGCGGTGTATTGGCTTAACTCACTGGCAATGGTTGAGAGTGCACTCAGGCTTAATACCGTACCGATTAAGAATTTTTTCATCATTTGGCTAACTTGAACTCCACTTTAGCGGTTTGTCCGAACTGCTCAATTGACACACCATCCTCAACTTTTGGCTGATACTTCCATTTTTTAAGCGCACGGATTGCTTCCCTTTCAAACATGCGCTCGGGCTCAGCCTCGATCACTTCAATATCTTTTGGTCGTCCAGTTGCATCGATCGTGAAACGCATAATGACATAACCTTCCACTCTACGTTTCAGCGCCTTACTTGGATAACGGGGATCAACACGATACAACGGCAGTGCTTGCTGGTTGCCCATTGTTCCCTTCAAGTTTGGGGCGCTAATCGCGATGCCTTCAAGGGCTGTGTTTAAACCTAAAGCACTGACTGGCGTCATCTGACTCATTGGTTCCATTTGAGTGTCAGCTTGAGACAGATCCATTGGCTCCGGCGCTTGAGGTGGTTCTGGTTGCTCCGGCACTGAACGTTGACGACGCTGTACGTCTGCTTCATTCTCTACCATCACCATATCAAAACGAACGGCTTCTGAAGCTTCTGGTGCACGCTGGTTGCCTTTATCAACCATCCACGCCATAAAGCTAAACAAGCTCACAGAAATTAACAGTGATGCTGGTAGTGCAAGTAACAGCCTGCCCATTAAGGTTTCTCCGCCGCCAATGCAATGTTCTTCACACCCGCCGCCTTTGCAGCGTCCATCACTTTCACGACAGTGCCATTGTAAGCATGCTCGTCAGCTTGGATAACTAACGAGGCATCAGGTTGATCAAGTAACAGGTGCTCAATAGAGGCCTCAACACGCTCAATATCAACCACTCGTTTGTCAATGTACACATCATTCGCTGCCGTTACTGCGATAAAAATGCCCGCGTCTTTTTGACTTACTACATTAGAAGCCTGGGGGCGATTCACTTCTACACCGGATTCACGTACAAACGAACTGGTCACAATGAAGAAGATCAACATGATGAAGACGATATCAAGCATCGAGGTTAAATCGACTTGAGCTTCATCTTGTTGGTTAGGTCTGCGTCCGAGTCTCACTTTTGACTCCTTAAAGATTGTTCTAACTGGATAGCTTTTCGTTCACACACTTTGCTAAGGCGAGCATGAATAAACATGCCCGCAAGCGCTGCTACCATACCTGCCATGGTTGGCAGCGTAGCAAGTGAGATACCAGAAGCCATCAATTTCGGATTGCTGCTGCCTTGCGATGCCATTACGTCAAACACCGTAATCATGCCTGTCACCGTCCCTAACAACCCTAGCATTGGGCAAACCGCCACAAGTAGCTTAATAGTCGATAGGTTTTGGCGTAGTTCGATTTGCGCTTTTGCAATCCATCCTTCACGGATTTGATGCGCGTACCAAGAGTGGTGCTCTGATCTTGCGTGCCACTGCTCACAAAGCTGTTTTTTTACCCCAGGGAAAACCGTTGTGAGATAAATAACTCGCTCCATAACCAACAGCCAGCACACCGCCACGACGGCGGCCAGCCACCATAGGATTTGACCACCTTGCTGCATAAAGCTCGTCAAGGTTGTGGCCCAATCCTCACTGATCAAACCCAATGTGCTGAGTAGGATCTGCTCCATTACGCTGCGTTCTCCGCTAAGGTGTTAGAGTGACTTTTGTTATTCGGCATATCACGCTCAGCTTGTTCTGCAACTAAACCGATGCCTTGTTTTTCTAAGATACTGCGAATATTTTCTGCTTGAGAGCTCAATACGTTGTGCGCTAATAGCAAAGGCATGGCTGAAACAAGGCCAAGTACGGTAGTCACAAGTGCCATCGAAATGCCACCCGCCATTACTTTCGGATCACCATTACCAAATTGAGTGATGACTTGGAAGGTTTCGATCATACCCGTTACCGTGCCTAGTAGGCCAAGCATAGGAGCTAGAGCAGCAAGAAGCTTAAGCATCGACAACCCTTTTTCTAGGTGGGTTTGCTCATCAACAACGGCTTCCAAAAGACGTAGTTCTAACGCTTCTACGCTGCGATGCTTGTCTTTCTGGTATACCGCAAGCACGCGACCCAAAGGGTTGTTTCCTGGCTGCGCTGGGGTTTTCAGTTGCTTCATGATTTTCTGGCGCGAAATCATCAGAGATGCACCACGTACGAGCGCAATCAATAGGCCGATAGCCAATAAACCAAGGATGATTTTGCCGACAACGCCACCCGCATTTAGGCGATCAGCCAAAGTCGGTGAGTTTGCGAGCTGCTCAAGAAGAATGCCACGTGACGGATCTATGACAAGCGCATCAATGTCACCAGAGGAAATAGTATTCGCTGTTGGACCGCTTTCAGGCTGACGAAGATAGTTTACCGCATCTCCGCGTTGACCATTCCACTTAACGTAGCCAGTGTCATCCAGCAGCGCCATAGAACCAAGACGAACACCACTAACCGTTTGTTCACGGCCCTCGCCATTTAGCAGTGTGAAAGAGACGTTTGCCATTTCACCGCTTGCTTTGATTTGTTCTTCCATGCTGCGCCACATCGCCTGAAGTTGGGTCAACGTTGGCAGTGATTTAGCCGCAACAATAGCATCGATATCTTTCTGATATGAGTTTGCATCTACACCGGTTACTGAGCTTTTTAGCTCAGACTCTAGCTCTTTTGCGTTCTGGCGAACGACGCCAAATAACTCACCTAGGCTCCCGGTTTCTAGACGCAACTTTTCTTCTAGCTGTGCCAGTTCTGCTTCATTTTCACCGAAGGTAACACTTAATGAGTCCGCCTCTGCTTGAAGAGCAGCACGCTCTGCCACCAATTTATTCTTTATAGCCTGTAGGTCTTGCTCTGTTTGCTTAAAACCTGATTCACGCGCGACATTGTGCGATTGCTGTTGACGATTTTCTTGCTGCGCCTTTTGTAACAACGCATCACTAGCAAAAGTTGTATAAGGCATTAATGCGGCTGTCGAGATTAATGCAACCGATAACCATTTTTTCATCATTTATTTGCCCTCCGCAGCGGTTAACGACACTGGCAGAGTTAACATACTCGGCGCGATCTGTTTATTCGCCATAGCGAACGCTTTGTCTAGCTCTGATTTTTGCTCAGAACCCACTTGTTGCCATGCTTGTTGTTGCTGTGACCAGCTCCAAAATGTGTCACCAGATAAGCTACGCGCTACCAAAGACAAACGGCCTAAATAGAGAATGTCCGCCTCCACAGCTTCATTGTCACCCAGGTTAATCTTGCCTTGGTAAACGCCAAGCTTGGTGCCGTAATCCATTTCAATTTGGTACGCTTCTAAAATACGACGAAACTTCTCTGCATCCGCAACGTCTGCACGCGTCATCATGGAATCCAGCTTTGCAATTCGCTCCTCACGTTGCGCTTTGCGTATAGGCTTGTCGTTAGCGACGAGCACTTTTAAGCCCTCAAGCATGTGATACATTAAAGGCACGACACCTTGACGAGTTTGAGCAATCTGTTCAATTTGCTCGTTCAAGCTATCAACTTCTTGATTTTGGCTCTCAACAAGGCTTGCAAGATGATCGCGATAAATCTTCAAGTTACCGACTTCTTCTTGCAGCTGCTCAATTTCAGCTTCTAGAGTAAGTGATTTTTCTGCGCTTGCATCAATACGTTTTTGGCTTACCGCCGACGACTGGTTTGTTTTACTCTGCACAGCTTGTGCATCGTTTAAGTTCGCCGCGTGAGCGGGAATCAAAACCGATGATATCAACAGAGCGATACTTGATTTCATTAGATTCATACGAGTTATATTTCTGTGTTCCAAAAACGACCAAAGGGGAAGACTACCCTTCCCCTTTAATAATCAAATTGTTATCAGTACTTGAACTGGATTGTTGCCATGTAGTTGCGGCCTTCTCCAACCACAACCCCACTCGCACCTTTTTGCTCGCTATTCGTGCTACCACCACCTGCGAAGTAGTCGGTATCGAATAAGTTCTCGACATTGAATCGAGCAATGATATCCAAGTTTTCATCGTACTTATGTTTGTATGACACGCCCATATCAACGCGAGCGTAGCCATCTTTCTTGAAGGTATTCGCCGCATCACCGTAGCGATCACCTTCATAAATCAAACCAAGGTTTAGGTTCGTATTGTCCTGAACCTTGTAGCTAGACCATAGACTTGCTGAAAACTCTGGCACATCTACAGGGCGGTTGCCTTCATATCTTTCTGCCTTCTTAAGCTCTGCATCCAAGTACATTGCAGAAGCGGTTAGCGACAACTCAGGGGTCACAAAACCTTGGGCCATTAGCTCAGCACCTTTGTGTACTTGCTCACCACCTTGAGTTTTCTTATGTAGAACTTTATTACTAGCATCTTTACCACTTTCAACATCCAGCGACATGTTCTCTAATGTGATATCAAACACAGCACCAGATACAAATAAACGCTGATCAAACAGTTCCCACTTAGTTCCGATCTCGTAAGAGATACCACGCTCAGCGTCGAGTTTCTCACCTTCATTGATGTAGGTACGACTACCGTTGCTGACTTCACCTTGAGGCATGAAGCTTTCAGAATACTGAACGTAAACCGAGCCATTCGTCGATGGGTGGAATATCACACCTAACTTTGGAGAAACTTGGTTTTCGGTCAGTTCATCATCACGCTTTTCGTCATAACGAACGCCTGCAAGCACTTGCCAGTAGTCATTAATCGTCATCATATTTTGCGCGTAGATACCCCAAGTGTCGTGCTCGCTTGTGGACTGTTTAACTTTCCCAGAGTAGCCAGGACGAGGCACTGTCTGACCGGCTTCTATACTTATAGGGTTGTAATACTTTTGGAAACGGTCATAGGTATACTCTAGGTAGTTCGCACCTACCAAAAACGTGTTATCTGTACCAAACAAAGAAAAGTCCGTCGTCACATCTATATATGCAGTATCAAACACCCAATTATCTTTGCGTTCGTTACCAGAATGGTCGATCTTAGTATCTTGGTCATAAGTTTCGAAACCTGGGTAAGACTCCACATCAAAACGCTTAAAGTCTTGACGGTTGTAACCTGCTTTTACGTTCACGTTATCCGTGACTTGCGCATTAATATCGACACCGTAGTTTTCTACTTCGTTATCAATTTCAGACCACTGCGCATCCCAAATGTACTTATCACCGCGAACCGCTTTGCCATCAACAATGTATGCGCCAGAGTCTACGCTACCATCGTCTTTCGTGCGATCGTAATGAGCCGATACCATAAAGTTGTCGGTGATGTCGTACTCAACCACTAAGCCCGCTACCGTACGATCTGTTTTAGGCTCAGTGCCATCACCGTATCTGCGCCAAGAGCCGTAGCTTTCTTTGGCAAAAATTGCGCGCGCACGCAGTGTCTCTGCATCATTTAGCGCGCCACTCACATCAAGCACAGTGCGTGAGTGATCATTCGAACCTAGATCTTGACTCAAACTTGCTTGTGTTTGAGTTGTTGGTTTTTTCGAAACCATGTTTACCAAACCACCCGGCTCAGATTTACCGTATAGCAGACCTGATGGACCTTTAAGCACTTCAACACGCTCTAAAAGCTCAATTGGCTGACGGTAGTGTGACCAGTGTTGACGACCATCACGAAGAAAACCGTCTGAACTGCTAAGTTCAAAACCACGTAGAGAGAAACGTTCGCGGTTACGGCTTGTACCACCCGCGCTAACACTTGCATCGTTACGTAGCACTTCACCAAGTGTACTTGCACGCTGCTCATCAATTACCGTTTCATCGATAACCGCTACTTGTCCCGGCGTTTCCAGCTGCGTCATTTCCATGCGCATTGCTGTACTGTTTGTATCTGCCTTGTAGCCGAACTCTCGACCTTCTACAACTACATGTTCGTCTGTTTGAACTTCCGCCACTGCAGGTGTTGCTAACACTGCACCGATCACTAACGCCAAATGGCTCTTAGTAAACATATCCTTTCACTCCGATTATTATTTTTCGGGTCACATACTTGTTGAATGCGATTCCCTCTTAATTATTTCGCGGGTGAATATAAGTGATAAGTATTACCATTTGCATTAAATTTACATTCTTTGCATTTGCAAACTTTTGTAAAGTACTCTCTGATGATGCGCCATTATAATGTGACTTTAGTCACAAAAATTACGACTTAATCATACTTATTGCTTGAACACTAAAGTAACCCTCAGACCACCTTGCTCACGGTTTTTCGCCGTAACTGCTCCACCCATAATACGCATGGATTCTTTGACAATCGCAAGACCTAAACCGTAGCCACCAAGCTTTTTATCTCTAGAAGCATCTAAGCGTGTAAACGGATCAAAAATATCGACCAGCTTGTTCTCTGGAATACCAGGCCCATCATCAGATACTGACATGGTGGTGAACTGCTGCCCTTCTTTGACATAATTTTCCAGAGAAACTTCTATCTGAGCTGCTTGTCCTGAATATTTAATGGCATTACCAATAAGATTGTTCAAACAACGAATGACGAGCGTTTCTTCACAAAAAGCTTTAGCACATACAGCTTCTGAGCGGAAAGACAACGTCTGTTCTGACTTCAAATCTATTTTGCAACGCTCTACTTGCGGGGAGAGCAAAACTTCTAAATCACAGCGTTTCGTGGCTTTGTCGAAGCGCGCATTTTCCAAGCGACTGAACTCCAATATATCGCTGATCAAATGGTTTAGCTCTTTTGCTTCATCTTCTAGCCTTGTCACTAGGCTTTGCTCACTTTCTCCAACACGCTTTCGCAAAAGATGCAGAACCAAGTTCTGCCTCGCTAACGGCGTTCTCAATTCGTGAGAGACATCTCTTATAAGCAGTCGCTGCTTTTCAGCGAGAGAATGAATCTGTTGCGTCATGTGATCGAAATCTTGCGCTAACTCGTTAAACTCACGCGTGCTCGACTTCAGCTCTTTCACGACACTAACATTAAAATCGCCATTAGATAGCTTTTTGCTTGCTTCTCTCAATCGATCCAATGGTTGCTGTAAGTTACGTGCCATTAGCAGCGAAAAGAGCGCCAAAATAACCACTGCAATCACGACTTTGAGAATAGAGAAATACAGAATGAAGTCATTTGCAGGGTGCAGTCGATGTGGCAACTGAATCACTAAAGTATTGCCATGAACTAAAGGAATATTGATGATGGGGCGATTCACTTTCCCCTCAAGTTGATCATCGATGCTTCTCTTAAATTGAAGTTTGAACTCGAAGTGCGGATGCATCAGACGGTGCGTAACTGGTTGCTGATGTTCATTCAACACAAATAAATAAAAGTTTTGCGCATTTGCCCAGTCAGCAAGTTCGTCCATGTCTCCGTGCTCAATCAATACGTTAGCTTGATGTGCAAGGTCTAGCATTTCTTCTCGCACACTATCGGGCACTTTCAACATGGCTTTCACCAGAGCTTGTTCCGCTAAGGATTGCACGACCAAAATGCTAATGACAATTGCGGTCATGCAACTAAATAACTTGAACGCTAAGCTGTCTTTACGTTTTGCAATAAAAGGTGGACACCGGAGCTTCATTAACAGTTTACAGCCTCTAAATAACTGTAACCTTTGCCACGGAAGGTTTTGATATGTTGCTTGGAAAGCCCCGCTTCAACTAACTTGCGACGTATGTTACTGATGTGCATATCAAGGTTGCGATCAAAAGGACTCAGCTCTTTCTTTAACACTTCAGTTTGAAGCTCTGCTTTTGAAATCACGACTCCTTGGTTTTTTACCAAGTAGCTCAATAGTTCAGCTTCCGTACTTGTGAGGGGTAAGCTATTAAGCTGGTCACTGATCGTTTGAACGGTACTACACATCGTCTGACGTTGACGTTCCAAGCCAACACGACGAAGAATCGCTTTGATGCGCATTAGAAGCTCAGCGACATTAAAGGGCTTTCCGATATACTGATCGGCCCCCGCTTGGTAACCATCAAGCATCGAGTTTTCATCGTTGAGAGCGGTAAGCATTAGGATAGGTGTCGCGAAGCGCTGACAGATCCTACGAGCAACTTGCATACCGTTAAGGTTTGGTAACATGACATCAAGCAATACAAGATCTACAGGCGTTTTTTCCATATATTGCAGCGCACTTTCACCGCAATGTACAGAAGAGACGATGTAGCCCTCCTCTTGCAAAACCGCTTCTAACAGCTCACACAAAGGAACGTCATCATCGACTATCAAAACTCGTGACATTACCACTCACCATTCAAATAAAAATGGTTCGCATTTTATTACTCATTTACCAATTAAACAACTAACACTCTAATGCTTTAAGTCCACAGGACTCAGTCCAAGAAGCAGCAACGTGCCATTAGAGTTTAATGTTCACTTTTACTAAAGGTTCCTAACAATATGCACCTAGATATATCTTCATAGAAAAAACGAGTACAATCTGGCAACCGCAAAGCAAAAGATAAAGCGAATGGAAACGTTATTAATTGGTCACCGTGGCGTGGCAGGTTCATACCCTGAGAATACAAAAATAAGCATTCAGGCAGCCATTGACCTGGGGTTGAAGTGGGTGGAAGTGGATATACAGCCTACCAAAGATAATGTTTTAGTGGTTTGCCATGATCATACCGTCAATCGATGCAGCAATGGACAAGGGCGTGTTGATGAGCTCACCCTGGAAGACTTAAAAGCATTAGATTTCGGTAGTTGGTTTAGCACAGACTTTTCAGGCGAGAAGATCGTGACACTAGATGAACTGCTCACTTTAGCTACTGAGAATAAGCTTAACTTGAATATCGAAGTTAAAGTAGACAACCATCCAGCGGAAGAAGTGGCGCAGACTCTCGCCAATGCGTTAACAAAAAGTCCAATGCCGCAAGAGAATGTACTCCTATCGAGCTTTAGTCATGACGTCATTAGAGCGATGCACAAATACTGCAGTGGCTACCGATTGGGTGTGTTAAGTGAATTCTTTACGAGAAAAGATAAACGCCTTTTGGAAGAAGTTAGTGCCTATAGCTGCAACCTAAATATTAACTGGGTTCGTACTCGCCAGATAAACAAACTCCAACAAGCCGGTTACAAAGTGATGTGCTATACGGTGAACAATCCAAATAAACTGAAATACCTACCTCAATTAGACGGTATTTTTAGTGATCATCCACAGCGCTTTATGCCATAGCCTATAAGAGCCAGAACATTAAAGGGGACCTTTTATTACCACTCAATCTGAATTGGTGTCCCCATCTCGACAAGCTGGATAAATTCGTCCATCTCCTCGTTGGTAATCGCAATACACCCATTAGTCCAATCAAAACTTTGGATGTAAATCGGCAACTGACTCTCACCGTTTTTTAAGCCATGAATTTTGATGTTCCCTCCAGGGGACACACCTCGGCGCTTCGCTTCCAACGTATCAATCGCATCAGGGTAACTGATATGCACAGAACGATAAAAAGCAGAGTCCTCTATAACATAATCTAGAGTGTATTCGCCCTCTGGCGTGCGATTGTCTCCCTCTTCTTGTTTATGTCCTTGCGGGTTCGCTCCTAAAGCAATTCGGTATTCTTTTAGCACTGCTCCTTGTTCCATCAAATACATTCGACGCTTAGACTTGTCGACTTTAACAAGGTCAACAGCTGCGTGAGTGCCCGAAGCAAACACACAACACAAGAACATAGAGAACCATTTTACTGACATTGTCGTAACGCCTAAGCTAATAAAGTGAACAAGAAAAGAGCGATAATGCTAGTCAGTTAATGCTCGTAAAGCAAACAGTATCTAATGCGGAACCGTAAGATAGCACTCGCTGAAAGGCGTACTTCTTATCGTTATTTGATACAACAAAGTCAAAGAGAAGATTTCTCTATTCATTACGGCTAAGTTGCATTACTTTATAAGCATATTTATTTATAAAGTCCGTACTTTTTGAGAGGGAACCATGATTAACATTGCTTTTTTTAGTGCAAAATCCTACGACGAAGCCTCTTTTAATAAAATTAAAAATAACCGCGATTTTGAATTTCACTATCACGACTTCCGACTAACCGAAAAAACAGCCAAGATGGCGCACGGCAGTGATGTTGTATGTGCGTTCGTTAATGATGATCTTTCAGCTCCTGTCCTTAAACAGCTTTCTCTGGGCGGGACCAAGCTTATTGCTATGCGCTGCGCGGGATATGATAAAGTTGATCAACAAGCAGCCAAAGAACTAGGCTTACAAGTGGTTCGAGTTCCTGCTTACTCACCAGAAGCAGTGGCAGAGCACACGGTTGGTTTAATGATGTGCCTAAACCGCCGCCTTCACAAGGCCTACCAACGCACACGTGACGCCAACTTCTCGCTAGAGGGTCTTGTTGGCTTTAACTTTTACGGAAAAACTGTTGGTGTTATTGGTACGGGTAAGATTGGTATCGCGACGATGCGTATCTTCAAAGGGCTTGGCATGGAGCTGCTTTGCTACGACCCCTACGAAAACCCATTAGCGCTAGAAATGGGAGCCCGTTACTGTTCGCTTGAAGAAATCTACGCTAATGCGGATATTATCTCTCTCCATTGTCCAATGAGTGAAGAAAACTATCACTTATTGAACGAAAAAGCCTTCGCGCAAATGAAAGATGGTGTAATGATCATTAACACCAGTCGAGGCGAGTTGCTAGATTCACTAGCGGCGATAGAAGCGTTGAAACAAGGTAAGATTGGTGCGCTTGGCCTAGACGTGTATGACAATGAAAAAGACTTATTCTTCCAAGATAAATCTAACGATGTCATTGTAGATGATGTTTTCCGCCGTTTATCGGCTTGTCATAACGTGCTGTTTACTGGCCACCAAGCATTCTTGACTCACGAAGCACTTAATAATATTGCCTCTGTGACGCTTGATAACGTCGAAGCCTTTTTCTCTGGTAACGTATCGGGCAATGAACTGATTAACTAAAGCCAGACAATCGAGAAGTATAGTAGAGCGTGTGATCTCAGCTATGCTATACTTCTCGACTATTTAAAATTTGAGCCAAATTACCATGAGCATAAAAACTGATATTCAAAAGCTGCACAACCGTTTAGATACATGCCAACGTAAACTTGATGCGGCACGTTCTCGTGGTGATCACGAAATGATTACAAAGTTCACGGATGAAGTAGAACAGCTTACCAAAAAGCTTAACCAGTTAAAGCACAAGCAAAACTATGAGCTGAACAAAGAACGTAAAAGCTTACTTGATATGCCTTTCTCTCGTGAAATCACCAAAGCAGAACAAGCGGACATCGGCAAACTGAAAAAACGCGTACGCGGCTTAGTAATCGTTCACCCATTAACAAAAGTTGGTAAAGAACTTCGCCTTGATGTGATGACAGGCTTTGCGCCAAAAGAGTTTTAAAACTCGCATTAACATTTATGGAGCCCAAGCATTTGCTTGGGCTTTTTATTTTGTACTGCTTCATTAGATTTCATCGAAATATCAATCCATAAGCTATTAAAAAGGCCAGCGACAAAAGCCACTGACCAAATTCAAAATGCCAGTCTGCATTACTCGCCTACGACAGTTGCTGCAACTTGTGCTCCACAACGGGGTCATTCGGAACTAACTGCTGAGCCACTTCCAAAAGTTGTACTGCATCTTGCGGATTGTCATGCTCATGCTTCATCGCAATATCAACAAGTGGCTGAATATCGATTTGCGCTTGATGCTCCTTCACATGTTCTTTCTTTTCTTCAATTAACACATTATGAGCGGTACTCAGTAAGTTCAAACGATGCTGTGAACTCGCATTCGCCTTGTTAAGGCACTGATAGTAATCTTCTTTTAATCGCAGCGTTTTAGTCTGATGACGAAACTGCGCTATATCTATCTTCTGATAACGTATAAAGTCTACAGCCACTTGCTTATAAAAACCGAATTTATTCAAATACGTCGCGTGGGTACCATGTCCCATCCCGAAGACTCTTAAGTGAGTGAGCTCTGGGTAGCGTTTGGCGTGAAGGCGGTCGATTTCATTAGTTGGATCATAAATGATGTAGCCTTTTGCATCGCCAAGGTCAAGGTCGTGATACTTTCCTTCCCAATCAAATTGTTGGGCTAGTTCAGTACTTGGCCTATCATCCCATGGCACCAAAACTCTGTTTTTTGTGCTGACCGGGTGAAACATCAATACTTGATCCAACTTTAATAGATTGGAAAAGGCACCAATAGCAAAACCACCGCGGCTAAGCCCATAACCTAAACGACATTCAAAAGGCTCAAGTAAAGTTGATAGCTGCTCTAGAAAGAAAATCAAATTACGGCTGCGAAACCAGTTACTTTTCCCAAGATGCTGAAATGAAATAATATTTACTTTTTGTTTCTGGGCTAAGCGATAACCCCAAGGCGCAAAGTCTGAGTGTAAGTCCTGTACTTGTAGATTCGTACCAGCAGGGGAAAAGGTGAACAACAACGGTTTATTGCGGTCGACAAACTCATACTTAACAAATACATCATCAAGTAAGTCCTCCCCGGACATCGGTAGCCTGGTTTGCTGTTCTTCACGAGAAAGAGCCAGCCATTCATCCAACCAGTACAGTAACTTCATTAATCCTCCATCTAAATTGCGCCTAGCAATTGTGTTAAAAATCTAGTTTTTAGTGTGTGATCATCTCCCCCTGGTTACAGGGGACTCTGATATCAGTCCTCTTTTAAAACAAAGCGTGAATTTGCTTATTAAATTGGTCAATATCTAAGGTTTGATGGCGAACAAACTCCTGCGCCACCAGATTAAAAAATTCTAATTTATCTAATTGTGTGGATTGAGTGCCGTGTCCCATACCGACAACTTTTAAATGGGTAAGCTCTGGATAACGTTCAGCATGAAGACGATCAATGCGATTGGATGGGTCATAAATAATATAACCTTTGGCATTGCCCAAATCTCGATCATGGTAGCCGCTTTCCCAAGCAAACTGCTGAGCAAGCTCAGTACTCGGCCGATCATCCCAAGGCACTAACGCTTTATTTTTAGTGCTAACAGGATAAAACAACAAAAGATGTTCTAGTTTCAGCAAGTTAGCGAACGCGCCAATTGCAAAGCCACCTCGACTTTGCCCATAACCCAAACGACATTTGAAGGGATGAAGCAACTCAGATAGCTGCTCCAGAAAGAAAATCAAATTCCGACTACGGAACCAATTACTTTGTCCTAAATGTTGAAAGGCAATAATGTTTACTTGTTGTTGTATTCCGAGCTCGTAGCCCCAAGGAGAAAAATCCGGAGTTAAATCTTGTACCTGCACATCAGTACCGGAAGGAGAAAATGTAAACAACAATGGCTTGTTAAGATCGACGAGTTCATACTTCACAAACACATCATCAAGTAAATCGTAGCCAGAGATAGGTAAAGCCATCTCTTGTTCTTGTTGAGTAAGAGCTTGCCATTCATCTAACCAGTAAAGTAGCTTCATTTTTTCTCCAAGTGCATCCGCAGTATTTAGACTGGAACTCTATCAAAATGCGTTTAAGCATCCCACGTTGAGACTTAAGAAAGCTCTATTTGAAGCCCAAATGAGACGTATGGAAATGTCTTCGATTGAAGGTATTACTGCGTAAACTAAACCCAAAGTAGGTACGCAAAAACTTGGAGAAAGAGCTAGAGAAAAATCAATTAGAAGTTTCGATAACAGCGGTTAAAAAAACAGCAGATAAAAAAAACCGCTGTAAGAACAGCGGTTTTTTTAAAAGTGGCGGAGAGATAGGGATTTGAACCCTAGATACGCTATTAACGTATGCCGGTTTTCAAGACCGGTGCTTTCAACCACTCAGCCATCTCTCCACAAATTGTCACTAAAACTTAGTCTTATACTATTGATGCTAATTTTTAGTTTTGCCTTCAGTTATCTCAATTAAAGAGAACTTGAAAGCGATGTTTAAAGCCTGGCGATGTCCTACTCTCACATGGGGAAGCCCCACACTACCATCGGCGCTATTTCGTTTCACTTCTGAGTTCGGCATGGAAATCAGGTGGGTCCAAAACGCTATGGTCGCCAAGCAAATTCTTTAATCTGGAAAGCTGTTTTTTTAATTCTCGTTCTTACACATTCAATGTTCTTTCATTGAGTCCATCAAAACCCCTTGGGTGTTGTATGGTTAAGCCTCACGGGCAATTAGTACAGGTTAGCTCAACGCCTCACAACGCTTACACACCCTGCCTATCAACGTCGTAGTCTACGACAACCCTTTAGGATACTTAAAGTATCAGGGAGAACTCATCTCAAGGCTCGCTTCCCGCTTAGATGCTTTCAGCGGTTATCGATCCCGAACTTAGCTACCGGGCAATGCGTCTGGCGACACAACCCGAACACCAGAGGTTCGTCCACTCCGGTCCTCTCGTA